>CAXTBG010000009.1:0-92382 GCA_964242105.1 uncultured Nakamurella sp. | reverse complement strand
CACCGTTCCGGGTGGTCATCGGGCACGGCGCCTTCGTCGTGCCGATGTTCCGGCGGGCCAACCTGTTGTCCCTGGCGATGACCGAAGCCGAGGTCCAGGAGACCTGCGTGACCAAGCAGGGCATCGCGCTGAACGTCAAGGCGGTCATCGCGTTCAAGGTCGGCGGCGACGTCGAATCGATCGTCTCCGCCGGGCAACGGTTCCTGTCCGACCAGGACCAGATGTCGATCCTCACCGGCCGGATCTTCGCCGGCCACCTGCGGTCGATCATCGGCTCGATGACGGTCGAGGAGATCGTCACCGAACGGCAGAAGCTCGCCACCGAGGTGCTGGACGGGTCCAAGGGCGAGATGGCCAAGATCGGCCTGACCGTCGACGCGCTGCAGATCCAATCCATCGACGACGGTCGGCTCGGCTACATCGCCGCCATGTCGGCGCCGCACAACGCGGCCATCCAGCAGGCCGCCGCCATCGCCCAGTCGAATGCGAACCAGATGGCCGCGCAGGCCGAGCAGGATTCGCTGCGCAAGCAGGCGGAGTACCAGCGGCAGACGACAATCGTGCAGGCGCAGTACAAGGCCGAGGTCGACCGCGCGCAGGCCGCGGCCGCGCAGGCCGGCCCGCTCTCGCAGGCGCAGGCCCAGCTCGAGGTGCTGCAGGCGCAGAAGAACGTGGCCGAGCGCAACGCCGAACTCCGCGAGCAGCAGCTGGTGGCCGAGGTGGTCAAGCCCGCCCAGGCGGAGGCGGAGAAGACCAAGATCCTTGCGGCCGCCGAGGCGGAGAAGATCCAGGTGCTGGCTGCCGCAGCGGCATCCAACAACCGGGTGGCGCTGGACCGGATGCTGATCGAGCAGCTGCCGGAGATCGTGAAGTCGGCAGCCACCGGCCTCAATGGCGCGAACGTGACCGTCCTGAACGGCGCGGACGGGCTCGGCGACATCGCCGCGTCCCTGGTCGGTCAGGGCTCGGCCATCTTCGAGGCGGTCCGCAAGGGCTTCCAGGGCGGGGCTCCGCGCAGCGCCAACGGGACGGCCACCAGCACCGGTTCCAAGCCGATCAAGATGCCTGAGCTCAATTCCTGACCGAACCTCCGGTCGCCGGCGCGCCGCCGATCTGCCGCCCGCAGGTCCACACGCCGGCCACATCGGCCGGCGTGGCCAACGCGAAGACCCGGGCCAGCGCATCGGCCGGACCCGAGGCGTTGGCCAGGTTCACCGCCAGCGGGCTGCCGGCGGCGGGGCGCAGCCACACCGCATCGAATTCCTTGCCGACGGCGAGATCACCCACCCGGTCGGCGATCCCGAGCGCCAGGGCGCCGGCCCGGGTGGCCAGGTAGAGCAGGTGGGCCGGGGTCAGCGGGTAACCGTGCCGGCCGAGCAGTTGCTGGACGAAGTACGCCTGCAGCCCCTCCTTGGGCAGGAAGAAGCCGGTGCCGGCGCCGACGTCCGAGCCCAGCGCGACGCCCACGCCGTGCTCGAGGTGCTCGCGCAACGGGAACATCCCGCTGCCCAGCGAGGCGTTGCTGGTCGGGCAGTGCGACGCCCACGCGCCCTGGGCGGCCATCACCTCCAGCTCCGCCGCCGCGGGGTGCACGTTGTGGGCGAACACGCTGCGGGCCGTGACCAGCCCGTGACGGGCATAGGTGTCCAGGTAGTGCGCCGAACGCGGGAAGAACTCAGCGACCGCAGCGATCTCCGCCAGGTTTTCGTTCAGGTGCGTGGTGAACCAGACGTCGCCGTCGAGCAGTTCCGCGCACACCTCCAGCATCGCGTCGGTGGTGGACAGCGAGAACCGGGGTGTGACTGCATATCTCAGTCGGCCCCGTCCGTGCCAGCGCCCGATCAGCTCCCGGCTGGCGGCCAGCGCCTGGTCCGGGGTGACCAGCAGGCTGGGCCGCAGGATCCGGTCACTGAGCACCAACCCCGAGGTCACGTTCAGCCCGCGACGTTCCGCCCCGGCGAACAACAGGTCCATCGCCGGGCCGAAGTGCGCGCCGAAGACCAGCGCGGAGGTGGTGCCCGCCGCGACGAGCCCGCGGAGGAAGTCCTCGGCCACCGCGCCGGCATAGTCCGGGTCGGCCAACCGGCTCTCCTCCGGCAGGGCGCACTCCTCCAACCAGGCCAGCAGCGGCCTGCCCAACCCGCCGATGGCCCGCACCTGCGGGAAGTGCACGTGCGTGTCGACGAAACCCGGTAGCAGCAGGCCCCCGGTGAGGTCGACCGTCGTCTCGTCCGGGTACTGCGCCGCCACCGTGGCATACGCACCCCGGGCGACGACGACGCCGTCCCGCACCACCAGTGCCGCGTCCTGGTCGGTGACCAGCGCCTGCGCCGCGTCCACCGTGAACGGGTCGGCCGGCGTGTCCATCACGGTCCCGCGGAACATGGTCACGTGCGTTCTCCTTCGCCGGCAACGGATCCGGGGGCGATGCCAGGATCGGGCTGCAGCATGCGCCAGACCCGGTCCCGGGAGAACGGCGTCTCGTGCGGCCTCACCCCGACCGCCCTGGCGATGGCGTTCCCCAGCGCAGCGGCCACCGGGTTGTAGGGACTCTCGCTCATCGACTTGGCGCCGAACGGCCCGTGTTCGTCACACGTCTGCGCGAAATAGACCTCTGTGACGGGGATGTCGGCCATCTGCGGCACCCGGTAGGTGCGGAACACCGGGTTGGCGACGATGCCGCCGGTGACCATCACCTCTTCGTACAGGGCGCTGCCGATGCCCTGCGCCACACCGCCTTCCACCTGGCCACGGCACTGCTCGGGGTTCATCACCGTGCCGGCGTCGGCGGCCTGGATCGACTGCAGGATGCGGACCTCCCCGGTCCGGACGTCGACCGCGACCCGGAAGGCCTGCACGTTGAAGCAGAGCGAGCGGATCTCGCCGAACTCGCTGCCGGTGGCGGTGAGCCCGTCGCCGGTCCGGTACTGCGCGGGCGCCGCCCGGATGACGTCGGTGAAGGACAGCAGCCGCCCGGCGGCGCGGATGCCGTCGCGTTCCAGGGCACACCGGCCCGGGTCCACCCCGGCGAGCCCGGCCGCGCTGCCCAGTAACACCTCTCGCAGCGCCGCCGCGGCCTTGTGCAGCGCGAGGCCCGCGACGGTGGTGCCGGCGGAGGCGAAAGCGCCGGTGTCGTAGACGGTTCCATCGGTGTCGGAATTGGTCAGCGCGATCCGGTCGGCGGTGGTGGACAGGACGGTGCAGGCGATCTGCGTGTGCACGGTGAGGGTGCCGTTGCCGAACTCGCTGGTCCCCACGCCGAGCACGTAGCGACCGTCGGGAAGCAGCTGCACCGACGTGTGCGCGATGTGCCCGCGCGGCGCCATGGTCGCGATCATCCCGACCGCCATTCCCTCCCCGACGCGCCACTGGGGTCCCGCCGGCGCCGGGCGCCCGTTGCCGCGGCGCAGCGCCGCCTGCGCGAGGTCCAGGCACTGGTCCAGGCCGTAGCTGCCGAACGTCAGGTCCTTGTCCGGCTCCGGGTGCACGACGATCAGCGGGTCGCCGGGTTTCACGGCGTTGATCCGGCGCAGCTCGAACGGGTCCAGATCCAGCGCCAGCGCCAGCTCGTCGAGCGCCGACTCGACGCCCAGGATGACCTGCCCGAGGCCGTACCCGCGAAATGCGCCGGATGGAGTGTTGTTGGTGTACACCGCTTCCGCGTCCAGTCGCTTGACCGGGCAGTTGTACAGGCTGATGGACTCCGAACAGCCGTGGAACAGCACGCCGACGGCATGGTTGCCGTAGGCCCCGGTGTCGCTGAGGACGTCGATCTTCATCGCGGTGAGCCGCCCCGCCCGGGTGGCGCCGAGGTCGACGCGCACCCGCATCGGGTGCCGCACGGTGGTGCGGACGAACTCCTCGTTCCGGCTCATCTCCCAGCTGACCGGTCGCCCGGTCCGCAGCACGGCCAGCGCCACCAGGTCCTCGGTGAGCAGTTCCTGCTTGCCGCCGAATCCGCCGCCGACCCGGGCGGTCAGCACCCGGATCCGGTCCTCGGGCAGCCCGAGCAGCACGCTGAGCTCGCTGCGCACCAGGAACGGCACCTGGGAACTGGTCCGCACCACCAGCCGGCCGCCCGAGTCGAGCCAGCCGACGCTGCCGTGCGTCTCGAGCTGCGCGTGGGCCACCCGCTGCGTCTGCCAGGTGCCGGACACGGTGACCTCGGCCGCGGCCAGGGCGGTGTCGGCGTCGCCGCCGACCCCGTCGTGCAGCGCCGCCACCACGTTGCGGCCGGCGTCGGCCACCCGGTCCTGCGGTGTCCGGTCGGGGTGCAGCAGCGGCGCGCCGGGCGCCCTGGCCGCCTCCGGGTCGAACACCGCGGGGAGCAGGTCGTACTCGACGCGGATGCGCCGGCACGCCTCCTCCGCCGCGGCCGGGGTGGTCGCGACGACCGCAGCGACCCGCTGGCCGACGAACCGGACCACGTCGTCCAGGAAGCGGGTGTCGTCCGGGTCGTCGAGCCGGTTCTCGTGCCGGGCCGTGGAATATCGCAGGTGGGGGGTGTTCTCCTTCGTCAGGACCAGTTGCACACCGTCCACGAGCTCGGCCTCGGTGGTGTCGATGGCCAGGATCCGGGCATGCGGATGGGGCGCCCCGAGCACCCGGAGGTACAGGCATCCCGGGACGTCGAGGTCGAACGTGTACGGCTCGGACCCGGTGACGACCCGGGCCGCGGCCGGCGGATGCGCCGACCGGCCGACCGTGTGCGCCGCCGGCCCGTCGGCCCGCTCACCCGGATCGGCGCCCTGCCGGACGCCGGCCTCGATCGCCTGCCGGACGGAACGATAACCGGTGCAGCGACACAGGTTTCCCTTCATCAGCCGCGGGAGTTCGGGCAGGTCGGCGGGTGTCAGGGTGGAGGCGGTGACCACCATGCCGGCCGTGCAGAATCCGCACTGGAAGCCGAAGTGGTCCACGAACGCCTGCTGCACGGGGTGGAGCTCGTCGTCCGGCGCGAGGCCGGCAGCCGTGGTCACCTCGCGGCCCTCGATCCGCTGGGCGGGAAAGATGCAGGAGTGCACCGGTTCTCCGTCCACCAGCACGGCGCAGGCGCCGCAGTCCCCCGCGTCGCAACCCTTCTTCACCGCGAAGTGCTCCTGCTCCCGCAATAGAGTGCGCAGGCACTGACCGGCCCGCGGTTCGGCGGCGGTCTCCCGCCCGTTCACGACGAACTTCATCCGGCCAGTTCCCCGCGGATCTCCTCCAGCAGCACACCGCTGACGGCGCGCCGCCAGTCGGCGGGACCCAGCGGATCCGTGTAGTACCCGTCGGCGGCGTCGACGTCGCTGCGCAGTTCGGTCGCCGTCGGCAACCCGGGATAGCGGAACACCGTCGGGCACAGGGTGGCTGCGGTGATCGCGAACACCGCGGCGCCGTCCGGGTCGATCCGGCCGGTCAGCACCGCGCCGGACCGGCCCAGATCGGCCAGCGCGATCTTCCGGTACGCCGTCCGCGCGCGCAGCGCGGCGGCCGGAAGGTCGACGGCGCGCAGCACATCTCCGGGTCGCAGCGCGTTGGACCCGTTGCCCGTCATCAGGTCCGCGACCGGGATCCGGTAGTCGCCCCCGTCCGGTGTCCACACCAGCGCCACGCCGTCGAGGGCGACGCACAGCGACACCATCCCGGCGGCGGAGAAGGACTGGCAGATGTTGCCACCCACGGTGGCCACGTTCCAGATCTTGAACGAGGCCAGCAACGCGGTGGCGCACTGGAAGAACAGTGGGTGGGCGGCGAACCCGGGCCGGGCGGGAATCCGGGCGAGCTCGGCGATGGTGCAGGTCGCCCCGATGCGCAGCCCGCCCGGACCGTCCTCCAGCGCCGGCCACCGCAGGGTCGTCAGGTCGACCAGCCCGGTGGTGGCGAGCTGAGGTTCGGAGAACAGCCAGGTGCCGCCGCCGAGGATCCGCTCACCGGGCGCGAGCGCGAGATCCTCCCGCGACCGGGCAGCCCGGTAGCGGGTGACCGTGTGCAGATCCAACGCCTGGTCCCCCTCCTGTCCGCGGTGCGCCCGGTGCCGGCGGTTCCACCAGCGTCCCGCACGTTCATGTCGGCCCGGTAACGGACCGCCGACTGCGGCGTGCTGGATCCGGCGCGGCCGCCAGGCGTTCCAGCTGCGCGACGACGTCGTCAAGGGGTGCGGTGGTGGCGATCTCGAGGTCGGCCCCGGCCCGCAGCACCGGTTCGAACGCGGCCAGGTCCGCAGCGATCCGGACGCGGTCCGCCGGGTTCGATCCATAGGGGTTCGGTCTGTCGACGACGCGGGCCAGCAGGACCTCGACGGGTGCGGTGAGCAGGACGACAGCGTCGAAACGGTGGTAGAGGGCGCCCTGGTTGGCCACGCAGCCGGCCACGAACAGCCAGCCGTCCCGGTGTGCGTCGAGCAGGGCGCCGACCCGGCTCAGGTCCCACATCGGCTCGGCACCGTTCGGCGTCGCCACCTCGACGATCCAGCCTCCGTCGTCCGTGTCGACCACCGGGTGACCGCGACGGGCCAGGGCCTGCAGCGCGGTCGACTTCCCGGTCCCGGACATGCCGGTGACCAGCACCACACAGCGGCTCACCGGACCGTCAGCCGGACCGGTCGACCTTGTGCTGGGCGGCCTGTGCACGGGGGCGCAGCACCAGCAGGTCGACGTTGACGTGCGGCGGCCGGGTCACCGCCCAGCAGACGGTGTCCGCGACGTCGTCGGCCGTCAGCGGCTGCGAGACCCCCTGGTAGACAGCGGCGGCCTTCTCGGCGTCCCCACGCATCCGCTTGACGGCGAACTCGTCGGTGCGCACCATGCCCGGCGCGATCTCGATGACCCGGACGGGTTCTGCCACCAGTTCGAGCCGGAGCGTGGCGGCGAGTGCATGCGTGCCGTGCTTGGCGGCTACGTAGCCGCCGCCGCCCTCGTAGGCGACGAAGGCGGCGGTCGAGGACATGAAGACCACGGTGCCGGCACCGCTGTCGATGAGTTTCGGCAGCAGCGCCTGGGTCAGGTGCAGGGTGCCCATGACGTTGACCTCGAACATCGCCTGCCAGTCGGCGGGGTCACCGGTGGCAACGGGGTCGGCGCCGAATGCTCCACCGGCGTTGTTGACCAGCACGTCTACCCGGTCCAGGCCGGCCGCGAACCGGTCGACAGCTGCCCGGTCGGTCACGTCGAGTTGGTGGGCCGTGCCGCCGATCTCGTCGGCCAGCGCGGTCAGCCGGTCCAGCCGGCGGGCCACCGCGACGACGGCGTAACCCGCGTCGCCGAGCCGCCGCGCCGTCGCCTCCCCGATGCCGCTGCTGGCGCCGGTGACCACGGCGACCGGGCGGTCCGACACGTCCACCACCGCCCCGGTCTGTCCGGGTTGTGCTGACATCACCGCGCTCCTTCGCCTCGATCTCGCCGCGTCAGCGCACACCGTCCCACACCTGCCGCTGCGACCGGCGCGGATCCTGCACCAGGACGCTGGTGTCGCCGAAGTACATCACCCCGCGCCCGGTGCCGTAGGCGTCCCATCCCGGGTCGCCGTCGGTCACGAAACGGACCCACGCCGCATGCATGCTGGTGGCCAGTGCCTGCGGCGCAGCGGGTCCGGCGAGCGGAACGCCTGCGGGATCGGCGAGGTTGTCGAAGGTGAAACCGATCTCCAACGCGTGGCAGGCGCCGAGCCGGCCGTCGAACTGCGGGCTGCGCCAGCCGAACTCGTAGATGTAGGTGTCGGCACCGTGCGCCGTGCGGGCTTCCGCGATGCGGATCGCCGGTATCCGGAAGAACCAGTCGCTCAGCACGGCCACCAGCAGCTCTCCAGGTGTCGCCCCGGGATGGTCGGCACGGTAGGTGACGAGCAGCTCGTCGACGTCGGCGCCCAGCCCGGACAGCAGGCCGCGGAGCAGCGGTTCGCCGACGAGACCGGTGAAACCGCCCGGCACCAGGAACAGTGCGTGCTCGTCGGTGTTCGTCCCGATCAGCACGTCGACGTTCGTCGACTCCCCGTCGGCGAGGGCGTCGATCGGGCGCCGCGTCAGCAGCTCGCCGTCCACCACCGGTTCGAAGGCCATCGCGTTGACGGTGATCTCCGCCCAGCGCGCCGGGTCCGGCGCCTGCGCGATGGACGCGGCCACCGCCGCCTGGGTCGCCACCAGCTCGGCCACCGGCACCGACGACAGGCCCGCCGCTGTCGGTTCCACGCCGAGCCGGGCGGCGATCTCCGCGGTCACCTTCGAGGCGGTCGCCGCGGTGAGGACGTGGTGCCCGCCGCCGCTCTGCAGGATCGCCCGGCGGAACAACCCGTGCGCCGCCGGCAGCGCCAGCAGGGTCGCGACGCTCATCGCCCCGGCCGACTCCCCGGCGATCGTGACCTGCGCCGGATCGCCGCCGAACGCGGCGATGTTGTCCCGGATCCAGCCCAGCGCCGCGATCTGGTCCAGCAGGCCGCGGTTGGCGGGCGCGTCCTTCACCACCCCGAAACCGTCGACCCCGAGCCGGTAGTTGATGGTCACGCACAGCACACCGTCCCGGGCGAACCCGGACCCGTCGTAGAGGGACACCGCCCCGCTGCCGTTGACGAACGCGCCGCCGTGGATCCAGACGAGCACCGGCCGCGGCGTCGACGGCGGCGCGGGCGCCCAGATGTTCAGGTTCAGGCAGTCCTCCCCGGGGACGAACGGCTCGGGAAGGAGTGCGTCCACCGGCGGCGGGTAGCCGGGCTTGGGCGCGGTCGACCCGTACTCGAGCGCATCCCGGACGCACGGCCACGGCTCCGGGGCGGCCGGGGCGGCGAACCGGAGCTCGCCGAACGGCGGCCGGGCGTAGGGCACCCCGAGAAAGGCGGCGACACCGCCCCTCCGCCGACCGCGCAGGATGCCCTGCGCGACGGTGACTTCCGGATGGACTGCTGATTCGACGTCCGGTTCCACGGGGGCTCCTCCAGGGGTGAGGCTGGCCATCGTGGCACGACCCGTCAGGGGCGCCGGGGGGTGGGCCGGCCGGGGCCGGCGGCCGAGCCGGGGACGACTGTCGGGGGTCTGGGCCACACTGGATCGACCATGAGCGACAAATACCTGACGAAGATCGCCGGCCTCCTGCGGAAGGCCGAGACCACCGACAACGAGCACGAAGCCGACGCCTATCTGCAGGCCGCGCAACGCCTGGCAGCGCTGGCCTCCGTCGATCTGGCGGTGGCCCGGGCGCACACCTCCGCCCGGGAGAAACGCGCCGTGCCGACGCAGCGCACCATCTCCATCGGCGAGCCGGGGAAACGGGGCCTGCGCACCTTCGTGCAGCTGTTCCTGGAGATCGGCCGGGCCAACAACCTGACCTGCGACATCGCCCGCGACTCGAGCCAGGTCTACGCCTACGGCTTCGACACCGACATCGATGCGGCCGAGGCCCTGTACTCCTCGCTGGTGGTGCAGATGGTCCGGGCGTCGGACGAGTACATCAAGTCCAGGCGCTACGCGCAGGAGACGGTCGGGCGGTGGGTGCGACTGCCACCGGATCCGACGTCCTGGCGCCGGGGGCCGTCGCAGGAGTGGCAGGAGCGACCGGTGCACGCGACCACCGCTCGGGTCAACTTCCAGCAGGCGTTCGCGGGCCGGATCGGCGCCCGCCTCAAGGAGGCGACACGGCAGGCGCAGCAGCAGGCCGTCGCCGCCGACACCTCCGGGACCGGTGGCGTGGAACTCGTGCTGCGCGCCCGGGAGGTGGAGCTGCGTGAGCACTACCAGAGCGTGTCCACCGCACGTGGCCACTGGCGGGGGACGTCGGCCACCACCGGGTACTCCGCGCTGGCCAGCCGGGCCGGCGACCGGGCCGGCCGGACCGCCCGGCTCGGCGGCGAGCAGGCGATCGGCGGCTCCCGGCCGGCCCTGAACGGATGAGCGTCGACCGGCAGCGCACCAGGGTCTACGAGGCGGAAGCCCTGGTGCGGCGCATCTTCGACCGCTCGGCCGAGTACCCGGTCGTCGACGTCGCCGGGTCGCACGTGACGCTTCCGCCCGAGCGCAGGTTCGCCTCGCTGGTCTCGGTGCAGACCTATCTGGACGCCGTGCTGGCCCTGCGGTGGGTCATCGCCCGCTGGCCGCGGGCTGGCGTCCCCGTCCTGGTTCGCGCCCGTGCCGGACAGGGCCGCGCACACTACGAACGGAGCCCGCCCAACATCGCCGTGCCGCTGCACGAGAGCGGACGGGCCTGGGCGCTGCGTGAGCTGGTCGTCCTCCACGAGCTGGCCCATCACCTCGCCGACGACGCCGACGAATCGGCGCACGGGCCCGACTTCACCGGACGGATGGTCGAACTCGTCGACGGCGTGGTCGGGACCGAGGCCGCGTTCCTGCTCCGGGTGACCCTGCTGGAGTCGGGCGCGGCGGTCGGCTGACCAGGGCCGTCAACGACCCGTCAGCCGACGGTTATGGCGTCCAGCAGCCGCTTGAGGAAGTCCGAGGCGACGACCGGCGGGTAGTCGTTGGCCTTGCCGATCGGAGGCTGCAGCGACTCGATCCGGGCGTCCCAGTCGGTCTCGTAGAAGTAGACGAGCGACACCAGGTCCTCGTCAGGCGCCTCCGACTGCGGCGGGAGGACGCGGTGGCGGTTGGACTTCCACCGGTCGCCGCTCCATCTGGCCAGCAGGTCGCCGGTGTTGATGGTGAACGCCTCCGGGTGGTACGGCGCGTCCTCCCAGTCGCCCTCCGGCGACCAGACCTGGAGCCCGCCCTTCCCGGGCTCGCGGTCCAGGATGGTGAAGGTACCGAAGTCGGTGTGCGGGCCGATCCGGAACTGGTTGTCCTCCGGCGTTCCGGCGATGGTCGCCGGCGGGTACCAGTTGATGTTCATGGTGAACGTCGAGCGGGCGGTTTTGTCCGTCAGGAAGCCGGACGACTGGCTCAGCGCCGTCTCGGCAACGGTCAGTAGCGTCTCGGCCAGCTCGCGCATCTGCGCCAGGTAGGCGGTGGTAACGCCGGGCAGCGCCGGAACCTCTGCGGGCCAGACGTTGTCGGGGAACCAGAAGTCGTCCACCTCGGCGATGCCGGTCTTGCTCTCCGCCCCGACGGCGAACGACTCCTTCATGTCCGGTGGGGTCTCGGTGCCCTCGGCGTAGCCGTTCGCCTCCACTCCTGGCGGGAGCCACCCGCGGCCGCCGACCGTGACCGCGTACTTCTGCTTGACCTCGACCGGCAGCGCGAAGAACTCCCGCGCCGCCGCCCGCACCGCGGCGCGGTCCGCCCGGCTCACGCCGTGGCCGGTGACCAGGAAGAAGCCGACGGACTGCAGCGCCCGGTCCATCTGCCGGGCGACCTCGGCCCGACCGGCCGCCGTGCCCTCGAACCACGGCGTCAGATCGATGGTGGGAACGCTGCCCATCAGCGGGCTTTCGAGAACGACGCGCCAGCCGCCCCCTGGGTGATGGCGCCGGCCAGCGGCTTGTAGAGCACCGCGTACACGGCGAACGCGAGCACGAAGCCGACCTCGAACGTCAGGTCGCCGACCTTGGGAAGGTGCGTGGGCACCACACCGATGTACTTGGTCTGGTTGGAGAAGAAGTAGATCGACACGACGGCGGCGACCAGCATCGCGATCGGTCCGGCCCAGTTCCGGTACTTCTCGTCGATGTAGACCATCTCGTGCTCCTTCGACCGGCGCAGCAGCCGGTCCGCGAACACGACGCCGAGCCACGGCCCGATCCAGTACGCGATGATCAGCAGGAAGTTCTCGTACGCACTGATGTTGTTGATCCCGATCAGCGCGATGACGAACCCGGCCGCGCCCATCACCAGCGCGACGACCGCACGGGACCGCCGGGTCGGCAACCTGATACCCATCGCGGTGAAGGACAACGCGCTCGAGTAGATGTTCAGCGCGTTGGCCGCGATGGCGCCGAGGCAGATGCCCAGCAGCGTGAGCTTCTCCAGCCAGGTGGGCAGCAGACCGGTGTAGGAGGCGACCGGGTTCGCGCCGTTCCAGTTGGCGCCACCCACCGCGGTCACCGCTCCCGCGCCGACGATCTCCAGCAGTGTGCACGAGACGAACACGCCGAGGCCGGCGAAGAGCCCGGCTGCCTTGCCGCTGCCCGGCTTGAGGTACCGCGTGTAGTCCGAGGCGTACGGGTTCCAGCCGGCGGCGTAGCCGAAGGTGGCACCCAGGGTGATCCAGAAACCGCCGGGCGTCGGGCCGGAACCCGGCGCGGTGATCGCCGGCAGGCTCGGGTTGGACTTGGACAGGATCACGATCGCGCCGATGACGAAGACGATGGTCAGCACCGGGAACGCGTACCGCTCGAAGGCCTGGATGAGGTTGTGCCCGAAGTAGGCGATCGCCAACATCAGCACGACCACCACGACCAGACACAGCCACCCCGGGATGCTGGTGAGCGCGCTGAGCGCCAGCGCGCCGCTCACGCTGTTCACCGCGAACCAGCCGATGCCTGCGGTCAGCGAGTTCAGGCCGGCCGGCAGGATGTTGCCGAGGAAGCCGAAGGCCCTGCGTGACAGCACCATCTGGCAGAAGCCCGAACTGGGCCCCCAGCTGGAGAGCACCGCCATCGAGATCGACCCGCCGAGCGTGCCCAGGGCGATGGCGCCGGCCGCCTGCCAGAACGTCAGCCCGAAGTACAGCACGCTGAGCACGCCGACGAAGATCGTCGCGAACTCCATGTTCGGCGAGGTCCAGGTCCACAGCAGCTGGATCGGTTTGCCGTGCCGCTCCGCGAGCGGGATGCCCTCGGCCCCCCCGGGTTCGACGGCGGTGATCTGCGCCCCGTACTGGCGGTCGACGACTGGCTCGGTCAGAGACGTAGACATGGCTGGAATCATTCCGACCGGGTGACGCGGCAACAAGGCCGGCGATGTCAAGGTCTTGTTTCCGGCAGGTGACATCCCGGACGTCCGCGCCCGCGGCCGGTCGACATCGAACTGCTCGCATGGCCGGCCGGAATCGCGCGATCGGTGTGGACGGTCCGACGCGAGCTAGTCGCGCTGTTCGATCCGGTCGGTGCCGCCGACATCGGCGCCGGTGTCAGCCGGCAGCAGCGGCGTCGGGTCGAGGACGTACCAGACGGTGATCAGCGTCAGCAGAACGAGCATCACCCCGGGCGACCACAGGCCGACGGCCGTGATCACCGGATACAGCAGCAGGCCGGCGCCGAACCTGCGCAGCGCCTGTCCGGCGTCGCGGGCCGGTACCGGGGCCGGGGTCAGACCGGACCTGAGCACCCGGCGGAACATCAGCGTGAACCCGAGCGACATCCCTTCCATGGACAGCCCGTAGAGCAGGACTGCTATTCGGCTGTCGGTGCCACCAGGCTTCAAGAACTCCGCAAGGGTCGAGGTGGTGAACGGGATGGTGGTGACCCAGAACAGCAGCAGCAGGTTGTAGAACAGCATCGGCCGGTCGACCCGCGCGAGCAGCCGGACCACCGCGTGGTGGTTGACCCAGATGACGCCGATGACGAAGAAGCTCACCACATAGGCGGCGAACGCCGGCCACTCGTCGCGCAACTGGTCCGCGAGTGGCCCACCCTCCATAGAAGTGTGCAGGTCCAGCACGAGCAGGGTGATGACGACGGCCAGCACCCCGTCGCTGAACGCCTCCATCCTGGCTGTGTTCACGGCTGACCGTCCCTCCGCTGCGGGTGTGGGCGCAGTCTCGCAGACAACGCCTCACTGCACCCGGCGGGGAGAGCGGCGGGCGGTCGATCAGTGGGCGGGGGCGGCGGCCGCCGAGCCGGCCGGCTCGCCGACGGACTGCTGCGGAATGACCGGAACCGGCTCCCCGTCAGGCATGTCGACGGCCTGCGGCTCGGCGGGCACAGCGACGGTTTCGCGGCGTTGCACCAGCCCGATGGCCACCAGCACCAGGGCCAGGAAGGCGTAGCCGAGGGCCGGGCCGGGGGCCGCAGCCCAACCGACCTCATCGGCGTGCAACAGCCCGACGAAGGACAGCACCGCGCCGGTGCCCGCTGCGATCGCCGCGGTCAGCGCCTTGCGGTCCAGGATGAAGGTGACGATGGCGCCGAGCACGATGCCGGCCAGCGTCGCGCCCTGGCCGAGCACGTGCAGCCCGTGATAGACCAGCCCGGCACCGGTCAGGGCGTCCTCCCCCACCTTCTGCGCCGACGTCCCGGCAGCGGACAGGGCGTTGTCGATCTGGCCCGCGCCCCACGATGCGATGTTCGGAATCATCGCGGCGACCACGGCGGCGGCGTGGATGCGGGGTACCGACTGGAACGCCTGGGCGCCGATCAGCAGGCCGATGTAGAGCAGGATCGGCACGATCGCCGGCAGCGGAAGCAGCGCGGACAGCAGCCCGAACAGGCCCAGGAAGCACAGAGCTGCGATGACCAGCCCGCTGGCCATGGAGTAGCTGCCGCGCCCACCCGCCTCCTTCCATCCCGGGTGACCGATGTAGACGGCGGGCGGGAACGGTGATCCCAGCGCGGAGCCGATGATGGCGCCGGTGCCGTCGGCCAGCAGCACGCTGCGCAGGTTGTAGCTGTCGCCGGCGGCCGACGCGCTCTCGACGTTGCTCATCGCTTCGAGGAAGTTGTAGACGCCCAGCGGAACGGCAGTGGCCAGCAGCGGTCCGAGACCTGCCAGGCCGTGCCCGAGCATGGAGATGTCGAGGGTGGGCAGACCGACCGAGATGTCCTTCGCGGCGGCCGTGACGTCCGGTACCGACATGTACCCGCCGACCCATCCGATGGCCGTGCCGACCAGCAGGGCCGCGAGCCCGATGGGGATGTTTCCCGGCAGCTTCAAGCCGGTGAAGAAGCCGACCAGGATGATGCCAAGAACCGGGAGCCCGATCCAGGCCGCCTCCCAGATCTGTGCGGCCGGCCGCATGGCGATGAAGGTGATGGAGATACCCGCGAGGGTGCCGAGCAGGGCGGCCCGCGGCGTCACCTTCCGGATGAACGGCCCGATGAAGGCGCCGATCAGCACGATGACGCCGATGACGAACGCCCAGGCCAGCCCCGCCTCCCAGGCTCGCATCGGGTCATTGGTCTTCAGGTAGATGGGCAGCATGATGACGAAGACGACGATGAACATGTGCGGCACGCTGGGCGCGTAGGGCATCGCCGTCACGTCGGCGCGGCTCTCCTTCCGGGCGAGGCGCCGCGCGAGGATCGTGTAGTACACGTTGCCGACGATCAACGCGATGCCCAGAGCCGGCAGCAACGTACCCAGCACGTCGCCCGCCGGCACCTTGACCGCGAAGATCATCAGCGAGGTCAGGGTCAGCACGTTGACCAGGATGTTGAACGCCAGACCGAAGAATGCGTTCGTCTCCCCGCGGGTCCACCACGGAAGGTCGAGCCCCGGCTTGTCCCGCCCGGTGCGACGCGTCAACGGATTCTGCAGATTCATCGAGACTCCTTCTCACGCCACGGTGGCGGGCTGGGGCAATGCCTGCAAGAGGGCGGCCGAATCGGCGACCCAGCCGAAGATCCCGCCCTGCGCCGAGATCATTTCCACACCGACCCGCTGGAATTCAGGGAAGTAGGAACCGACGCAGTCCGAGAGCACGAGCACCTCGTAACCGCGGTCGTTCGCCTCCCGGACGGTGGTGTGCACGCAGACCTCGGTGGTGACACCGGTGACGATCAGGCGGCTGATGCCGTTGTCTCCCAGGATCTTCTGCAGGTCGGTGGCATAGAAGGCGCCCTTGCCGGGCTTGTCGAGTACGACCTCGCCGGGGATCGGGGCCAGGTCGTCGGTGATGTCGTGGCCGTACTCCCCACGGATCAGGATGCGGCCGTAGGGCCCGGGGTCCCCGATTCGTTGCGAGGGTCTGCCGCGCCGCAACTTCGCCTCGGGCAGGTCCGAAAGGTCCGGCAGGTGGCCCTCTCTGGTGTGGATCACCAGCAGTCCGGCGGCTCGAGCCGCGTCGAGCACCCGCTGCAGAGGCGGGACCACTGCCGCCAGCTGCGAGACGTCGTTGCCCAGCGTCTCGCCGAACCCGCCGGGAAGAAGGAAGTCCCGCTGCATGTCGATGACGATCAGCGCCACCTCCCCCGGGGGCAGCGGGAACGGCGACGGGTCGGCGTCGACGACCGGGGCGGGGTGAGTGGGATTCTGGTCCGTCATGGCAACTCCTCGATGTCAGGGTGAGACGCGGTCAGGAGGTCGATTCCGCCGGTAGCAGGGCGGGGCTGGCTGCGAATGATTCCGACAGCAGGGCCGCCACCGACAGGACGAGGTCGTCGGACAGGGCCGGACCGAGCACCATGAGGCTGCACGGGCGGCCGTCGGCGGTCAGCCCGGCCGGCACCGCGACTGCGCACAGATCCAGCAGGTTGCCGAAATGGGTGTAGTGGCCCAGCGTTGTATTGGTCGCGATGGGTTCCTCGAGTACTTCCGCAACGGTGAACGTGGTGCCGATGGTGGGCAGCAGCAGCACGTCCATCTCCTGGAACAGGCGATCGACCTCGGCCTTCAGTTCGGCGAGCCGGTATTGCGCCCGGAAGACGTCGACGGCGGTGAACCTGTCACCACCGGCAATGATCTGCGCGACGACCGGTAGCGCCGCATCTGGCTGGGCGGCGAGGAAATCGCCGAATTCGGCCAGCCGTTCGGCGACCCACGGCCCCTGGTACAGCAGCGCACCGGCAGCCAGGAACGGGGCGAGCGGCACGTCGACCTTGCGCGGCAGAGCCCGCACAGCGATGGCCCGCGCCCGCTGATGCGCCTGCGCCATCTGCTGGTCGCCGAAGAATTCCAGCTCGGCGTCGGGCCATCCGACCCGGGCCTGCGCCGCGGGGGTGGCATCCAGCCGGCGGGTCCTGGTCCACGGATCACGCTCGTCCGGCGCGGCGACGACGTCGAACACCGCACCGAGATCGTCGACGGTGCCTGCGATCAGGCTGACGCAGTCCAGCGAGCGGCAGGCCGGAACGAGCCCGACCGTGCTGATCAGTCCCCTGGACGGTTTGAATCCGAGGACCCCGTTGAGCGCGGGCGGCACCCGGCCGGATCCTGCGGTGTCGGTGGCCACCGCGAAGGGCACCTGGCCGAGCGCCACCGCCAGGGCGGAGCCGGAACTGGAACCGCCGGAGATGAGGTCGCCGCCGAACACGCTGCGCGGGACGGTGTACGGGGTCCGGGTGCCGTTGAGACCGGTGGCGAACTGATCGAGATTGGTCTTCCCGATGCAGATCGCCCCTGCGTCGAGCAGTGCCTGCACCACGGGCGCTGTCTCCTGCGCGAGGTAGGCATAGCCGGGGCACGCCAGGGTGGTCGGCATGCCGGCGACGTCGATGCTGTCCTTGACCGCGAACGGAATACCGTAGAGCGGCAGCGCGGACGTATACGGTCCGAGATGTGCTGCCCAGTCGAGCAGTTCGCACTCGGGCGCCACGGTGATCCACACGCCGTCGTCGCCGCTGTGCTGGATGTCGGCCAGCACTTGGGCGACCACGTGTGCCGGCGTGGTGGCGCCGCTCCGGTAGGACTCGAGGAGCCGGGCAATGGTCGGGCCAGGGGTGGGGCCGACCGCCGCATTCTCTGCCATGCGGTCGATTGTCGACAATCGGTGTGTCGGGGACGGAACCGTCCTGTTAACGATGTGTTAGGGCGAACTCGCAGTGCCGGCGGGCCGATCGACGTCGCCGGCTCGGCCGGCAGCGAGGTGGGCGTCGCAGTGAGTTCGACTTCCAGCCGACCACCGGTGAGCAGATGCCGTGCGGGTCGTTCAGCCAGCCGGCCTGCGGCGTGGAACGCAGACGCGGACGAAGACTGGTCGATCGCATGACAAGGCAGATCGTCCAGCGACGGAGCTCAGCTGGTGGCGGCCTCGAGGTCCAGGAAACGTTGTACGCCGTGCTCTTCGAGCGCCCTGAGGAGGACTTCCCTGTCGTTGGTCCGCACCGCCTCGAGCAGTCGCTCGTGGCGCAGCAGGCCCTCCTGCGGGCCCCGCAGGACGGCCTCGGTCCGCAGGTTCACCGCCATCGGCCGTTGCAGCTTGAGCAGAATCGGCTCCACTGCCAGATCGAGCTGGCGGTTGCCGGCCAAGCCGACGATCGCGGCGTGGAACGCGCGGTGCGCGTCGTCCTTGCCGAGTTGGTCGTCGGCGGCGTCCGCGGCGCGCATCTGCTCCAGCCGCTCCTCGACGAGCGCCACCCGGTGTGCCCGCACACCGTCGGGCAGCGGGAACGCGGACGTCACCGCGTGCCGTTCGAGCACGGCGCGAATGGCGAAGAGCTGGGCGATGTCGGTGTCGGACCACTGCGTGACGCTGGCCCCGCGGCGGGGCAGGTGCTCCACCAGGCCCTGCTGGGTCAGCAGCCGCAGCGCCTCCCGCAACGGAGCGCGGCTGATGGAGAACCGCCGCCGGATCTGGTCCTCGATCAGCCGTTCGCCGGGAGCGAGCCGGCCGGCCAGGATCTCCTCACGGAGCCGGCGGGTGGCCATCTCGACCAGACTGGGCGCCCAGAGCACATCGTCGGTCACGCCCGCCTCCTCACCTCTGGATTGCAGCAGTGTATGGCGTGGTCGGCGAGCGGACGGCCCGACGACCAGGGTCCCGGTGCCCGGCGTCGGCAGGGGCTGCGCCAGGATGGGCCGGTACACCGCCACCGCCGCTGGGAGCGCACCATGACCGAGAGCACCACCTCGCTCGACATCACGACGACGGACGCCTGGGCTTCGCTCGGCGCGCACCAGGCCGCGATCGAGCCCCTCCACCTGCGGCAGCTCTTCGCCGAGGACCCGGAACGCGGCCGTGAACTGACCGTCCAGGCGGGCGATCTGTACCTGGACTACTCCAAGCACCGCGTCACCCGCGAGACGCTCGCCCTGCTGGCCGATCTCGCCACGGCCGCGCAGGTGGAGCAGCGGCGCGACGCGATGCTCCGCGGCGATCACATCAACACCAGCGAGAACCGGGCCGTGCTGCACACGGCGCTCCGGCTGCCCGCGGATGCACAGCTGACCGTCGACGGCCAGGACGTGGTCGCCGACGTGCACGAGGTGCTGGCCCGGATGGGCGACTTCACCGACCGGCTGCGCTCCGGCGAGTGGGTCGGCTCCACCGGCAAGAAGATCGCCACGGTGGTCAACATCGGCATCGGCGGCTCCGACCTCGGGCCGGTGATGATCTACCAGGCTCTCCGCGCCTACGCCGACGCCGGTATCAGCTGCCGGTTCGTCTCCAACATCGACCCGTCCGACCTGGTCGCCAAGACCGCCGACCTCGACCCGGAGACGACACTGTTCATCGTCGCCTCCAAGACCTTCACCACGCTGGAGACGCTGACCAACGCGACCGCCGCCCGCCGCTGGCTGCTCACCGGCCTCGGTCTGGACGGCGAGGCGTCCGACGACGCCGGCCGGGACGCGGTGTCCAAGCACTTCGTCGCCGTCTCCACCAATGCCGAGCGGGTCTCGGGTTTCGGCATCGACACCGCGAACATGTTCGGCTTCTGGGACTGGGTGGGCGGCCGGTACTCGGTCGACTCGGCCATCGGGCTGTCGGTGATGTGCGCGATCGGCAAGGAGCACTTCGCCGACCTGCTCAGCGGTTTCCACGTCATGGACGAGCACTTCGCCACCGCGCCGCTGGCGGAGAACGCGCCGGTGCTGATGGGTCTGCTCGGCGTCTGGTACTCCAACTTCTTCGGCGCCGAGTCCCGCGCCGTGCTCCCCTACTGCAACGACCTGAACCGGTTCCCCGCGTACCTGCAGCAGCTGACCATGGAGAGCAACGGCAAGTCGGTGCACGCCGACGGCACGCCGGTCACCACCTCCACCGGCGAGATCTATTGGGGCGAGCCGGGAACCAACGGACAGCATGCGTTCTACCAGCTGCTCCACCAGGGCACCCGGCTGGTGCCGGCCGACTTCATCGGCTTCTCCGAACCGCTGGACGACCTGCCGACCATCGACGGCACCGGCAGCATGCACGACCTGCTGATGAGCAACTACTTCGCCCAGACCGTGGTTCTCGCCTTCGGCAAGACCGCGGAGGAGATTGACGCGGAAGGCACCGCGAAAACGGTCGTTCCACACAAGGTGATGCCGGGAAACCGGCCGTCCACCAGCATCCTCGCGCGCCGTCTCACGCCCTCCGTCGTCGGCCAGCTGGTCGCGCTGTACGAACACGCGGTCTTCGTCGAGGGCGTCATCTGGGGCATCGACTCGTTCGACCAGTGGGGCGTGGAGCTCGGCAAGACCCAGGCCTCGCAGCTGACCCCCGTGCTCATCGAGGACGCAGCGCCTGCGCCGCAGGCGGACTCGTCCACCGACGCCCTGGTGCGCCGGTACCGCGAGCAGCGCGGCCGGGCCGTCTGAGGCCATCACGAATCGCCCGGTGGATCCGCTGATGACCGAACCGGCCCGCCAGTCGGGTCACGTGGTGCTCGCCGAGGTGGAGGGCGCCTCCTACGGCTCGCTCCGCCAGCGCCCCACGTCCAGGTCCGACCGGTACCGGCTGGGCCGCGCACTGCGGACCAAGGTGCCGCGGGCCAGCCTGGGCGACTGGGCCCCGCCGGTCGACCGGCCGGATCCGGTCGATTTGGTCCTGGAGTCGCACGAGGGCCGGCTCGACTGGCTGATCCCGGCCCGGGTGGGCCGTATGGTCGCCTCGCCCTACGGATTCCTGCGCGGCACGGCCATCGTCATGGCGGAGGACGTGGCGCGCCTGCCGGCCACCGGGATCACGCCGGTGATCTGCGGCGACTCGCACTTCGGCAACTTCGGCTTCTACGCCTCGCCGGAACGCGACCTGGTGATCGACCTCAACGACTTCGACGAGGCCCATCCAGGCGGCTGGGAGTGGGATCTGCGGCGTCTGGTGGCCAGCATCTGGGTCGCCGGGCGGCAGAACAACCACAGCGAGCAGACCTGCGAGAGCGCCGCCCGGGCCTGCGTCGCGGCGTACCGCGGTGAGGTGCGGGTGCTGGCCGAGCAGCCCCTGCTGTCCCGTTCCTACCAGCGCCTGGACATCGACAAGCTGATCGCCAGCACCGCGCAGAACTCGCTGCGCGTGGAGATCGAACGGGCGGCCCGCCGCGCGCGGTCCCGGACCAGTGACCGCGCGCTCCCCCGGTTCACCGAGGAACACCAGGGCAGCCGGCGGATCGTCGAGGAGCCGCCGCTGATCACCCGGGTGGATGCGCGGGAGGCCGACCTGATCGGGGCGGCACTGGACGAGTACCTGACCACGTTGGCCCCGCACTGGCGACGGGCGCTGGCCGGTTACACGCTGCTGGACATCGCGCACAAGGTGGTCGGGGTGGGCAGCGTCGGGCTTCGGGCCTACGTCGCGCTGCTGGAGGGCAGCAGTCCCGACGACGTGGTGTTCCTGCAACTCAAGCAGGCGCGTCGGTCGGTGCTGGCCAAGTACGTCCACGGCGACTCCGCCTGGCACGCGCACCAGGGTCAGCGGGTGGTGGAGTACCAGCAGGCGCTGCAGACGGTCAGCGACCCGCTGCTCGGGTGGGCCACCGTCGAGGACCGGCAGTACTACGTCCGGCAGTTCCGGAACATGAAGGGCACCCTCGCGCTCGACGCCATTGACTCGCAGGCGCTGGCCGACTACGCCGGCATCGTCGGTCAGCTGCTCGCCAAGGGCCACGCCAGAACCAGTGGCGCGTCGATGATCTCGGGTTATGCCGGGTCGTCCGACCGGCTCGACGTCGCGCTCGCCCGGTTCGCCCGGCTCTACGCCGACCAGACCGAGGCCGACCACGGCGCCCTGGTGCGCGCGGTGGCAGCGGGCCGGCTGCCGGTGGAGTACGGCGTCTGACGCACCCGGGTCAACCGTCCTCCAGGGTGGCGGTGCGGAATGTCGACGTGCCGAGCAGCAGGGCCACGGCCGTGAATCCGCCCGCCACGATCCACAGCGTCGGCCGGTAGCCCAGGCGCACCGCGAGCAGTCCACCGACCGGCGCGCCGACAACGATCATGGCCCGGTTGATGGACCGCATGGTGGCGTTCATCCTGCCCTGCAGGTGATCCGGCGTCACGGCCTGCCGGTAGCCCATGCCGTTGGGATTCTCCGCACCCATCGACACGCCGACGACGAGCTGGCCCAGCCCGATCAGCACGCAGCCGGCCAGGTGGGCCGGTGCCAGCGCGAACAGGACGTACGCGACGGGCATGACGGCGTGGCACGCCACCACGACCACCCCGGCACCGAACTGCCGGCCGAGCCGCAGCGCGACCGAGCTGCCCACCAGCGCGCCGATCCCCGCCACCGAACCGGCGATGCCCAGGGCCAGCGAGTCGAGCCCGGCTGAGCCGAGCTGCACCGTGGAGAGGATGAAGAATGCCAGCACCGCGCCGGACATCCCCCAGAAGACGAACCAGAGGTGGGTGGCCAGCGCGAACGGGGTCAGCATCGGGTGGCGGTAGACCCAGCGCAGCCCCTCGCGCACGTCAGCGCGGAGGGTGGTGGCCCGGCCGCTTCGGGCGGTGGGTTCCGCGACCCGGATGCCCAGCAGCAAGATTCCGGAGGCGACGTAGGTGACGGCGTCCAGCAGGAACGCCCACGGCGCACTGAGCACCGCCAGCAACAGTCCGGCCAGCCCGGGGCCGGCGGTCTGCGCGACCGCCGAGCTCTGGTCGATGCGGGCGTTGGCCGCGGTCAGCAGACCGCGCGGCACCAGGCGCGGCAGGAATGCCTGCGACGCCGCGTCCCCGGCGAGCGAGCACACCCCGAACAGCAGCAGGAAGGCCGCAAGCAGGCCGATGGACAACCGATCGGTCAGCGCCAACACCGCCGGCACCGCCAGCAGGAGGCCTCGCGCAAGATCGGCGGCGACCTGGACCGGCCGGCGCCGCACACGGTCGATCAGCGCCCCGGCGAACAGCCCGAAGGCCGCGTACGGCAGCCAGCGGCAGGCGTTGACCAGCCCGACGTCGGCCGTCGAGCCGTGCAGCTGGAACTTGATCAGCACAGCCATCGCCAACGATGTCAGATAGGTGCCGAATTCACTCGCGGTGGACGCCCACCAGAACCGGCGAAAGCCCGGACTGCCCTGCAGACCTGACTCCCCGGACGCCGTCACTCCTCCTGGGTACCACGGCTCGTCCCGCCGGGACTCTAGGTCACGCGCCATTCTTATGGTGTCATGGTCAACGTGCTGGAGAAGACGCTGTTCGATGGCGATGCCCTGATCCGTGCGCTCGACGCCCAGCGGGCCGACCGGGGTCTGGACTGGAACGGTCTGGCCGACGTGCTCTACGAACAGTCGAGCGAACTCAACGCCGAGCTCGACGGCAACCACCTGTGCCAGGGCGCTCTCGTCCGCACCGCTCATCGCGGCACGATGTCGTGTCAGTACGCCGTGATCATCCTGCGTTGGATCGACCGAGCTCCGGAAGAATTTCTCCTCCGCCCATCGGTGGCGGTGGGCGAGACCCGGTTGCCCGTCGCGGGGCCGGATGCACGCCTGCGGTGGGACCTGCCAGCGCTGCATGCCGCGCTGGACGAACACCGTCGCCGTCAGGGCCTGACCTGGGCAGCGCTCGCCGGTGAACTTGATTGCACTGCAAGCAGACTGACCAATCTCAAGACCGGCCGCCTCGCGGACATGGACCTGACCATGCGCATCACACAGCACCTGCGGCGTCCTGCGGCGGCGTTCATCCAACCGAGCCGCTGGTGACCCACCCAAACCTCCCCCGTGGATCGACCGGCATCGGTCAGCCGCTGACGGAAGTCACCTCGAAGACGGCGACGTGAGCTGCGGCCCGGGCGATCTGGGAGTGCGTGGCATCGGCTGCAAAGGGAAACTGCGCGATGGCCCAAGGTGCGTTCATCAGGGCCACATAGGTCGCTATGACCGTGGCGATCAACTCAGGATCGGTGAGCAGGGTCGCGGTGCAGGACTCCGTCGTGTCTTTCGACCGCAACGTGCAGACCGGGTGGGCGATTAGATTCCTCACCCAATTGCGTTCAGGGGTGGGAGAGACGAGGTAGCGGCGTCCGTCCAGGGTGACCACGGCGATGGGTACGGCGTGAATCTGTCCACTGCGGCGGCCTTTGACTTCCACCACGCGACGTACGTAGCCGCCGTCCCGGTAGGGCGCTGGGACCGCGGCCAGGATGCCGTCGGCCATCCTCCGGTTCAATTCGCGGTATTCCTCTGGGCTGGAATAGTTCGGGGTGGTCATGAGTCGTCCTCCCATTCCGGTGCAGCTCGTCAAAGCCGGTGCGGGTCATTTACCTAGACTCTCTAGTGACCAGTCACGCTAGCATCAGGGCGTGCATCCATCAATCGACTGGGAGATCGCGCGTGCGCTGCGGGTCCTTCAGCAGGCCACCGACGACGCCCAGCGCGCCCTGGCCCGCCGGCTCGGCATGGGGCCTACCGACGTGGCCGCGCTCGATCACCTGATCGGCAGCCAGACGCCACTGGGCCCGGTGGAGCTGGGCGACCTGCTGGGCATCCGTAGCGCGTCGGCAACCGTACTCGTCGACCGGTTGGAACAAGCCGGTCACGTCGTCCGCGAGCCCCACCCGCACGACCGGCGGCGCCGAACTCTGAAACCCACCGAGCGGGCCCGCGCCGAGGTGCACACCGCCCTGCAGCCGCTGATCGGTCCCCTGCAGGAACTCGCCCGCACCTTGACCGACGAACACGCCCGGGTCGTCCTGCGGTTCCTGCAGCAAGCCGCTGCCGTTCACGCCGACTACGCGGCAGTCGCCGGCCCAGAAGATCAGTCACCCCGACCGCAGTCGCCATGATGGTGGCGCGCCGCTGTCAGGCGATCCGGCGCCCCGGCGTGGTGGACCTCCGCGCCGGATGCACATCCCGTAGCGGCGACGTGCGCCTTGCGGCAACGGGTCCCGGGCACCTACCTGGTGCGGGCCAGGAGCGTGCCCCGGAGCTCTCAGCTGCCGGTCGGGCCGAACCGTTCCACCCGGATGGACTGCGGAGCCATTCCGGCCCCCACCAGCAGCGTGCTGGCCGCCTCGGCGAAACCCGTTGAGCCGCAGACGAAACCGGTCTGTTCGGGGGTGATCAGCGGCAGCACGTCGGCGGCGGTCAACCGCCCGGCGATGCGGCCGACCGCCGGGTCGGCGGCCCGGGTGAGCGCCACGATGGCGCCGCCGGCCACCAACTCCGCGCCGTAGAGCAACTCGGGATACGTGCGCGCGGACACGGCCATCTTCAGCAGCGGGAGCACGCCCAGATGGATCGCATGCCGCAGCATCGAGACCATCGGCACCACACCCGATCCGCCGGCCACTCCGAGCGCCGGGGTGTCGCCCCGCCAGACGAACCAGCCGCCGATCGGGCCGCGCACCTCCAGCGCATCCCCGGTCGCGACCACGTCGGCGAGGAAGCCGGAGACCTCGCCGTCCTCGAGCCGCTCCACGAAGAGCTCGATGCCCGGCTCGTGCGGTGCCGAGACGATGGAGTAGGACCGCTGCGCGGTGTACCCGTCCTCCGCGCGCAACCGCACGACGTAGTGCTGACCGGGCAGGTGATCGATGCGGTCCGGTACGTCAAGCAGCAGCCGGACGCCGCCCGGGTGCGGATGGTCGACCTCCCGCACCGTCGCGGTCCGCCAGGCACCTGCCGGGACCACCACCGGCCCGGCTGCCGGGATCCCGTCGGATCCGACCGGGTCGGTCATCGGCGACAGACCCGTTTCAGTCACCCTGGTAACGCTCTTCCTTCCACGGGTCGCCGTGGTCGTGATACCCGTTGCGCTCCCAGAAGCCCTGCTCGTCGTGGTCCATCAGGGTGATTCGGCTGACCCACTTCGCGCTCTTCCAGAAGTACAGGTGCGGCACCAGGAACCGCATCGGCCCGCCGTGCTCGACGGGCAGCGGGTGCCCCTCGTGATCCCAGACCACGTAGGCCTTCCCGCCGGTGATGTCGGCGAGCGGCAGGTTGGTGGTGTAGCCGGTGGTGGAGCGGATCATCACGTGGGTGGCCGTGGGCAGCGGCGCGGCCGCGGCGAGAAGCACGTCGGCGCTGACGCCGGCGAAGCTGGTGTCGAACTTCGACCACGTCGTCACGCAGTGGATGTCTCCGTGGAACACACTGCCGGGCAACTCGTGCAGTTCCTGCCAGGACCAGGTGGTGGGGTGCTCCACCAGCCCGTCGACGGTGACCGACTGCTTGGCCGGGTCGAGCCGAGGGGTGACTTCCGCGGTCAGCACCGGGAAGTCGCGTCCGGTGTCGTACTGACCCGGCGGCAGCCGGTCGTTCTGCGGCCGGCGTGGGCGACCGGTGAATCCTCGCGTCATGCCGGACATTCTGCCCGATGACGTCCGGCACCGGTGTCGGGCTGTCCCCCGTCGAACCCCGGGGCTAACCCCCGGCCGCTGCCGGGCCCCCGGACCGCAGAGCCGACCCTCCCGGAATCGCCTGCGGGTCCTCGTCATGGACCCGCAGGCGGGGGTCGGACATCGCGTGGCGGCTGGACAGCCGGCTCAGCGCCCGCGCGCGGTGCTCCGGATGGGTCGCCAGCCAGGCCGGTCCCCGGGCGTCGCCGCAGATCAGGAAATTCGCGAGCTCTTCGTTGCTGTGGCGGATCTGTTCCGAGCGTGATTCGGGCATGTCAGCTCCTTGAGAACGGTGGTGGTCGCACGTCCTCGATGACGAATGATCGTGAGCGAAGCTAGTGACCGAGCCTGTGCTGGTGCTGTGCGTTCGGCTACGGCCGCGTCAAGATCGGACGACGGGCCAGCCACCTCGGTGCCCACCAGTTGGCTCGGCCGAGCAGCACCATCAGCGATGGCAGGATGACGATCCGCACCACGATCGCATCCAGGAACACCGCTGCGGCCAGGCCGAGACCGAGCTCCTTGAACTCGATCATGTGCAGGCCGGCGAAGATCGCGAAGACACCGATCATCACGGCGGCCGCGCTGGTGATCACCGACGCCGACGCGGTGACGCCCTCCCGTACAGCGTCCCGGGTGGACAGCCCGCGATCGACCCCTTCCCGGATGCGGGACACCACCAGGACGTGGTAGTCCATCGACAGCCCGAACAGGATGACGAACAGGAACACCGGGATCCAGGCGATGACCGCGTGCGTCGGGCGGAAATCCAACAGTGTTGCGCCCCAACGGCTCTGGAACACCAGCGCCAGGACGCCGAACGCGGCACCCGCCGACAGCACATTGGCTGCGATGGTCACCAGGCCGACGACCACCGACCGGAACGACAGGGTCATCAGCAGGAACGTCATCAGCAGGACGAAGGCGATCACCAGCGGGGCGCCGGAGGAGATCTCGGCGAGATAGTCGACGTCCTCGGCGATGGAGCCACCCACCGCGACGTCGAGCCCGTCGACGCCGCGGACCGCCTGCGGGACGAGCGTGCCGCGCACCGAAGCCAGGGCGGTGTGCGCCTGGTCGCTGTCCTCCGGGTACGGCACGGCGACCGTCAGCACGGTGGTGTCCCCCGCAGCGGTCACCTCGGGATCTGCGCCGAACTGGGGCCGGCCGGCGAGGCCGGTGCGCAACTTGCCGACCATCTCGGCCCGGGCGTCGGCGCGTCCCTGCAGAACCACCTGCACGGAACTGCTCTCCCCCGGGAAGTGGGCGGTGAGCTGTTCGTAGGCGACCACGCTGGGCATGGACTGCGGGAGATCCGCAGCGGTGCCGTTCTTCAGGTGCAGAGTGGTGGCGGGCCACGCCAGCAGCAGCATGCCCAGCACTCCGCCGGCCAGCGTCACGGCAGGGTGCTTCAGCGCGGGCCGCAGCAGCAGCGGCCACACCCGGGGGGGACGGTTGGACATCGTGATCCGCGACAGCAGCGGGATCCGGGGCCGGTCGACGCGCTCGCCGAGCAGCCCCAGCACAGCGGGCAGGACGGTCAGCGATCCCAGCACCGCCAGGGCGACGACCAGGATCGCGCCCAGTGCCATCGAGGCGAAGTTCACGTCGCCGAGCAGGAAGAGCCCGGCCATCGCCACCATCACGGCGCACCCGGAGGTGACGACGGCGTGCCCGGCCGTTGCGGCCGCTCTGGCCAGGGCGTCGGTGCGGTGTCCGAGGCGTCGCTCCTCCCGTTCCCGTTTCAGGTAGAACAGCGAGTAGTCGACGCCGACGGCCATCCCGATCAGCAGGATCATCTCGGCTGCGGTCCCGCCGTCGGGCACCACGTGCGAGGTCACCGCGGACAGCCCGACCGCCGCGAGCACGGCGCTGATCCCCAGCAGCACCGGCACGCCCGCCGCGAGCAGCGCGCCGAACGCCAGCAGCAGGATGAGAACGGTGACGGGCAGGCTGAACACCAGCGCGGCGCTGAAATCCCTGCCGAGCTGGCTGTTCACGTCCGCATCGATCGCCAGCGAGCCGGTCACCTGCAGGTGCACGGTGGGGAACCGGGCCGCTGCCGTGGACACCGCATCCAGCAACGGTTGTGGATCGTCGGCGTCCCTGGCCATGGTGACCGCGACCAGCAGGGCGGACCCGTTCGGCGAGCGGACCGGCTCGGCCACGCCGGCGACCGACGGCACCGACGACAACGCCTGGTCGACGGCAGCGATGGCCTGCCGGGCCGCGGCCTCGGGCAGCGCTCCGCTGCGGCCGGTCACCAGGATCGACTCGACGTCGTTGCCCGCCAGACCGGCGCCGGACACCATGGCTGCGGCGCGGCCGGCTTCACCCGCCGTCAGCTGCACGTCCGTCGCCTTGTGCGTCCCGGCAAGGTTGCCGCCGCAGACGCACAGCACCACCAGCAGCAACCAGCCCGTGACGGCCCACCAGGGATGCCGGCCGCTCCAGCCGGCCATACGGGTGACCGCCGAGTGCCGCGGCGCGGCGCCGGTCGGACGATCCGTCGTCTGCACGTTCGTCGTCATCTGTAGTTCCTTTCGGTAGGTGCGCGGACCGCGTCCGCGGACGCCTTCGTCGCGGATGCGGAGGTATTCGGGTCGTGCACCGCTCGTGCCCGTGCCGACGTGTTCGGCGGGGAGCGCTGCGCGTGCAGAAATCGTCGCGAGGGACGCCGGCCGTCGACAGCGGTCCAGCCCGCCGTCCGGGTGCGCCAGCCCGCCATGGTGGGCGGGGGGAAAATCCTGCGATAGGGGGCTTGAGCCCCCAGCCGCACGGCCGCGGGCCGGACACAATGCTCCAATGAGCGAGGAACGAGCGAGGAGCGGAGCGAATGACTAGGAGCGCCTGCGCGACGGGCGGTCGTCGATGACGACGCCGGGTATGCCGCAGCGAACGGCCGATCGGCGCGGCGCCATGGCCGCGCTCCCCACAGCGTGGGCACTCACCGCGCAGGGCTTCCTGTCGATCCTGCTGCTGCCGTTCCTGGTGTGCTCGATCGCCCTGGTCGTCGTCTGGATCGGAATTCCGATGCTCGGGGTCACGCTGGGCGCGACCCGGTCGCTCGCGACGTGGCAACGCCGGACGGCCGGCCGCCTGCTGGGCCTGCCCGTCGAGTCGCCGTACCGGGCGCCGGCCGCCGGCGGCGCCGTCGAGCGCGTGCGGTTGCAGCTGACCGAGCCAGCCACGTACCGAGATGTGTTGTGGCTGCTGATGAATGCGGCGATCGGCTTTGCGCTCGGCATCGTGGCGCTGGTGTTCTACCTCGTCCTGCCGCTGGGCGTGCTGGCGTCCCCGGTGATGGTCCGCACCTACCTGAGCGCCACCTCATTACTCCTGCGCCGCTCCGACACCGAGTCGATGGCGGCCCGCATCGGCGAGCTGTCCACCTCGAGGGCGGAGACGGTCGATTCCCAGGCCGCGGAGATCCGCCGTATCGAGCGGGACCTGCACGACGGTGCCCAGGCGCGGCTGGTCGCGCTGAGCATGAACCTGGGGCTCGCCGAACAGATGATGGACAAGGACCCGGACCTCTCCCGCGAGCTCATCGCCGAGAGCCGCCAGTCGGCGTCCGTCGCGCTGACCGATCTGCGGGGGCTGGTCCGCGGAATCCATCCGCCGGTCCTGGCCGACCGCGGGCTGGTCGGCGGTCTGCAGGCACTGGCGCTGGCGGCGCCGATGGAGGTGGACGTCGACGTGATGCTGGCCGGGCGGCCGCCGGCCCCGGTCGAATCGGCGGTGTACTTCGCCGTGGCCGAAGCACTCACCAACGCCGCCAAGCACTCGTCCGCCCGGACCGGCTGGATATGGGCGCGTCATTCCGGCGGCCGGCTGTCGGTGTCGGTCGGCGACAGCGGGATCGGCGGCGCGGTGTCGACTCCCGGCGGCGGCCTGCACGGCATCGAACGTCGCCTGGCAGCATTCGACGGAACGGTCACCGTGGCGAGCCCGGTGGGCGGGCCGACCATCATCTCCCTGGAGCTGCCGTGCGCGTTGTCATCGGAGAAGATCTAGCGCTGCTGCGGGACGGCCTGATCCGGCTGCTGCGGGCGCACGACTTCGAGGTCGTGGCCGCCGTGGACAACGGGCCGGGCCTGCTGCGCGCCCTGGTGGAGCACCGTCCGGACGTCGGGATCGTGGATGTGCGCCTTCCCCCGACGTTCACCGACGAAGGTCTGCGGGCGGCCATCGCCGCCAGGCAGCAGGTCCCCGGGCTGCCGATCCTGGTGCTGAGCCAGTACGTGGAGCAGCTGTACGCGCGCGAGCTGCTGGCCGGCGGGCGGGGCGGCATCGGCTACCTGCTCAAGGACCGCATCTCCGACCTCGACGAATTCGTCGAATCGGTGCGCCGGGTGGCCGGCGGCGGAACGGCGATGGACCCCGAGGTCATTGCGGCGTTGCTCGCCCGGCCGCACGCCGCCACACCGCTGGCCGGGCTGACACCGCGTGAGACGGAGGTGCTCGGGATGATGGCCGAAGGACGATCGAACGCCGCGATCGGCGCCCGGATGTTCATCACGGAGAAGGCCGTCGGGAAGTACACGGCGGCGATCTTCGCCAAGCTCGACCTGCCGGTCAGCGAGGACGACAACCGCCGCGTGCTGGCCGTGCTGAAGTATCTGGACCAGTGATCGGGGGACTCGGCCGGGGACCACGGTGAGCGGGCTGGAGACAGGACAACCCCCGGGCTGCTCCTCTCTCCGCTCGAAGGCGGAGAAAGGGCCGACTGGACTTGGTCGGCGGCCCGGGGGTCGGGTGACTGTCCACTAACTGCCTGACCGCTGTTCCCGGTGGGAACGGACCACGGTCCGACGTGATGGAACGGCGGCCTAGCGGCCAGCCACCTCACGAGTCCTGAACGTCTTCAACGTGGGACCACCTCCTTCCGGGTTCGTCCTTCGAAAATAACCTCGGGCGCAGTCGCGTGCAACGTTATTTTCGATGCCGAGCGTCTGCGGGGCGACCACGGACGAACCTTGTGACGTTCTCTCCGGGTGGCGCCGCCCGGCCACCGACATGCATGTCTTCGATGCCGCATCTTGCGAGTCGCTCCGCTGACCCGCGGCCGACCGTCCTCCGCCGCGACCTGCCCGGCCGGGGCACCCCGTGCAGCGACCTCTTCAGTCGCCCTGCAGGACCGACAGCACGTTGCCGGCAGGGTCGGTGAACCAGGCGATGTCCGGACCACGACCGACCGACCGACCGCGCATCACCCCTTTGTCGTCCTGTGGCATTCCCGGATAGCGCGTGAGGGCGACGCCGCGGGCGACGAGCTGGTCGACCGCCGCGTCGATGTCCTCCACCGGGAAGTTCAGGATGGTGTAGGACGCCGGGGTGTGGCCGGCGCTCGGGTAGACCAACGTGTCCCGGTTACCGGGGGTGTGCAGATGCAGCATGCCGTTCTGCTCGGTGACCGTCAGGCCGAGCGTGTCGGCGTAGAAGCGGCGTGCTGCGGTCAGATCGTCGACGCTGAATCCGCTGTAGGCGGGTGAATCGGCGAGCATGAGAACCTCCGTGCGGGGACGCGAGCGAAACACCTCTGTCGCCAGATGGTAGGGGGCGCCCGCGCCCGGCGCGCGGCAGCGGATTCGCGCACGCTGACTCACAGGCGTGGTTCCGCCGTCAGCGAACGCCGGACCGGAGCCGTCGCGCTGCGGAGCCGCGCTGCCTACAGTTCCGCACATGGACGACACCGCGGAGCTCGCGACCACGACGCTGCCCCGGACGCCGTCCGCACCGGTGACTGCGCCGGCCGAGCCGCTGTTGCGGCAACTCCTCGGCCAGGTGCTGCGGAGCGAACGGGTCGAGACGGGCCGGACGCTGCAGCAGGTCGCCGAGCGGGCGGGGGTGTCCCCGCAGTACCTGTCGGAGGTGGAGCGGGGGCGCAAGGATCCGTCGTCGGAAATGCTGGAGTCGATCTGCGGCGCGCTGGGCCTGCGGTTAGCCGACCTGCTGGACGCCTCCGGTCGAACGCTCGGGTCCGCCGCCCGGGCGGCGACCGGCGGCCGGCATGCGTGGATCGGCCACTCGGCAGCGCACGCCGGACGTCCCGCGGGCGTCGTCTCGCTGGCGGCGTGAGCGCACCCGTCATCGTGACCGCCTCTGTCATCGTGACCGGTCCGGCCCTGTCGACCGGCGGGACGGGATGATCTGATCGGCCAGCCCGTAGTGCACTGCCTCCTCGGCGGTGAAGACCTTGTCCCGCTCCGTATCCGTGAGCAGGCGCGTCTCGCTCTGGCCGGTGTGCACGGCGAGCACCTGGACCATCTGCGCCCGCACCCGCAGCACCTCCCGGGTGTGCAGGGCGAGGTCGGAGATCGTGCCCTGCCCACCGGTCGAGGGCTGGTGCAGCACGACCCTGGTGTGCGGCAGCAGCGATCGACGGCCGGGCGACCCCGCCGCCAGCAGGACGGCGGCCCCGGACGCCGCCTGGCCGACACAGGTGGTCGCCACCTCGGCCTCGACGTACTGCAGGGTGTCGTAGATGGCCATCGTCGCCGACATCGAGCCGCCGGGCGAGTTGAGGTACAGCGAGATCGGCCGGCTGCTGCCCTCGGAGTCCAGGTACAGCAGTTGGGCGACGACGACGTTCGCGACGTCGTCGTCGATCTCCGTGCCCAGGTAGATGACGCGTTCGGTCAGCAGCCGGGAGTACACGTCGACCACCCGCTCGCCGGTCGGCGTCTTCTCGATCACGGTGGGCACGAGGTAGGAACCCATGGTCAGTACCCCAGTCCGGTCGGTCGGCCGGCGGGCCGGATCTCGTCGAGCGAGCTGATCACCCGGTCGACGAAGCCGTAGGCAAGCGCCTCCTCGGCGCTGAACCAGGCGTCGCGATCGCTGTCCGCGGCGATCTTGTCGATGCTCTGGCCGGTGAACCGGGCGTTCAGCCGGTTCATCAGCGCCTTGGTGTACTCGAGGTTCGCGGCCTGGATCTCCACGTCGATGGCGGTGCCCTGCACGCCCGCCGATCCCTGGTGCATCAGGATGCGACTGTGCGGCAACGCATACCGTTTGCCCGGGGTGCCGGCGGAGAGCAGGAACTGGCCCATGCTGGCCGACAGTCCCATGGACAGCGTGGCGACGTCGGGGCCGATGGCGCGCATGGTGTCGTAGATCGCCAGGCCCGCGGCGACCGAACCGCCCGGCGAGTTGATCATCAGCAGGATCTCCCGCCGGGGGTCCTCCGCGGCCAACAGCACGAGCTGGGCGCACAGCCGGTTGGCGACGGCGTCGTCCACCTCCTGCCCCAGTTGCAGCACCCGTCGCCGGTGGAGCTGCGTGGTGAGGTGGTCGGACAGGACGTCGGGTGTTTGCTCCTGGGTGGTCATGCACCCACTGTGCGGACCGCCCGCGACGGGCGTCCACCGTCGCTGCTGGCAGCAGATCTGCTTCCAGCAGCGACGGCTCCGCTGTGCCGGCTACGCCACCACGGTGATCCGGTCCGCCGGCGGCGGGGCCAGTTTCGGGTGCGCCGTCAGATAGGCGGTGAACGCGTCGATGTCGATCGGGCCACCCACCAGGCCCGCGCCCTGGGCGAAGACCGTGAAGCCGTCGCCCCCGGCGGCGAGGAAATTGTTGATCGACACCCGATAGGTGGCTGTCGGGCTGATCGGCACGCCCGAGACCGTGACATCGGAGACCCGCGACCCGATCGGAGCGTTGGGATGCTGGGTGTAGTGCAGCGTGGAGGAAATCTGCAGGATCCGCACCACCGTCGAACCGTCGGACTGAGGTTGCCACTGCTGCTCGAGCACCGCGTCGAGCTGCGCACCGGTCAGCGTCACCGTCTGCATGATGTTCGCGAACGGCTGGACGGTGAAGGCCTCCGCATAGGTGACCACGCCGTCCCCCTCGCCGGCCGGGCTGGACGCGTAGGTCAGGTCTCCCCTGATGCCGCCCGGGTTGGTGATGGCGATCTGCGCGCCGTTGCCGGCCGTGGCTTCCAGTTGGGCGTCCGCGATGACGTCACCCAGCGGCTCCTCGCCCGACGCGGGTGCCGCGCGCACCAGGTCCGCGGTGATGCTGCCGACCGCCCGGTTGCCGATGGGCGCGGCCTCGGCGACGGCCCTGTCGACGATGGCCTGCACGGTCGGGTCGGGCGCGACGTCCCTGGTGACGATGACGTTGGTCGCCGTGGTGGCGGACCGGACCACGTCACGCGTCCGTGGATCGATAGTCAGGTCGACCACCGAGAGCAGCCGGCCGAACGACAGCCCCTGGATCACCGGTCGCGGCTGGCCGGCCGGATCGACGACGAAGCACCTGTACTGCTGGTGACTGTGACCGGTGAAGAAGGCGTCGACCTCGGCGGAGGCCGCCTTGGCGATCTGCTGGGCGACGCCCGAGGTGAGATTGCAGTCGTTGCGGTCGTTTCCGCCGGCCGTCTCGTCGCCCTGGTGCATCAGCACGATCTGGGTCTTCACGCCCAGCCGGTCCAGCAGCGCAGCCGTGCGGTTGATCGACGTGACCTCGTCGCCGAACTTCAGCCCGGCCACCGCGGCGGGTGTCACCACCGACGGCAGGTCGTGCAGCGTCACACCGATGATGCCGATCGGGATGCCCTGCACGGACTTGACCGTGAAGGGCAGCAGCGCCGGGAGGCCGTTGGTGAAGGTGACGTTCGCTCCCAGGATCGGGAACCGGGCGCCGCGGTAGGTCGGTTCGAACACGCACCCGTCGGTGGGATGGCAGCCGCCGAACTGCATGCGCAGCAGTTCGCGGTAACCCTCGTCGAACTCGTGGTTGCCGACCGCGGAGGCCTGCACACCCATCGCGTTGAGCACGTCGATGGTCGGCTCGTCGTGGAACAGCGCGGACGGCAGCGGCGAGGCGCCGATGTTGTCGCCGGCAGAGACCAGCAGCGAGTTCTTCACCTGGGCTTCGAGCTGCTGGACGTGCGTGGCGAGGTAGGCGGCGCCGCCCGCGTCGACCGAGGCCGGCGTGGCGGTGCCGCCCGACACCGTGACACGGCCGGACGATCCGGACGGCGGCTGCAGGTTGCCGTGCAGGTCGTTGAACGCGATCACCCGCAGGCTGACCGGGGCCGGGTGCGCGGGCGGCCGCGCGCCGGCCGCTGCCGTGGGCGCCGACAGGCCCGTAGCCACCAGCATCGCAGTGATCACCGCGGTGGCGGCCGCCCAGCGTCGCCCGTTCGTCGCAGTCGTTCCAGTGCCCATCGCCGTCCCTCTCGCCTCGACATCCCGACGAGAAGCAGTCTGCAGGTAGGCACCGACAGCGCCAAGACCCGGCGTCGGTCAGCAGTCGGGTGCGCCGCTACCGGAGCACGGCTCGACGGCGTCGAGCGCGGAACACTCGGCGGCAAGCCGGGCACCGACGGTCTCCCCGATCTCGGCGAGCACCCGGAGCTGGTCGGGCGTCAGGAGGTCGATGCAGTACTTGCGGACGGTCTCCACGTGGTGCGGGGCGGCCGACTCGATCGCGGCCCGACCGACCGGGGTCATCGCGATGAACGCGCCCCGACCGTCGGTGGGGCACTCCTGGCGGGTGACCAGCGACCGCGATTCCATCCGCCGGATGTGGTGCGACAGCCTGCTCTTCTCCCAGCCGAGGCCGCGCACCAGGTCACGGGCCCGCACCCGGTGCCCCGGGGTCTCCGACAGGTGCACGAGAACCGCGTAGTCGGCGTTGGACAGGCTCGAGTGCCGGGTGAGGTCGCGGTTGAGGGCGGCCAGCAGGGGCATGTTCATGCTCTGCAGCGCGCGCCACGCCCTGGCCTCCGCCGGATCCAGCCATCGGACGCCCGGGGCGGAGCTGTCCTGTGGTTCGACGCCGGCGGCGACCGGCGATCCCACCTCGGCTTTGCTCACCCGTCCAGCCTACGTGCGTTGTTGATGCATCATCCTGTTTTGGCGCACCGTCGGTGTGACCTCGCTCGCTCGGACCGACCACGCACGATGGAGCTGCCGTGAAACGCCGCTGGCCCGGCCTCCTCCAGGAAACCGGGCCAGCGCACTCGTCGACGGGCTACCTGCTCTCCTCCGGCGCACGGTGCTCGAACACCGGCACGTCGCCCACGATCGGGTTGGTCCGCCGGGAGGGCGCCAGGTACTTGGTGAACAGGTTGACGAAGGTGGCCAGCCGGTTGCGGTTGCCCAGCAGCATGACGATGTGGATGAAGATCCAGACCAGCCAGGCCGGCGTCCCGGTCAACTTGATCGACTTGCCCTTGATCAGCGCGATGTCGGCGACGGCGGCGCGGCGGCCGACCGTGGCCATGGTGCCCTTGTCGTGGTAGACGAACGGCTGCACCGGCCGGCCGATCACCAGCGACGAGATCTGCTTGCCGATGTGCTTGCCCCCCTGCAGTGCCGGCTGGGCCAGCTGGGGCAGGGCGTCCGGGGTGATCGCGATGTCGCCGGCGGCGAAGATGTTCTTCTTGCCGATGACGCGCAGCTCCGAATCGACCGTGATGCGGCCGCCCCGGCCCTGCGGCAGGCCCCAGTCGGCGACCGCCTTGGGCACCGTGACACCGGTCGCCCAGACCACCACACCGGCCTTGAGGAACTCGCCGTTGCCGAACTCGACACCGTCGGGACGGACCTCGGCCACCGAGGTGCCCAGCTTGAGCTCCACCCCCCGCTCGCGGAGGGCGCGGGCAGCGAACTCCTGCAGCTTGACGTCGAACGGGGCGAGGACCTTGTTGGTCATCTCGACCAGCACGATGTGCGTGCGGCGCGGGTCGAGCTCGGGGTAGATCGACGCCATGGCGTCGTTGCGGAGCTCGGCGAGCGCGCCGGCCATCTCCACGCCGGTGGGCCCCGCCCCGACGACGACCATGGACAGGTCGCCGACGGCCGCGGAGGCGGCGTAGTGCTCCAGGCTGGTGAAGATCTGGTCGCGGAGCTTGAGCGCCTGCGCCCTGGTGTAGATGGCCATCGAGTTCTCCTCGGCACCCTTGGTGCCGAAGTAGTTCGTGGTCGCGCCGGTGCCCAGTACCAGGAAGTCGTAACCCATCTCGCCGCCGTCGCGGAAGACGATCTTCTGCCCGTCGCTGTCGATGCTGGCCAGCTCGCCCTGCCGGAAGCTGACGTTGCGCTGCGACATCCGCGCCGCGCGCAGGAAGAAGGTGACGTCGCCGGGGTTGAGGCCGGCGGTGGCCACCTGGTACAGCAGCGGCTGGAAGGCGTTGTAGGTATGCCGGTCGACCAGCGTGATGTCGACGTCGGCCTTGCGCAGTGCGCGGATCGTGGACAGACCGGCGAAGCCACCACCGATGATGACGACGTGCGGCCGCCGGCGAGGCGTCACGGTTCGCACGGGTGCGCTGCTGTCGGTCATTGCCGATCCTCCTTGTGGTCGTTCCCGGTGGTCGATCCCGGGCGGTCCCGGTTGTCCGCCATGCCGATTCCCACCGGCGACGGCGAACGAAACGAAAGCCAGAAGCATTTCTCAGGGCGCAGACGTGATCCGGGCGGCCTGACGGTGCCGACCCCAACACGGGTCGGCAATCAAATTCTTCCACATGGAACGCCACAGCGATTTCACCTGCTCTCGCCGCCGCTGACACCACCCGTCGCGCGGGCGGGAATCGGCGGCAGGGAAGCGCCGTCCTCCGTCGGTCGCCGCTGACCGCTGAACCCGGCCAGCGCGAACACGCCGACGAACACCATGTCGACGGTGACCGCGACCGCCTGCCACAGCGCCCAGGAGTGCGGTGCGTCCAGCCCGGGAGTGGCCACCCCGAAAGCCGAGACCAGCACCAGCAGCAGGGCCGCGTCGCTCAGCACCACGAGCGACCAGGCGGCCCTGCGCCACCACGTGCGCGCCCAGCTCAGCGCCAGCGCCATCCCGATCGGGATGGCCAGGAGCCCGACGATGGAAGCGGCGGTGTGCACCTTCGCGTGCCACGAGTGCTGCGCGCCACCGACATCGGTCCGCACGACTCCCATCACCAACAGGCCGGAGCTGCCGATGGCCAACCAGAGGTGGGCGCCGTGGGCGCGTGCGGAGTACAGCTCAGGACCACCGATCACCAGGGCGAGCACCGCCAGCGACAGGGTGACCGTCCACAGCGTGAACACCCAGCCCGTCGGGCCGGTGCCGTACTGCGACACGGAGATCTCGGGTGGGAAGAAGTCGTGGTGCAGTGCCTGGAGCAACACGCAGATCGGGAACGACAGGGCCGCCGACACCCGGCCGACGACCAGCCACGGGGACACCGGTACGGGCGAGGTCCTGCCGGTGGACGTCACAGCGGCGGGTCGAACCGGCCGTCGACGGCCGTCCAGCCGCCGTCCACCAGCAGGACCGATCCGGTCACGAAGGATGCGGCATCGGAGGCGAGGAACACCGCGGCTCCGGCCATCTCGTGCGGCTGGGCCCAGCGGCGCAGCGCTCCCTTGTCGGCGTACGCCTGCGACCAGCCGGCGTCGGCACGGATCTGCCCGGTCAGCTCGGTGGCGACCACGCCGGGTGCGATGGCGTTGAACCGGACACCGGCGGCTCCGAACTCCGCCGCGGCCGTGCGGATGAGCTGGACCAGGCCTGCCTTGCTGGCTGCGTAGGCACCCTGCCCGGGTTCCACGGTCTGCGCGCGGATCGAGGAGAAGGCGACGAACGATCCGCTCCCCCGCTTCGCCATGGCCGGCCCGAATGCCCGCAGCAGGGTGAACACGCCGCGCAGGTTGACGTCCAGCACGGCGGAGAAGTCGTCGTCGGTGTAGGCCGCCAGCGGCTTGCGGATGTTCCGGCCGACGGTGGTCACCAGGATGTCGGGCGCCCCGTCCGCGAGCAGGGCACCTACCGACGCGGTATCGGTGACGTCGACGGTGGCCGGTCGGCCGCCGCAGAGCTGCGCGGTACCGCGCGCCACCTGCGGGTTCACGTCGGCCGCAGTGACCGCTGCGCCGTGCGCGGCCAGCGCCGCGGCGACCTCGGACCCGATGCCGCCGGCACCGACCACCAGCGCCGTCCGGCCGGTGAGGTCGAACAGGCTGCGGTAGCGCTCCGGCGACGGTCCCGGCTCCGCGGGTGAGCCGGCCGGCACGGGTGGATGCGGCTGCACAGATCCTCCTCGGGGCGGTCCGGCGGTAGGGGCGGCTGCTGTCGGTACGGGCATGCGCTAGGACGATCGGGTTGACTACCGGACCCGATGCAGCGGGGGTCACTGGCCGGCGACCGGCCGGATCACCGCCGCCCGGGTGACGGTGAACTCCTGTACCGCCCAGTGCGGACCCTCCCGGCCGATGCCCGAGTCCTTCACACCACCGTAGGCCAGCGCGTCCGATCGGAAGCCCGGCACGTCGTTGACGATGACGCCGCCCACCTCCAGATCGTCGATGGCCTGCTGAGCCCTGGCCAGCGACGAGGTGAACACCGCGGCCTGCAGCCCGTAGCGCGTGGCGTTGGCCACGTCCAGGGCCTGCTGGAACGACTCGACCGTCCGCAGCGCGACCACCGGGCCGAACACCTCCTCGTCCCACAGCAGCGTGCCGTCGGGGACATCGGCCACCACCGCCGGACGGATGCTGCGCCCGTCGCGCTCGCCGCCGGCCAGCAGCCGCGCACCGGCGGCCACGGCGTCCCCGATCCACTGCAGCACCCGGTCGGTGGCGGCGCCGTCGATCAGCGGTGCGACCCGCACCGACCGGGAGCGCGGGTCGCCCACCTCGATCTCTTCCACCCGCCGCAGCAGCAGGTCGGTGAACTCGTCGGCGACCGCAGCGGCGACGATCACCCGCTGCACCGAGATGCAGGCCTGCCCGGAGGCGTAGAAGCCGCCGCCGGCGACCGCCGCCGCCGCCGCGTCGAGGTCCGCGTCGTCGGCCACGACCAGGGCGGAGTTCGAGCCCAGCTCCAGCACCGCCTTGCGCGGCGCGCTCGCGCGGGCGATGGCGTGCCCGACGGCCGCCGAGCCGGTGAAGGACACCACCGCGACCCGGGGGTCGGTGGTCAGCGCCACCCCTACCTCGGTGCCACCGGTCACCGCCTGCACGGCCTGCAGGGGCGCGCCCACCTCGGCCAGGGCGTCGCGGACGGCGGCGACCAGCCAGAGCGAGGCCAGCGGTGTGGCCGGGGCGGGTTTGAGGATCACCGGGCAGCCGGCGGCGATCGCCGGGGCGATCTTGTGCGAGGCGAGCAGCAGGGGGTAGTTGAAGCCGGCGATGCCGACCACCACGCCCGCCGGTCGCCGGGTGTAGGACGCGATCAGCGAGCCGGCGCCGGGCAGGAAATCCACCGGCACCGTCTCACCGCGCGGCCGGGGCGGCTCGGCGGCGGCCAGCGTCCAGGTGAGCGCCGTCCTGGCGACCTCGGTCTCGCAGTCGATCCGCGGCTTGCCGGTCTCCAGGATCAACAGGTCGACCAGCAGTGGTCCCTTGGCCGTGACCCACGCCGCCACCTGGGACAGCACCGTCATCCGGGCCGCGGTGCTCATCCTTGCGGTGGGTGTCCGGGCATCGACGGCTGCTGCCACGGCTGCGGCGGCCAGCTCCGCCGTCCCGCACGGTGCGCGGTCGACGAGGCTCCCGTCGAACGGGAAGACCACCGGCGTCGTCGTCGCGGTGGGCACCCAGCCGGGTCCGATGGGCAGGTGCCCGGCCGGCGGCCGGACGTCCGGATTCACCACGGCGTGCCTCTCCTCCTCAGCGGTCGGCCGCGTTGGCGCGCGCCGACGGCGCGAGATCCAGGTAGCTGGACCAGGAACCTCCGGCGGTCTGCACCGACTCCGCGGCCAGCAGCCCGCGGACCAGTGCCCGGGTGACGACATCGGCTGCGGCGCAGAGGATGTCGTGCAGGCCGATCTCGTCCGGTGCCGGCCCGGTCGCCGAGGAGACGGCGAAGAGGGTGTCGCCGTCGAACTGGGTGTGCACCGGGTTCAGCGCCCGGGCGAGACCGTCATGGGCGGTGCCGGCCATCTTCGTGCACTGCGCCTTGGTCAGCGTGGCGTCCGTCGCGACGATGCCGATCGAGGTGTTGGTGATGCTCGCCGCCGGAGTCCGCAGGTGCGGCCCGGTGCGACCGATCACCCCCAGTAGCGCTCGCCGGTGCTCGTCGGTCGGTGCGCGCAGGCCCGGGAAGTCGCCCGGCAGCAGGAGCCGCGCGCCCAGCAGCTCGCCGGTACGCGGGTCGACCGGCGAGCCGACCGCGTTGGCGACCACCAGTGCGGCGACCACCGTCCCGTCGGGCAGCACCGACGACGCGGCGCCGAGCCCGCCCTTGATCCCGGAGGTGACGGCCCCGAGCCCCGCCCCGACCAGGCCCATCCGTTCGTCGACGCCGCCGGCCAGCGCGGCCGCGACGGCCTGCTCGCCGAAGGCCGGACCGGGGCGGGCGCCGAAGCTGCCGCCGCGGCCGAGGTCGAACAGCACGGCGGCAGGAACGATCGGCACCACGTCCTCCGGCGCTCCCACCGGGAAGCCGATGCCGGCCGCGGCCAGCGCGTCGGTGGCGCCCGAGGCCGCGGACAACCCGAAGGCGCTGCCGCCGGTCAGCACGATGGCGTGCACGCGCTGCAGGGACGCGGTCGGGTGCAGCAGGTCGGTCTCCCGGGTGCCCGGCGCACCGCCGCGGACGTCGACGCCGGCGACCATCCCGTCGGCGGCGAGGACCACCGTCGTCCCGCTCAGGTGTCCGGCGTCGCGCCGTTCCGCATGCCCCAACCGGAGCCCCGCGACGTCGGTGAAGGTGTTGCGGGGCCCCGCCGGGAGGGTCACACCGATCACCGGGCCGGCTCGCCCAGGAAGATCCGGGCGGCGGCGGTGTAGACGGACAGGCAGGTGACGATGTCCGCGACGTCGACGTACTCGTCGCGCTGGTGGGCGATCCACTTGCCGCCGGGACCGTAGACGACGGTGGCCAGCCCCGCGTCCCGGGTCAGGATGGTGCCGTCGGTGGTGCCGGGAACGCCACCGAACACCGCGACCTCGCCGGTGTGCGCCTCGTGCGCGTCGACGAGCGCCCGCACCACCGGCGCGTCCTCCGGGGTGTCGACCGGCGGCCGGTCGTCGATCACCGTCACGGTCGCGGTGAGGCCGGCATCGTCGGCGATCTGCTCGGCCAGCCGGGTGACCAGGTGCAGCAGCCCGGAGTGCCCGACGGCGGGGACGGTCCGGACGTCCAGGTAGACCGATGCCGATGCCGGGATGACGTTGACCTGGCTGGGATCTCCCGCGGCGAGCACCGTGGGGGTGAGGTAGAAATCGCCCAGATGCGGGTGGGTGCCGACGGACTGGGCCACCTGGCGCTCCAGCTCCCCGAGCCCCATCAGCAGCGAGCCCAGTGCCGGCAGGGGGTTCCGGCCCTGGTGCGGCATGGCACCGTGGGCCATCACGCCCTCCAGGTCGATCCGCAACCTGATGGCACCCTTGGCGACGGCGCAGATCTCGCCGCCCTCGGGCTCGCAGACGATCACCCCGTCGATGCCCGACGCCGCGAGCTCGGACCGGGCGAAATGCTTGGCGCCCAGCATCATTCCTTCCTCGTCGGCCATCACCCCGACGATGATCCGGCCGTCGAACCCGCCCAGCTCGGCGGCCCGGGCGGCGTGGATCATCGCCGCCACACCGGCTTTCATGTCGGCCGAGCCGCGACCCAGCAGCCGGCCGTCCACGATGTCGCCGGAAAAGGGCGGGAACGACCAGCTCTCGGCCTCGCCCGGGGTGACGACGTCCAGGTGTCCCTCGAACATCAGGGTGCGGCCGGGGGCGCCGCCGGTCACCACCCCGATCACGTTCGGACGGCCCGGCGCGACCTCCTCGACGGTGACAGCCCAGCCGAACCCGCGCATCAGCTCCGCGACCAGTGCGGCGGCCGGCGCCTCCACCTCGCCGAACCCGGAGGTCACCACGGTCGGTATCCGCACCAGCGCCTGGGTCAGCTCGATCGCCGCGGCGGCCGCGTCCGGCGTCAGCGGATCCGACTCAGCACTGCGTGGATCGGTCATGCATTCGATCCTGCCCTACCAGCGGCGCTCCGCTGCGCCTGCCTGGACCGGGCGGCGACCAGCGCGGAGTCCAGCGTCGGCACGGCGGCGAGCAGTTGCCGGGTGTAGTCCTGCTCCGGTGCGGCGTAGACCCGCTCGGTCGGTCCGGTCTCGACCAGGTGCCCGTCTTTCAGGACGGCGACGGAGTCGCACACGCGGCGCACCACCGACAGGTCGTGCGAGACGAAGATCAGCGTCAGCTCGCGCTCCACCGCGATCGACTCGAGCAGCGCCAGCACCTGGGCGCGCACGGTGACGTCCAGCGCCGACACCGGCTCGTCGGCCAGCAGGATCTCCGGGCCCGGCGCGATGGCCCTGGCGATCGAGATGCGCTGGCGCTGACCGCCGGAGAACTGGTGCGGATAGCGACGGCCGGCCTCGGGCGGCAGGCCCACCTGGTCCAGCGCGGTGGCCACCGCCCGGTCGATTCCCGCGACGCCCTGCACCTGCAGCGGCTCGGCGATGATGTCGCGGACCCGCATCCGTGGGTCGAGCGACCCCATCGGGTCCTGGAAGACGATCTGCAGCCGCTTGCGCAGGAAACCGAGCTCGGACTCCCGCAGGCCGGTGATGTCGGTGCCGCCGATCTCCACGGTGCCGCTGCTGGCCCGGTCCAGACCGGCGATGAGGCGCATCAACGTGGTCTTCCCCGACCCCGATTCACCGACGATGCCGAAGCGCGAGCGGGCCGGGATGCCCAGCGTCACGTCCACCAGCGCGTCGACCATGGACGGTGCCGCGAACGGCGACGACCGGGGTCGGGCGAACCGCCGGCTCAGGCCCGTGACCTGCACGGCGGGCACTGCGTCCGGTGAAGCCGGGTCGGTCCGCCCGGGAGCCCGGTCGATGGGGCCGGTCCCCCGGTCGACGGGTCCGGTCGTCCCGCCGGGGAGGGGGGTGGACCCGGTCATTGCGCGTCCCCCGCCGCCGACAGGTCCGAGTCGGCGAGGAGTTGCCGAGTATGCGGATGCCGGGGCGCGGTCAGCACCTCGACCACCGTGCCCTGCTCGACGATCGCGCCCTCGAACATCACCAGGATCCGGTCGCAGAGCGACGCGACCACCGCCAGGTCGTGCGAGATGAACAGCAGCGCGGCCTGGACCGCCGTGCTCTGCTGGGCGATCAGATCCAGCACCTTGGCCTGCACCGTCACGTCCAGCGCAGTGGTCGGCTCGTCGCAGATCAGCAGGTCGGGGCGGTTCGCGATGGCGATCGCCAGGACGACACGCTGCCGCTGGCCACCGGAGAGCTGGTGCGGGTAGGAGGTCGCGATGCGGTGCGGATCGGGCAGCCCGGTCGACTCGAGAAGTTCGATGGCGTGCTGCTTCGCCTCGCTGCGCCGGCGCGTCCGGTGCCGGATCATGCCCTCGGCCACCTGCCGGCCGATCGTCATGGTCGGGTTGAGCGCCGTCATCGGCTCCTGGAACACGGTGCCGATCTTGAGCCCGCGGATCGCCGCAAGCTTGCGCTCCGAACCGGTGATCAGGTCGGTGTCCGCCCCGGCGAGCCGCACCGACCCGGTCGCGGTCAGCCCCTCCGGCAGCAGACCGGCGACGGCCATGCAGGTCAGCGTCTTACCCGACCCGGAGGCGCCGATGATGCCCACCCGCTCGTCTGGCGCGATGGTGAACGAGACGTCGTGCACCAGTTCGACCGTCCCGGCCCGGATCGACAAGCCGTCGACGGTCAGCACGGCGGTGCCGCGCGGGTCGGCCACCGGCGCCGTCATCGGCCGACCATCCGCGGGTCCAGCCGGTCCCGCAGCCCGTCGCCGAGCAGGTTGAAGCCGAGCACCGCCAGCGCGATCGCCAGGCCCGGCCAGATCAGGATCACCGGGGCGTAGGTCAGCGCGTCCTTGCTCTCGTAGAGCATCCTTCCCCAGGACGGAGTCGTCGGGCCGGCCCCCAGGCCGAGGTAGGACAGCGCGGCCTCGGCCAGGATCGCGATGGCGTAGCTGACGGACACCTGGACGATCACCAGCCCCATCACGTTGGGCAGCACGTGGCGCAACGCGATGCCGAACCGCCGACGCCCGGCGACCCGGGCGGCCTGCACGTAGTCGGTGGACATCACTACCACGGTCCCGGCCCGCACCACCCGGATGAACGAGGGAATGCTGGCGATGCCGATGGCCGTCATCGCGGTGGTCAGCGAACTGCCCCAGATGGTGGCGAAGGCGAGCGCGAGCAGCAGTGCCGGGAAGGCCAGCATCAGGTCGGTGACCCGCATGATCAGCTCGGCCGGTCCCTTGGCCACCATGCCGGCCAGGATGCCCAGCGGAGTGCCGATCACGGCGGCGATGCCGACCGCGAGGATGCCCACGTAGAGGGTGGTCTTTGACCCGGACATCAGCAGGGAGGCGATGTCGCGTCCGCGGGTGTCGGTGCCAAGGAAGTGCCCCGCCGTTCCCGGTCCGGCGGCCGGATGCTCGACGTCGGTGAAGATCGTCGACCACGGCGTCCAGAAGAAGCTGACCACCGCCACCAGCACGATCAGTCCGACCAGCGACGCCCCGATCACCAGCGTCGGCGACCACCGCCGGCGGATCGCCGGCGCGGGCCCCAGTTCCAGCGCCGTGCCCGTCGCTGCCGTGCCGTCGATGGTCATTGCTGACGCAATCTGATCATTGCTGTCGCGCGGTGTCCGATCATTGCTGTCGCGCTGTGTCCGATCATTGCTGTCGCGCGGTGTCCGATCATTGCTGTCGCGCGGTGTCCGATCATTGCTGTCGCAATCTGGGATCGATGACGGTGTAGAGAATGTCGATCACGAACGACACGGCGAGCGCGATGGCGACCAGCGTCATCACGATGGCCTGCACCTGCAGGGTGTCCTGGTTGCCGACCGACTCCACCAGCCACGACCCGATCCCGGGAATGACGAAGACCTGCTCGATGACGACGGCCCCCACCAGGATCGTCACCAGTTGGACGCCCAGCACGGTCAGCACCGGGATGGAGGCGTTGCGCACCCCGTGCCGCAACAGCGCCTGCAGCGGCGTCAGTCCCTTCGACCGCGCGGTGCGCAGGTAGTCCGAGCCCATCTCGTCCAGCACCGCCGACCGGACGTAGCGGGTGAGCACCGCGCCCTGCACCAGCCCCAGCGAGCACCACGGCAGGATCATGTCGCGCAGGAAGGCGACCGGGTCGACGGCGGGGACGTCATATCCGTTGGCGGGTAGCCAGCCCAGCTTCACCGCGAACAACGCCACCGCCAGGATGCCGACCAGGAACGCCGGCACCGCGACGCCCAGCTGGGTGACGCCCGAGATGATCCAGCCGCCCGCCCGGCGGTGCCACAGCGCGCTGAGCAGGCCCAGCGGCAACGCGATCAGCAGGGCGATCACCATCGCGCCGGCCACCAGCCAGAGCGTGACCGACAGCCGGTCGAACAGCTGTGGGCCGATCAGCGTCTTGTTGACGAACGAGGTGCCGAAGCTGCCGTGCAGAGCTCCGCCGGCCCACGACAGGTACTGGCTGACCAACGGGCGGTTCAGCCCCATCTCGCCGCGCAGCTGGCGGACGCTCGCGTCGGTGGCCGAGGTGCCCAGCGCGATCCGGGCCGGGTCCCCGAGCCCGGACAGCAACCAGAACACCGCGATCGACGCGACGATCACGCTGATCAGGAAGATGCCCAGCCGCCGGGTGATCCGCCACAGCACCGGCGGCTCAGCCCACGCTGAGAGCTGAGAGCACGAAAGCCTCGCCGACGGCGTTCTTCGGCAGACCCTTGACGTTCGAATCGGCGACGATCAGGTTCGGGAACGACCACAGCCAGGCGGCCGCGGCGTCGTCGGCCAGGAGTTCGACGGCCTTCTTGTAGTCCGCGACGAACTCGGTCGGCGTGCCGGCGTCACCGGCCGCGAGCAGCTTCTGCACGGTCGGATTGTTGTAGCGCGTGTAGTAGCTGGGATTGGCCCACAGGGCCGAGATGTCCCGCGGCTCGACGTGGTTGATGATCGTCATGTCGTAGTCGGCCTTGCCGAACACCTTGTCCAGCCACACCGGGAACGTCACATTGGTGGCTTTGACGGTGATTCCGGCCTGCCCCAGTTCCGAGATGATGATCGGTGCGGCGGCCGTCGCGTACGGCACCGGTGGAAGGCTCAGTTGCAGTGTCAGGTTCGACTTGCCGGCGGCCGCGAGCAGCGCCTTGGCTTTGGCGACGTCGTGCGGGTACTTGTTCGACTCGTCGACGAACCACGGGTCGTTGGGCGATTCATGGGAGCCGATCACCGTGCCGTAGCCGGCCCAGGCGTTCTGCAGGATGGCCTTCTTGTCCAATGCATAATTGATCGCCTGGCGCACCCGCACGTCGTTCAGCGGTGCCTTGCCGTCGTTCAGGGTCATCATCACCTCGCCGTCGGTCGCGCCCTGGATGATCTGGTACTTGCCGCCATTCTTGAACTGCCCGAGCGCCTGCGGCGTCTGCACCGTGGACACCACCTGGATGCCGTTGGTGAGCAGCGCGTTGTTCATCGCAGTCGGGTCTTTGAAGTACTTGAACGTCACGGTCTTCACCGAGGGCTTGGTCCCCCAGTAGGAGTCATTGCGCTGCAGCACGATCGAGTTGCCCCGGTTCCACGTCTGCAAGGTGTACGGGCCGGTGCCGACCGGCTTGGTGGCCAGGTCTGAGACGCCGGTCCGGGAGAACATCGCGCCCGCCCGGCCGGTCATGTTGAACAGCCAGGAATTGCTCGGATTCTTCAGCGTCACCTTCAGGACGGTCGGCGAGACGACGGTGGTGGAAGCCACCACGGCCATTTGTGCCTTGTATGCCTCGGGTTTCCACGCCGTGGCGACGCGATCGAGCGAGAATTTCGCATCGTCGGCGGTGAAGGCGGCGCCACTGGAGAACTTGACGCCGGAATGCAACGTGAAGGTGTAGGTCTTGCCATCCGGCGAGACCGTCCACTTCGAGGCGAGACTCGGCACGATCTTGCCGCTCTGGTCGAGCTTGACCAGGGTCTCGAAGATGTTGGTCAGCAGAACTTGCGGAATGGCGGCGCCGGATACCTGCGTGAAGTCCAGGCTCTCCGGCTCCAGGATGAATCCGATCGACAGCGACGAGTTCGAGACGGGCGCCGCGGTCGACGAACCACCCGATCCTGTCGAACCACCGGTGCCGGCACCGGACCCGCCGGCCGAGGCGGACGACGTCCCCGAACCGGCCGAGGCAGACGAGCTTGGCGTCACGGACTTGCCCGCGCTACACCCCGCCGCCAGTACGAGACCCGCAACGAGGAGGGCCGGGAAGACCTGCGCACGACCGAATCTCATGAGAATGCCCTTCTGGCAACAGCGTGGCTCGCCACCGTTGGCGTCGGACGATCATCGCACCGGCGGCCAAGGTCCGCGCCACCCTGGGGACGTGGTCCACGCCACACCGATGGCCCGCCGTCACCGGGAGGGCGGCTGCTGGCCCTCCTGCGGGGCCTGGTACCAGGCGGGCGGTCCCGGCTGCCCCTGCTGCGGGTGTCCCTGCGGCTGGCCCTGGTGCGGCTGGCCCTGCTGCGGCGTCTGCTGAGCCGGCTGTCCGGGCGGCGGATAGCCCTGGAAACCACCCGGCGGCAGGTACTGCTGACCGGTCGGCGCCGGGCGCGGCGGTTCCACCGCGGCGGGCGCCCGGTAGGGCGGTGCGGCGAGCGCGCGCGCCGCGGCCGCCCGTGCGGCGTCGGCGTCGGCCCGCTCCCCCGCCGAGCGGATGGCGTCCTGGTCGGCGACCGTCAGCCGGGCTTCCTTCTCGGCCTCCCGCACCGCCTCGGCGACCTCGGCCGCCGTGGTGCCCTCGAACCAGTCGGCGACGTCGTCGTCGATGTCCCCGGGCCGGGACTGCTTGACCGAGGGGTCGACCGGCGCATCCGGGGCAGGCTCGTACCGGAACACGCCGTCGTCGCCCTTGGTCCCGAGCATCCTGGCGAAGCCCTCCAGCGACTTGGAGAAGTCGCTGGGAATCATCCAGACCTTGTTCGCATCGCCCTGCGCCATCTGCGGGAGGGTCTGCAGGTACTGGTAGGCAAGCAGTTCCGGCGTCGGCTTGCCGGCTTTGACCGCGGCGAACACCTTCTCGATCGCCTTGGCCTGGCCTTGTGCCTGCAGGTAGCGGGCCGCCCGCTCACCCTGGGCACGCAGGATGCGCGACTGCCGTTCACCCTCGGCGGCCAGGATCGACGCCTGCTTGGCGCCTTCCGCGGTCAGCACCGCCGCCTGCTTCTGGCCTTCCGCCGTCTTGATCGACGACTCGCGCTGACCCTCGGCCGTCAGGATCATCGCGCGCTTGTCGCGGTCGGCACGCATCTGCTTCTCCATCGAGTCCTGGATGGACAGCGGCGGATCGATCGCCTTGAGCTCGACGCGGGCGACCCGGATGCCCCACTTGCCGGTGGCCTCGTCCAGCACGCCGCGCAGCTGGCCGTTGATGGCGTCCCGGCTGGTCAGCGTCTGCTCCAGGTTCATCCCGCCGACGACGTTGCGGAGCGTCGTGGTGGTGAGCTGCTCGACCGCGACGATGTAGTTGGCGATCTCGTACACGGCGGCCCGCGGGTCCGTGACCTGGAAGTACACCACGGTGTCGATGGACACCGTCAGGTTGTCCTCGGTGATCACCGGCTGCGGCGGGAACGACACCACCTGCTCGCGCAGGTCGATGCGCGCCCGGATCCGGTCCAGGAACGGCACCAGCCACACCAGTCCGGCGTTGTTGGTCTTGTGGAACCGGCCGAGTCGCTCCACGACGGCGGCCTGCGCCTGCGGGATGACCTTGACGGACCGGACGACGATGACGATCGCCAGCAGGGCGATGATCAGCGCACCGATCACTATCGGACTGATTGAATCCATGACGGGCCCTTCTTGCTCGAACGAACGAGGGCGAACCCCCGGTAGAAGTGTGCTCCCGATGGCGCAGCGCCGGTGGTGATCACCGGCACGTGGCGTGCGGCCGTCACGGGCCCCAGATGACGACGGCGGTGGCGCCGCGGACCTCGACCACTGTCACCGGGGTGCCTGGGGTCAGCGGGCGGTGGCCGTCCACGCCCTGTGCCGACCACACCTCGCCGCCGATCTTGACCTGTCCGCCCGAGGCGTCGACGGTCGACACGACCATCGCCTTCGACCCGATGACGGCGTCGATCCCGGTCCGGATCCCGGCCGTCGCCTGGAAGTGCCGCAGCAGCGCCGGGCGGGCCCCGACCACCAGACCGACCGAGGCCACGGCGAAGACCAGGAGCTGCAGCCAGAGCAGGTGCTCGGCCGGGACCGCGACGACGGCGGCGGCCAGCGCCCCGCCGCCCAGCATCAGCAGGACGAACTCACCGCCGAGCAGTTCGGCCAGCGACAGCACGATGGCTGCGCTCAACCACACCCATGCCGGCATGCCGTCCATCGTGCCACGGCGGGATCGCGCCCCGGCGGCTCGCGCCCGTGACCGAAGTGGTCCGTGTTCCAGTTGTGACACGGCCGCAACCATCACTCCGCCGGACGCCCCTCCCCGCGGCACCAGGCCGACGCGCCGTGATCAGCCGGCGGTGACGAAGTCGATCAGCTGCTCGACCGCGGTGATCAGCGGCGTGGCCAGGTCGCGGTAGCTGGACACCGCTCCGTTGACCCGGCCCCACATCACGGCGGTGTCGGACATGCCCAGCGCCGCGCACACGCCGGACTTCCAGTCGACGCCGCGCGGCACTCTCGGCCACGCCGCGATGCCGACGGCCTCCGGGCGCACCGCCTCCCAGATGTCGACGAACGGGTGCCCGGTGACCAGCACGTGCGGCGAGGTCACCTGCGCGGCGATGCGCGACTCCTTCGACCCGGGCACCAGGTGGTCGGCCAGCACGCCGAGCCGGCGGCCGACGCCCGGCGAGAAGCCCGCGACCGCGGCCGGGAGGTTGTCCAGCCCGTCGATGGGTTCCACGACGATGCCCTCGACCCGCAGGTCGTGACCCCACACCCGCTCCACCAGGGCCGCGTCATGGATCCCTTCCACCCAGATGCGGGACGCCTGGGCGGTGCGCGCGCGGACACCCGCCACCGCCCTGGACCCGGAAGCGGACCGAGCGGGAGCGGCGGCCTGCGGTGCCGGCCGGACGAGGGTGACCGGCTCCCCGTCGATCAGGAAACGGGCCGGCTCCAACGGGAACACCCGGCGCCGCCCCTTCCGGTCCTCCAGCGTCACCGACGTCGAATCGCAGACCACGACGGCGCCGCAGAAGCCGGTCGCTGCGTCCTCGGCCACCACGTCCAGGGCGGCGGAAACCTCCGGGATCGACTTCCGGGCGCGGGGCGCGGCGAGCACGTCGGCGGCGTACCGCTCACCGGGCCGGAGCGGGGCCGGCGAACCCGCCGGTGCCTGGAACCTGGTCCGCACGCTGTCGTCGTATCCCTTTGCCACGCCGGGAACGGTAGCGCCGGCAGCCGGCGAATCGCGGCAGGTCGTTCTGCCATACCGCCGGTGTCGCACCAGGGACCTCACGTACCGTGGCACGCATGTCGTCACCCCGGGCCGCCACCACCCTCGCCCTGTGGGCTGCCGCCCGCATGGGCGGGCGCAGCGCTGACGACGTGCTGACCGCGGTCGACGCGGCGGGGCACCGGGTCGGCGTGCGTGCGGCGTCCGCCGATGTCGCGGCCGCGACCGGGCTCCCGGGGCCGGGATCGCCCACCGCCGGGTCGATGTCGCTGCTGCCGCTGATGGTCGGCGGCGGGGTGCCGGAGCTGCTGCTGCCGACCGCCGGAGACCTGCGCGGCTTGCCGCCGCGTGGCGACATCACCGTTCCCGCGCTGGATGCCGGCGCCGTGGTGGTGTTCCCGCGGCTGGAGATCGGGGTGGTGCCGGCCGACGGGCAGTGGCGCGTGCACCGCTGCGCCGGCAGCTTCCCGGCGCTGACGCTCAGCGAGGCCAACGGCGAGATCGACGGCGCGATGGCGGACGCGACCAAGTCGCTGGTGGCCGTGGACATCGCCCGGGGTTCGGACCAGGTCCGCGAGCACGTCCGCCGCCGGATGCTGGCCGAGGCGGTGGAGATTCCGCCCGGCACACCGACGGCTGCCTCGGCACTGCTCGCGAAGGTCATCTCCTTGGAAGCGCTGCTGGCCGTCGCGGCCGGTCACGAGACGGCCGCCGTCACCAGCCGGGAACTGGCCGTGGTGGACGACGCGCTGCGTCCGCTGCACACCGCCGTGCGGGCCGGGCGACGGGCCGCGGTGGCGGCCGCGGCGAGCGTGCTGGCCGGCCAGACGGTCAGTCGCAGCCGGCGCTGACGTGCTCGGGTTCAGCCAGGTGGACGTGTTCACCGACGAGTTCCTGCTGGGCAACCCGGTGGCCGTCGTGCACGACGCCGATGCGCTGTCCGGCGAGCAGATGGCGGCCTTCGCCCGCTGGACGAACCTGAGCGAGACGACGTTCCTGCTCCGGCCGACCGATCCGGCCGCCGACTACCGCCTGCGCATCTTCACCACCGCCCGGGAGTTGCCGTTCGCCGGTCACCCGACGCTGGGTTCGGCGCGCGCCTTCCTGGAGGCCGGCGGCAGTGCGCGGGCGCCCGGCGAGGTGGTGCAGCAGTGCGGCGCCGGCCTGGTGCGGGTGCGCAGGACGGGCACCAGGCTCGCCTTCGCCGCCCCGCCGCTGATCAGAGACGGCGACCTCGACGAGGCCGACCTGGCGTCGCTGACCAGGGCGCTGCGCCTGCGGCGGGATCAGGTGGTGGGTGCGCAGTGGGCCGACAACGGTCCGGGCTGGGTGGCCCTGCTGCTGACCGACGCGGCGACCGTGCTCGGCCTGCAGCCGGACGGGCCGGCGTTGGGTGCGTGGAACGTCGGCGTGATCGGCCCGCAACCGGCCGGGTCCGACACCGACTTCGAGGTCCGGACCTTCATCCCCGAGGGCGGTCTGACCGAGGACCCGGTGACCGGGAGCTTCAACGCCGCGGCCGGCCAGTGGCTGATTCCGGCCGGGCTGGCACCCGCGCGGTACACGGTCTCGCAGGGCACCCGGCTGCACCGCCGGGGCCGGCTGTTCGTGGAGCGACTCGACGACGACATCTGGGTGGGTGGCGACACCGTCGTCGGCGTCCGGGGTTCGGTCACGCTCTGAGGCTCTGACCGTCTGGCTCAGAACGTCAGATCGCCCCAGGTGCCCGAATCGTTGGGAGTACCGATCAGCACCGCCTTGGCCAGGATGCGCGTCAGGTCCTGCTCGGAATAGGTTCCGACGTGGCCGGCCGACTCGACCCTGACGAGCAGGACACCGCCCGGGACGTCCAGTCGGAGTTCGACCGGGGGCCCGTCAGGGCTTTTTGCACTGACGCGGCACCCGGTGTGACCGGCAAGGACCAGCGAACTCTCGTACCGGCCCGCAGCGGGCCGGCCGGAGCACCCGTGCTCGGCCGCCGGATCGAGGACGACCGACAGTGCCGGACCGGCCGCGTCGCGGAAGTCCACCACGATGCCGCTGCCCACCGCGAGGTAGGACGTCGCCGTCAACCCCGGCGGCAGGTAGCCGAGCCGGAACGGCGCCCGCGGCAACGATTCCGGTGACGGCGCGACGTGATCGGCCAGCGTGATCAGCTTGGCGCGATCCGCGGCGGTCAGCGCCCGGCCCAAGTCGATCCAGACCGAGGCCCAGCCGGTGGCGCTGTACGGCCAGATCAACCGGCTACCACCGCCGGGCCCGTTCTGGCCGAACAGGTAGCCGGTGGTCCCGCCGCGGAGGGCGACCGGCTGCCCGGTGGTCGGCTTCAGCTCGGGGAACGAACCGTTCGGGCGCACCGCCAGCGTGCCCCCGACGGCCGGGTCGGCCGTCAGCTCGACCAGCGCGCCCTGCTCGGTTGCCGAGGAGATCTCGTTCAGCGACGCCGACCAGGTGGCGTTCGGCGTGACCGCGAAGCGGAATCGGAGGGCGGTCGGTCCGGCGACCGCACCGGGTGCACTCGCCGAGGGTGCCGATCCGACGGGCACCCCTGCGGCGACGCCCTGGGTCGGCGCGGCGTGGGTCACCGCGGTGGGCACAGTGCGCACGGCGGTCGATGCGGTGGTGGGCGCCGCGACCGGCGTTGACGTATTCATCGGGATCCGTGCGGCCGGTCCGGTCGAGCCGTCGGCCCCGAAGGTGCGGACGAGCAAGCCGGCGCCGGTCACCAGCACAGCGACCGCAGCGGCGACCGCCATCAGGTACCAGCGAGCCACCGGTCGCGCGGCGGGGCGAGGGAGCGATCGGAGCAACTCGTCGGTGGACGGTGCCGATGCCGCCAGCTCGGTGTAGGCGTCGCGGAGCGACTGTTCGGTGCGCATGTCAGGCCTCCATGGTCAGGAAGAGGTCGGCGTCGGAGAGTTCGATGCGCAGGGCGGCGAGCGCCCGCGCGGCGTATCCGCGGACGGTGCCGGCGGTACAGCCCAGATGTTCGGCGATCGCCGCGTCCGGCAGGCCCGCGTAGTACCGCAGGGCCAGCACCACCCGCTGCTGGCGAGGGAGTCGGCGCAGCTCCCCGAGAAGTGCGAGCCGGTCGGCGACCGGGCCGCCGTGGTCGGACGCGGCGGGAACCGGCACCTGGTCGACCGGGCTGATCCTGGCCCACTTCCGGCGGGAGGAGATGAACTCGTTGACGATCATCCGCCGGACGTACGCGGTCGGCCGGTCCGCGCGCTGGACCTGCGCCCAGTTCCGGTGGCAGCGCACCAGAACCTCCTGGAGCACGTCCTGCGCCTCGTCGCGGCCGCCACACATGGCGGTGGCAAATCTGGACAACCCGGGCAGTTCAGTCGCTACGAACTCGTCGAGCGTCACGCCGGCCTCCTTCGGTCGGTGATGGCAGAAGCGGTCGAGGATCGGAGATCGCGCGGCTCCATCACCATGACGCGCCGCCGGCCGGAAATGCTGTGCGCCGGGCGCAACGTCGACTGTTACGCCCAGGAAATGCGGGCGGAACGACCGGGCCTTAAGTTCAGCCTCGCTGACTTCCCGGCACGAAAGGCGAGACGATGGCTGTTCTGCGCTGGAAACTGGTGTACGGCGGGAAGACTCCGCCGACTGGTCAGGTGGTCCGCCCCGACGAGCGCCTGTCCTATCCGCGGATGGCCGGGCTGGGTGCCCAGCACATCGTGGCGATGTTCGGCGGGACGTTCGTCTTCCCGGCGGTGATGGGCCTCGATCCCAACATCGCCATCCTGATGTCCGGCGTGGCGACCGCGCTGTTCCTGTTGATCGTCAAGGGCCGGGTGCCGTCCTATCTGGGCACTTCGGCGTCCTTCGTCGCCGGTGTCGCGGCGATCCGCCAGCAGGGCGGCTCGTCCGCGGACGTGACGGGGGCGATCCTGGTGTCCGGCGTGATCCTGGCCGGACTCGGTGTGCTGATCCATTTCGGCGGCGCGAAGTACGTGCGCGCCGTGCTGCCGCCGGCCGTCACCGGGGCGGTGGTGATGCTGATCGGCCTGAACCTGGCGACCGTGGCGACCCAGACCTACTTCCCCGCCGACCAGTGGATCGGCCTGCTCACCGCCGCCTTCGTCATCGGGGTGTCGGTGCTGGCGAGGGGCTTCTTCTCCCGGGTCGCCATCGTCACCGCGCTGGTCTTCGGCTACGCGGTGTCGTTCTTCGCCGACCGCATCTTCGGACGGATCCAGCAGTGTTCGGGAACCGACTGCCACGAGGTGTTCCGCGTCGACTGGAGCGGTGTGGCCTCGGCGAAGTGGATCGGGCTGCCGCACACCATCACCAGCCCGACGTTCGGCGAGCTCAGCGGCCCGCACCTGCCGGCGTTCAAGATCACCTTCATCCTGCTGATCATCCCGTCGATCATCGCGCTGCTGGCGGAGAACGCCGGCCACGTCAAGGCGGTGTCCGAGATGACCGGCACCGACCTGGACGACTACCTCGGCCGGGCGATCATCGGCGACGGTGTCGGCACCGCGGTCGCGACGTTCGTCGGCGGCTCACCGACCACCACCTACGCGGAGAACATCGGCGTCATGGCCGCCACCCGGATCTACTCCACGCTGGCGTACTTCATCGCCTCGGCGTTCGCGATCCTGTTCGGCTTCTGCCCCAAGTTCGGCGCCGTCGTCGCGGCCACTCCGGGTGGCGTGCTCGGCGGCATCACGCTGGTTCTCTACGGCATGATCGGGCTGCTCGGCGCGAAGATCTGGATCGCCAACCGGGTCGACCTGACCAACCCGATCAACCTGGTGCCGCTGGCCGCGGGGCTCATCGCCGGCATCGGCAACCTGACGCTGAAGATCACCGACACCTTCTCCATCACCGGGATCGCCATCGGCACGATCATCGTGCTGGTCGGCTACCACGCGGTCCGGCCGTTCGCCGGTCATCTCCGCGAACCGCAGGCCACCGGCACCGACTACGAGGGCGGCACGTCCATCGCCACCGGCAGGGTCGACACCCCGGAAGGCCGGCGCCAGCCGTTCGCGGACGAATTCGCCGACCGGCAGTCCTGACCCGCGGCAGCAAGAAGGCCGGTGCGCAGCATCGCCGCGCACCGGCCTTCTGACGTTCGACGTGCGGTCGGTTACTTCCCGAACGCGTCCTTGGCGGCGTCGGCGACCTTGTCGCCCGCCTGCTTGACGTTGGCCTTCGCCTGGTCGTTCTGTCCACCGGCCTCGAGGTCCTCGTTACCGGTCGCCTTGCCGGCACCCTCCTTGACCTTTCCCAGTCCTTCTTCAGCGGCGTGCTGGATCTTGTCGCCCATAGCCATGACGTTGTCCTTCCGTGGAAAGCGGAGCCGATCTGCAACCGGCGTCTTTGCCGTGCAACCACTGAGGTGCCCGCCCCACATCCGGCGACACCCACCGATTGTGTGACGTGGATCACCAAGGGCGGGTCATTCGTTCTCGGCGAAGCCCAACGCGTGGAAGCCGCCGTCGACCATCACCATCGACCCGGTGGTCGCTGGGAACCAGTCCGACAGCAGCGCGCAGGCGGCCTTGGCCACCGGCGTCGGGTCGGAGGTGTCCCAGCCGAGCGGTGCCCGCCCCGTCCAGGCGTCCTCCAGCCCGGAGAACCCGGGAATCGACTTCGCCGCCATCGTCCGGATCGGGCCGGCCGACACCAGGTTGACCCGGATGCCGCGCGGGCCGAGATCGCGCGCCAGATAACGCGACACCGATTCGAGCGCCGCCTTGGCGACGCCCATCCAGTTGTAGGCCGGCCAGGCCTGCCGGGCGTCGAAATCCAGCCCGACGATCGAGCCGCCGCTGCTCATGCTCGGCAGGCAGGCCACCGCCAGCGCCTTGAGCGAGTACGCCGAGGTGTGCACCGTCGTTGCCACGTCGTTCCAGGCGGTGGCCAGGAAATCGCCGCCCAGTGCACCGGCGGGCGCGAACCCGATGGAGTGCAGCACGCCGTCGACGGACGGCAGGTACTCCCCGACCCGGCTGGCCAGCGAATCAAGGTGTGCCTGGTCGGTGACGTCGAGTTCGACGACGGGCGCCTCCTCGGGCAGCCGCTTGGCGATGCGCTCGACCAGGGTCAGCCGGCCGTAGCCGGTCAGCACGACCTTGGCTCCCTGCTCCTGCGCCATCCGCGCGGTGTGGAAGGCCATGGACGCCTCGGTGATGACGCCGCTGATCACCAGGTTCTTGCCGGTCAGGATTCCGGTCATCGGGTTCCTCGTATCTTCTGGACGGTCGTTCTGGACTGGGCAGGAATCGGGGTCGACGGGGGTCGGGTGCGGTGACGGGTCAGTGGCCCATGCCGAGGCCGCCGTCGACCGGGACGACGGCGCCGGTGATGTAGGCGGCCTGGTCGGAGGCGAGAAAGGCGACCACACCGGCGATCTCGTCGGCGCTGGCGTACCGGCGCAGCGGCACCTGACTGATGATGTCGGCGCGCCGGTCGTCCGGCAGTGCCCTGGTCATGTCGGTGTCGACGAAGCCGGGCGCGACCACGTTCGCGGTGATGTTGCGGGACCCCAGTTCCCGGGCGACCGACCGGGCCAGACCGACCAGTCCGGCCTTGGAGGCGGAGTAGTTGACCTGACCGGCACCGCCGGACAGGCCGACCACCGAGGAGATGAAGACCATCCGTCCCCAGCGCTTGCGCAGCATGCCGGAGGCGGCGCGTTTGGCGACCCGGTAGGCGCCGGTCAGGTTGGCGTCCACCACCGAGGTGAACGACTGCTCGCTCATCCGCAGCAGCAGGGTGTCGTCGGTGATGCCGGCGTTGGACACGAGCACCTCCACCGGGCCCTGCGCGGCCTCCACCTGATGGAACGCGGCGTCCACCGCCGCTACGTCGGTGACGTCGCACAGCACCCCGGCCAATCCCTCCGGCGGCTCGCCGCTGCGGTGGGTGATGGTGACCAGGTGCCCGGCGGCCGCGAGGTTCGTCGCGATGGCCAGGCCGATCCCGCGATTGCCGCCGGTCACCAGCACCGACCGGGGAACGAACGCGGGGGCCGAGTCAGCCGATGTCACGCAGCAACCTCCAGGGACGGGCGGGACCGGAGCAGCACCGGTCGGCGACCGGCAGGCGCGGTGGCCGAACCGCCGCGCCTGCTGACCCTATCGGCAGCCCGGCGCCATCACGGAATGCGTCCGCCGATGACGAGCGCGCCGGCCGCGCCGAGCAGCACCAGCAGCGTGCCGGCGATCATCCACGGCCGGGACACGTCCTGCTGCTTGGTCTCGTAGCCGATCTGTTCGCCCAGCTGCGAGTAGACGCTCTTGAGTTCGTCGGCACTCGCGGCGGTGTGGAAGTCGCCGCCGGAGATCTGCGCGATCTGCTGCATCGAGCTGGTGTCCAGCGGCACGTCGATCACCGAGCCCTGGTAGTCGATCGTCCCGTGGTCGGTGCCGAACGCGATCATGGACACCGGGATCTTTGCTGCCGCCGCCTGTTTGGCGGCCTCCACCTCGGTGCGACCCACGGTGCGCTTGCCGTCGGTCATCATCACCACCCGGGCCGGCGCCGGGCCGTCCACACCGCTGATCGTCTTGGAGAACAGGTCGATGGTCTGCAGGCAGGAGATGAGCGCGTCGCCGGTCGCGGTGCGCTCGTCCAGCTTCAGCGAGGCGATCGCCGCGATGGCCGGTGCCCGGTCGGTGGTCGGCGAGACCAGCACGGTGGCGATCCCGGCGAAGGACACCAGACCGAGGTTGACGCCCGGGGTGAGGTCCTTGACGAACTGGGTGGCGGCCTCCTTCGCCGCGTCGAGCCGGTTCGGCGAGACGTCGGTGGACTCCATCGACAGCGACACGTCGATGGCGAGCATCACCGTCGCCCGGTTGCGCGGCACCTTGGTACTGGCCGTCGGCCCGGCCAGCGCGACGGTCAACAGGATCAGCCCGACCAGCAGCACCGCCGTCGGCAGGTGCCGGATCCGGCCCGGCCGGTTGGGCGCCACCCGCTCCAGCAGCTCCAGGTTGGCGAAGCGCAGCGTGTGCCGGCGGGCGCGCCGCTGGGCCAGCACGTAACCGACGATCAGCCCGAGCACCGCCACCCCGGCGACGAACCAGATCGGATGGGCGAAGCTCACCGGCGCTCTCCCCGCGACGCGCCCGCTCTGACCGGTGCGCCCGGGCCGACCGGTGCGCCCGGGCCGACCGGTGCGACCGCTCCGACCGCTCCGGCCGGCCGGGTTGGCACGGTGGGCATCGCGGCCGGAGCGCCGGTGGGAGCCGACCCGCCGGACCAACCGCGTTTGCGTCCCAGCACGAAGCGGAGCACATCGGCGATCCAGTCCCGGTCGGTGCTCAGCGTCAGCTGGGCTGCACCGCACCGCCGGAGCGCGGTCGCGACCGCCGTCCGGTGGTCCGCGGCGGCCGCCGCGAAGTCGCGCCGCAGCGTGGGCGTCGTCGCCACCTCCTTGGTCCGGCCGGTCTCCGGATCCTGCAGGGTGACCAGCCCGACGGCCGGGAGTTCCAGATCCCGCGGATCCAGGATCTCCACGGCCAGCAGGTCGTGCCGCCCGGACAGCGCCCGCAGCGAGCGCTCCCAGGTGATGTCGCCAAGGAAGTCGGAGATCACCACCGCCAGACCGCGCCGGCGCGGCGGCCGGCGCAACTGCTCGAGAGCGGCGACCAGGTCGCCCCGCTCGCCGATCTCCGACCGCGGCGTGGAGGCCAGCGCCCGCAGCAGGTGCTGCAGGCTGGCCCGGCCGCCGCGCGCCGGGTACCGCTGCGTGCCGCGGCCGGTGGCCACCACGGCGCCCAGCCGGTTGCCACCGCCACCGGTGAGGTGCCCGACGGCGGACGCGGCGGCCACCACCAGATCCCGCTTCTCGCAGCCGGCCGTGCCGAAATCCAGGGACGCCGACAGGTCGGCCACCAGCCAGGTCTCCAGTTCCCGGTCGGCGACGGTCTGCCGGATGTGCGCCTCGGTGGTGCGGGCCGTCACCGACCAGTCCATCCGGCGGACGTCGTCGCCGGGGTAGTACGGGCGGGCATCCCCCGGCTCGGTGCCGGGACCTGGCACCAGGCCGAGGTGGTTGCCCTGCAGCAGGCCGTCGAGCCGGCGGCGGACGGTCAGCTCCAGCGAGGTCAGCGCGGCATCGAGCCGCGTCGGGTCCGCCGTCGACGGGGGATGCGGCGGATGCGGCACGGGACCGCCCTGGGGCATCAGGCGACCCCGTTGTGCAGGTAGGGGCTGATCTGCGGGAGCGGGATCACCCGGAGCAGCCTGGTCAGGATGTCGTCCACCGGGATTCCATCGGCCAGCGCGTCATAGGACAGCACGAGCCGGTGCCGCAGCACGTCGGGCGCGACGTCCAGCACGTCCTGCGGCACCACGAAGTCCCGGCCGCGGACCAGCGCCAGCGCCCGGGCGGCGGCGATGATGCCGAGCGAGGCCCGTGGCGACGCGCCGTAGGACAGCCACCCGGCGACGTCGGGCAACCCGTGCTCGGCCGGCGTCCTGGTGGCGTAAACCAGCCGCACCACGTAGTCGACGAGCGCGTGGTGCACGAAGACGTTGGACGCCACCTGCTGCAGTCGGGCCAGCTCGGTGATCGGCAGCACCTGGGTGGCGACCGGCGGCGTGACCCCCATCCGGTAGACGATCTCCCGCTCCTCGTCCGGCTCCGGATAGCCGACGATCAGCTTGAACAGGAACCGGTCGCGCTGGGCCTCCGGCAGCGGGTAGACGCCCTCGTTCTCGATGGGGTTCTGTGTCGCCATCACCAGGAACGGATCGGGCATCGGGTAGGTGGTGCCGCCGATCGAGACGTGCCGTTCGGCCATCACCTCCAGCAGCGCCGACTGGACCTTCGCCGGGGCCCGGTTGATCTCGTCGGTCAGCACGAAGTTGGCCACCACCGGGCCGAGTTCGGTGTCGAACTCCTCGCGGCCGGCGCGGTAGATGCGGGTGCCCAGCAGGTCCGAGGGCACCAGGTCGGGCGTGAACTGGATGCGCGAGAAGGTTCCGCCGACCACCCGGGCGAACGTCTCGACGGCAAGGGTCTTGGCCACCCCGGGCACGCCCTCGATCAGCAGGTGGCCCCGGGCCAGCAGGCCGACCAGCATCCGCTCGACGAGCCGGTCCTGGCCGACGATGACCTTCTTCACCTCGAACACGGTCCGCTCCAGGAGTGCCGCGTCCCGGGCCGGTCCCGGCCGGTCGATGCCGGGGCGTCCGGACGCATCCGGTCCGACGGGTCGACCGCCGCCCTGCTCGAACTCGGTCGCGCTGCCTGCCTCGGCCGTCACCGGCTGCTCCTCGTCGTGTTCCTCCGGGACTGTCCATCCCGTCGCTCCATCATCACCCACTCCATCATCACCCCGGGTCGACATGGCGGAGATCGGCGGCGGGACGACGCCCCACTCCAACAGATCGCCGGGGGTGTCCAGGTCCGCCGCGGTGAACCGGTCCGCGGCGATCCGCGCGCCGATCAGCGGTCCCAGCAGCTCCGCCACGGGACGGCCGTGCCAGGACGGCCGGGCCGCCGCCGACCGGGCCAGCGCCGTCGCGCGCCATACCCCGGCCAGGTACTGCTCGCGGCCGTCGGGGTCGACCAGCACCGCGCCATCCAGCCGGCCGGCGTGGACGGCGGCGGCGAGCGCGTCGACCACCGCCGGGGTGATGCCCGGCAGGTCGGCGGCCAGCACCGCCACCAACGGGTCGTCGACGGGCAGGAGCCCGAACCCGCTCCGTCCGGCCGGGGACGCCGCCGGTCCGGGCCGCTCGGGTGCCCTGGGGGGAATCGGGGCCGGAGCGCCCGCCGGGAACCCGAGGGCGGCCAACCCGGCGACGACGCCGGCGGCCGGGCCACCGCCGGGCGGGTCCTCGGTGGTCTGCAGCAGGTGCTCCGGCAGCGCCCGGCGGGGGCCGACCACGACGGTGCGCGCCGGTGCCACCGCTGCGGTGGCGCGGGCCAGCATCGGCACGCCGTCGAGCAGCAGGGACGGCTTGTCCACCCCGCCCATCCGCCGTCCCGATCCCCCGGCCAGCACGATCGCCCACTGCGGGCGATTCCACGGCGGCGCCGGCGCCGGCCGCCCGGGGGCGGTCATGACGGCGCCGCTGCGGTGCGCGGAACGGGACCGACGGCTGCCGGTGGCACCGGCGTCGGGTCGGACTCAGGTGCCGGGTCGGGTGGCGCCGATGTAGCCGTTGCCGAAATCGGCGGAGGTGATGTGGACGTACGCACCCGAATATGGTGCCTCGACCATGTTTCCATCTCCCGCATACATCGTGACGTGGTGGATCGTGCTGGGGTCGGACGTGTCGTTGGCGTAGAACATCAGGTCACCCGGCAGCAGGTCCGACTCGGACACGTGCTGGCCCAGCGTGTACTGGTACACCGAGTAGTTGGGGATCGAGATGCCTTCCTGCGCCCACCCGTAGGCGGTCAGCCCGGAGCAGTCGAAACCGACGATGTTGCAGTCGTTCTGGGCGCCGTCCGGCCCGCAGATGCCGGTCGTCGGACCCGAGGAGTTGCCGCCGCCCCACGAGTACGGCGTGCCCACCCACTGCTCGGCCGCGGCCACCGCCGCCACCCCCTTGTCCGCCGTCCAACCGCCCGAGGAGACGACCGGGTCCGCCGCGGGTGCCGGATCCGGGTTGCCCGAACCGCCTGCGGTGTCGCCGCTGCCGGTGTCGCCGTCCCCTGAGCCGCCTCCGGTGTTGTTGTCCACTGAACCGCTGCCGGGATCGCCGCCTCCGCTCCCGGCGGGGTGCAGCACCTCGCAGGCGATCCCGTTGCCGTTGCTGTCCAGTGCGGCCCGGTACCCCGGCGAGCCCTTCGAGAGCGGGGCCGCGCCGGCCGCGGCGACCGCCACGCAATTCGCGTAGTAGACGACCGTGGGCTTCGCGGCGTTCGCCTTGGCCAGATCGGACGCGCGCTGCGCCGCTGCCGCGCGTGCGGCGGCCGCCGCGGACCGCAGCTGCGCCTGTTCGTCCTCGTACCGCTTCTGCGCGATCCGGGCGGCCTGCAGGGCGGCTTGGCGTTCGGCCGCCGCCTTCTCCGCGGCCGCCTTGGCCTTGGCGGCCGCAATCGCCTCCAGCCGCACCCGCTCGGCTTCCGCAGCCTTGGCCTCGGCGGCCGCCTTCTCGGCAGCCGCTTTCTCCGCAGCCGCCTTCGCCGCCGCCGCGGCCTTGGCCCGGGCGATGGCCTCCTGCCGGAGCCGCTCCTCCTCCGCCTTCTTCGCCGCGAGCCACTCGTCGTACTGCGCCCGCTGGTCCTTGAGGTCCGCCACCTTGCTCAACGCCAGCTGGTAGTCGTTCTCCTGCTGGTCGAGCTGGGCGTTCAGGGTCGCCAACCGCGCCTTGCCGGCGACGAACGCGTCGTTGGCGGTCTGCTTGGCCTCCGCCGCGGCCGTGGCGGACTGCACCGCCGCGGCCTTCGCGGCGTTCGCCCTGTCCCTGGCCACCCTGGCATCGGAGTCCAGGTTGGCCTTGTCCGACAGCGACGTCTGCAACTTCGCGATCACGTCGAGCTGCGACTTCGACACCTCGGCGAGCAGCTGCTGACGGACCAGCAGGTCGCTGGCGCTGGAGGCGTCCATCAGCGCCGTCATGGAACCCAGGACGGACCCCTGGCGGAACGACGCAGCTGCGAACGCCGCGGCCTTCTGCTTCGCGTCAAGAATGGCGGAGCCGGCCGCGTCGGCGTTCTTCAGGGCCGTGGCGGCCACCTGCTCGGCCGTCACCGCGTCCGCCTCGGCGATCTGCTGGTCGATCATCGCCTTCTTCACCAGTTCGCCCTTGAGCTCCAGGTCGTCGTTGAGCTCCGTGATGTCGCCCTGGGTGCTGGACACCAGGCCCGACAGCCGCCCCACCTCGGCGGCGGCCGACGACGCCCGCGTCTGGGAGTCCTGGATCTGCTGGTCGGACGGGTTCGGCGGCGGTGGCGGCACCGCGCCGGCGGGCACCGTGATCCCGACGAGGAGGGCCAGGGCCAGCACGGCGCACAAGCCGGCCGTGACCACCGATCGGGCGCTGACCGCAGCCGACACGAGAACTCCTCCCCGTGGCCCTCCACGGCTGATGGGCCGCGCACGCCCGGAACTGTTACCGCTCCGATGTCAATGCGACACGCCTAGTAGCACCATGCCACTTTGGTCCGCCAATTAGCCAGTGGTCCCATGCAACCCATGCGTCCCACGGCCCTCTCCGGCAGAAGTTCCTCCATCTGAGCCGTTCCGTCGCCCGCCGGCTACCGCACGTGACGAGGCCGGGCGACCGGCCGTCCGCAGCGGGCCCGGCGGTGCCGAACGGCACCGCTGAAGCGGCCCGATCGGTCACACTGGACCCATGTCCTCCCCGAACGGCCGAGCGCCGGACCTCCGCACGCCGCGGGCGCCCGTGCCGGCCGTGGGCGTGCAGCGGCGGGTCGCGCAGGCCGTCGGCGCGACGCTGGGGCTGGCCGGACTGTTCGCCGTCGTGGCCGGGACCTTTCTGCCGTGGCTCGTCTCCGGCGGCGTGCGACGCAACAGCTACGCCATCGTGGGAGTGGTCGACCGGCTCGGCCTGGTGCACAACGCGGCCGCCGGGGTGGCGCTCTCCCTCTGGCCGCTGCTCGGCACGGTGGCCATGTTGCCGGTGATCGCCGGCATCCTGCGGTGGTGGCGAACCGCCGGCGCTGGGGCGCTGCTGTTCGGCCTGCTGACCGGCGTCATCGGCGGCGCCGTCCTCGCGGTGGCCGGCAGCGGCGCCTCCGGCGGACTGTCGCTCGCGCCCACCGGTCCGGTCGTCACCGTCGTCGGCGCGATGGGTGCCGTCATCGGTGGTGTCGTCCTGCTGGTCTCCCGGCGCGGACTCCGCAGACGACCGAAAAATTCCGCGCACGCTGTCGTATCAACGGAACCGCCGAATGCTTCCTTCCGTCGGACTCCGGACAGCGCCCCCGCCGTCCCCTTCGACGCACACACCGTGCACCGGCGCCATCCGCAGGATCCGCACCTACCCAGCAGAGTTGTCGAGCAGTGAAAGACGAAAGGGAACACCCCACCATGAGCGAGCACAACGGCCCGCAGCCGCACGGCACGCCGCCGCAGCCGGGATGGCAGCCGACGGGTCAGCCCGGTCAGCCGCAGAGCTACGGCCAGCAGCCGGGTTACGGCCAGCAGCCGGGTTACGGGCAGCAGCCCGGATACGGCCAGCAGCCAACGTACGGCCAGCAGCCGGAATACGGCCAGCCGGCTCACGGGCAGCAGCCCGGATACGGGCAGCAGCCAACGTACGGCCAGGCCGGATACGGCCAGCAGCCGGAATACGGCCAGCAGCCGGAATACGGCCAGCAGCCCGGTTACGGCCAGGGTCATGGGCCGGGTGGCGGGCAGCAGGCCGGCTGGGGCCAGGGTGCCGGGCAGCCGCAGGGCTACGGGCAGGGATACGGCCAGTCGCCGTATCAGCAGAACGATTTCGGTCGTCCCAGCGGAGGCGGCTCCAGCCGCAAGAACCGGACCGCCATCATCGTCACGGTCGTGGCGGTGGTCCTCGCCCTCGTGGCCGGCGGGAGCTTCCTCTACTTCGGCAAGAGGGACACGCAGAGCGCCGGCGGGCAGGGCACTCCGCAGGACGCGGCCAACGCCATGCTGCTGTCGATGAGCCAGAAGGACCCGGTCGGCGTCGCCGACCAGCTCGACCCCGCCGAGGCGCACCTGTTCTCCGACTTCACCGGGGACATCCTCACCGAGCTCAAGCGCCTCCAGGTCGTCGAGGCCAGCGCCAGTGCCAGCGACCTGACGGGTTCCACCGTCACGGTCACCGGACTGACCTACGACAACAGCCCGGAGCAGATCAACGACCACGTGAGCGTCGTCAAGCTGACCGGCGGCACGGTGACCATCACCAACGACCCGAGCAAGCTGCCGATCACCGACAAGGTCAAGGACGCCGCCGGCGACGGACTGAGCAAGCTCGAGCCGTCGACCACCACCTACGACATCGCCGCGGAGGTCCGGAAACTCGGACACCCGATCCGCATCTCCACCGTCAAGCGCGACGGCAAGTGGTACCCGAGCCTGTTCTACACGGCGGCCGACTACTGGGCGCAGGAGACCAAGGCCGGCAACCCGACCGCGTCGGACTTCATCGCGCCGAACGGTGGATCCAGCCCCGAGGACACGATGGACAAGCTGCTGCAGGCCTCCACCTCCGGCGACGCGAACACCGCCATCTCGCTGCTGCCGCCGGACGAGATGGGCGTGCTGCACGACTACGGCAAGCTGCTCACCAAGAACGTCAAGAGCGGGTCGTCGATGAACCAGGTCAAGTTCTCGAACACCACCTGGGACGTCACGGACGTCACCGGCGGCAAGAAGGTGTCGATCAAGACGCTGACCGCCACCGTCGACGGCAAGGACTACGTGCTGAACCGCGACCCGGCGGCCGGATCCCTGACGGTGACCGTCACCGGCGAAGCCCCGATCGTGCTCGACGACAGCACGCTGGACAGCTTCGTCGCCAAGATGGGCAGCTCGTCGTCCGGGTCCTCTTCGATCCCGCCGCAGGTGCTGAAGATCATCAAGAGCGAGTTCAAGCAGGTCATCGGCCTCGGCGTCGTGATGACCGAGAACGACGGCAAGTGGTACGCCAGCCCGCTCCGCTCCTACACCGGCATCTTCACCTCGCTGCTCAAGGGACTCGACGCCGGTGACGTCGACTACCTGATCTCCCTCGCGAAGAAGTAACTCGCTCGGCAACGACTGGCACGCACCACGGCACACGCACCACAGCACGTCAGGCACGCCCGGCCGGAGCACCCGCTCCGGCCGGGCGTTTCTGCGTCCGGCCACCGGTCCAGGCCGGTCCGGGCAACGCTCAGCTCGTCCAGGCAACGCGGGTGGCAGCGACAGCTGTTGCCAGGTCGACCGGAGTGTTGCCCAGACGCGCAGACGGCCGGTCCCGGGAGCGTGCGCCGACCCCGTCCGGGCCGCACCCCGAGACCCGGTCTGCGGTGGCGAGGGAGCAGGATGGTCGTGGCTGGGCAGGTGTTGCCGCTCTAACAGGACAAGCGTACTGTTTGGCCCAGGATTGGAACACCGTCAAAGGAGAACCGCGTGTCTTCCAGCATTCACAGCGAGGCCGGAATCACCAGCACGACAAACATCGACAGCTTCGGCGCCCGCCAGACCCTCACCGTGCCCTCCGGCCCGGGTGAGCAGAGCTACGAGATCTCGTCGATCAAGGGCATCGAGGGACTGGAGAACGCCGCCCGGCTGCCCTTCTCGCTCAAGGTGCTGCTGGAGAACCTGGTCCGCACCGAGGACGGCGCCAACATCACCAAGGACCACATCCTGGCGTTGGCCAACTGGGACCCGAACGCCCAACCGGATACCGAGATCCAGTTCACCCCGGCGCGGGTGATCATGCAGGACTTCACCGGCGTGCCCTGCGTCGTCGACCTGGCCACCATGCGCGAGGCGATGGCCGACCTGGGCGGCGACCCGGACAAGATCAACCCACTGGCGCCGGCCGAGATGGTCATCGACCACTCGGTCATCGCCGACGTCTTCGGCCGCGCCGACGCCTTCGAGCGCAACGTCGAGCTGGAGTACGAGCGGAACCGCGAGCGCTACCAGTTCCTGCGCTGGGGGCAGACCGCGTTCGACGAGTTCAAGGTCGTCCCGCCCGGGACCGGCATCGTGCACCAGGTCAACATCGAGCACCTGGCCCGCGTCGTCATGGTCCGCGGGGGGAAGGCGTATCCGGACACGCTGGTCGGCACCGACTCGCACACCACCATGGTCAACGGCCTGGGCGTGCTGGGCTGGGGCGTCGGCGGCATCGAGGCCGAGGCGGCCATGCTCGGCCAGCCCGTCTCCATGCTCATCCCCCGCGTCGTCGGCTTCAAGCTGACCGGCGCCCTGCCCGACGGCACGACCGCCACCGACCTGGTGCTCACCATCACCGAGATGCTGCGCAAGCACGGCGTGGTCGGGAAGTTCGTCGAGTTCTACGGCGAGGGCGTCGCCGCTGTGCCGCTGGCCAACCGGGCCACCATCGGCAACATGAGCCCGGAGTTCGGCTCGACCGCGGCGATGTTCCCGATCGATGACGAGACCATCAAGTACATGCGGCTCACCGGCCGGCCCGAGGAGCAGCTGGCGCTGGTCGAGGCGTATGCCAAGGCTCAGGGGCTGTGGCACGACCCGGCCGTCGAACCGGTGTTCTCGGAGTACCTGGAGCTGGACCTGTCCACCGTCGTCCCGTCCATCGCCGGGCCCAAGCGCCCGCAGGACCGGGTGATCCTGGCCAACTCCGTGCCGGTGTTCCGCGAGGCGCTGCGCGCCTATGTCAACGACGACGACACCGATCAGGGTTCCGACGAGAGTTCCCGGGAAAGCTTCCCGGCATCGGATTCCCCCTCGACCAATCCGGATCCGACGGCGAACCACGAGGACGAGGTGCCCGCCCACACGCACGGCGCCGCACCGAGGACGGCCGGCCGTCCGTCCAAGCCGACCAAGGTCGTGATGGACGGCCAGGAGTTCGAGATCGACCACGGGCACGTCGCCGTGGCCGCCATCACCTCCTGCACCAACACCTCGAACCCGCAGGTGATGATCGGCGCCGCCCTGCTGGCGAAGAAGGCGGTGGAGAAGGGCCTGGCCCGCAAGCCGTGGGTGAAGACCACGCTCTCGCCGGGCTCCAAGGTGGTCATGGACTACTACGAGCGCGCCGGGTTGCTGCCGTACATGGAGAAGCTCGGGTTCAACCTCACCGGGTTCGGCTGCATGACGTGCATCGGCAACTCCGGCCCGCTGCAGGACGAGATCTCCGCCGCCATCAACGACGCCGACCTCGCGGTGGTCTCGGTGCTGTCCGGCAACCGCAACTTCGAGGGCCGGATCAACCCGGACATCAAGATGAACTACCTCGCGTCGCCGCCGCTGGTCGTCGCCTACGCGCTGGCCGGGTCGATGGACATCGACATCACCCGCGATCCGCTGGGCACCGACGAGACCGGGCAGCCGGTATACCTGCACGACATCTGGCCCTCCCCGGCCGAGGTGGAGGAGGTCATCGCGCAGGCGATCAACCAGGAGATGTTCACCCGCGACTACGCCGACGTCTTCGCCGGCGACGAGCGGTGGAAGTCGCTGCCGACGCCGACGGGCAAGACGTTCGAGTGGGACGCGGAGTCGACCTACGTCCGCAGGCCCCCGTACTTCGACGGCATGTCGCCGAACCCGTCGCCGGTCACCGACATCAGCGGCGCGCGGGTGCTGGCGAAGCTGGGCGATTCGGTGACCACCGACCACATCTCCCCGGCCGGCAACATCAAGGCCGGAACGCCCGCGGCGGAATACCTGACCGAGCACGGCGTCACCCGGAAGGACTTCAACTCCTACGGCTCCCGCCGCGGTAACCACGAGGTGATGATCCGCGGCACCTTCGCCAACATCCGGCTGCGCAACCAGCTGCTGGACGGTGTGGAGGGCGGTTACACGCGTAACTTCCTGGCGGGCGGCGAGCAGACGTTCATCTATGACGCATCCGCTGCCTACCAGGCGGCCGGCGTGCCGCTGGTCATCCTGGCCGGCGCGGAATACGGGTCGGGCTCGTCCCGCGACTGGGCGGCCAAGGGCACCGCGCTGCTGGGCGTCAAGGCCGTCATCGCGCAGTCGTACGAGCGCATCCACCGGTCGAACCTGATCGGCATGGGCGTGATCCCGCTGCAGTTCCCGGCCGGGGAAACAGCGGACTCGCTCGGCCTGACCGGCACCGAGACGTTCGCCATCTCCGGCATCACCGCGCTCAACGACGGCCGGACGCCGCGGACGGTGACGGTCACGGCGACGCCGGAGACCGGGGCCGACATCACCTTCGAGGCGACCGTCCGCATCGACACCCCCGGCGAGGCCGACTACTACCGCAACGGCGGGATCATGCAGTACGTGCTGCGGAACCTGCTGGCTGCCGCCAAGTAGGGCGCGGATGCCCCGGGTCAGCCCGGATCATCTCGAGGCACGGCGCCAGCAGATCCTCGACGGTGCCCGGGCCGCGTTCGCGCGGCACGGGTACGAGGGCGCAACGGTTCGGGTGCTCGAAGAGGAGATCGGGCTGAGCCGCGGGGCCATCTTCCACCACTTCGCCGACAAGGACGCCGTCTTCATGGCCCTCGCGGGGCAGGACGCCGCCCGGATGGCCGAGACGGTGGCCCGGGAGGGCCTGGTGGCCGTGATGCGGGACATGATCGCCTCGCCGGACGCCGGTCTGCTCGGCACGCAGCTCGAGGTGTCCCGGCGGTCGCGCACCGACCCGGCGTTCCGGGAGGCGTGGGCTGCCCAGTCCGAGCAGGTGCGCCTGGCCACCAGGGCCCGGCTCGGCCGGCAGCGCGAGGCCGGCGTGCTGCGCACCGACGTCGACGTGGAGGTCCTGGCGTCCTACCTGGAGCTGGTGATGGAGGGCCTGGTCACCCACCTCGCAGAAGGGCTGCCGAGCGCGCCGATGTCGGCCGTGCTGGACGTGGTGGAGCGCTCCGTCCGGCGCTGACCGACAACCCCGCCCGCCGACAGCCGCAGGCGGTGCTTCCCGTTGGCCGGTATCAGCGCGGGGCACCGTGCCCTCTGCTGGGCCGTGAGCTTCCGTGCGCCGTCGCGTCCTGTGCTCGGCCTGGTGGCCGTTGCGCTGCTCTGGGGCGTCGCCTTCGCCGTCGTCAAGTCCGCTGTGCAGGAGATTCCGCCGGCCGGCCTGGTGGCGTGGCGGTTCGGCATCGCGGCGGCATTGGTGCTGTTGGTGGACCCCGGTTGCCTGCGGCGTGTGTCGTTACGCGTGGTCGCCCGATCGGTGGCGCTCGGCAGCTTGTTCGGGAGCGCGTTCCTGCTGCAGACGTGGGGCCTGACGACCACGTCGGTGACGGTATCGGCATTCCTGACCGGCTCGGTCGTCGTGCTGGTGCCACTCGTCGCTCGGGTGTGGTTCGGGCGGCGGTTGGGACGCACGAACGCTGTGGCGGTCGCCCTGGCCACCGCCGGCTTGGCGTTGATCTCGCTGCGCGGTGCGGTCTTCGGGATCGGAGAGCTGCTGACCCTCGCCGCTGCGCTGCTCTGGGCGGTACACCTGGTGGCGTTGGAGGCCTGGGTCCGGCGCTCGGAGGTCCGGGCCATCGCCGTGCTGCAACTCGCGGTCGTCGCCGTCCTTGCCTTCGTCGTGCAGGCCTGCAGCGATGCCGGCGTCGTCGTTCCGTCCACGCCATCGGCATGGGCGGCGGTGATGGCACTCGGCGTCTTCGCGACGGGTGCCGCGCTGCTGTTGCTGACCTGGGCCCAGTCGAGGGTCGATGCGACCACGTCGGCTGTTGTCCTCACCCTCGAGCCGGTGTTCGGCGCCCTGGTGGCCGTCGTCGGCGGTGAGATGCTCGACGGTGCGTTCGTGCTGGGCGCAGTCACCGTCGTGACGTCGGCCGTGATCGCGTCGCGCCCGTCAGCGGGTTCCTACGGTCGACGGCCGGCTCGAGCGTCCAGCTGAGCGGCCAGCTCGCGCAGCCGGTTCAGCTGCTCGTGCTGCTCAAGGACCAGCTGGTCGGCCGGCGCGGCGGTGCGCGCCGAGGCGAGCAGCCTGGTCACCGCCCGGACCGTCTCGACGGGCGGTGTCAGCAGCGCGTCGGTCAGGTCGGACACCGCCTGGTCGAGCTCGCCGACCGGCACCTGCGCCAGGGCCAGTCCGATGCGCACGGCCTCGCCCGCTCCCACCCGACGGCCGGTCGCACAGATCTCCAACGCCCGCTGGTAGCCGACGGCGCGGACCAGCGGACCGGTGCCGCCGAGGTCCGGCACCAGCCCGAGGCCGACCTCCGCCATGGCGAACTGGGCGTCCTCGGCGGCCAGCAGCAGGTCGCACGCCAGGGCGAGTTGGAACCCGGCCCCGACGGCGTGACCCTGGACGGCGGCGATGGAGATGAAGGACGGATCGGCGAGCCAGGTGAACCCGCGCTGGAAGTCGGCGATCCGGTTGTGGGCGATGGCGTCGGGAGCGGACGCGAGCTGGACCAGGATCGATTCGCCTCCCGGCGCGAACATCGTCCGGTCCAGACCCGCGGAGAACGACGGGCCGGCTCCCCGGACCACCACCACGCGGATACCGGCCGGCACACGGGAGCCGATGTGCGCCAAGGCTTCCCAGGTGGCCGGCAGCTGGGCGTTACGCAGCTCCGGGCGGTTGAGCGTGACGGTGAGCACCTGGTCGGCAAGATCCACCGACAGCCGGCCCGCCGACAGCAGGTCGCCGTCGAACACGTCGCTGCTGTCCTGGCCGGGCGGAAGGGTCACCGGACATTCGTACCAGATCAGCGGCCCGCCGACCGGTCACCGCTTCTTGGTGCGGGTCGCCCCACCCCGGCCGCGCAGCGGTACGTTCGCGTCGACCAGCAGCCGGTGCACGAAACCGTAGGACCGTCCGGTCCCGTCCGCGAGCGCCCGGATGCTCAGTCCCTTCTCGTACTTGCGCCGCAGGTCGGCGGTGAGCTTGTCCCGCGCGGAGCCGGTGATGCGGGCGCCCTTGCGGATGGCGTTGGCCTTGCTGGACTCGTTCCGGGCGGAAAGTGATGGCGACTCGGCCACGGACCGCACCTCCTGTTGCTCGAGTCGGCGGTCGGCGACGACTGCGGGAGGCGAGTGTCGGACGGCGTCGGCATGGGATGAGTTGACATCCAATGATCGAGGACAACGACGCGGCACGCCACCGGAAGGTGCGTCAGGCCAGTTCCACGAGCTCCAGGTAGTCGGCGGACCAGTGGTCCTCGCTGCCGTCCGGCAGCAGGATGACCCGCTCCGGGTGGAGCGCGGCGACGGCTCCGGGATCGTGCGTCACCAGCACGACGGCGCCGGCGTACCGGCGCAGCGCATCCAGCACCTGTTCGCGGCTCGCCGGATCCAGGTTGTTGGTCGGTTCGTCCAGCAGCAGCACGTTGGCCGCCGAGGACACCAGCCCGGCCAGTGCCAGCCGGGTCTTCTCGCCGCCGGACAACGTGCCGGCGCGCTGCTCCAACTGCTCGCCGGTGAACAAGAAGGTGCCGAGCAGGTTGCGCAGCTCCTGTGCCCCGGCGTCGGGTGCGGCGCTGCGGATGTTCTCCCACACCGTGCGGTCCGGGTCGAGGGTCTCGTGCTCCTGCGCGTAATAGCCGAGCTTGAGGCCGTGACCTGGTTCGACCGCGCCGGTGTCGGGAACCTCCCGGCCGCCGAGCAGCTTGAGCAGCGTCGTCTTGCCCGCGCCGTTGAAGCCGAGCACGACCACCCGGCTGCCCCGGTCGATGGCCAGGTCGACGCCGGTGAAGATCTCCAGCGACCCGTACGACTTCGACAGGTTCTTCGCTGTCAGCGGCGTCTTCCCGCAGGACGCCGGCTCCGGGAACCGGATCTTCGCGACCCGGTCGGACACCCGCACCTCGTCGAGGTTGTTCAGCAGGGTCTCCGCGCGTCGCACCATCTGGTGCGCGGCGGCGGCCTTGGTGGCCTTGGCGCCCAGCTTGGCGGCCTGGGTCATCAGCACCGCGGCCTTCTTCTCGGCATTGGCGCGCTCCCGGCGGCGGCGCTGCTCGTCGGTGGACCGCGCCTCGAGGTACCGGCCCCAGGTCATGTTGTAGATGTCCAGCTCACCGCGCACCGCGTCGAGGAACCACACCTTGTTGACGACCGCAGCCAGCAGCTCGACATCGTGCGAGATGATCACCAGCCCGCCGCTGAAGGTCTTGAGGAAGTCGCGCAGCCAGGTGATGGAATCCGCGTCGAGGTGGTTGGTGGGCTCGTCGAGCAGGAGCATGGTGCCGTCGCCGGCATCCGCCGCAGCGAACAGGATCCGGGCCAGCTCGACCCGCCGCCGCTGTCCGCCGGAGAGCGTGCGCATGGGCTGTTCCAGGATGCGGTCCGGCAGCCCCAGGTTGGAGGTGATCCGGGCGGCTTCGGACTCCGCCGCGTACCCGCCGAGGGTGGAGAAGCGCTCCTCGATGCGGCCGTAGCGCTCGATCGCGTCCTCTGCCTCTTTCCCGGCGAGCTCGGCCATCTGGATGTGCACCTTCTCCAGCTGCGCGACCATCACGTCCAGGCCGCGCGCCGAGAGCACCCGGTCGCGCGCCGTCATGTCCAGGTCGCCCTCGCGCGGGTCCTGCGGGAGGTAGCCGATGGAGCCGGTGCGCGTCACCTGACCGGCGTACGGCATCCCTTCGCCGGCGAGGACGCGAAGGGTGGTGGTCTTGCCGGCACCGTTGCGGCCGACCAGGCCCACCCGGTCGCCGTGCTGGAGACGGACGGTGGTGTCGGCGAGCAGGATCCGAGTCCCGGCCCGCAGTTCGAGGCCGGTTGCGGTGATCACGTGTTCCGATTCTACCGGGGCCGGAGCGGCGGGTACGCGCTTTGCCGTCGGCGTCACGGTGAGTCTGCCCACCAGCGGTGGTCTTCGCTTCGAAGTGCCTCCCGCGGCTGTACTCGCAGACTTACCCCGTTAGGGTGAAGGAGATCACCTGCTTGACCGCCCGTTCGGGTGCCGATGTGCGCTTTGTTGTGTCACGATGACCAACGGGGACGAAACTCCCGCCGCGGTCCGCCCGTCACTTCTCCCTGCTGCCGGTCGAGACCCGATGACGACGGCGTCGCTCTCCCGTGGCCGTGGCGGGCTCCCGTGGCATGCGGGCTCCCGTGGCGTGGCGGGCCACCACCACCAGTCCGACGACCGCCGGTTCGACGACAGCTCGTCGTGGTCAGGAATGCGCCGAACCGGCGCTGCTCAGCAGATCTCCCGGGTGGACAGCCTGGACGAGAAAGGATTGTGGCGCATGGCGTTACGGAACCGCCAGAACATCTTGAAGATGCCGTTGGACCAGGTCAGCACACTGACCGCGGCCTTGAACGTGCTGAAGGCGGACGGCAGGTACGACACCTTCATCAAGAACCACATGGCGGCGATGATGGTGCCCACGCCCGCCGGTTCGCAGAGCAACGCCGCTCACTCCGGTCCCATCTTCCTGCCCTGGCACCGGGCCTCCCTGTGGGAGTTGGAAACGCTGGTGCTGTCCGTGGCGCCCAGCCTGCCGGGACTGCCCTACTGGACCTGGGCCCCGGAGGCCGCGCTGAACGGCGGGGTGCCGTCGCGCTCGAAGTTGTGGACCGCCCCCTACCTGGGCACCGACGGCGACCGCGCCAACGGCGACCGCGTCCTCAATGGCCCTTTCAAGGACTGGAAGGCGTTGGTCTACAACAGTTCTACCGGCGCGTTCACGTCCCGCAGCACCCCCGGCCTGGTGCGGCGGCTCGGCCGTGACCCGGGCGGGTCGACGATCCTGCCCGACCAGGCGCAGGTCAACGACCTGTTCACCTACACGACCTACGACATCGCGCCCTACGGCCCCAGCACGGCGAGTTTCCGCAGCCGGATGGAGGGCTGGAACGGTGCCCCGCGCCTGCACAACCAGGTCCACCGCTGGATCGGCGGGGACATGCTCGTCGGCACCTCACCGAACGACCCGGTCTTCTGGCTCCACCACGCCAACGTCGACCGACTCTGGTGGGTCTGGCAGAACGGCACGGCACCGATGCGCCCGTACCACCCGACGTCGGCCAGCGGGCCGGTCGGCCAGCGGGTCACCGACCCGATGAAGTTCCTGCGGTCGGCCACCTGGACGCCGCAGAAGGTGCTGAACATCCTCGACACCACCGCCCTCGGGTACAACTACAGCTGATCCAGGAAGGGAACGACCGTGATCGGTCGCCGTCATTTCGTCATCGCCACCGGGGTGGGTGTGCTCGCCAGCGGATTCGGTGTCGGGGAGATCCTCAACGCCCAGCGCACCGCTCCCGCTGCGGCCACCCCGGGCTCGACGCCGCCTCCCGTGCCCGCGGGGACGGCGCACGCAGAGGTGCACAGCATGGCCGACATGCCCGGTATGGCGTCCCTCAGCGGGCCGTCCACCACCTCCGACCTCTCCGTCCGGGGACACTCGGTGCGGCTGACCCAGACCGCCACGGCGGCGACCCTGACCATCGACGGGCGGCATCCCATCCCGCTGACCCGGCCGGTGACCGGCACGCTCTACACCCACCTGCTGCCGTTCACCACCTATGACGACCCGAAGGTCCTGGTCCGGGACGTGCTGGCGTGCAGCAGGTCGGGCCTGTTCGTCGTCTGACCACCCGCCGGGCGCTGTCCGGCGCACGGACGCCGGTCCTAGCGGGCGCTGGCCGGCAGCGTCCACAGATCGCCGAGGGCGCGGTCGAACTCGCGCGGGAAGAACGGGATGCCGGCCGTCCCGTCGTGGTGGGTGATCTCGCCGAACCACGGTTTGTCCTTCACGAGGTAGAGGTCGATCCGGGCGTAGTCGAAATCCTCGGCCAGCTTCTCCGCCACCGGAACCAGCGACGCAAGGCCCGCCGGGGGCACGTAGTCCGGGTCCTCGTCGAAGATCTGCCGGACCGCCACCGGCTTCACCTCCCGGTCGAAGAAATTGACGCGGTGCTCGTCGAATCGGCCGGTGTGCACCCGGATCAACGCCACCCGGCCGTGGAAGACCAGAAACTTGAAATCGGACGGGATGTCCCCGTACTCGTCCACCAGCAGCTGTTCGACGAGAAGCCGGCGCGGAATGCTGCGGTACGCCCATTCCCGGTACACCTCGTAGTAGTTCTGCGCCAACCACTCGTCCGCGCGACGGAGGACGTCGTCCCGATCGACCGATGCCTTGTCCCGGACGATGAGGTTCATGCCGCAGCCGTGCGCCGCTTTCAGCACAAAACTGTCCGGCAGGGCCGCCCAGTCGATTTCCGCCGCACTACCGTAGATCCCGAATACCGGAATCAGGATGTCGGGAATCTTGCGGGCCACGTACTCCCTGACGGCGACCTTGTCGGTGGTGAGGGGGATCAGTGGATTGCGGTCGTGGATGATCCGCCGGCCCAGCTTCTCGTTGTAGGTCAGCGGATGTCTCAGATCAGGGTCGTATCCCAGGTGTCGCCGCATGGTGTTGCGCAGCACCATCTGGTCGTACAGATGGGCAGCTGCCGGCAGCGTGTCGCCCAGGTGTCGCACCAGCAGTTCGGCGGCCGGCTGCGCAGCCCGCAGGACCGCCGTTGCCGTGCGCCGAACCAGCGCCCGCGGTGAATTGAGCAGCATTTCTGCGATGATAGTCGGCCGCATTTCACCCCGGCGCCGGGGACCCTTCATTCTTCATTCGACAGAGTAACCTATTGGGTCCGTTGCAGGACGACACGCACTCGCCGGCAGAATCGGCCCCCGACAGGATGATCCGGCTCACCCGGTCGGCCCTGCACCGAACGACCTTTCCCCGGCACCGGTCGCTCGCGGTCATCGGAACTGCGGCGTAGGCGTGACTGATAAGGTGGGTCGGTGGGAATGGAACCGGTGGTGACAGTGATCACCGCCGCCTACAACATTCAAGATTTCATCGGGGAAGCCATTGCCTCGGTGGCTGCCCAGACCGAGCGACGATTCGAATACATCGTGGTCGATGACGGATCGACCGACGACACCGTCGCGCAGATCGAGAAAGCGTTCGCAGGCGACCCGCGGATGCGCCTCGTCCGCGCCCCGCACCGCAGCGGCGCGGCCGCACGGAACGTCGCCATCGCCCGGTGCACCACCCCGTACCTGTCCTTCCTGGACGGCGACGACCGGTGGCACCCGGAGAAGTTGGCCCATCAACTGGCGGTGCTGCAGCGGCTGCCGGCGGAGTACGGGGTGGTGTTCAGCAGGTCGCGACTGCTGACCGAGGACAACCTGGTGGTGGGCCTGATGACTGCGCGCCCGGGGCGCTACGACCTGGACGATCTGCTGGTCACCAACTGCCCGCCGCGCAACGGCTCGTCGCTGCTGTTCCGGACCGCCTGCTTCGCCGACGCGGGCCCGTTCGACGAAACGTTCACCAGCGCCTGCGACTACGAGATGGAGCTGCGCATCGCCTGCTCCGCCCGCAGCCCGCTGTTCTGGGCCGACCGCCGCTACCTGGTCGACTACCGGCTGCGGCGCGGGCAGGTGAGCCGCAGCGTGGCGGAGCGCCTGTCGGCGGTGGACAGGATCCTGCAGATGTACGTGCCGCAGATGAAGCGGTTGCCGCCGAGCCGGGTCTACGTCGATCACGCGGTGAGCGCGCACCGTGCCGACGACCCGCGATACATCGACAGGTGGAGCGATGTGGCACGGTCGTCCGGTGTCCTGGTGCTGCTCCGCTCGGTGCCCGGCATCCGGCTGCTGGCGTGGCGGGCGCTGGGGGTGCGCGGGTCTACCGTCTACCGCGCGGTGAACCATCGCACCCTGCATCTCGCGCGGACGGTGCTGCGGCAGGTCGGTCGGTTCCGGCCCCACGACCCCGCGCACGCCTGACGGTCGGTCAGCGGCCGAAGCCCGCCTTGCGGAGCGCATCGGCCAGCGACCCGTCGGCCCGAGCGGCCCCCGGAGCATCCGGCGCCGGCTGCGGGCGGCGCGCCTGTGGGGCGCGGGGCGCCGGCTGGGTGCGGGGCGCCTGTTGGATGCGGGGCGCCGGCTGCGGGCGGGGCGCCCGCGCACCCTTCGCGCCGGGCTCGTCCGTCAGCCGGAGCGTCAAGGAGATCCGCTGGCGTGCCGGGTCGACCTCCATCACCTTCACCCGCACCACCTGACCCGACCGCACCACCTCGCGCGGATCGGACACGAACCTGTCGGACATCGCCGACACGTGGACGAGCCCGTCCTGGTGGACACCGACGTCGACGAATGCGCCGAACGCGGCGACGTTGGTGACGACGCCCTCCAGCACCATGCCGACCCGCAGGTCGGCGATCTTCTCCACACCGTCGGCGAACGTCGCCGTGGTGAAAGCCGGTCGCGGATCACGCCCCGGCTTCTCCAGCTCGGCGAGGATGTCGGCGACCGTCGGCACGCCGAAGGTGTCGTCCACGAACTGCTCCGGCGCGAGCCCACGCAGCAGGGCGGTGTTGCCGATCAACGCGCCGAGTTCGACGCCGGTCGCGGCGAGGATGCGGCGGACGACGGGATAGGCCTCCGGGTGCACGCTCGAGGAGTCCAGCGGGTCGGCGCCGCCGACGATCCGCAGGAACCCGGCGCACTGCTCGTACGCCTTGGGCCCGAGCCGCGGGACGTTCTTGAGCGCGCCCCGGGATCCGAAGGGCCCGTTGGTGTCCCGGTGGTGCACGATGTTCTGCGCCAGTGTGCCGGTGACGCCCGACACCCGGGTCAGCAGGGGGGCCGACGCGGTGTTCACGTCGACTCCCACCGCGTTGACGCAATCCTCCACCACCGCGTTCAGCGATCGGGCCAGGGTCGCCTCGGCGACGTCGTGCTGGTACTGGCCCACCCCGATCGACTTCGGGTCGATCTTCACCAGCTCCGCCAACGGATCCTGCAGCCGGCGGGCGATGGACACGGCGCCGCGGATCGACACATCCAGCTCGGGCAGCTCCGCGGAGGCGTAGGCGGACGCCGAATACACCGACGCTCCCGCCTCGGAGACCACCACCTTGATCAGGCCGGGCACGCCCGCGATCAGGTCGGCGGCAAGCCGGTCCGTCTCCCGCGACGCCGTTCCGTTGCCGATGGAGACCAGCTCCACGCCGTGCGTGGTGACCAGCTGCCGCAGGGTGGCAAGCGCTGCATCCCACCGGTTGTGGGGCTGGTGCGGATAGATCGTGTCGTGCGCGACCACCTTGCCGGTGCCGTCGACGACCGCCACCTTGACGCCCGTGCGGAATCCCGGGTCCAGGCCCAGGGTGGCCCGGCTCCCGGCCGGCGCCGCGAGCAGCAGGTCGCGCAGGTTCGACGCGAAGACGCCGGCAGCTGCCTGCTCCGCCGCCTGCCTCAGCCGGGTGCGGATGTCCAGGCCGAGCGACACCGAAAGCCGGGTGCGCCAGGCCCACCGCACCGCCTCCCGCAGCCACGGATCACCCGGCCGGCCGCGGTCGGCGATCCCGAACCGGGCGGCGATCCGCCGCTCGTAGTCCGAGGGCCGGGCGTCCAGCGGATCCGGCTCGGCCGGGTCCGGGCTCACCGCGACGTCCAGAATGCCGTCCTTCTCACCGCGGAACAGCGCCAGGACCCGGTGCGACGGCAGCCTGGTCAGGGCCTCAGCGAAGGCGAAGTAGTCGGAGAACTTGGACCCGTCCTCCTGTTTGCCGGTGCGCACCGCCGACACCAGGCGCCCGCGACTCCACAGCAGCTCCCGGAGTTCACCGACCAGGTCGGCGTCCTCGCCGAACCGTTCGGTGAGGATCGACCGGGCGCCCAGCAGCGCTTCCGCGGTGTCCGCCACTCCCCTGGCCGGATCGACGAAGTCCCGGGCGGCGCGCTCGGGGGTGATGCCGGGTGAACGGAGCAGTAGATCGGCCAACGGTTCCAGTCCGGCCTCGCGGGCGATCTGTGCCTTGGTCCGGCGCTTGGTGCGGAACGGCAGGTAGATGTCCTCCAAGCGGGCCTTGGTGTCCGCCCCGTCGATGGCCAACCGCAGTTCGCCGGTCAGCTTGCCCTGCGCCGCAACCGATTCCAGGATCGCCGCGCGCCGTTCGTCGAGGTCACGGAGATAGGCCAACCGGTCCTCGAGCTCCCTGAGCTGGGCGTCGTCCAGCGTTCCGGTCGCCTCCTTGCGGTACCGCGCGATGAAGGGCACCGTGGCGCCGCCGTCCAGCAGCTCCACCGCCGCGGTCACCTGCCAGGGCGCCACGCCGAGTTCGGCGGCGATCCGACTGCTGACGGACACCGGCGTGCCGGACGGCGTGCTGGCCTTCGGGATGGACACGGTCAGCATTGTGCCCGTCACCGGAGCGCCGTGGCGAACGCACGCACCGCCTGCGGGCACGGGGTGATACTGAACCGGTGATCCTTTCCCGCGGATGGTCCCTGTTCCTGGTCGGAGTCGGCGTCTTCAACTGGGCGATCTGGCCGCGCTTCTCGGTGGCGATCTGGGACGACCAGCGTGCCTGGTCCGGGGCGGTCGGGCACTCGTCGCCGACCTCGTTCCTGCTGGTGCACGCCGTGCTCGTGGTGAGCGCCGTGACCGTCGGCACGATCGTCGGCGCACTGGGCGTGCGGGGCCTGCTGGCCCTGCGCAAGGGTCAGCGGGCGACGGCCCGCGTCTGACGGGGCACCTGCCCGGTGCACAGAAGCGGTGCGGGAGCCGCGGTCAGGCGTCGGCGATGGCCGCGCGCTCGCGTGCGGTGCGGACGATGATCCGGACCACCAGGCTCCGCTGTGCCACGGCGTCGAGCACCGCCCGGCGGGGTTCGGGTATGTCGCCGAACGTGCGCTGCGGCAGGGCGGCGAGCGGCGCCAGCGCCGGCTGCCCCATCACCGTGCGCAGCGCGGAGGCGTCGCCGCCGAGCACCAGGCCGCCGAGCCGGGAGACGTGCGGCAGCAGTACCCGCTCAGCGGTGGCGGCGGCGTCCGCCAGCGAGGCGGTCAGCTGGTTGCCGCGCCGGCGGGCGTACCGCTGCTGCGACCATCCACCCGCCGCTGTCCGGCCCTGCAGGTAGGCGCGGTCGGTCGAGGACGACAGCACCACGCCGTCCTTGGCGGTGCCGACGGAGTGTGCGCCGCCGCGGACCAGCAGCAGCCCGATCAGGCCGAGACCCGACAGATGGTCGACCAGCGCCTCGACCGGTTCCCGGGAACCTACCGCCATCGGCGGGAACGGCACCTCGAGGGACGCGAGAGTGCCGTCGCCGGATAGGATCTCGAGCCGATCCGGATGCGCCACGAGATCGCTCACCCCAGTGTTGCGACCGGCGAACCGGTTCACCCAGCCGACGATCCGGGACGCGGAGATCTCCACCTCGATACCGCCGCCGGCCGCGGGACGGGGCCGGCCGACCGCGCTCACGGCCCGCTCGCCGAACCGGTCACAGGGCGGACCCGGCGTCCCACAGCCGCGCTGCATGGCCGGCCAGGGTGGTTGCGGAATTGGCTGCCCGGTCGTCGGTGAGCGAGGCGACGTAGTCGATGATGCCGCGCCCGCGACCCCACCGCACCAGATCGTCCGGCGAGCCCCCCTGCTCGCCGGTACTGGAGACGAGCAACGCGGGGTTGTTCCGGGCCAGCTGGGAGTACGAATCGGTGGCGAGCTCGACCAGGTCGATCAGCCGGCGGGGGGCCCGGCCGGCGTCAACCGGATCGGCGAGCCAGGAATCGAGGTCCGCGACCAGCGCGGACATCACCTGACCCTGCCCGCGCTGGTACATGGCGAGGTCGGGCCGGTCCAGCACGAACCGCTGGTGGACGAACTTGAGGACGGCCACCTCGTGCCAGGCCTGCCGGTCGAGCGAGACGTGGCCGGCGCGGGGCGGCGGATCGCTGGACACCAGCACGGAGTCCTCCAGGTGCGCGATCCAGCTGCGGGTGAACTCACCGACGAGACGCTCTGCCGCCAGGGAGGAGTCGAACGGCACGGCGAGCAGGCCGTCGACGAGATCGGTGCCGACGCGGCCCACCGCCACGGCGAACGCCTCGTCGTCGACCATCCAGCCGTCCTTGGCGTGCAACCGCCGGCGGAGCAGCTCGAGCGAGTTGCCCGGCAGCCGTTCGTTGGCCCGCAGGTCGTGCCGGTCCGCCTTCTCCAGCTCCACCCGGTTCTTGATCCAGGTGCGGAACTCCGCCGACACCGACGCGTGCTGCAGCACTCCGGCGCGGTGGAAATCGTCGAGATCGTGGAGCGAGTAGGCGATGTCGTCGGCGATGTCCATCACCGAGCACTCCACCGTCTGCCGCCACGGCTTGATCCGCGGATAGGCGGACAGCACCTCGGTCATCTCACCGGCGTCGAGGACGTAGGCGGAGAACTTGCCCGAGCCCAGCCCCTCCTCGCCGTGACCGCCGCCCTTGGGTGGGTACCGCGCGGTGCTGGGATGCGGGTCGGGGACGCCGAACCGCGCCCACGGGTACTTCAGGACCGCGGCCCGGACGGCACTGGTCAGGTTGAGCCCCTCGCCGCTGGTGCCGTGCACGTCGAGTTCGGTGACGATGCGGAAGGTCTGCGCGTTGCCCTCGAAGCCGTCGGCCAGCCCGAACCTGGACCGGGCGATGCGGTCGAGCACCCGCTCACCGAGGTGACCGAACGGCGGGTGGCCGAGGTCGTGGGCGGTGGCGGCGGCCTGGATGACGACGGGGTCGCAGCCGCCGAGCTCGTCCAGCAGGTCCCGGTGCGGCCCGGTGACGAGTTTGACGGCGATGGCCCTGGCGACCGCGGCCACCTTGATCGAGTGGGTGAGCCGGTTCTGCACCGACTGCCCGGCGGCGCCCTGCGAGATCACCTGGGTGACCGCCGACAGCCGGGAGAAGTAGGGCGAGAAACGGATCCGGTCCAGGTCCTCGCGGAACGCCGCCGACGGTGTCTCCTCCCGCGGGCCGCTGCGGCGCGCCAACCGGGGGTCGAGCGTGGTCGTCATGACCGGGCCGGGACGGTCACGATGCCACCAGCACGTCGGTGCGGGCGAAGTCGTCGCCCTTGAACAGCAACGGTTCCCGCTTGTCCATCGCCAGGGCGTACGAAAAGCAGTCGCCGAGGTTCAGCCGGGCCGGATGGCCAGAGCCACGCCCGAACTGTCGGTGTGCCGCTCGGGCCAGGGCGGCCTGGATGGCTGTCACCGGTTCGATCTCTGCCTCGCACCAGTCGAGGAAGCGGTCGAGGTCGTCCCCCAGCCCTTTCGCGTCCAGCACGATCGCGAGTTCCAGATAGCTTGCGGAAGACAACCGGGTGACCTGAGCGTCGTAGATGAGGTCCCGGAAGCCCGGACCGTCCGCTTCCTGCGTCAATACGGCGACAACGGCTGACGTATCCAGAATCACCGGGGCAGCCCGGTTTCTCCGTCGTACAACTCGGCAGACGGATCGACTGCTGCGAGCCGGAGCACGGGTGCGGTGCGGGCGACGATCTGGTCGAGTTCGGCCATCTTCCGGGCCCGGCGAGCGTCGACGCCACGATTCATCGCTGAAAGCTGCGTCTCCAGCGCGGTCTCGATCACGCTGGTCATGGACCGGCCCGTCCGCTCGGACAGCGTCTTGGCCAGGTCGTACACATGCTGGTTCTTGATGTTCAACGTCGGCATGCAAACTCCTTCTACCGGGTAGAGCACGAGTCTACCGTGGTAGAAGGTCGGTCGAACCGCTCGTCGCTGCAGGGCCGGATGGCCGGAGGTAGAGCACGCAGATCGCCCCTAGCAGGAGCACGCCACCGGCGATGGTGAGCGCGGGCAACGGCTCGGCCAGCAGCAGGACCGCCAGTGCGGTCGCGGTCAGCGGTTCCAGCAGCGTCAACACCGACGCGGCGCTGCTGGGCGTGGTCCGCAGGCCGGCGTAGAACAGGCCGTAGGCGAGCACCGTGGTCGCCACGCCGAGGTAGCCGATCTGCCCGACGGACCACCCGGTCACGGCGAAGCCCATACCGGTCGCCAGCGCGACGGGCAGGAGCACCACGGCTCCGATCACCGACGAGGTGGTGGTCATCACCAGGGGCGAGACACCCTGCGCAACATGCCGACTGACGATCGTCGTGATGGCATAGCTCACTCCCGACCCGACGGCGGCCAGCAGGCCGAGGCCGGGGCGGGGCGCGCTTGCGGTGGCGCCCCCCGCCGACGCCACGGCCACCAGCCCAAGACCGGCCACTGCCGCGACGACCACGACGGCGGTGCGCCCGCTCGGCCGGGACCGCGAGCCGATCGCCTCGATCACGGTGGTGAGCACGGGCGCGATGCCCAGGCTCACGACCGTCGAGATGCCCACGCCGACGTCGGCGACGGAGATGAAGTACAGCACCTGATAGACGCCGAGGCCGACGCCCGCGGCGATCAACGACCACGGGTGGCTGCGGAGCCCGCGGCCGGCCTGCCGCAGCTTCGGTCCGGACAGCAGCAGGAGCAGCACCGCGGCGGCGAGCAGCCGGTAGCAGCCGATGGCGATGGGGCCGAGGCCGGTGGATTCGTGCAGACGGCGGACCACCACGCCGGTGGTGCCCCACAGCACAGCGGCGGCGCTGATCTGGAGCAGGCCGAGGCGGGACCCGGGGGCGGTACCGGACCGGGGGCGGGCAGCGGACAGGGCGGAAGGGTTGAACATGGGATCGCTCCGGAATCAGAGGATGACAGGGGTCATGTCGTCTCGTCGGAGCAGGCGTCAGTGTCGAAGGCCCCGGGGGGCTGATCTGGGTCGGTCCGTGCTCCGGTCAGCGACTCGGAGGTGGGAGGACACCCGGGAAGGGGGACATGACGACGATGCTATCGCCCGTCATCGACGCTGCGGACCGATCGCGTACCAGTCCAGGTCAGCCCCAACGCGGCGCCAAACCCCAGGCGGAGAAGTGCCAGAAGGTCATGGCGTACCGGCGTCATCGCTCTCGTGGAACGGGGCTATCGTGGTCGTCGGCGAGCAGGGCGCCACCGGTCCGCGGGCAGGGCAGAGCCCACCTGAGCAGTCATGAGGATGAGCAGTACGCCACCTCCTTTCCGTCCCTGACGTCGCGGACCGCAGGGCATCCGCGAAAGGAGGTCGCCATGTCGACCGTCCCCCTGCCCGACCAGCCCTCGCTCGAGCAACTCCGCAACCAGGCCCGGGAGTTGCAGAAGGCCGCTTCGGCCGGCCGCCCGGACGCCCAGCGGCTGATCGCCGAGCACCTATCCGGCCTGCCGCCGGCGCCGGACTTTCCGTTGCACCTCGCCCAGCTCGCCCTGGCCCGCCGGTACGGCTTTCCCAGCTGGCGGCGGATGAAGGAGCACGTCGAGGTGGTGCAGCACTATTCGCGCCGTCCCGGGCAGCCGTCCTCCGCCGAGCCGCTCGAGCAGTTCCTGGCCCATGCGGTGCTCACCTACGGCGACCTCGACGGCCCGGCGCGCTGGCAGACCGCCCGGGACATCCTGGCCGCCCAGCCGGACCTGACCCGGATCAGCATCCACGCGGCCGCCGCGGCCGCCGACCACCGGGCGATCGCCGACCTGTTGGCGGACGAGCCGCGCGCGGCGCGGCAGCAGGGCGGCCCGCTGCGGTGGGAACCGTTGCTGTACCTGTGCTATTCGCGTCTCGACCCCGCGGTTCCGGTCGCCGACGTGGTGACCAGCGCGGGGCTGCTGCTGCAGCACGGCGCCGACCCGGACGCGGGCTTCCTGTGGTACGGGCAGCCCACTCCGTTCACGGCATTGACGGGCGTGTTCGGCGAGGGTGAGCAGGGCCCGGGGCGGCAGCCGGCACACCCCCACCAGCGGTTGCTCGCGCGGTTGTTGCTGGAGGCCGGCGCCGACCCGAACGACGCCCAGACCCTGTACAACCGGATGTTCCAGCCGGCCAACGACCATCTGGAGTTGCTGTTCGACTACGGACTGGGCACCGGGGACGGCGGCCCCTGGCATGCCCGCCTCCCGGAGAGCACCGACAGCCCGCAGGACATGCTCCGCGCCCAGCTCGGCTGGGCCGTCACCCATGGGATGCTCGAGCGGATCGCCCTGCTCGCCGAGCACGGGGTCGATCTGGTGTCACCGCTGGACTCCGGAACGCTGCCGATGGTCACCTCGCGGACGCCGCTGCAGGTCGCGATGCTGGCCGGGCAACGTCAGAGCGCCGCGCTGCTGCGGTCGCTCGGGGCCGGCGGTGAGGATCCGGCGACGACCCTGGTCGGCGCGCTGTTGGACGCGGACACCGCGCTGGTGGCCGACGTGACGGCGGCCCACCCCGGCTTGCTGGACCAGGTTCGCCGCGACCACCCGGCGCTGGTCCTGCGGGCCGCCGTGACCGACCGACCGGATGCCGTGCGGCTGCTCGCGGACAACGGCTTCGACCTGAACGCGCTCGGTCGGCAGGACATCGTGGCCGACCAGCAGTGGGAGACCGCTCTGCACCACGCTGCGGGCGAGGGAAAGCTGGAGCTGGCGCGGCTGCTGCTGGACCTCCGCGCCGATCCGACCGTGCAGGACCACCGATTCCAGGGCACCGCCCGCGACTGGGCCGTGCACCTCGGCCACCCCGAGCTGGTCGCCCTGTTCGATTCGCGGTGAGCGGTGACCGGAACCGGGCGTATCAGATGTTGAAGCCCAGTGCCCGCAGCTGCTCGCGACCGTCGTCGGTGATCTTCTCCGGGCCCCACGGCGGCAGCCAGACCCAGTTGATCTTGTAGTCGGCCACCAGCTCCTCGCCGGCACCCATCAGCGCGGCCGCGACCTGGTCCTCGATCATGTCGGTGAGCGGGCAGGCGGCGCTGGTCAGCGTCATGTCGATGGTCAGCGTGCGGGCGTCGTCGACGGTGAGGTCGTAGATCAGGCCCAGGTCGACGATGTTGACGCCGAGCTCGGGATCCACCACGTCGCGCAGGGCCTCTTCGATGTCCTCGATCAACGCGTCGTCGACCGGCCCGGCAGGAACCGCCGGTGCGGCCGGGGCGTCGTCGAGCGCGGCGGCGGTGCGGGACGACCGGTCGGCCGCGTCGTGCGCGCCGTGGTCGTGGCCGTCGTGGGCTGCATGGTCGTGGGCTGCGTGGTCGTGGGCTGCATGATCGTGGCCCGGGTGGTCGTGATCGTGCCCGGCGGCCGGGGTCTGGAACGAGGTGTCGGTCATCTGGCCGTGCTCCTGTCGGTGGGAATCATCAGTTGTTGGCCTGCACGGCGGCGTCCTTGAACGCCATCCAGCCCAGCAGCGCGCACTTCACCCGGGCCGGATACTTCGAGACTCCCGCGAACGCGATGCCGTCGCCCAGGGTGTCCTCGTCGCCGGCCACCTTGCCCCGGCTGGTCACCATCGTGTTGAACTCGTCCAGCGTCGCCAGCGCCTCGGACAGCGGCCGCCCGATGGTGAGGTCGGTCATCACCGAGGTCGCGGCCTGCGAGATGGAGCAACCCAGCGCGTCGTAGGAGATGTCCTCGACCACCGCGTCGGCGCCCGGCCCGGACAGCTTGACCCGGAGGGTGACCTCGTCCCCACAGGTCGGGTTGACGTGGTGCACCTGGGTGTCGAACGGGTCGCGCAGGCCGTGGTGGTGCGGGGCACGGTAGTGGTCGAGGATGATCTCCTGGTACAGCTGCTCCATCTGCATGACCGGCTCCTACCGCTGGCTCGAGATGCCGAAGAAGCGCTGTGCCTCGCGCACGGCGTCGACCAGCACGTCGACCTCGGCGGGCGTGTTGTAGACCGCGAACGACGCCCGGACGGTGGCGGCGATGCCGTACCGCCGGTGCAGCGGCCAGGCGCAGTGGTGCCCCACCCGGACGGCCACGCCGGCGTCGTCCAGGATCTGCCCGACGTCGTGCGCGTGCACGCCGTCGACGACGAAGGACACGGCGGCGCCCCGGTCGGTGAGGTCCGAGGGCCCGATGATCCGCACCCCGGGCACTGCCGACAGCTTCTCCAGCGCCTGCCCGGTGAGCCCGGCCTCGTAGTCGGCGATTGTCTTCATGCCCAGTGTTTCGAGGTAGTCCACGGCGGCGCCCAGCCCGACCGCCTGCGATGTCATCGGCACGCCGGCCTCGAACCGCGCCGGCGGCGGCGCGTAGGTGGAGTGGTCCAGGAAGACCTGCTCGATCATCGACCCGCCGGTGAGGAACGGCGGCATCTCCTCGAGGAGCTCGTACCGGCCGTAGAGCCCACCGACCCCCGACGGGCCGAGCATCTTGTGCCCGGAGAAGGCGAGGAAGTCGACACCGAGCGCGGAGACGTCGACGTTCTGGTGCGGCACCGATTGGCAGGCGTCGAGCACGGTCAGCGCGCCGACCTTGTGCGCGGCGTGGACCAGGTGCTGGACGGGGTTGACGGTGCCGAGGACGTTGGACTGGTGGGTGAAGGCGACCACCTTGGTGCGCGGGTTGATCAGCTCGTCGATGTCGGACAGGTCCAACCGGAAGTCGTCGGTGAGCCCGAACCACCGGAGCGTGGCGCCGGTGCGACGGCACAGTTCCTGCCAGGGAACGAGATTGGCGTGGTGCTCCATCTCGGTGACCAGTATTTCGTCTCCGGGGCCGACGGCGAAACGACCGCCCGCGCCGGTGCCGACAGATGCATTGCCCAGCGAGTAGGCGACGAGATTCAGCGCCTCGGTGGCGTTCTTGGTGAACACCAGCTCTTCGGGGCGCGAGGCACCGATGAAGTTCGCAATGCGCTCGCGAGCCGCCTTGTAGGCGTCGGTCGCCTCCTCGGCCAGCTGGTGGGCTCCGCGGTGCACCGCGGCATTGCTGGTGGTGATGTACTCCTGCTCGGCGTCGATCACCGTGACGGGCCGCTGCGAGGTGGCGCCGGAGTCCAGGTACACCAACGGCTTTCCGCCCCGGACGGTGCGTTCCAGGATCGGGAAGTCGGCCCGGATCACCGAGACGTCGAAAGCACCGGTGCTCGGGTGCAGGGCAGTCGCCTGCTCACCGGTCAGGTCAACGTCGGTCACCGCCGTCACAGCGCAGCACCCACTCCCGCCGCGCTCGTCACGGGTGTGCTCACCGGGGCGAATCGGACGTAGCCGTTCTCCTCCAGCTCGTCGGCCAGATCCGGGCCGCCGGATTCGACGATGCGGCCGCCGACGAACACGTGCACGTGGTCCGGCCGGATGTACCGCAGGATGCGGGTGTAGTGGGTGATCAGCAGCACGCCCACGCCCTCACCGGACTCAGCAGAGGTTGCCTTGTAACGGTTCACGCCTTCGGAGACGATCCGCAGCGCGTCGACGTCCAGGCCGGAGTCGGTCTCGTCCAGCACGGCGACCTTCGGCCGCAGCAGCGACATCTGCAGGATCTCCTGACGCTTCTTCTCGCCGCCGGAGAAGCCCTCGTTGACGTTGCGCTCGGCGAACGTCGGGTCGATCTCCAGATCCGTCATCGCGGTCTTGACCTCTTTGACCCACTTGCGGATCGGCGGCGCCTCGCCGCGCACCGCGGTGGCCGCGGTGCGCAGGAAGTTCGACGTCGACACACCTGGGATCTCCACCGGGTACTGCATGGCCAGGAACAGCCCGGCCCGGGCGCGGGCGTCCACCGTCATCGCCAGCACGTCCTCCCCGTCCAGGGTGACGGTGCCGGAGGTGACCTGGTACTTCGGGTGCCCGGCCAGCGAATACGCCAGCGTCGACTTGCCCGATCCGTTCGGCCCCATGATGGCGTGCGTCTCACCGGAGGAGACGGTGAGGTCGACGCCCCGCAGGATCTCCTGCGGGCCGTCCTCGGTGGTGACCGAGACGTGCAGGTCGCGGATCTCTAGCGTTGCCATTCTTCAGCCTCTTAATATTGGTGGATTAGACGCCGGTGACGGCGAGTTCGGTCTCGATGGTGGCGGTGACCCGGTCGACGACCGACGGCACGCCGAGTTGGTGCAGCACCTCGCCGAAGAAGCCGCGCACCACCAGCCTGCGGGCGACCGGCTCGGAGATACCGCGCGACATCAGGTAGAACAACTGCTCGTCGTCGAAACGTCCGGTCGCGCTGGCGTGCCCGGCGCCGAGGATCTCGCCGGTCTCGATCTCCAGGTTCGGCACCGAATCGGCGCGGGCCCCCTCGGTGAGCAGCAGATTCCGGTTCATCTCATAGGTGTCGGTGCCCTCGGCGGTGGCCCGGATCAGCACGTCCCCGACCCAGACGGTATGCGCCGACCGGCCCTGCAGCGCGCCTTTGTAGAGCACGCGGGACCGGCAGTTCGACGCGGCGTGGTCGAGGAACAGCCGGTGCTCGAGGTGCTGCCCGGCGTCGGCGAAGTAGACACCCAGCATCTCGGCGTTGCCGCCGGGGGCGTCGTAGTCGACGGATCCGACGATGCGGACCAGATCGCCGCCGAAGGTCAGCGCCGCGTGCTTGATCGTGGCGTCCCGGCCGACCAGGGCGTGGTGCGAGGACAGGTGAACGGCGTCGGCGGACCAGTCCTGCTCGGACACGTAGGTGAGCGTCGCGCCGTCGCCGACGACGATCTCGACGTTCTCGCTCAGCGTCGCCGAGCCCTGGTAGCGGACCGCGACCTGGGCGGCGGCGTGCCGCCCCACCCGGACGACGAGGTGCGCGGCGACGGCCCGGTCGACGGAGTGCCCGCGGAAGGTGACGACCACGGGTTCGGACGTCGTGGTCTCCGGCGCGATGTCGACCAGGAACACCGTTGCGGCCGCCTGGTAGGTCCGAGCTGACACCTGGTCGGCCGGAAGGTACCGGGAGATACCTTTCAGCGCAGCCGCTTCGGCGCCCGACAGGGAGACCGCGGTGACGCCCGGCTGCGCCGTGACGTCGACCGAGAAGTCCGTGCCGGACAGCTCGGCGTCGCCGTGCAGTCCGCGCAGCCGGCGCAGCGGGGTGAACCGCCACGCCTCTTCCCGACCGGTGATCGGCGGGTGGGCGGCCGGGTCTGCGGAGCCGACCCGGCCGGGGTGCGACCCGACGCCGACGTTGCGGCCCCCGACAACCGTCTCGGCGTTGTGCTGCCCCGGCAGGGTGGCAGTCATGGTTGGCGTGGCCACGATCAGCCCACCGCCCCTTCCATCTGCAGTTCGATCAGTCGGTTGAGCTCCAGCGCGTATTCCATCGGCAGCTCGCGCGCGATCGGCTCGATGAAGCCGCGCACGATCATCGCCATCGCCTCGTCCTCGGTCAGGCCGCGGCTCATCAGGTAGAAGAGCTGCTCCTCGCTGACCTTGGACACGGTGGCCTCGTGGCCCATCGAGACGTCGTCCTCGCGGACGTCCACGTAGGGGTAGGTGTCGCTGCGGGAGATGGTGTCCACCAGCAGCGCGTCGCACTTCACCGTCGACTTGCTGTGGTGCGCACCGGGATTGACCCGGACCAGGCCGCGGTACGAGGTTCGCCCGCCGCCGCGCGACACCGACTTGGAGATGATCGTCGACGAGGTGTGCGGGGCCAGGTGCAGCATCTTCGCGCCGGTGTCCTGGTGCTGTCCCTCGCCGGCGAAGGCGATCGA
>CAXTBG010000008.1:0-97804 GCA_964242105.1 uncultured Nakamurella sp. | reverse complement strand
CCTCACTCGACAGCCGCTGTCGAGACCAATCACCCCCATGCCCTGGCAGCACACCCGGGGAGACAAGCACTGACGACTCTACCTGGTCACCTCACCCGTCGCAGCCGGCCTGCCCGGGGACGAGCGCGCCGATGTCCAGGCCGGTGACGAGCGTGCCATCGGTCCAGGTGGAGTACACGTCCCGATCCCCGAGCACGCCCCGGACGGCGGCGGCGGCGGCGCCGCTCACCTCTCCGCACCGCAGCGACCCCATCCGACGCCCGGTCAGCACCTTCGTCAGCGGCCGTGACCCCGGCCAGACCAGGGCCGGGGCTGCCGAGCGGTCCGGCTCCCATTCGACCAACCGCAGGCGGTCAGGAGTCCAGGTTGCCGCCCCCGACAACGGTTTCCGCAGAGCGGCCAGAACTTTGGTCAGCTGCACGCGGTTCGCTCGGCCCTTGCCGACGTATGCGTCGCCCTCGCCGAGGGCGTACGCCTGAATCGTTCGTTCCGCGCCGACGGTCGGTTGGTAGGTGACCTCGGTGGTTCCCTGGTCGGTGATCTCCGGCTCGCCGATCTCCAGGGCGGAGAGCCGCTCGACCTGCGTCGTGGCCCAGGCCAGCACGCAGGACGGAACGTGCGCGATGACCATCGGGGCCAGCGGCTTGTCCACCTGGCCGATCTCCAGTGACCCGATCACGGTCCCGTCGGCGTAGACGGCCAGCGCGAGCGGTTCGGCGGAGAGATTCGATATCCAGTGGTTCGCCCCCTGCGAGACGGTGAGCACAGGCCGTCCGGTCGGCGTGACCAGTGTCCCCGGAGCATCGCTGCAACCAGGCGGCGATGACGTCCCACCGATCGCCGCGCCTCCCCCGACGATCAGGTACGCGGTGACGAGCAGCGACAGGACGGCCGCGACGGCTGCAGCGATTCCTTGACCGCTTCGCTTGGTGATCACGCCGGATAGACGGAAAGCCATGCGCGGGCGTTGCACTCAGCCGGGCGCAGATGACGACTCAGCAACCGGCCTGTCCCGGCACCAGGGCGGCGATGTTGAGCCCGACTGTCGTTCCGGCGTCGGACCAGCGGGAGTACACCGCGCGGTCGCCGAGAGTCTTCACCACTGCCGCAGCGTCCGCGCCGTCGACCTCACCGCAGCGGGAACCGTCCGGCCCGAATTTCAGCACGGCTGCCAGGCTGTCCCCGCCGGGCCAGACCAGCGCCGGGCCGTAGGACCCGACCGGCGCAGGCTCCTCCACCAGCCGCAGGCTCGTCGGAGTCCACGGCGCCGCGCCGGCGAGCGGGGCACGCAGGGCTGCGAGCAGGGTGTTCAGCCGGGCCCGGCCGGCGCTGCCGGTCTTCACATACTTGTCGCCGACACCCAGCGCGTAGGCCGACAGGCGGATCGAGGTGCTCCGCACGGGTGCGTAGGTGACCTCGGTGAAGCCCTGGTCGGTGATGTCCGGCTGTCCCAGCTCCACCGTCGCTAGCTGCAGGATTTCCTGCTTGGCCCAGTCGAGCGTGCAGGGCGGGATGTACCCGATGGTCATCCGTGGCAGTGGCCTGCTCGCCGTGCCGACACCGAGCGAGCTGATCGCCGTTCCGTCGGCATACACGGCCAGGGACAGCGGTTCGGCCGCCCAGTTCGCTTCGAAGAGGTTCGCCCCGGCAGTCACCGTGAGAATCGGCGCACCGGTGGGCGTGGTGAGGTGGTCGATGGTGCCGCCGCAGGTGGGCGGACCGGCCGGCGAGGTGGGTGTCAGCGCGGTGGCACCGGTGGTCACCGTCTTCGTTGCGGCGCCGGTGGTCGTACCGCGGATGGCGACGCCGTCCGTCGTCGCGCAGGCGGTCACGACCAGCAGCAGGCCGACCAAGGCGGCGGTGCGGCGGACGGTGGCGGGGAGGATGTTCATACGGCCCAGACGGCCGCCGACCGAAAGGCGTTGCACGCCGTCAGCATCGGGCTCGGCAACCGCCGCCGGGCGAGGCGGTGACACCTACGGCGCAGCGATCAGGCCATGCCCTTGGCACGCCGGCCTGCGTACTTGGCGATCTCCCGGTCGGCGTCGCGCTTGGCCAGCGTCTGGCGCTTGTCGTATTCCTTCTTGCCGCGACCCAGGGCGAGCTCCACCTTGACCCTGCCGTCGGAGAAGTACATGGACAGCGGAACCAGGGCGAGGCCGCCCTCCTTCAGCTTCTGCATGAGCCGATCGATCTCCGCGCGGTGCAGCAGCAGTTTCCTGGCCCGGCGCGGCGCGTGGTTGGTCCAGGTGCCCTCGGCGTACTCCGCGATGTGCACGTTCCGCAGCCAGATCTCGTCGTCGGAGACAGTGGCGAAGCCGTCGATCAGCGACGCCCGGCCGGCCCGCAGCGACTTGACCTCGGTGCCGGTCAGCGAGATGCCGGCCTCGTAGGTGTCGAGAATGGCGTAGTCGTGCCGGGCCTTGCGGTTGGAGGCGATCAGCGACCGTCCGGAGTTGCGGGAGTCACTGGCTCGGGCGGCCTTCTTGTCGGCGGCCCTAGCCACGGGATCGCCTCGCGTGTTGATCTGTCATAACGGCTCCAGGTTAGTCGTCCGGGCGGAGCGGACCGCCCGACCGCACTCCTGCAGCAGCGCGGTCAGCTGAAGTAGGCTCGCCGGCCGTGTGCGGCGGCATCGCTGATCTCGGCGACCCGCTGCGCCCTGGTCGTCGGCCGCTTGGCCTGCACGAGCCGTTCGAGCTGGCCGCGCTTGACCGAGCGCGGGAAGGCATCCCAGGTGGCGCGTGCGCCGGCCTCGTCGAGCGCCGTCGCCAGGTCGGGGGGAACGACGAGGTTCTCCACGTCGTCCAGCAGCGCCCAGGACCCGTCGGCCTTGGCCGCGGCGATCAGTGCGGCGCCGCGCGGCCGCATCCGGGCCTGCTCCTCGAGGCGGGTGATGCGCTCCTTGTTCGGCCGCGACCATCCGCTACCGCGCTTGCGCGGTGCGAACCACAGCATCCCGCGCTGGTCGTCCAGCGTTCCGGCGGTGCTGTCCACCCACCCCTGCGCCAGTGCTTCGGTGACCACCTCGTCATAGCTCGGCGCGGGCCGTCCGGTCGATCTCTTCCACGTCACCAACCACACCCCCTCGCCGCGGTCGGCGTTGGCGTCCAGCCACGCGCGCCACTGCTCCGCGGTCTCGACGTGCAGCTGCTCACGGTCCCTGGACGGCACGCCGTCGATCATCCCCGGGTGGCGACTCCGGCGCCCGTCGGCAGCTGCCGGGGCAGTACCCACCCGGCGCGGGCCGGTCGAACGTCCCCGATCGAGCGGGCCAGCCGGGATCTAGATGCGGACGTATAACCGGAGGGTGACGTAGGCCGACACCGCGGCGAGCCCGGCGCCGCTGATCAACAACCAGGGCGAGACCGCAACCAGGTCGGTGGCGCTGAGCGGAGCGAGCACCCCGGAGTTGATCACCGAGCCGAGCAGCTTGTCGACGAACGTCACCTTGGCCACGATCAGCAGACCGATGGACAACACCGCTCCGATGACGCCGGCGACAACTGCCTCGATCATGAACGGCAGCTGCGTGCGCCAGCGGGACGCGCCTACCAACCGCATGATCGACGTCTCGGTGCGCCTGGTGTAGGCGGCGATCTGAACCATGTTCGAGATCAGCAGGAGTGCCGCGAACGCCTGGATCAGCGCGACGATGATCGCAACGTTGCGGACGCTGTTGAGCAGGCCGAACAGGCGGTTGAGGAATTCGCTCTGGTCGTTGACCTGGTCGACGCCTGGCAGCCCGCTGAACTGCTCGGAGATCAACTTGAACCGCTGCGGGTCTGCCAGCTTGACGTGGAACGACGCCGGCAGGGCGTCCTCCTGCACGATGGCCAGCATCTCCGGCTGCCCGGCGAAGCGCTGCTTGTACTGGGCGAAGGCGTCGGCCTGGGTCTGGTAGCTCGACAGCTCGACCTCGCTGTTCTTCTTCAACGCGGCGGAAATCGCCTGGCACACGGCGTCCCGGCAGTCCGGGTCCTTGCTCGACTGATCGGTGGTCAGGTAGATGATCACTTCGACCTTGTCGCCGTAGAGCACCTGCGTCGCCTGAGTCAACCGGGCGACGATCAGGCCGCCGCCCAGCAGACCCAGCGAGATGGCCGTCGTCAAGATCATCGCGACAGTCATCGTGATGTTCCGGCGAAGCCCGGTCAGGACCTCGCTGAACACGTATCCGGCTCGCATCTGTTCCTTTCGCGGTCGGGCGCCCCGGCGGCGGCCGACATCTCATGTTCTGCAGGTTCGTCCACGGCGCGGTCGCCGGCCGTTCACCGTCGCGCTTTCAGCACGCGTCGGGCGCGGGCGCCGGCGCACAGCGCCGGCGCAGCAGTCAGCGACCGACCCCGTACACACCCCGGGACTCGTCCCGGACCACCTTGCCCAGCTGTAGTTCGATGACGCGGCGACGCATGGAGTCGACGATGTTGTTGTCGTGGGTGGCCATCACCACCGTCGTGCCCGTGCGGTTGATCCGCTCCAGCAGCAGCATGATGTCGGCGCTGGTGTCCGGGTCGAGGTTGCCGGTCGGTTCGTCGGCCAGTAGCAGCAGCGGCCGGTTGACGAATGCCCTGGCGATGGCGACCCGCTGCTGCTCTCCGCCGGACAGCTCGTGCGGCAGCCGGCGCGCCTTGCCCTCGAGCCCGACGAGCTCGAGCACCTCCGGGACGATCTTCCGGATGGCGGCCCGCGGGCGGCCGATCACCTCGAGCGCGAACCCGACGTTCTGCTCGACCGTCTTGTTGGCCAGCAGGCGGAAATCCTGGAACACGCAGCCGAGCCGCCTGCGGTGAGCCGGCACCTTCGCCTTGCGCAGCCGCACCAGGTCCTTGCCGGCCACCTGGATCTGGCCGGTGGTGGGCATGTCCTCCCGCAGCAGCAACCGCAGAAAGGTGGATTTACCCGAACCGGACGGGCCGATGAGGAACGCGAACTCGCCCTTTTCGATGTCGATCGAGACGTCTTCCAGAGCGGGCCTGGTGGACGTCTTGTAGCTCTTCGAGACGTGGGACAGGTGAATCACAACTCCACACTCTACGGCTGGAAGTCGTGATCTTCGTGTGACCTGGCCGTAGCGACCTGCGGTTTCACGGTCGGCGCTGCGGGTCGATCGCCTGGTCGGAGCGGGCGAGCGCCCCGACGACGCGGTCGTGCAGCACCCCGTTGGTGGCCAGCGCGCTCACCGTCGCAGGGCCGACGGGTCCGCCGTCCACATCGGTGAACGTGCCGCCGGCCTCCCGGACGACGGGCACCAGAGCGGCCAGATCCCACAGGCTCAGCTCCGGTTCCGCCGCGATGTCGGCCGCGCCCTGGGCCACCAGCATGTACGGCAGGAAGTCGCCGTAGCCGCGGGTGCGCCAGCACTGCGAGAGCAGCGCCCGGAACTGGTCACCCCGCCCCTGTTCCTCCCATTCACGCAGGTCGGAATAGGCCAGGGAAGCATCCTGCAGATCGGCGACGCCGGACACACCGCATGTCCGGGCGGGATCGCCGGCGAACCGGGTGAAGGCGCCGCCGCCCGAGCCGGCCCACCAGCGTCGCGCGAGCGCCGGCGCGGAGACCACACCCACCACCACGTCGTCCCCGTCGAACAGGGCGATGAGGGTGGCCCACACCGGGACGCCGCGGACGAAGTTCTTGGTGCCGTCGATCGGGTCGATCACCCACCGGCGTGCCGCTCCCGGCCCGGTACCGCGCTGGCGGCCCTCACGGCCCGGCCGGTCCGGTGCGGTCCGGTTCGGTTCGGTCTGGTCCGGGCCGCCGAACTCCTCGCCAAGGACGGCATCCCCCGGGCGCTCCGCCGTCAACAGCTCCCGCATGGCCGTTTCCACGGCGAGGTCGGCGTCGGAGACCGGTGTGAGGTCCGGTTTCGAGGTCACCCGGAGGTCTGCCGCTCCGAACCGGGCAAGGCTGATGGCGTCGGCCACATCGGCCAGGCGCAGGGCGAGCGCCAGGTCGTGCGGGTGGGTCGGCACCGGCGCGGCCGGCCCGTCGGTCGTTGCGGTCACCGCAGGACGCTATCCCGGCGGGGCTCATCCCGGCGGGGCCAGTCCCGGTACCGCCTGTCCCGGTACGGTGCGTCGCCGCAGGATCTGACCCCGGCAGGGCTATCCCGGCAGGGCTATCCCGGCAGGGCCTTCGGCGGCTCGCGGTCGCCTCTGGCCGGACGCATCCGGTCCCGCAGAGCAGGGTCGTCGAGCCACCACGGCCGTTCCACGACGGGTGCGTCCATCTGCTCGCCGTCGGTCGCCCAGTGGGTTCGCGCGTCGAGTTCGGCGTCGATCCGGGCGGCGTCCCTGGCGTCGGCCCGGATCCAGCGGTAGGCCGCCAGGATCAGGAACGGGAGGTCGAGCACCTCGGCGACCACCCACAGCACGCCGCCGGCGATGTGCTGGTCGTCTATCCCGACCGGCGCGAACCGTGGGCGGTCCGTCGCGAAGTGCAGCAGCGTCATGTGCGTCTGAAATCGCAGGGCGATGCCGGGAAAGGCGTCGAGGATCAACTCCACGAAGCCGACCCCCAGGGACAGCCCGACCGCCAGCGACGACCGCTGGTCGTCGGTGGTGACCAGAGGGATGGCGATCAGCATGCCGACGGCCAGCAGCATCAGGTGCACCAGGGCCGCCGCCCACACGGAGCTGACCGAGAACTCGCCGAGGCCTCCGAAGATCAACAGCACGCACAACACCGGCACCAACGCGGGACTGACCAACGGACTGCCGAAGAACCGCAGCGGACGGGATCGCAGCAGTACGGCCACCGGGTGGTCGCGGCCGTAGGCCGCGGCGAGGACCGACAGAGGCTGCGCTGCCATCACGATGATCGGCACCACCAGCAGCAGGACCAGGTCCTGCACCATCCACACCCACATCAACTGGAAGCTGCGGGCCTGCAGAAATCCGTTCGTCGCCCAGACCGCCGCCGCGAAGCCGACCCAGAACACCACCTCGCGGTGCCGGGGCCAGGAGGCGCCGGCCGCTCGGGCCCGTTGCGTGGCCCGTACCGCGGCCACGCCGACCAGCGCGGCAACCAGCAGCACGAGGTAGTCCGGACGCCAGTCGGCCAGCACGCTCCAGCCGTCGGGCGCGGACGCGGGACCGGTGGGCACCTCCCTATCCTGCGCCTTGCGAAGGATGTCCGGCGACCAGGCGACGAGACCACCGGCCAAGTCGGCATCGGGGGCAGAGGCACCGAGCGGACGGCCCGCACCCCGGCCCCGTCATCCCTGGTGCTCGAACTGCGTGCGGTAGAGGTCGGCGTACAAACCGTTCCGGGTGATCAGGTCGGCGTGCCTCCCCGACTCGACCACCCTGCCCCCGTCGATCACCAGGATCTGGTCGGCACTGCGCACCGTCGACAGGCGGTGGGCGATGACCAGCGACGTCCGACCGGACAGCGCAGCGGCGAGGGCCTGTTGGACCGCGGCTTCCGATTCGCTGTCGAGGTGGGCCGTCGCCTCGTCCAGGATGACGATGTCCGGTGCTTTGAGCAGCACCCGCGCAATGGCCAGGCGCTGCTTCTCCCCACCGGACAACCGGTGCCCCCGATCCCCCACCACGGTGTCCAGGCCCTCCGGGAGCGAGCTCACCAGCGGCCAGATCTGCGCCGCGGTCAACGCCGTCACGATCTCGGCCTCGGTCGCCTCGGGTCTGGCGTACAGCAGGTTCGCCCGGATGGTGTCGTGGAACATGTGGGCGTCCTGCGCGACGACGCCGATCGAGTCGCGGAGAGATTGCAGGGTGGCGTCCTTGACGTCCACCCCGCCGACCCGCACCGAGCCGGAATCGGCGTCGTAGATCCGCGGTACCAGCTGCGAAATGGTCGTCTTGCCGGCACCGGACGGGCCGACGAGCGCCACCAGCTGGCCCGGTTCCGCCCGGAAGCTGACGCCGTGCAGTACCGGCGTGCGGGGGCTGTGGTCGGGCACCGAGATGCTCTCCAGCGACGCCAGTGACACCTGGTCGGCGCTGGGATAGGCGAACCGGACGTCGAGGAACTCCACGGCCCTCGATCCACTGGGCAGGGTCACCGCGCCGGGCCGCTCGGCGATCATCGGCTCGAGGTCGAGCACCTCGAAGACCCGCTCGAACGAGACCAGCGCGCTCATCACGTCGACCCGCACGTTGGACAGCGCGGTCAGCGGCCCGTAGAGGCGGGTGAGCAGCAGCGCGAGCGCGACGACAGAGCCGGCATCCAGCGAGCCGGCCAGCGCCAGCGAGCCGCCCAATCCGTAGGTGAGCGCCTGGGCGAGCGCGGCGACCAGGGTCAGCGACGCGATGAACGTACGCCCGTACATCGCGGTGGTCACCCCGATGTCGCGGACCCGACCGGCCCGTTCGGAGAACGATCTCGACTCCTCCTGGGGCCGACCGAACAGCGACACGAGCAGTGCGCCGGAGACGTTGAACCGTTCCGTCATGGTGGTCGTCATGGAGGCGTTGAGCCCGTACGACTCCCGGGTGAGCCCCTGCAGCTTGCGCCCGAACGCCCTGGCGGGCAGCACGAACACCGGCAGCAGGATCAGTGACAGAACCGTCACCTGCCAGGACAGGCTGAACATCACCCCGGCCGTCAGCACCAGCCCGATGACGTTGGACACCACACCGGACAGGGTCGAGGTGAAGGCCTGCTGCGCACCGATCACGTCGTTGTTCAGGCGGCTGACCAGCGCCCCGGTCTGCGTGCGGGTGAAGAAGGACAACGACATCTTCTGCACGTGGTCGAAGACCCGGCTGCGCATGTCGAAGATCAGCCCTTCGCCGATCCGCGAGGAGTAGTACCGCGACACCAGCGAGTTCCCGGTGTCCACCACCGCGAGCACTGCGATGACCAGCGCCAGGACGACGACGGTGCGGGTCGATCCGTGCCCGCTGATCTGGTTGACCACGCCGCCGGCCAGCAGCGGGGTCGCCACCGCGATCACCGCCGAGAACACGGTGACCAGCAGGAAGAAGGTGAGCTCACGCCGGTAGGGGCGGGCGAACTCCAGGATGCGCCGGGCGATCCCGGGTGGCAGCTTGTGGTCCTTGACGGAGTCGTCGCGGTGCATGGCACGCATCGCCGCCATCGCGGCACCTCCGGACGGGTGCACGGCCGACCACCTCCTTCGACGACAGCGCGCGGGCCCCCGCGCCTTCTCGGTCCACCGGAGCAGAACGGGCCCTGATCAGCACCGTTCGCTCCTGTGCACAGCCAACCACGGCACACCGACAACCAGAGGCGGGCGACTGTGCACAACCCGCCATGGGATGCCGGTGCACCGCGCTACGGTGCAGGCACCGCGCAGCGGTGGGGGAACGACGGCCGGGGGGACGATGGCGACTGCGACCGAGCACATCCACGACGAGGTCCGCGAGCTGATCAGGCGGCGCGGCGTCGACCCCATCGGCGACCAGCGGTCCGCCCGGGCGCTGATCGACGAGGTGATCGGCCACTACGAGGAGCGGGTGGCGAACTCCGCGCTGCCGCCGCTGCTCGACCGGCCGGGCACGGCACGTTTCGTCTTCGACTCGCTCGCCGGGTTCGGCCCGCTGCAGCGGTTCCTCGACGACCGGGAGATCGAGGAGATCTGGGTCAACCAGCCCGGCAAGGTCTTCGTCGCGCGCAACGGGCTGTCCGAACTCACCACGACCGTCCTGGGTCCGGGAGAGGTGCGCGACCTGGTGGAGCGGATGCTCAAGCCGTCCGGCCGCCGACTGGACCTCAGCTCACCCTTCGTCGACGCGCTGCTGCCCGACGGGTCCCGGCTGCATGCCGTCATCCCCGACATCACCCGTGAGCACCTGTCGCTCAACATCCGCAAGTTCGTGGTGGCAGCCAACGGCCTCGAGGACCTGGTGGGGCGTGGCGCGCTCACCGCCCACGCCGCCCGGTTCCTGGAGGCGGCCGTGGTCGCCGGCCTGAACATCATCGTCGCCGGCGGCACGCAGGCCGGGAAGACGACGCTGCTGAACACCCTGATCAACTCGATTCCGCCGCGGGAGCGGGTGGTGAGCTGCGAAGAGGTGTTCGAGCTGCGCCCGAACCTTCCCGACATCGTGGCCATGCAGACGCGGCAGCCGAACCTGGAGGGGCACGGCGAGATCCGGCTCCGCAGGCTGATCAAGGAGGCGCTGCGGATGCGCCCGTCCCGGATCATCGTCGGCGAGGTCCGGCAGGAGGAATCGCTCGACCTCCTCATCGCGCTCAACTCGGGGCTCCCGGGCATGTGCAGCGTGCACGCCAACTCCGCGCGGGAGGCGGTGATCAAGCTGTGCACGCTGCCGCTGCTGGCCGGTGAGAACGTCACCGCGGCCTTCGTCGTGCCGACGGTCGCTACCTCCGTCGACCTGGTCGTGCAGCTGGGCATCGATCCGGGCGGGTTCCGCCGGGTGCGCGAGATCGTCGGGTTGCCGGGGCGGGTGGAGAACGGCGTGATCGAGATCGCCGACATCTTCACCAGCCACGGCAACGATCTGGTGCGAGCCCAGGGCTATCCACCACACCCCGACCGCTTCCTGCGGTCCGGCATCGACCTACCCGCCCTACTGGCGGACCGCACGGACGCCGGCACGCCCGCCGGTTGAGGAGCGCTCATCAGCAGGACGGCTTTCCTTGCCAGGCCCTGCGTTCCTGCGAGAAGGCCGTCGTGGTGGGTCCGCCGGGGCACGCGGGCACGTCGGCCGTGCTGGTGATGCTGTTGGTCCTGTCCGGATGCGGGCGCGATGGTCGTGATGGCGACGGGAAAGGTCGCCGCTTCGAAGCATTTCACCGTCGACACAAGCCGCATCGACCGATGTTGCATCGAGGACCGCACCGGCTGGTTTCGACGCACCGATCGCTCGCCCGCCGAAACTAAGTGCGAGTTCCCGGGTGACTCTGATCGGTTCAGTGCGAAGCTGGACTCCGCGGCGACATCGGTCGTGCGCTCTGGTGTCGTCGCACGTCCATCCGAGATCGAGGACGGTTCAACCGTCGTCATACGGATACCGTTGGAAAAGGTAGAAGACTTCGTCACCTCCGGTGCTGCGCCCACCAATTCCGGTACCGATCTGGACTGGGTTGGCGATGAACAGACTCTCAACATCTTGGGGTCGATAGGGGAGCCCGGGTCGAGCGTTGTCGTGATTGCAACTCCACGAGGCAGGTCAGGGTCGGGTGTGCCGGTCTATGCCGTGTACGGCGGCCTGCTCGGCACCGTTTGGATCGATCCGGCAGGCGAGGTGAACATGTTGTGCTCCAATCCGTCTGACCCGTTCCGACCCCGTACCGCAGACGGTGGCGGCCTACCGCTGGAGTCGTTCCGGACGATCGTCGGGAACAGTCGTCCACTTCCTCGATCGGGAAAGTCCAGCCCTGCCAAAGCCAAGGAGCTGGAGCCCACCCGGTGACGTGCAGCACGTCGTGTGAATGTGTCTCTCGAACGTGCTGACAACGATCCGGCCGCCGCGACGGGATAAGAATGTGCGCGGCGCCCACGGTCACCTCGTTGGACCCGTTGGCCGTTGAGGCCGTCACGCCGGGGCCCCCAACAGCGACTGCGCCACAACTTCGACCGCAAACCGGGCCAGGTGGCTTTTGTTCGGTCGCCGGCAAGCCCCGGGGATGCAGGGGGGGTCTTCCGCCGGCTCCCCGAGGTTGTCACCGGAAGGTCAAAAGGACGGCCGCGCTCGTCGGCACCACGAGCGTGCCCCCGGTCGGTCGGCCGCACGACGGCAGGGGATGCGCGATGTCGGCGGATTGCCGGGCACTGGCGTTCGCGAGATCGCCGACTTCGGCACCACGCGGCGGCACGACGTCCACAAGGTCCCGCCGCGCCCGATCGCGTCCTGCGGTCGCCGGTGTGACCGGGCGGACACCGGGACGATCCATGCACAGGAATGCACCGGTGCTTTGCCCGGTTAACATTCAATGGCAACGGCGCACGGGGGTGACGCGCAGCCGTTTCGTCGACTTCGCCCGCGCCCGCCGCCGGACACCTGTCACACACACCGCACCGCACAACTGCGAAGGAATACCTGTGAGTACCGCGACGAAGAAGAAGTCGGCCACCGACCAGGCATCCCCCTCGGCCGAGCAGAAGGTCCAGGCCGAGATCGAATCGATGCTGCAGATCAACGGCAACACCCCGACAGCGCACGACTGGGTGCCGCGCGTGGTCATGATGGCCTACGAACGGCGCTGCGCCAACAACCCGGACGACGATCACCTGGCCCAGTGCTTCTCCGTTGCGCAGGCTCTCGCCAGCCGCAGCTGAGTCGGATCCGAGCCGCCGCCGGGACGCCCGAGCGGCCCGCGGGTTTTGTCCGGCTGACCCGCGGGCATGGGAGGGACCATCGGCGACAGGCGGGAGCGCGAGGTGTCATCCGTACCACGGATCGACGAGCACGGACTGGTGGGGAACCTCCGTTCCACTGCTCTGGTGAGCAATTCCGGAACGGTTGACTCGATGTGCCTGCCGGACGCGGATTCGCCCAGCATCTTCGCGGCGCTGCTGGATTCCGGTCAGGGCGGCCACCTCTCGGTCGACCTGACCGACCTCCCGGACGGCGAGAGGCTCCGTCTGCGGCAGAACTACCTGCCGAACACCAACATCCTGATCACCCGGTTCGAAGGTGCCGGCGGTATCACGCAGGTCCGCGACTTCATGGTTCCGGTGCACCTCACGGCCCAGCGCGGCGGCCTTTTCGTCCGCCGCGTCACCGCCCTGCACGGCCCCCGGTCGGTACGGCTGTCGTGTTGGCCCGGTTTCGACTACGCCAGGGCGCCGCACCGCGCGGAACTGTCCGCCGACCGCCGTACCGCCCTGTTCAGCAGCGATGCCGGCCGGTTCCGGCTGTACTGCTCGACCGAGCTGACCCTGACCGATCGGTCGCGGGGACCGGAGGCGACCGCCGAGGCAGACCTGGCGGTCGACGAGGTCGTCCTGCTGGTGCTGGAGTGGCTGGACGACGCGTCAGATGACGCATCAAGGGACGGCGACCACAGCCAGGCCGACTCCGACGCCGCGGCGGGTCCGTCTGCCGAACCGGCCCAGTGGGGCTCCGCGGACGACATGCTGGGCCGGATCGACGACTGGACCCTGGCGACCGAGCACTACTGGCACTCCTGGGTGGACAGCACCACCTACGCGGGCGGCTGGTCGGACGCGGTCCGGCGCAGTGCATTGTGCCTGAAGCTGCTGCAGCACGAGCCGACCGGCGGCATCGTCGCGGCGCCCACCTTCGGGCTGCCGGAGTGGCCGGGCGCGGAACGCAACTGGGACTACCGGTACGTCTGGCTGCGCGACGCGGCGTTCGTCATCTTCGCCTTTCTGCGGATCGGTTTCGTCGACGAGGCCACCGCGTTCACCCACTGGCTGGCGCGCCGGTGCGTGGACATCAATGCCGAGAGCGGGTTGCACCCGGTCTACCGGCTGGACGGCACGCCGCCGCAGGACGAGCAGGAACTCGGCCACCTGGCCGGCTACGCCGGCAGCCGCCCGGTGCGGATCGGCAACGCGGCTTACGGCCAGGTCCAGCTCGACGTGCTCGGCGAGGTGATGGACGGGCTCTACCTGTTCGACCGCATTCGGCCGATCTCCTGGGACCTGTGGCAGGCGCTGGGCGTGCAGCTGGACTGGCTGGCCGACCACTGGCGTGATCCCGATTCCGGGATCTGGGAGGTGCGCGGGCCCGACCAGCAGTTCGTCTCGAGCAAGCTGCTGGTCTGGGTGGCCTTCGAGCGGGCGCTGCGCCTGGCGCGCCGCCGAGGGTTGCCCGGCGCCCGGGAGAAGTGGCAGAGCGCGGCGGACAGCGCCTACGGGTGGGTGCAGGAGCAGGGCTGGAACGCCGAGGTCAACAGCTACGTCCAGCGCGCCGGAAGTGCCGACCTCGACGCGTCCGCGCTGCTGATCCCCATGCTCCGGTTCGCATCCGGCACCGATCCCCGCGTGCTGGCCACGTTGGACGCGATCAGCGAGGCGTTGACCACCGACTCGATGCTGTACCGCTACCGCACACCCGCCGGCGTGGGTTCCGGCGACCCGGACCCGACGCTGGACGGGGTGGGCGGGCGCGAGGGCACGTTCACCGTGTGCACCTTCTGGTACGTCGAGAACCTCGCCCGCGCAGGTCGCCTGCACGAGGCACGGCTCGCTTTCGAGAAGGTGCTCACCTACGCGGGAGAGTTGGGGCTGTTCAGCGAGCAGATCGGGCCGTCCGGCGAGTCGCTCGGCAACTACCCGCAGGCGCTCACCCACCTCGGGCTGATCAGTGCCGCCACCACCCTGGACGCCGCGTTACGAGCGGGTAAAAGCAGCTGAGCGAACGCCGATCGTGACCCGGGCCGTGTCTATGGTGAGCCGGTGGGAAAAGTCTACGAGGCGATCGACGGGAAACTCGCCGCCTGGCTGGCCGCCCAGCCGATGTTCACCGTGGCCACTGCGCCGCTCGCCGGCGACGGGCTCGTGAACGTTTCACCCAAGGGCATGGCCGGCACCTTCGCGGTCCTGGACGGGCACCGGGTGGCCTATCTCGACCTCACTGGCAGCGGCGTGGAGACGATCGCCCACCTGCGCGAGAACGGTCGGATCGTCCTGATGTTCGCGTCGTTCGACGGGCGCCCGAACATCGTGCGGCTGCACGGACGCGGCACGGTCGTGCTGCCGGGCACCACCGACTTCGACGACATGCTGCCGCTGTTCTCTCCGCATCCAGGCATCCGCTCCATCATCGTCGTTGCGGTGCAACGGATCAGTGACTCCTGCGGGTACGCGGTCCCGACGATGGCCTATGTCGGCGACCGGCAGGTGCTCGACCAGTGGAACACCAAGAAGGGCGAGGACGGGCTCGTCACCTACCGCCGACAGAAGAACGCCCTGAGTCTGGACGGGCTGCCCGGGCTGCCCTGATCCCGGCACGGTGCGGCGCAGTCCGACCGCCGACCCGGCACTCGAACGCCCTGACGCTACGGCGCAGGAAGGCGACGCAGCTGCTCCTCGGCAAGAGCGGCCACCGCCGGCCAGTCCCACCCGCCGCCCGAGGCGCACAGCAGCACGAGGTGGCGGCCCGCGGTGCAGCGCAGCGTGCGGACCGGGTCGGGGCCGGTGGTGTGCTCCTGGGTGGCGCTCACCCGGTCGGCACCCGCGACGACGGGAGCAGGCTGCAGGACGCGGAGTTCGGTGCTCTCCACCTCGGCGTGGACGTTCCGCAGCGCGAGCGCAGGGTCGGCGGCCGCGGTCAGTGCCTCGGCCGCACCGGCAGCGGAGGCCAACGGTGACCACTGCAGCCAGAGCCACTGCGGCCGCGGACCAGCTTGCAAGGAGCGCCACGCCGTGACCGACCCGGCCGCGCGTGCCGCGGCCTGCCACGGCTGCGGATGGGCGACGCCGCCGGTGCGCCAGGTGCGTTGGTCCAACCGTCGCCACCGCTGGCTGTCGGCTCCGGTCAGCGCGTGGGCATCGAGATCGGGCGCATCGAGCAGCCGTGCCAGCGACTCCCTGGCCCCCGGCTTGGCGCCGAGCTGACCGAGGACGAAACGCAGGGGCGAAACCATGCTCCCCATCCTGCCAACAAGCTGGGCCCGCCGTGTCCGGAACCAGCCACCTCTGGTCGGCCTGCCGGCGGCGTCGGCAGCGTGACAGCCGGCAGAGGAGGCGCCGTCGTCAGGAGCGGGCGGCCAGCAGGTCGGCATGGTGGATGGCCGCCACGTCGGGATGCGCACGCAGCCTGCTCTTGAGCAGGTTCTCGCCGTAGGTCGAGTGGATCGGATTCGCCGGGTCGTCGGTGACCCCGGACGCCTGCGCGGCGAGGTCGCCGGGAAGCTGCAGCACCGGGATGTTGGACGAGAGCGCTGGGTTGTAGAAGAACGGCACCGAGATGCGGTCGGTGCCGGGTTCGGGCGAGCGCACCCGGTGGACCGTGGCCTTGAGGTAGCCGCTCGTGGCGAACTCCAGCAGCTCCCCGATGTTGACCACGAACGCCCCCTCCATCGGCGGCGCCTCGATCCAGCCGTCGTCGTGCTGCACCTGCAGCCCGGCGGTACCCGGCTCGACCATCAGCAGCGTCAGCACGCCGGCGTCCTTGTGCGCGCCGACGCCCTGCCGACTCGCGGCCTCGTCGTCCGCCGGCCGCCCCGGATAACGAACGATCTTCAGCAGCGTGGAGGGCCGGTCGGCGAAGGCAGCGTCGAAGACGTCCTCGGGTTGACCCAGTGCCGATGCCCAGGCGTGCAACAGCTCCCGGCTGACGCGCATCAGGTGCGCGTCCCATTGCTCCACGACCTCGCGCAGCTCCGGCATGGCCGCCGGCCACTGGTTCGGGCCCTCCATGCGTTCCCAGTCGGGTACTCCGGGGCCGGGGTCGATCGCCGGGCGCTCGGGCCCGATGTCGATCTGCTCCCGCTGGTCCGCCCGGCCCTGCGTGCGCTCCCCGCCCAGCCTGGTGTACCCGCGGAAGTGCGGGCTCCGGATGTTCTCGATGGCCAGCTTGTCCGCCTCCGGGAGGGCGAAGAACGTGCGCGAGGTGTCGATCATCAGCTCCATCAGGGCGGTGGGGACGCCGTGCCCGACGAGGTAGAAGAAGCCCACGTCGTGCGTGGCGTTCCGCAGCTCGGCCAGTCGCTCGCCGACGTCCGCACCCTCGTCGCGCAGCGCCGACAAGTCCACCACCGGTAGTGAATCCACCGCCACCACGACCTCCACTCGCCTCTGGGAACCCGATGCTAACCCCGCCGTCCGGGGCGGGTCAGGATCGCTCCGCGGACGCCTGCGCAGCACTGCGGAGGAGCTCCTTGATGACCGGTACCCGCGCCGGGGCCACCGACAGCTCGTGCACGCCGCGGGCGATCAGGCCGGGCGCGTACTCGATCATCCCGGCGATCTCCCCGCACACCGCGACCGGCGTCCCGGCGTCGACGGCATAGGCGCACAGCTGGTCGATCAACCGCTGCACCGCCGTGGCGCCGGGGTCCAGCAGATCGGCCACGCCAGCCTCGGTCCGGTCCGCGGCCATGGTGTAGCTGGTCAGGTCGTTGGACCCGACGGACACGAAGTCGGCCACCGCGCAGATCTCGTCGGCCGCCAGAGCGGCGGCCGGCACCTCGATCATCACCCCGACCTGTTCCGGCCGCTGGTGCGCCGTGCCGTCCCGGACGAGGGAGGTCACGGCGTCGTCGACGGCGTCGCGGAAGGCGATCACCTCGGCGGCGACGGACACCATGGGCGCCATCACCGAGACGCGGTGCCCGACCCCGGCCCGCAGGATGGCGCGCAGCTGGGTCCGCAGCAGCTCGGGGTGGGCGAGCAGGTAGCGCAGGCCACGCACCCCCAGGAAACCGTTGTGCACCGGGTCGAGATCCAGTGCGGTCACCGGCTTGTCGCCGCCGGCATCGAGCACCCGCACCACGACCGGCCGATCGCCCAGCACGTCGAGGATCGCCGTCAGGTCCGCTGTCTGGGTGTCCTCGTCGGGATAGGTCTCCCGGTCCAGCACCAGCAGCTCCGTGCGGAGCAGACCCACCCCGTCGGCGCCGAGCTCCACCGCGGCCCTGGCGTCGGCCAGTGATCCGATGTTGGCGACGACCAGGATCTGCCGGCCGTCGGCGGCATGGACCGGGTCGCGGGCGGCGTCGATCCGCTGCCTGGCGGCCTGCGCCATCTGCTCGATCCGCTGCCTGATGTCGGCGCTGGCCTGCTCGTCCGGCGCCACCGCCACCGTGCCGGCGTCACCGTCGAGCACCAGCTCCGTCCCGGCCGGGAGCCGGCCGATCTCGTCACCCGCCCGCAGGATCATCGGCAGGCCCAGACCGCGGGCGACGATGACCGCGTGCGCCGTGCTGGAGCTGCGGGACAGCACTACGCCGGCCGCACCACGCTCGAGCAGGATGGGCACCTCGCCCGGCCCGACGTCGTCGGCGAACACCACCGCACCGTCCAGGGCGGCGGGGATGCGGTCCACCACCACGCCGAGTTCGGCCAGCACGGCAGCGCCGGCCTCCCGGACGTCGACGGCGCGTGACGCGACCAGCTCGTCGGGATCGGCGGCGAGCCGGTCGGCGGTGCGCCCGACGGCGGCCCACCACGCCGATGCCGCGTCCGACGAGCCGTCCTGCAGCGTGGCGGTCGCGTCCGCCCGCATCTCGGGATCGGCGAGCAGCACCCCGTGGGCCACCTCGAACTGGTTGCCCGTCAACAACTTCCGGGTCGCACTGACGATCGCCGCGTCCAGCTGCTCGAGTTCGCGCTCGGCCGGGTGTTTCTCCGCGCCGCCTTCATCCGGCGCCGCCGACGCGGGACGGGTCGACCCGAGGTGCAGCGGCCCCCGGTCCAGCCGCAGGAGCGGACCGAGCGCCAGTCCCGGCGCCCCGGGCACCGCCTGCAGCACGCCGTCGACGACGGTCGGTGCCCGGCCGGCGGGCCGGAGCCCGGCCGGGGCGTTGCCCATCCGTGCCGGCGCCGCGCCCATCCGCTCCGGCGGCACGCGGCGCGGCCGGTCCTCGGTCTCGCCGAAGCCACCGGTGATCAGGGCGGTGACGGTCGCCGCCGCGGTCACCGCGTCACGGCCGGTGGCGACGACCTCCAGCTGGTCACCGCCGCGGAAGGCCATCGCGACCACCCGGAGCACGGCCCGCAGGTCCACGGTGTGCTCACCCGGCCGGCCGAGCGTCACCACGACGTCCAACCCGGTGAGCGACCGGATCAGCGTCGCCACCGGACGGGCGTGCAGCCCCAGCGGGTTGACCACCGACACGGTGGCGGTGACGCTCTGCTCGGCCGGGTCGCCCGGGTGCCGGTTCTGCTCCGGGTAAGCGTCGTCGGTGTCCGGGCCGGCGGTCGACCCGCCGGCAGGGCCCGGGCCCGGCGACTCCCCCGCGCCGGTCGACCTGGCCGCCGCTTCGACGGCCTCGAGGTCTGCCCCACCCTGGGCGGTGACCGCGGCCGCGATGGCGCCCTCGACCAGCGGGGCGTCCACGATGCGGATACGACCCGCGACGTCGGGTTCGAGGAACTCCAACGCCGTCTCCGCCGTCAGCAGCGCGCTGCCGAGGTCGTACAGCAGTACCGCGCCGCTGCCGGTGTCGGCGGTGGCGATCGCCTCGGTGATGGCGTCGAACGAGGTACCGATGCTGCCGTCGTCGGCACCGCCGGCCGGCGCGATGACCACCGACGGCGCCATCTGCCGGGCCAGTTCCGCGCTTCCCCGCGCCAGGTCGGCGCTGTGCGAGACCAGGATCAGCCCGACGCTCATCAGGCCTCCGGATGGTGTCCGGCGGCGCTGCCGGCCAGCGAGGTCAGCAGGTAGGCGGTGCTCTGCGCACCGGGATCGACATGCCCGATCGACCGCTCGCCGAGGTAGGACGCGCGACCCTTGCGTGCCTGCAGCGGCGCGGTCGCCGCGGCGCCGGCCACTGCCGCGCGCGCCGCGGCGGCGAGCACGTCCGGCACATCGGCCCCGTCGGCGGCGGCCGCCGTCGCCGCCTCGGCCGCGGGTCCCAGCGCGTCCACCATCGTCTTGTCGCCCGCCTCCGCCTTGCCCCGGGCGATGACCCCGTCCCGCGCCGCCACCAGGGCGGCGGCGACCAACGTGCCGTCCAGCTCGGTCGCGCTGCCGATCACCGTGGACGCACGGAGGAAGGCGGTGCCGAACAACGGGCCGGACGCCCCGCCGACCGTCGAGATCAACGTGGTGGCGACCAGCGAGAGCACCTTGCCCGGCGTCTCCGGAGCCCCGGCGCGCAGCTTGGTCAGCACCGCCGAGAAACCGCGGGCGAGGTTCTCCCCGTGGTCGCCGTCCCCGATCTCCTGGTCGAGGTGGGTCAGCTCGGCACGGCGCTGCGCGATCTCCGCGCCGAGCCGCTGGATGGCGGCGACCAATGACTCCGCGTCGTAGCCCATCGTGTTCCTCACAGTCCCGATCGAAGCGCGACGGTGTGCACCGGCGCATCCCACAGTTCGACCAGTTCGTCGTCGAGCGCCAGCAGGGTGATCGACATGCCCTGCATCTCCAGCGCGGTGATGTAGTTGCCGACCAGTGACCGCTCGACCTGGATTCCCTTGTCCTGCAGGTACTTCCGGGCGGAATTGTAGGCCAGGTACAGCTCGATCTCGGGCGTCCCGCCCATCCCGTTGACGAACAGCAGGGTGCGCGTGCTGGCCTCGAACGGCAGGTCCGAGACGATGGCGTCCAGCAGGATCTGCACGATCTCGTCGGCCGGGGCGAGCTTGCGGGTCTCCCGGCCCGGCTCGCCGTGGATCCCGATGCCGATCTCCATCTCGTCCTCGGCGAGGGTGAACGACGGCTCCCCCGAGTGCGGCACGGTGCAGGCGTGCAGCGCCATGCCCATCGAGCGGACCTTCGCGTTGACCCTGGTGGCGATCGCGGTCACCGCCGCCAGGTCGTCCCCGCGGGCCGCGGCGGCCCCGGCGATCTTCTCCACCAGCACCGTGCCGCCGACGCCGCGCCGGCCGGCCGTCCAGGTGGAGTCCTTGACCGCGACGTCGTCGTCGACCACGACGGCCGCCACCTCGATCCCCTCGGCGGCGGCGAGCTCGGCCGCCATCTCGAAGTTCAGCACGTCACCGGTGTAGTTCTTCACGATGTGCAGCACGCCGGCCCCGCCGTCGACGGCCTTGGTGGCGTCCAGGATCTGGTCCGGTGTGGGCGAGGTGAACACCGCGCCCGGCACGGCGGCATCGAGCATGCCGACCCCCACGTAGCCCACGTGCAGCGGCTCGTGCCCCGCCCCGCCGCCGGACACCAGGGCCACCTTGTCCGCGATCGGCCCGTCCGCCCGGGTGACGAACGTCGGGTTGCGATGCAGCCGCAGCAGGTCGCCGTGCGCGGCGGCCATGCCGTCCAGCGCCTCGTCGACGACGGTGGTCGGGTCGTTGATGATCTTCTTCATCTGTCACTCCTTTGTGAACGGGAACAGGAACGGTTTCGGTGCGGGGTGGGGCAGGGCGATCGGGGTCAGCTGGACGGCGGCGGGACGCGGAGGCGCACCGACAGGCAGGTGACGCACCCTTCCATCTTCTCGAACTCGGTGATGTCGACCGGAACGGGGGTGTACCCGAGGTCGGCGATCAGGTCGGCCGAGCGCGGCGCCGAGGCCGCGATCAGCAACCGGCCCCCACCGAGGTCGACGACGTGCGAACCGCCTTCCTCGGGCATCGGGCGGAAGTGCGGGAAGAACGCCGGGTCGTCGACCAACGGCGGATAGCCGATGATGCTGCCGTCCGGGAGCGCCGTGACGGCCGACTTGAGGTGCAACACCTTGGTCAGCGGCACGGCGACCACCGTGACGCCCAGTGGTTCCACCAGCGCCCGGAAGTCAGCGACGCCGGCAGCGTCGGTGCGCCCGCCACGCCCCACATACACCAGCGAGCCGACCTTCAGCACGTCGCCGCCGTCCATCGTGCCGCTGCGCATGGACAGCACCGGGTGACCCAGTTCGCGCAGGGCTTCGGCGGTGCCGGCGGTCTCCGGCTTCCGGGCGTCCGCGCCGGGATTGGTGATCACCGCGGTGGCGCCGATCATCACCACCGAGTCCTCGACGAACACCGCGTCGGGGCAGTCGTCGGCGGGGCTGACCTCGACCGTCCGCCAACCGTTGGCACCCATCGCGGCGACGTACTGCCGCCACTGCTCGACGGCGAGGTCGACGTCGATCGGCACCCGCTCCACATGGGTGACGAGTCCGTCGGCCAGCCGCGGTGACGGGCTCCGCACGAGAGCGAGCGGTGGACCCGCCGGTGCGTCGGCCATCGGCATCGGGGCGTCACTCTCCATCTCCGGGCGGCGCAGGCGAGTGCCCGGCCTGGCCCGGTCATCGAAACCCTAGTCCAGGCGACGCGGGGCACTGCGGCTCACCTCATCAGCTGGCGGGCCCGGTGACCGGCCGTCCGAGTCCCGGCTGCGGGGGCGCGGGTGAGCGCAGTCACACCGGACCGTTGTTCCTGGCAGGACTTCTCTCGTTAGCATGAGTAACGACTGAGAGGACCCACCGTGCCCATCAACGACAACCTGTACCTCCGGGGCGACGCAGCGACCGGCGGGACCACCGACACATCAGTGCCGTCCGGCAGGGCAGCGCCGTCAGGCAGGCATCGTTCCCACGCCACCCACGATCGCCGGGTGGCCCTGACGGTGACCACGGTCGGCATCCTCGCGGCCATGCTGAACTCGTCCATCCTGCTGATCTCGCTCCCGGCGATCTTCGCCGGCCTGGGCCTGGACCCGCTCGCGCCGCAGAACATCAGCTACCTGCTGTGGATGCTGATGGGCTACATGCTGGTCACCGCGGTCCTGGTGGTCACCTTCGGGCGCCTGGGTGACCAGTACGGCCGGGCAAAGCTGTTCAATCTCGGTTTCGCGATCTTCACCGTCGGCTCGCTGCTGTGCGCCCTGGTGCCCAACACCGGTTCGGCCGGCGCGCTGGAGCTGATCGGCCTGCGCATCCTGCAGGGCGTCGGCGGCGCCATGGTGACCGCGAACTCCACCGCCATCATCACCGACGCGTTCCCCTCCGACCGGCGCGGGTTCGCCCTCGGCGTCAACCAGGTCGCCGGCCTGGCCGGGTCGTTCTTCGGGCTCGTCATCGGCGGGCTGCTGTCGGAGTGGAACTGGCGCGCCGTGTTCTGGGTCAGCGTCCCCGTCGGGCTGTGGGGAACGTGGATGGGGTACCGCTCCCTGCACGACAAGCCGCGCACGGCCCGCCAGCACGAGCGGATCGACTGGTGGGGCAACGTCACCTTCGGTCTCGGTCTGATCGCCGTCCTCGTCGCCATCACCTACGGCCTGCAGCCCTACAGCGGGCACAACATGGGCTGGACGAGCCCGATGGTGCTGACCGGCATCGCGCTGGGGATCGTGCTGCTGGCCGTCTTCGTCCACATCGAGACCCGGGTGCCGGACCCGATGATCAACCTGCGGCTGTTCCGGATCCGCGCCTTCACCGCCGGCAACGTCGTCAACTTCGCCTCGGCCATGGCGCGGGGCGGGCTGCAGTTCATCCTGATCATCTGGCTGCAGGGCATCTGGCTGCCGCTGCACGGCTACGACTTCGCCGACACCCCGCTCTGGGCCGGCATCTACATGCTGCCGCTGACGCTCGGGTTCCTGGTGGCCGGCCCGGTGTCCGGGGCCCTGTCCGACCGCTTCGGCGCCCGTGCCTTCTCCACCGGCGGTCTGCTGGTCACCCTGCTGACGTTCGTCGGCCTGATGCTCATCCCCGCCGACTTCAACTACGTCGTGTTCGCCACCCTGCTGGCCCTCAACGGCATCGGGTCGGGCCTGCTGGCCGCTCCCAACGCCGCCGCCATCATGAACTCGGTGCCCGCGGCGCAGCGCGGTGCCGCGTCGGGCATCCGGGCCACCGGCATGAACGCCGGCATGGTGCTGTCGATGGGCGGCTTCTTCACGCTGATGGCCGTCGGGCTGGCCAGCCGGCTGCCCGCCGCCATGCAGAGCGGGCTCACTTCCCTCGGTGTGAACAGTGCTGCGGCACAGACGATCTCGACCACACCGCCGGTGGGCACGCTGTTCGCCGCCTTTCTGGGCGACAACCCGATCACCCAGCTGATGCGCGAGGTCGACCCCGGCCAGCTGACGGCCGGCGGCGGCGCCGATGTCGCGACGCTGACCGGGCGGTCGTTCTTCCCGCACCTGATCGCCGACGCCTTCCACCACGGGCTGGTGGTGGCGTTCAGCGCGTCCATCGGCCTGCTGGCCATCGCCGTCGTCGCGTCCGCCCTGCGCGGCAAGAAGTACGTGCACTCCGAGGAGCTGCCCCACCACCAGTCGGTGGCACAGGCCACGATCCGGGAGGCCGCCGCGCTGGACATGCCGAACGTGCCCGGCGCGGACCTGGCGTACGAGAACGCGTTGGCCGAGCGGTCGTCGGGCCGTTAGCCCACGGCCGCTACCTCGAGGTCAGCAGCTTCAGCACCGCCCGCTCCACCGGCGGCGAGGAGGCCACCAGGGTGAGGGCGGTGCCGGCGGCCTCCTCGTCGGTGCCGTCGGGCAGCACGGCCCGCATGCTGCGCATCGCCCGGTCGACCGCCGGGGTGATCCGCTGGTTCCGCTCGAAGGCGTCGATCACCCGCGGGTCGATGTAGGACGCCCGGCAGACCGTCGGGGTGTTGCCCAACTGCTGTGAGACGGCGACGACGGCCTGCCGCTCCGCACGCGCCATCGCCGTCCTGCTCCGCAGTTCGGTCGGCGCCCGGGTGAGCGCGACGGCCGCCATCGTGGTGCCGTGCCAGGTGCGGAAGTCCTTGGCCGAGATGTTCTGACCCGTCACGTCCTTGAGGTAGCCGTTGATGTCGGAGCCGGTGATGTGGCGCCAGCCGCCGGCGGTCCGGTAGGCCAGCAGCTCGGGCACGTCGATGTCGCCACGCCGCCGCAGCAGGCCGGACACCGCGTCCAGCAGCTGTGGATCACCGATCCGTTCCACCCGGTGCAGGCCCGACTTGGCGGTGTAGTCGAAGACCAGCTCGCGCTTCTCCCGGCGGACGTGCTCCCGCCGCAGCGTGGCCAGCCCGAAGCTGCCGTTGGTCTCGGCGTACACCTCGCCGCCGATCCGGAAGTGCCCGCGGTCCAGCAGCCGGAAAGCGACCGCGAGCACGCGTTCCTTCGAGAAGCCCTGCTGCGTCAGGTTTTCCCCGACCAGCATGCGGGCCCTCGGCAAGGCCGCCCCGAATCCCACCACCCGCTCGAACTTGAGGGTGTGGCGACGGGTCGACCACTCCTGGTGGTAGAGGTACTGCTTGCGACCGGCCGCATCGAACCCGGTGGCCTGGATGTGCCCGTTGGCGTAGGGGCAGATCCACACCCGCTGCCAGGCGGGCGGGATGACGAGCGCGTTGATGCGCGCGACGACCTCGGCGTCGGTCACCCGGAGGCCGGTGGGCTCGCGGTACTCCCACCCGCGCCCCCGCCGCCGCCGGGTCAGCCCGGGCCCGTCGGGATGCGATCGCCGAAGCCGCGCCATTGCCAACCTCTCGACAGGACTGCCGGCCAGGCATCACGCCCGACCCGGCCGGGGCAGCTGTCCGTCGCTGTTGCAGACGCGGCCCCTGATCCAGCGTACGGCGGCGTTCGCGCTGCGCACGTGGACCGCACTCCCGTCCGGCCCTGGTCAGGCCGGCGGTCCACCGAGGACGGCGTCCCGCCGGGCATCCAGAGCAGCCATAGCGGCCGCCGAGATCTGCTCCGGGGAATGCCATCCCGCGTCCGGGCCGATCTGCTCGACACCGAGCAGCAGATGAACCCGGCGAGGTCGCCGCGGCCAGCGACCGGCTGCGGTGCACGCCGGGAGCGGGCCGGAGTCCGGTGCCGAGCCGCCGATCGCGGCGCCGGCGGGGAACCAGCGGCTGGTCAGGATGCGGACGATCGTGCCGGTGACGAGCGGCGCCAGCCGGTCGAGTGCGGCGTTGCCGGCGGCGTCGTCGTCGAACGAGTCGTAGACCAGCGCATCGTCCACCCCGTCGCGCAGCACGGTGGCGGTAGGCGCCCGGTCCACCGCCTCGGCGTCGCCGACGTCCAGCGCCACCGGCAGCAGCCGCGGACCGAGCGCAGCCGCAAGCCGGGCCAGGTCCGGCCGGCTCCGGGCCACCGCGACGACCGTCCAGCCGCGCCGCACGCTCTCGACGACGGCCGGGCGGAGCACCCGCGTCGCCCCGACGACGAGCAGCCGGCGGGGTGGCTCAGAATCCGCGACGCGGCACCTCCGGTGGTGCCGACCCGCGCAGGAAGTCGAAGTCTGCGCCGACGTCGGCGCCCTCCACGTGGTCGACGAACAGCTTCATGTATCCGCGAGCCGCGCTCGGTACGGCCGGCGCCGACCAGCCGTCGGCACGCCGGGCCAGCTCGTCGTCGTCGACCAGCATGCGCAGGGTGCGGGCGGGTACGTCGAGCTCGATCACGTCACCGGTGCGCACCAGGCACAACGGGCCGCCCACCGCCGCTTCCGGCGCGACGTGCAGCACGACCGTGCCGTAGGACGTGCCGCTCATCCTGGCGTCGGAGATGCGGACCATGTCCCGGACGCCGGTGGCCAGCACCTTCTTCGGCAGCGCGACGTTGCCGATCTCCGGCATGCCGGGGTACCCGCGGGGGCCGGCGTACCGGATCACCAGCACGTCGTCGGCGGTGACGTCCAGATCCTCGTCGTCGGCGACCGCCAGGTAGTCCTCGAGCCGGTCGAAGACGACGGCCCGGCCGGTATGCCGCAGCAGGTGCGGGGAGGCGGCGGACTGCTTGATCACCGCTCCGCGCGGCGCGAGATTACCGGTCAGCACGGCGATCCCGGATCCGGCCGGCTTCACCGGATCGGTCAGCGGGCGGATCACCTCGGCGTTGAAGCACTCGCTGCCCGCGTAGTTCTGGGCGATGGTGCGCCCGGTGACGGTGAGCGCGCCGCCGTCCAGCAGGTCGCCCATCCCGGCCACCAGCGCGCCGAGGCCACCGGCGTAGGCGAAGTCCTCCATCAGGAACCGGCCCGAGGGCATCAGGTCGGCCAGCGTCGGGATGTCGCGGACCAGGCTGTCGAAGTCGGCCAGCGTCAGCGGGATCCCTAGCCGGCCGGCCAGCGCGAGCAGGTGCACCACGGCGTTGGTGGAGCCGCCGATGGCGGCGTTGAGCCGGACGGCGTTCTCGAACGCCCGCCGGGTCAGGATGACCGACGGCGTCAGCTCCTCGGCGACCATCTCCACGATCCGCCGGCCGGCCAGGTGCGCGAGGGTGCGGCGGCGGGCGTCGTCGGCAGGCAGCTCGGCACTGCCGGGCAACTGCATGCCCAGGATCTCGGTGAGCAGCGCCATCGTGGACGCGGTGCCCATCGTCATGCAGTGACCTCGACTGCGTGCCATGCAGCCTTCGGCCTCGAACAGCTTGTCCTGCGACATCTCTCCGGCGCGGAACGCCTCGGTGAACTGCCAGATCGACGTGCCCGAGCCGATGTCGGTGCCCCGGTACTTGCCGTTCAGCATCGGCCCGCCGGTGATCAGCAGGGTCGGCAGGTTCACGCTGGCGGCGCCCATCAGGTAGGCGGGTGTGGTCTTGTCGCAGCCGGCGAGCAGCACCACCGCGTCCAACGGGTTGCCCCGCAACGTCTCCTCGAGATCCATCGAGATGAGATTGCGGAGCACCATGGCGGTCGGCCGGACCAGCGGCTCGCCGGCCGAGGTGGTCGGGAACTCGAACGGCACTCCGCCGGCCTGCCAGACGCCGCGCTTGACGTGCTCGGCGACCTCCCGGAGGTGCATGTTGCACGGGGTGAGCTCCGACCAGCTGTTGGCGATGCCGATGACGGGCCGGCCGGTGAAGCTGTCGTCAGGCAGGCCCTCCGAGCGCAGCCAGGCGCGGGACATGATGCCGGTCTTGCCCTCGGCGCCGAACCACGCGGCGCTGCGCAGCGTCATGCCCGGAACCTGGGCAGGTGCGCCAGCTGTGCCTGGATCAGGTCGTCCGCCAGCGCGGCGGCCCGGTCGGGGTCGGGCACCGCTCCGTCGGCCAGCAGGGCCTCGACCACCATGCCCCGGTCACCGTGCAGGGCGGCCTCGATGGCCAGGTACACGGGCGTCAGGCGGCGCTGCAGGATGGCGGTGAGGGCCGGGGACAGGTCCGGCACCGCGATCGGCCGGATCCCGCGGGCGGTCGCCACGCCGGGGATCTCCAGTGCGGCGTCGTCCGGCAGGCCGGGCACGCTGCCGTTGTTGATCGCGTTGCAGGAGAACATCTCCCGCCGGTCGTAGAGCACCGAGCGGAGAATCGCGATCAGCTGCTCCTGCTCACCGGCCGACCGCTCGAACGCCGACTCGTCCAGCGCGACGGTGCCGTCGGCCTGCGCCCGCATGCTCTGGTAGCGGTCCTCGCCCCAGTCCAGGATCTCCTGCACGGAGAAGGCATCCACACCCAGTTTCTTGCCGTAGTAGGAGCCCTGCGCCCACCGCTCGGGAAAGAATTCCGTGACGTGCCGGTCCTCGGCGGCCGGAAAGGCACCGTACCGCTGGAAGATCTCCCAGGAGAACGGGTTCTGCCGGGCATCGGTGCCCTCGCTGAAGATGTCGCCGACCAGCGCCGGGTCGACCGGGCGGGCGAGGTCGGCGGTCACCCGCTCACGGACCGCCGGCCACGCGTCGACGCCGCGGACGCGGAAGTCGTAGATGAACGTCAGGTGGTTGATCCCGGCGTACAACGTGGACGTCTCGGCCAGCGGCTCCCCCAGGTAGCCGGCCAGATGCCGTTGCACGTGGTGCATCCCGTGGCACAGGCCCACCACCTGCTGGGCGCCGGACACCCGGCTCATCGCCATCACGTTGGCCGTCATCGGGTTGCTGTAGTTGAAGAAGAACGCCGCCGGAGCGAGTTCTGCGACGTCGGCGGCGATCTCGACCAGCACCGGCGTGGTCCGCAGCAGCCGCGAGATCCCGCCGGGCATCACCGAATCGCCGACCGGCTGGAAGATCCCGTGCTCCATGCAGACCCGGTGGTCGGTCTGCCAGGCGGGGCGGCCACCCACCCCGACGCAGGTCACCACGAAGTCGGCGCCCGGGAGTGCCGCCCGGCGGTCGGTGGTCCCGGACACCGACAGCTTGGACTCCGCCCGGCGGGCCGAGATCATCCGGGCGGCAAGGCCGACCGCCGTCGCCAGTGGTGCCTCCGCCGTGTCGACCAGGCGGATGTCCCACTCCCCCAGGTCGTCCGCCGAGATCAGGTCGGCCAGCAGACCGCGGGTGAAGACCGCACTGCCCGCACCGATCAGCACCAACGCACGTCGCTGTGCACCGCTCATCCTGCCGTCCCGTCGTTCTCGCCCACATCAGTCCCCGATGCGGTGGATCATGGTGTTGCTGAACAGGTACCGGTATCCGGCCGCCCGCACGGCCTCGTCGTGCCGGGAGCTCGCGCCCCACGGGGAGCCGTGCAGCCAGACGAACGCGGCGGCCGACTGACCGGTGACGGCGTCCATCCGCTGCTTGGGTTCGACGATCTCCCGACGGAAGTCCTCGTCGGTGATCACGTCGGCGATGCCGTCGTGCGACGCGGTGTGCGGGTAGACCACGTGCCGGACGGACAGCTCGGCGATCTCGTCCCAGGACATCGCGATGCGGTCCCCGGTCTTCTCCTCGTCGGCGAGCCCGATCCAGTGCGACCGGGCGAACAGCTCCTGCTCGGCCACCGGGCAGTCCACGAACCCGGTGCAGACGGCGAACCATCCGGTGATGCCGAGCTCCTCGCACAGCGGCGCCGCCACGTCGAAGCTGTTGCGGTAGCCCTCGTAGAACACCGGCAGGAACCCCGGCTCGTCGGTGGTCCAGGTGCCGCTCTCGTAGAACCGGTCGAGTTCGGCGAGGTCGACCGGGGCGAACGCCTCACGGTAGGACGCCAGTTCGCGCCGCACGGCCAGCCGCCCGGATGCGGGCGTGTTGTGGTAGTTGACCACCCGGAGGTACCGACCGGCCGCGAACAGCTCCCGGTGCGACGGCCAGGTCAGCGCGGTCACGGGGACACGCTCGCGTCGAAGTCCTCGTACGCCGCCACGGTGATGATGCTGACGACCACGCCCATGTCGTCCTCGCGTTGCGCGCCGGCCAGCGCCTGCCGGTAGTGGTCCATGCGCTGCACGACGGCACCGGCCGCGCCTCCCGCCGCGGTGGGCACGGCAGGACCCCGCTCGTCGGCCAGGGCGAGGAACATCGGTATGCCCTCCATGTGCAGTGCCCTGTCCTGGCACTCGCGGAAGGTCTCCAACTCGATGGTGGGCGGTGGCACCTGGGTGCGCCTTTCTGGTCGATGTCTTCTTCCGGCGGGCCCGGCGGGCCGGTTGCCGATCTGCGCGAGGCGTGCAGCAGTGGCCGGCGTCAGCAGGTGATCACGTCGACCCCGTGGAAGCGCAGCGCCGCCAGGTGTGCGGGGTCGGCGGCGTCGTCGGTGATCACGCAGTCGATCGAGCCGGGCGGAACCAGCCGGACCGGGCCTCGCTGGTCGAACTTGGTGTGGTCGGCCAGCACGGTGATCGAGGACGCACTGGCCAGCAGCACCCGGTCGGTGGACGCCTCCTGCGCGTGGGCGCCGTACAGGCCGTGTTCGGCATCGATGCCGAACGCGCTGTAGAACGCCACCTCGACGTGGAACTCGGCCAGCGTCCGCTCGGCGATCGGCCCGAGCAGCGACATCTCCTCGTGCCGCAGGATCCCGCCGAGCACCACCACGGTGATGTCGGCGCAGCTGCTGAGCAGGTTGGCGACGTTCAACGCGTTGGTCAGCACCGTGAGTCGCTGCTTGCCCGCCAGGAAGGGCACCATCGCCTCGGTGGTCGTGCCGCCGCTGATCAACAGCGTGGAACCGTCGGCGACGCGCTGCGCGGCGGCGGCGCCGATCCGCCGCTTCTCCCGATCCTGCGCGATGACCCGGTGGGAGTGGTCAGGTTCGGCCTGCAGCCCTTTCATGCTGGCACCGCCGCGGACCCTGGTCAGCAGGCGCCGGTCGGAGAGGTCCGCGAGATCGCGACGCACCGTGGACGGGCTGACGCCGAGCGCCTGGGCCAACTCGGCGACGTTGCCGGTGCCGTTGACCCGTAGATGGTGCAGCATCAGCTGTTGACGTTCGACCTCCAGCACGCGTCAGTACCCCCTCGCCCGGTCGACGGCGTTGAGCAGCGGCAGACCGGCCAGGAATCGGGCCATGTTGTCGGTGACGATGCGCTCGACGTGGGCCGCGTAGTCCGGGGTCAGCCCCCCGACGTGCGGGGTCAGGAAGACGCCGGGCTCCCGCCACCAGTGCGAGCCGGCGGGCAGCGGCTCGTCGTCGAACACGTCCAGCACCGCGCCGCCCAGGGATCCCCGGCGCAGGCAGTGCAGCAGGGCCGCCTCGTCCACGATCCCGCCGCGAGAGACGTTGACCAGCATGGCGCCGGGCTTGCACCTGCCCAGGCGGCCGGCATCGAGCAGGCCGAGCGTCTCCGGCGTCCTGGGCAGCACGACGACCACCCAGTCCGCCAGGCCCAGCACCTCGTCGAGCCGGTCCGTACCGACCACGGTCACCCCGTCGTCGGGCGTGAGGGCGGCGGCCGCCGCCACCGGGCGGGCGGTGAGCGGGGCCGGCCGGGAGGCCACCCACCGCCCGTCGTACCGCTGCTCGCCGGCGGCGGCCGCGACGCCGCCGGTCCTGGTCACCCCGACCACCCGGACGCCGAACGGCACGGCGATCCTGGCGATCTCCTGCCCGATGCGGCCGTAGCCCAGGATGGCCATCGTGCTGCCGCGCACCGGGAGCGGGGTGAACGAGGCCGCGCTCTCCACCGGGGAGGGCCAGCGCCGGCGACTGCGCGACTCCACCAGGGCGGGCAGCCGGTGGGCCAGGCCGAGCACCGAGAACATCACGTACTCGGCCATCGAGACCGGCCCGACACCACCCAGTGTGGTGATCGCGATGTCGCTCTCCCACAACCACTCCGAGCGCAGGTGGTCCGACCCGGAGGTGTCCAGCTGGACCCAGCGCAGGGCCGGCGCCGACCCGGCCGGCGGCAGCACCCCGGAGGTGTGCAGCACCTCGACCTCCGCCCACACCTCCGGCGGGATGTCGGCTGCGCTGGCGGCCGGGAGCTGCTGGACGCTCAGGGCGGGCGACACCGCCTGCAGCCGGTCCAGGAAATCGGTGCCGAACCGCAGGGTGCTCAGGTAGCGCACCGACCGCACGCCCGACGACGGCGGGGAGTTCCTCTCCACCACCGGACCAGCTGCGGCGCCGGTCATTTGATGCCTGTCCGGGCCAGTCCTTGGACGAAGTAGCGCTGGAAGGAGATGAACAGGATCACCATCGGCAGGATCGCCACCAGGGTCACCGCCATGATGGCGCCGTAGTTGGAGGTGTACTGGCCCTTCAGGTCGGTGACGATGCCGAGCGGCAGGGTGAACAGTTCGTGGTTGGAGAACAGCGCGATCAGCGGCCAGGCCAACGCGTTCCACTCGTTCATGAAGGTCAGCAGCACCAGCACCGCGATCAGCGGCTTGCACAGCGGCATGACGATGGAGAAGAACGTGCGGAACTGTCCCGCGCCGTCCACCCGTGCGGCCTCGACCAACTCGTCGGGGATCGCCAGGAAGAACTGCCGGGCCAGGAAGATGCCGAACACGGCGGCGCTCTCCACCAGGATGACGGACCAGATGTTGCCGAACAGCCCCAGCTGGATGGACACCGTGAACTGCGGCACCATGACCGCCTGCACCGGGATCATCATGGTGGACAGCAGAACCAGGAAGAGCGCGTTCCGCCCGCGGAACGGGATCTTCGCGAACGCGTACCCGGCCAGCAGGTTCGCCACCACGGTGATGACCGTGGTGAGCAGGGTGATCACCGCGGAGTTCTTGAACCAGGTCCAGACCGGGAATTCGGCGAACGGCGTCCGGAAGTTGTCCAGCGTCGGGTGCAGCGGCCACAGGTGCAGACCTGGCTCGTAGAGGTCCTCCCGCGGCGAGAAGGCGGTGACGATCATCCAGTAGATCGGGAAGAACATGATCAGCGTGATGATGATGGCCGCGGCAAGACGCAGACCGAAGAACCTGCCGCGCCTGGCGCGCCGGTAGGCCTTCTGCCGCGCCGCGACGGCATCCGGGGAGTCGAAGGCGGCGGTCCGCGCCGCGATGCTGGTGGACATCAGCCCACCTGGTCGCGGGTCTTGTTGGCGCGCCATTGCAGAACGGTGATCGCCAGCGTGATCAGGTAGATGATGACGCCGATCGTCGCCGCGTAGCCGAGTTCGCCCGACCCGTGCTCGTCGAAGCCGGTCCGGTAGGCATAGGTGACGAGCATCGTCGTGGAGTAGTCCGGGCCACCGGCCGTCATGGCGAAAACGGTGTCGAAGATCTGGAACGAGTAGATCAGGTTCATGATCAGCAGGAAGAACGTGGACGGCCCGAGCAGCGGGAAGGTGACCCGGCGGAACTTCTGCCAGCCGGTGGCGCCGTCGATCGCGGCCGCCTCCAGGACGTCCTGTCCCACACCCTGCAGCCCGGCCAGGTAGATCAGCATGTCGAAACCGACCCGCTGCCACAGGGTCATCAGGATGACCGAGAACATCGCCCAGCCGCCGCTGGACTGCCAGCTCGGCCCGTCGATGCCGAAGACGGCCAGCAGGTTGTTGACGAAACCGTTGTACTGATCGAACATCCAGGCGCCGAGCACGCCGGTGGCCACCCCGGAGATCACCAGCGGGAGGAAGATGATCGACCGGTAGAGGGTGCGTCCCGGGAGCAGCCCGTTCAGCAGCGCGGCGATGGCCAGTCCCAGCGCCATGCCGACCGGAACGGTGCAGACGGTGAACAGGACCGTGTTCCAGAGGCTCTCCCAGAACACGGAGTCGCGGAACAGGTCGAGATAGTTGTTGACGCCCAGGAAGACCGGGGTGCCCAGGGATTCCCGCTTCTGGAAGCTGATGATGATGGCGAGCACCAGCGGCAGCAGCAGGAAGACCGCGACCAGCACCAGATTGGGGACCAGGAAGGTCCACGCCGCGAACGTCGAGCCCCGCCGCGGTTTCGGCGCACGTCCGGGGGGCGCGAGCTGGGCCGCGTTGTCGGCGGCCGGCAGGGCCAGGCTAACGGGTACCGACGCCACGCCCCGACCTCACGATCCCAGGGCCTTGCCGACTCCGGATGCGATGCCGGAGAGGGCGTCCGAGGTGGACTTGCCGTGGAACGCGAGCTCCAGTTGGTCCTGCAGCACGGTGTTGATGGTCGCGAAGCTGCCGACGGTGGATTCCTTGACGATGGTGTCCGAGATGGTCGACGCCTGCTCCGCGCAGACCTTGATCACGTCCGGCCGGTAGACGTACTTCAGGTTGGCACTGGCCAGCGTCTTGAGCGTCGGCAGTTCGATCGCCTGCTCGCAGAAATACTTCATCATGTCCTCGCTGACGAGGAACTTGAGGAAGGCGGCGGCCAGTTCCGGGTTCTTGGTGTCCTTGCGGGCGACGATGGCATTGCCGCCGAGATCCGATGCGGCGGCTTTGTTCTGCGGCATGAACGTCGCTCCCCAGTCACCTTTGTAACCGGCCTTCGGGTCGGCGAGTTCGGGCACCAGGAAATCGCCCACGAACGACATCGGGACGACCTGCGAGAGGAAGAAGTTGTCGGAGTACTGGCTGGTCTTGATGGTGTTGCTGTCCGGCACCCACTTGTTGGTGAAGAAGCTCTTGGTGTAGTCCATCGCCTGCGTGGCGGCGTCCGACGGCAGCGCGACCTTCTTCAGGTCCGGCGTCAGCAGCGTCCCACCGGCCTGGTAGAGCCAGGACAACCAGCGGAACGCGCCGGCCTGGGTCCAGTCGTAGGCGAACGGGAACTTCTTCGCCGGCAGCGACGCGCGCAGCTTGGTGGCGACGGCCGAGAACTCGTCCCAGGTCCAGGCATCGGACAACTTGGCCGGCACCGAGGTGATCCCGGCGGTGGCGAAGGCCGCCTTGCTGTAGACGACGCAGGTGGTGTCGGTCTGGTGCGGTACGCCGTAGGGCACGCCGTTGTACTTGATGCCCTCCCACAGGGCGGGGAGGAACGCGTCGATCTCGGCCTTGTCGAAGTACGGGCTGATGTCCAGCAGGACGCCCTTGGCGCTGTACTTGCCGATGGTGGTGTAGTCGACGCGGAACAGGTCCGGTGCGTTGCCGGCCTGGATGCCGCGATCGATACCGGAGAAGAAGCCGTCGTAGGGAACGACTTTCAGGTTGACGGTGGTGCCCGGGTTCGCCGCCTCGAACTGCTGCTTGACGTAGGTGAAGCCCTTCGTCTCACCGGCGCTGCCGCCCCAGAACGAGAAGCTGATGTCGCCCTTCACCGGCGCCTTGCTGGTGGGCGCGCTGCCGGAACCGGTGGTCCCGCCCGCCGCGCCGCCGCCGGCGGAACTCGACGAACTGGTCGCCGCGCCGGCCGAACTGGCGGACGGGGCCGTGCTGTCGGCAGAATTGGAATGCACCGACGAACAGGCGGTGAGTCCCGCCATCGTGGCGGCCCCCACCGAGCCGGTGAGAAAGCGACGGCGGTTCAACCCCATGGGATCTCCTGCTCGGGAGCGTGATGCGCGGCCAACGTGGTGCAAGCGAAGCACCTCCCCGAAGTCGAGTCAATAGTGCGCAGGACGTTGACCAGTTGGAGACCAGCGTGACCATTTCTGATTGACGCGGCCGGGCTGCCCGGCCTACCGTTCGCCCGGGTGCGGCACACCGCGGGTCTCGCGCCGACCTGTCCGACCAGACCCGGCGACTGCGCCGAGAGGGGAATGTCGATGGCGGCGGCGACATCCGCGGACGCCTTCCCCGGCGGGTCCGCCCGTCACCGTCCCCGATCCCGTTCTGCGGCAGTCGACATCGACGTGCTGGTGTTGGCCGAGCTGAACCTGGACGTGATCGTCCAGTCGGCACGACCGCCGGAGTTCGGGCAGGTCGAGCAGCGGGTGGCCGGCGCGGCGATCACCCTGGGCAGCTCCGGCGCCATCACGGCTGCCGCGCTGGCCGCGCTCGGACTGCGCGTCGCGCTGTGCGGCACCGTCGGCGACGACCCGTCCGGAACGCTGGTGCTGGACGCGCTGACCGGCCTGGGCGTCGACGTCTCCGCCGTCCGGCGGCTGCCCGGACGCGCCACCGGGGTGACCGTCGTGCTGACCGCTCCGGACGGCGACCGCGCGCTGATGACCTACCCGGGCACCATGTCCGACTCGACCACCGCCGCGGTGCCCCGCGAGCTGCTCGAGCGGTCCCGGCACCTGCACCTGAGCTCGATCTACCTGCAGACCGGGCTGCGTCCGGGACTGGCGCAGTGGCTCGCCGGGCGACCACCGGGACTGACGGTGTCGGTGGATCCCGGTTGGGACCCCGACCAGTCGTGGGTCGCGGTCCGCGACGTGCTGCCGAACGTGGACTTCCTCCTGCCCAACGAGAACGAGTGCCTGGCCATCGACGGCGAGCCCGGCACGACCGTGCCGGACGCGGCCCGCCGGCTGGCCGCTCTCGGTCCGTCGGTGGTCGTCAAGCAGGGTGCCGCCGGCGCCCTGGTGGTGTCCGATGCAGCGACGGAGGCGTGGTCGATCGCCGCGCCGGTGCGTCGCCCGGTCGACACCACCGGCGCGGGGGACAACTTCGACGCCGGTTTCCTCGCGGCGGTGCTCCGCGGCGCCGATCCGGTGGCGGCACTGGCCGCGGGCTGCGCCTGTGGTGCAATCTCCGTCGAGGGCATCGGCGGAACAGGTCGGCTGGCCACGGCGGACGAAGCTGCCCGGCTGGCGGCGGCCCTGCTGGCCGGCGGCAGCTCGAGCAGCCGGAGCATCGGTCCGGTGGGCCGGGAGCCCTGGGCGACCACTGTCGACGCGGTGGCGGGCCATCCTTCACCGGCAGAACTGGAGAGGTCATGATCACCGCGCCCCCCAGCGTCACCGAGCGGGAACTGCAGACCCAGCCCGACATCTGGGCACGGGTACTGGCCGAGGCGGACCGGTGCCGCGACGTGCTGCCGGCATCCGGCGAGCCGGTGCTGTTCCTCGGCTGCGGAACGTCGTACTACATCGGCGAGTCGTACGCCCGGATGCGCAACGCACGCGGGCTCGGCCGGACCAGGGCGGCCGTCGCGTCGGAGATCCCGTACGTGGAACCCGACGACACGGTGGTGGTGCTGTCCCGCTCCGGCACGACCGGAGACGTCAACCGGATGGCGCTGGCCCTGCGGGACCGTCACCGGGTCATCGGGATCATCGGTGATCCCGCCACCCCGCTGCCCGCGCTCTGCCACGAGTACCTGCTGCTGGACTATGCCGACGAAGAGTCGGTGGTGCAGACCCGGTTCGCCACGGCCGCGCTGACGGCCCTGCGGGTCTCGGTGGACGACGACCTGGATTCTGTGGTGCAGGATGGCCGGGCGGCGCTGGCTGCTCCGCTCCCCGACCCGTTGCCGTCGCACGTGGTGTTCCTCGGGCACGGCTGGACCGTGGGGGTGGCGAACGAGGCGGCGCTGAAATGCCGTGAGGCGGCGGGCATCTGGACGGAGGCTTACCCGGTGATGGAATACCAGCACGGGCCGATCGCCGCCGCCGGACCCGGATCGCTCGTCTGGTCCTTCGATCCGCTGCCCGGGTTCGTCGCCGAGGCGGTGATCGCGACCGGCGCCGCCGTGCACGCGCCGTCGCTGGACCCGCAGGCCCAGCTCGCCACCGTGCACCGGCTCGCCGTTGCGCTCGCGACCCGCGCCGGGCGCGATCCCGACCGGCCCCGTTTCCTGTCCCGCTCGGTACAGCTGGGCTGAGCGCCGTGCCCATCGTCGTGGTCACCGCCGAACGGCTTCCGGACGAAGCCACCGAGATCCGGGCGGCCTCCACCCTCGCCCAGGCGATCGCCGATTCGCTCGGACTGCAGCACCACGAGGTCTACGTGACCCTGACCGGTGCGAACGTGGCGGTGCTCGGCGGTGAGCCGGTGCGACCGTGGCCGGTCGTGGTCATCTACGGGCGGGAGCGCGCACAGCAGGGAGCGGCGATCGCCTCGGTCCGGACGGTGTCGGCGACCCTGTGGGAGGTCTCGCCGGAGAAGGTGTGGGTGCAGTGGGTCCAGGCCGAGCCGGCCCAGTGACCCCGCGTCCGTCGACGCTGCTGACCGGCGGGTCGGTCGTGGAGTCGGCCGGCGGCGGCCCGGCCCGGCGCGCCGACGTCGCCGTCCGCGACGGTGTGGTGGTCGCGGTCGGGCGCGACCTGGCGGGCTGGGCCGATCCTGGCACCGAGGTGGTCGACTGCGGCGGCGGCGTCATCTTTCCCGGCCTGGTGGACGGGCACTGCCATCCGGTGATGGGTCTGGACCTGTCCGGCAGTGCGGACCTCTCGACCTGCCGGACCCTGGACGAGGTGCTGGCCACGCTGTCCGGCCACGCGGCCGAGCATCCCGCGGCGGAGTGGCTGACCGGGGCCGGCCTGGACCCCAACGTGTTCGGCGGGCGGCCGCTGGACAACGCAGATATTTCGGGGGCGGTCGCGCACCGTCCGGCGCTGGTGCACCTGTTCGACGGTCACGCGGCGATCGCCACCGACGCGGCACTGGCCGCCGCCGGACTCTGCGCCGGACAACCTGGACCGCCCGGAGTCGTCGTCGACGGTGCCGGACGGCCGACCGGGCTGCTGCTCGAAGAGGCGGCGGTCAACGCCGTGACGCGACTGGTTCCCGTTGCGCCACAGCAGGTGCGCGTCGAGCAGTTGCAGGAGCTGTTGCTGCACATGGCCGCGACCGGCCTCACCGGGGCACACGTGATGGACGCCAAGGGCGACGCCCTGGAATTGTTCGCCGTCCTCGACGCGAAGGACGCCCTTCCGCTACGCCTGCACGTGGCGCCGTGGTGCCGGCCGGACGACGAGATCGAGCCGTTGATCGCCCTGCAGTCGGCCGGGGGCCGGATGTGGCAGGTGGCCGGGATCAAGATGTTCCTCGACGGCACGATCGACGCGGGAACGGCCTGGCTCGGCGAACCGGACAGCCTCGGGGAATCGACCCGCCCCGGCTGGGAGCCGGCGCTCTTCGCCGATCGCCTGCGCCGATTCGACCGGGCCGGGATCGCGGTGGCCGTGCATGCCATCGGCGACGCGGCCGTCGCCGCCGTCCTGGACTGCGTCGAGTCGCTGCCCCGCCGCGTGGACGGGCCGCGCCACCGGATCGAGCACCTGGAGACCGTTCCCGACGCGGTGATCGCGCGTGTCGCCGCGCTCGGCGTCGCCGCGTCCATGCAACCGCGGCACGCCACCGACTACACCAGGGCCGACGGGTCAGACAACTGGTCGACGCGACTGGGCCCGGAGCGGGCGGCCCGGGGTTGGCGCTGCGCGGACGTCGCCCGCGCGGGCGGCATGCTGGTGCTCGGTTCGGACTGGCCGGTGGCGCCGTTCGACGCCCGCCTGACCCTGCTCGCCGCGCTCACCCGCCGACCGCCGGCCGATCTCCGGCAGCCGCCGGTGCAGCCGGCGCAGGCGCTGACCATGGTCGAGGCCCTGCACGCCTGCACCACGGCGCCCCACTGGGTGTCCCGCTCCCCCGGCGGCGTGGTCGCGCCCGGTCGGCTCGCCGACCTGACGGTGTTCGGCCGGGACCCGCGGCTGGTCGCGGCCGGTGATCTCCCTACCCTGCCGGTGCTGCGGACGATCGCCGGCGGGCGGGTGCGCTACCGCGGCGAGTGACACACGAGCCGCACCGATCGGCCCTCGTGGCGGTCGGCGGCGTACCGGTCGGCGCCGTACCGGTCGAGCCATACCGCTCGATGCGGGTCAGTGCGGCGGTTCGCCGTAGGCGGTGACGGACAGGAACCGCGCCGGAAGGGCGCGAAGTTCGACCGGGCCGTGCGCTCCCTCGCCGTCGAACTGGAGCGCGTCGCCGGGCAGCAGCGGGTAGGTGCCCTCGCCGTGGCCGTAGACCATCTCGCCGTCGAGCATGTACAGCAGCTCGGTGCCCGGGTGCTGGAACAGCGGGAACACCTCGCTCGCCTCGGTCAGCGTCACCACCACCGCTTCCATCCGCTTGTGCGGACCGCGCAGCGGGCCGAGCAGTTCGTAGAGGTGCCCGTGCCGCGACCCGCGACGGACGATCTGCGCACCGTGCCCGGCCGGGATGAAGACCGCTTCGCGCTCCGCATCCACCCCGCGGAACAGGGCGGTCACCGGCACGTCCAGCCCGGTGGCCAGCCGGGACAGCGTGGTGAGACTGCAGGAGGTCTGGGCATTCTCGATCTTCGACAGCATCGCCTTCGACACCCCCACCCGGGCGGCCATGTCGGCGACCGAGACCCCGGCCGCCTGCCGGTAGGCCCGCACCTGCGCGGCGATGGCCCGTTCCAGCCCGCCGTCGCCCGGCCCGCCGCTCTCCGGCGGGATCTCCCGGTCCACGTGGCCCGTTCCGACCGCCTCGGGGTCGAAGTGCTGCGGCGCCATCAGCGGCCGTGGGCAGCCAGTGCGAACCGCTGCTCCGGTGCCGCGTCCCCGGTGACGAGGTCGGCGGTCAACTCCCCGATGAGCGGCGCGAACTTGGCGCCGTGCCCCGAGCACGGGGAACAGACGACCAGCGGTCCCACGCGGTCCAGCACGAAGTCCTCGTTGGCGGTGGAGGTGTACAGGCAGGTCGCCTCGGCGAAGGGTTCCGGCAGCAGGCCGGGCAGCCACCGACGCACATAGTCGACTATTTTGTCTCGGCCGGCCGGGTCCACCACGCCGCTGCGACCCGTTGCGCTGGTGTCGAATCCGCCGGCGTGGTGCTCGGCGACCTTGCGGGCCCCACCCGGGCCACCGTCACGCCCGCCGGGCAGGCTGTAGGTCGACAGCGCCGCCTTGTGGATGGTGACCGGCCACTCCGGCACGCCGTCAGCGCGGGCGAAGTGGAACACCTGCTGCTGACTGACCCGCAGCGGAGGCAGCCGCAGCGGGGAGCCCTCGATCGTGCCGCCCAGGTCGTCCAGCCACGCGCCCGCTGCCAGCACCACCCGGCGGGCGCGGACCGGGCCGCGGCTGGTCGACACCACCGCGCCGTCGGCAACGACCCGGACAGCGGTGACGGCCGTGCCGTCCGCTATCACCGCTCCCCCGGCTGCCGCCACCGCAAGGGCGGCTTCCACCGACCGGTCGCAGTCGACGGTGCCGGCCTGTGCGTGGTAGAGCACCTCACCGTCGAATCGCATGCCCGGCCAGCGTTCTCGCGCTGCCCCGGGGTCGAGCAGCTCGAACGGGATGCTGCGGGCGGCCAGCGCCGCCACCACGGTGGGCAGGTCCCGGACCGGGCCGTGGTCGATCCCGCCGGTGATGCGCAGCAGCGGTGTCCCGGCGGTGCGCTCCAGTTCCGACCACAGCTCGAACGCCCGGCCGGTCAGCCGCACGTAGAAGTCGTCGGGGTACGCCCGCCGGACGATGCGCGCGCTGCCGTGCGAACTGCCGTGCAGGTGGCCGGCGGCGTACTGCTCGACGACCAGCACCCGCAGGCCCCGCGCGGTGACGGACATCGCCGTCATCGCGCCCATCAGCCCGGCGCCGATGACGAGGACGTCCACCTCTTCCGGAAGGTCCGGCAGGCCGGCGTCGGCCGTTCCGCCGGTGGTCGCTCCGGGGACCTGCGTCACAGCTGCGCACCCGGTATCCAGGAGGTGCCGACCAGCGGGATGCGGGTGATGGCAGCGGATTCGATCGTCAACGCAGCCATGTCCTCGGGCTCGAGATGGTGCAGGTGCGCCTTGCCGCACGCCCTGGCGATGATTTGCGCCTCCATGGTCAGCACCCGCAGGTAGTTCGCCAGCCGATGCCCGGCTTTGACCGGATCCAGCCGGCGCGCCAGTTCCTCGTCCTGCGTGGTGATGCCCGCCGGGTCGCGGCCGTCCTGCCAGTCGTCGTAGTACCCGGCCGCCGACCCCAGCTTGCGGTACTCCTCGTCCAGCGACGGGTGGTTGTCGCCCATCGCGATCAGGGCGGCGGTGCCGATGGACACCGCGTCCGCGCCGAGCGCCATGCACTTGGCGACGTCGGCCCCGTTGCGGATGCCGCCGGAGACGATCAGCTGCACCTTGCGGTGCATGTCCATCTCCTGCAGGGCACGCACCGCCTCGCCGATGGCGGCCAGGGTCGGGATCCCGACGTGCTCGATGAAGACGTCCTGGGTGGCGGCGGTGCCGCCCTGCATGCCGTCCACCACGACGACGTCCGCACCGGCCTTCACCGCCAGTTTGACGTCGTAGTAGGTCCGGGTGGCGCCGACCTTGACGTAGATCGGCTTCTGCCAGTCGGTGATCTCACGCAGTTCGGCGATCTTGATGGTCAGGTCGTCCGGGCCGGTCCAGTCCGGATGACGGCAGGCGCTGCGCTGGTCCACGCCCATCGGAAGCGTCCGCATGCCGGCCACCCGCTCCGAGATCTTCTGCCCCAGGAGCATTCCGCCACCACCGGGCTTCGCGCCCTGGCCGAGCACGACCTCGATGGCATCGGCTCTGCGGAGGTGGTCCGGATTCATCCCGTACCGCGACGGGAGGTACTGGTACACGAGGTGTTTGGACTGGTCCCGCTCCTCGGGCGTCATCCCGCCGTCGCCCGTGGTGGTGGAGGTGCCGACCTCGCTCGCGCCGCGCCCGAGGGCCTCCTTGGCCGGCCCGGACAGCGCGCCGAAGCTCATCCCGGCGATGGTCACCGGAATGGCGAGGTGCAGCGGCTGCTCGGCGAACCGGTCGCCCAGCACGACGTCGGTGTCGCACCGCTCGCGGTAGCCCTCCAACGGGTACCGGGACATGCTGGCGCCCAGGAACAGCAGATCGTCGAAGTGCGGCAGTCGCCGCTTCGCGCCACCGCCGCGGATGTCGTAGATGCCGGTCTCAGCGGCGCGCTGGATGGCGTGGATGGTCGCCCGGTCGAACGTCGCGGACTCGCGGAGACCGTGTGCGGCAACGAATTCGGCTGGGGGAACGGCGTCGGGCACGATGCGCCTCTCGAATCAGTACGCCGAGGCGTTGTCGACGTGGAAGTTGTACAACCGGCGCGCCGAGCCGTAGCGGCGGAAGCCGCCCGGGGCGTCGGACCGGCCGGCGGCGGTCAGCAGTGCCGTCAGCTCCTGCAGGTGCTCGTCCCGCAGCGGTTTCTCGACGCAGTCGGCGCCGAGCGAGCGCACCTCGCCCTGCACGTAGATGCGGGCCTCGTACAGCGAGTCGCCGAGCGCGTCACCGGCGTCCCCGCAGACCACCAGCCGACCGGCCTGGCCCATGAACGCGCTCATGTGCCCGACGTTGCCGCCCACCACGATGTCGACGCCCTTCATCGAGATGCCGCACCGCGCCGCGGCATCCCCGTCGATGACCAGCAGGCCGCCGTGTGCCGTCGCACCGGCGGACTGGGACGCGTTGCCCCGCACGTGCACCCGGCCGGACATCATGTTCTCGGCCAGGCCGACTCCGGCGTTGCCGGCCACGGTCACCTCCGCGAGCTGGTTCATCCCGGCGCAGTAGTACCCGACGTGCCCGTCGATCTCGACGGTGACCGCCGTGTCGAGGCCGACCGCGATGTTGTGCCGTCCCATCGGCGAAGCGATCCGCCACCGGGTGCCGGCAGACGCCGCGGTGTGGAGTCGCCGGTTGAGCTCACGCACCGACGAGGTGGCGAGATCGACGACGTGGTCGCCGATGTCCGGTGCACCGCCGGGGTGGGCGTCGGCGTGATGCTGCGCCTCGGCGTGGTGCTGCGCGGCCTTGGCCGATGCGTCCGGATCCGTCGGGGCGGGGGTCAGCGTTCCCACAGGTACACCTGTTCCGGTTCGGGTTCGAAGATGCGGGCGTCGGCCACCCCGGGGAGGCCGGCGAGGTAGCGGTACTCCGACGCCATGGCCACCCAGTCGGACGTCTCGGCGATCACTGCCGGCTTGCAGGCGATCGCGTCCCGGACCACCGCGAACGAGTTCGCGGTGGACACCAGCAGCGTGTAGAAGCCGTCGAAGCGCTCGCACAGCAGGCGCAGCGCCTTCTCCAGGTCGGCGCCGCCGGCCAGTTGCGCGGCCAGGAACCGGGCCCCGACCTCGGAGTCGTTCTCGCTGTCGAACACCACCCCGTCGGCCCGCAGTTCCCGCCGGATGGTCGCGTGGTTGGCGAAGGAGCCGTTGTGCACCAGGCACTGGTCGGGCCCGACCGAGAACGGGTGCGAGCCCGAGGAGGTGACAGCCGACTCGGTGGCCATCCTGGTGTGCGCGACTCCCTGCCAGCCGGTGGCCGTGGGCAGGGAGAAGGTGGCCGCCAGGTCGTTGGGGTTCCCGGTGCCCTTCAGCACGGCGAGGTGCGAGCCCCGGCCGCTGATGATGGTGTCCGGCAGCACGGCGGCGACCGCCGATTCGAGCACCGGGCCCGAACACCGGGCGCTGATCACCGTGGTCTGCCCGGCGTCGAGCAGGCGCACCCCGGTCAGCCCGCGTGCGGTGAGCGCCGCGGCCACCTCCCCGGTCGGCACAGCCAGGTCGAGCACCGAGACGGTGTACGTGCCAGGCGGTGTCAACCGGTCGTCGCCGTACAGCCCGATACCGGCGGCGTCGGTCCCGCGCTCGGCGGCCTCGCAGAGCATCCCGGCCAGCAGCGTACCCAGCTGCGGGTACAGCCCGGGTTGACGCAGGTGCAGTCCGGAGATGCCGCACATCGGCGCGTCCTCTTCTGTCGGCGTAGTTTGAATCACCGCAGTGTATCGCGTCTCCTGACAGTAGACGCCTGCGGAGTGCGTCAGGTCAGGTAGCGGTTGATCTCCCAGGCGCTGACCTGTGCGTGCCAGTCGTAGAACTCCGCCCTCTTGAGGGCGGCGTAGTAGTCGCTGACCCCGGCGGACGGGTCCACCGCGTCCAGCACGCCGCGGAGGCAGTCGTCGGACTCGAAGTGCTCCACCGCATCCAGCAGGGTGTGCGGCAGCGCGGTGCCGGACCCGGCGCCCGCTCCGGGTTGCCCGGGGTCCAGGCGCCTGCTGATGCCGTCCAGTCCGGCGGCGATCACACCGGCGGTGGCCAGGTAGGGGTTCGCCGCTCCGTCCCCCCCGCGGAACTCGATCCGGTGGGCGTCGGGCACGCGCACCAGGTGGGTACGGTCGTTGCCGCCGTACGTGGCGAACCGCGGCGCCCAGGTGGCGCCGGATGCCGTCGTCGTCGCGCCGGTGCGCTTGTAGGAGTTGACGATCGGGTTGGCCACCGCGTGCAGGGCCGGTGCATGCGCGAGCAGACCGCCGATGAACTGGTATGCCAGCGGGTCGAGGCCGAGGCCGCGGTCGTCGGCGGCCCGGCCCGGGAAGAGCTCTGCACCGTCATGCCACAGCGAGAGGTGGAAGTGCAGGCCACTTCCGGTCCGGTCGGTGAACGGCTTGGGCATGAACGTCGCGATCATTCCCCGCTGCTCGGCCATCATCTGCAGCAGGTACCGCAGGGTGATCACCCGGTCGGCCGTGGTCAGCGCGTCAGCGTAGGTGAAGTTCTGCTCGAACTGGCCGTTGCCGTCCTCGTGGTCGCTGGCGTACGGACCCCAGCCCAGGCCGTTCATCGCATCGCTGACCGCCGTCAGGTGGTCGTACATCCGCGTGACCCCGCGGCTGTCGTAGCAGGGCTGCCCGGCGTCGTCGAGTTCGTCGGCGGTCGACAGGGTGCCGTCGGGCCGGCGGCGGAGCAGGAAGTACTCCACCTCCGCGCCGGACATCACGTCGTACCCGGCCTCGGTAGCGGTCCGCAGGGCCCGCTTGAGGATCACCCGTGGCGCGAACGGATGGGGCACGCCCTCGACGTGCGGATCGCAGTGCACCAGCGCGAGGCCGGGCCGCAGGAAGTGCAACGGTGTGTAGGACGACAGGTCGGGCATCGCCAGGATGTCGGGATCCTTCGGCTCCTGGCCCATGGCACCCGCCGCGAAACCTGCGAAGCCGGCACCGTTCTCCTGCAGGTCGTCCGCGGCCTCGACCGGCATGAGCTTCGAGCACGGCTTACCGGTCAACGTGGTGAAGGTCGCCAGCAGGAACCGCACCCCGTCCGCCGCCGCCCGCTCGGCCAGTGACGGCACCTGGCCTGCCGGGTCGATCGCTGCTCCGGGGGATTGCTGGTCAGTGGTCACCGGTCGTCTCCTGTTGCTCTTGGCCGTCTCCTGCCAGTGAACGATTGCCAGGCAACCAGGATGTTTCGTCGATGTGACGATCGCGAGGACCGCTCGCCTCTACTACGCAGAGTGATAGAAGATCATCCGACAGTGATGGTGACTATCTGCTGAGTAAGAACTACTCTGAGTACAGAGAGCAGGTACCGACGCGGACGTCGACGACGCCCACTCTTCACCGACATCGACGTCGCATCCACCAGGCGGCACACCCAAATCCACCCCCAGGAGCATTCCATGCGCACGAGGACTCCGCTCGCCGCGAGCCGCCTGACGGGCGCCGTGCTGGTGCTGGGCCTGGCCCTCACCGGGTTGGCCGGTCTGGGCGGCACGGCCGAGGCGACTGCGCCGTGGCCCTACCATGCGACATTTTCGGCGGTCGCTTCCGGCACCACGCTGAGTGCCACGACCAGCATCACCGCCGACAAGGCCGTTGCGGCCAGTCAACTCGGCGTGTGCGCCACCGGCGTCGACGGAACCAAGTACAGATTCCCGAAGAAGGCATCGGCGCGATTGGGCCGAACGCCGGTGACCGTCACGACCAGCCGCACGCTGCCCACCGGGATCTACCGCTACTACACGTGTTTCGTGGTGAACGGACAATGGACGAGCGCGGGCGGTGTCAAGTCGATCTACGTCCCGGGCAGGACGGCGAGCGCTGTGTCGACCAGGATGCCCGTCGGGAACCTGGCCGGCTGGAAGCAGACCTTCGCCGAGGACTTCACCCACACCGCTGCAGCAGGCCGCTTCCCGTCCACCTACGGCAAGAAGTGGGCCACCTATCACGGCTTCCGCGACACCAGCAAGGCCGGAATGTACGACAACAACGTCCTCTCCGTCCATGACGGTGTGCTGGACGAGAAGCTGCAGCGGTCGGCCGGAGTGACCCGCGTCGCCGCTCTCGCCCCGGTGCTGCAGAAGGCCTGGACGGGACAGGTGTACGGCCGGTTCAGCGTGCGGTTCAAGGCAGATCGGTTGGCCGGCTTCAAGATCGCATTCCTGCTCTGGCCGGACAGCAATGTCTGGAGCCACGGCGAGGTCGACTTTCCGGAAGCGACGCTGACCCAGACCATGGCGGGTTACAACCACTGTCCAGGAAAGCCGACGGTCAATTGCACCTACACCGACACCGGAGTCGGCTTCGGCGAATACCACACCCTGACGATCGACTGGAAACCGAACTACCTGGGTTTCTCCATCGACGGGCGCACCGTGAAGACGGCCACGAAGAACATCCCCAACCGTCCCATGCACTGGGTCCTGCAGACCGAAGCGACCGGTGCACCGGTCACCTCAGCAGGACACCTGCTCATCGACTGGGCAACCGTCTACAGCTACGTCCGTTGAGCATTCGCCGAGTCGTCGGGCAGACCTCGGCGGGGCTCAGCCGCCGGGGAGCAGAACAGTGATCAGCACCGCTACGACCGCCGCACCGGCGGCAACCCAGCCGATGGTGACGCCCCAGTCGCGGCGGCGGCCGGCCAGCGCGACGATGCCGGTGACGAGGGCGACCACGGCGGGGATGGCCATCCGCTGACCCTTGGCCAGGTCGGCGTCGGCCTCCGGGGTGCTCTGCAGGTGGAAACCGAGAGCCAGTGCCAGCATCAGGACGATCACCCCGGCGCAGAATGCCAGCAGGCCGAGGGCGAGCGCCGGCATCTCGTCCCGCCGCGCCGGTGTCCCGTGCTGCGCCATTGTCGGCGATCCTCTCCAGGTGCCCGGCGTGATCGCCCGCATCGTCTGTTCAGAGCTTCTCTTGATCGTGGGAGACGCACCGGGTGCGTCCCGGTCGTGCTCGTGGTGACAAAGCAACGGCCTGCCGCCGCACGGGGCGGCGGCAGGCCGGTCGATACAGCTGATTAAAGGGCGACGGGCTCGATCGGCCCGTAGGTCATGGTGACCTCGGACATCTCGATCTCGGCGCTCGCCTGGATCAGTGCGAGCAGGTCGGCGTCGAGGCCCGGGGAGTACTCCTCGAACCGCTCCTCGGCGATCGTCGACGGCACGCCCTCGGGAGCCTGCTCGGACGCGTCGAGCATGGTGCCGTCGTTCGACGGGGACATGCCCTGGAAGATCCGGCCGGCCTCGGACTGGGCGGCCAGGTCGAAGGTGAACTGCTTGGACTGCAGGCCCAGATCGGTCAGCTTCTTGACCTCGGGGAAACGCTCGGCGTTGGTCTTGGGGATCGGCAGCACCTTGTTCCACTGCACACCGAGGGTTTCCAGGGCCTTGGCATAGCCGTTCTCGTGTGCCTGGTCGCGCACGATGAGGTACGCGATGGTGGAGCGGGCGGTCTTGTTGTCCGTCATCTCGTAGATGCGGCACTTCTGCAGCCGGCCGGTCGCCTCGAGCATCACGTTGTAGAGCAGGTCGAGCACGAGGTTGCCGGAGTTGTAGACGTAGCTGCCCGACCAGGGGTTACCCGCCGCATCGACCGGGAGCGCGCCCTGCGACGCGACCAGGTAGTGGTGGATGTTCGACTCGTGCAGCGCGAGGTTGAGCGGCGTCGCGCCCTTGGCGCCCGGCTTGTCCACGGGGTCGGTCTGCTTGCCGTTGTAGGCCGGCGAGCCGTCGAGCAACCGGGAGATGGTCGTGCCGATCAGCTCGACGTGGCTGATCTCCTCGGTGCCGATGCCCTGGATGAGGTCGCGGTAGGGCTTCGCCTTCGGCCCGCGGAAGTTCATCGACTGGAACAGGTACTGCATCATGGTGCGCATCTCGCCGAACTGCCCGCCGAGACCTTCCTGCAGGGCGTTGGCCGCCGCCGGGTCCGGCTCGTCCGCTTCGATCTCGTTGATCAACCGCTGTACGTGAAAGAACATAGGGCACTCCTCCGCAGTGTTGGACGGACGGCTGTTGCCGTCGGTGAGTCACCAACGCTCGCCCTGTCTGGGTGCCCGGCCGCCGCGCCAGTGAAACCAGTTCGACACATTCGCGCCCGCCGATGCAGCGCGGCACGGGCGCCGGCCGCCAGGGTCGTCGGGTCAGATCGCCAGGCAGGTCCGGTAGGCATCGAGGACGGCCGCGTGGACGTTGCGGCTCGCCACCGCGTCACCGAGCCGGAACAGCTGGAACCGGCCGGCCGGGTTGGGCCGCCGCTGCTGGGGGCGCACCGCCAGGAGCGCATCGTGATCCACCTCGCCGAGATTGCTCGAGTCGGGCACGAGTGCGTGGTAGACCTCGGCGACGGGCTGGGTGCCGTGCTCGACCACCACGGCGTCCACCGTTCTCTCGCTGGTCTGCTCGCCGTACTCGCTGTACAGCGTGGCGATCAACCGCCCGTCAGCGCCGCGCCGGACCGCCCTCAGGTGGTGCAGCAGCGTGGTGGTCACGCCGTGCTTGGCGAGGAGCCCGAAGTAGCGGGGGTAGTTCATCCCCCCGACGTCCGCCGCCAGCGTCCGTTCCGGCGTGACGATCTGCAACCGGGCGCCGAGTTCGACCAGGGCGGCGGCGGCATCCATCGCGCTGTGCCCGCCGTGGTCGTCGAAGAGCAGCACATCGCCCGTCGGCCGCACCGAGCCGGCCATCACGTCCCAGGTGTCCACGACCAGGTCCGCGCCGGACTCGAGGAAGTCCTTGTCGGGCGTCCCGCCGGTGGCCACCAGCACGACGTCGGGCCGCTCGGCCAGCACGGTGGCCGCGTCGGCATAGGTGTTGTAGCGGATCTGCACGTCACTCCGGCTCGTCTCGGACAATCGCCAGTCGACGATGCCGAGCAGTTCGCGACGGGCCGCCGAACGCGCCGCGAGCAGGAGCTGGCCACCGGCCGCGGGTGCCGCTTCGAACACCACCACCGAATGCCCGCGCTCGCCCAGCACCCTGGCCGCCTCGAGTCCAGCCGGACCCGCACCGACGACCACCGCCCGCCGGGCGGGTCCCGGGGACCTCGGCACCAGGTGCGGCAGCGTGGTCTCCCGACCGGTGGCGGCGTTGTGGATGCACTTGGTGTCGCTGGCCTGGTAGATCGCGTCGAGGCAGTAGCCGGCACCGACACAGGGGCGGATGCGGTCCTCGTGACCGGCCGCGATCTTCGCGACCAGGTAGGGGTCGGCGATCTGCGCCCTGGTCATGCCCACCAGGTCCAGCAGACCGTCGCGGATGGCGTGCCGGGCAGTGGCCACGTCGGCGATCCGGGACGCGTGCATGACCGGCACGCCGAGCTCCTTCTTGACCCACCCGGCGAACTCCAGGTGGGGTGCCGACGGGGTGCCCATCGGCGGGATCACCTTGGCCAGGGCCGCATCGGTGTCGATGTGTCCCCGGATCACGCTCAGGAAATCGATGCCCTCCGCGATCAGCGTGCGGGCGGCAGCGATGCCCTCGTCCTTGTCGAGGCCGCCGGCCATGTCCTCGTCGATCACCAGCCGCATACCCACCGGGAACGACGGTCCGACCGCCGCCCGGATGGCACGCACCACCCGCACCGCCAGGCGCACCCGGGCGGCCGGTGACCCGCCCCACGCGTCGTAACGGCGGTTGGTCGCCGGCGACAGGAAGCCGTCGAGCAGGTGCCCGTAGGCCTCCAGCTCGATGCCGTCGAGGCCGCCGGCGACGGCCCGCTGGGCGGCCGCGGCATAGTCGTCGACCACCCTGTCCAGGTCCCACTCCTCGGCCTCCTTGGGAAAGGCGCGATGGGCCTGCTCCCGGATCGGCGAGGGGGCCAGCACCGGAAGCCAGTCACCCGCGTAATTGCTCGTGCGCCGGCCGAGGTGGGTGATCTGGCACATCACCGCCGCGCCGTGCCGGTGCACGTCGTCGGTCAGCCGCCGCAACCACGGGACGATCTCGTCCTTGTACATCAGCAGGTTGCCGAACGCCGGCGGGCTGTCCGGCGACACCACGGCCGAACCGCCGATCATGGTGAGCGCCACCCCGCCCTTGGCCTTTTCGACGTGGTAGGCCGCATAGCGCGCTTTGGGCATGCCGTCCTCGGAATAGGCCGGCTCGTGCGAGGTGCTCACCACGCGATTGCGCAGCTCCACCGGCCCGAGACGGAACGGCTCCAGCAATGGATCGAGCAATGACGACATGACGCTCCTCGGACTCCCGATCGGAAAGCTCTGGGACAGGGCCGCTCTCCCGTCCGGCCGGTTCATCTACCGGTAACAAGACATTGATCTAGCGGAATCGCACAGTCGTACGGTTTAATCGTACGGTCGTCAGAGTAGCCCGCACCGCTCCGTCAGTCGATACCCGCGGATCCGCACCGATGCCGCGCCAGCCGAGAGGTTCCACCGTTATGGACGCGACGCCCAGCAACACGCCAGACCGGTCGGCCGCAGTGGTCGGCGCGGCGAACCTCCCTGCCGCTGCACCCATCTCGCGCCGCACCGCGCTACTGGGCGGGATCGGCCTGGTCGCCGCACCGTGGGTGCTGGCGGCCTGCGGCGGCACCTCGACACCGGCGGCGAACTCCAGCGCACCGGCCGGCGGTGCCACCACAGGTCCGGTCAGCGGCGGAGCGGTGACCGCCGGGACGACCGGAACGGCCAAGCCGGGCGGCGTCCTGCGCATCGCCCGACCGCCCGCCTCCACCGTCGAGACACTGGACCCGGCCAGTTCGCTGTCGGCCTACGAATACCTGGGTGCGCTCTACAACCGGTTGGTCAAGCAGGACGAGAAGGGCGGGGTGGCACCGGATCTGGCTGCCAGCTGGTCGGTCTCGGCCGACCAGAGCACCTGGACCTTCGTGCTGCGCAAGGGCGTGCAGTTCCACGACGGCAAGGCGTTCACCTCCGCCGACGCCGTCTACACGCTGCAGCACATCCTCGATCCGGCGACCAAGTCACCCCAGGCCGGTGTCCTGTCGCCATTCCTCGATCCGACCGGCGTCACGGCCAAGGACGCCACAACCCTTGTCGTCAAGCTCAAGTCGCCGAACGCGGAATTCGTCAGCCTGCTGATGAACTACAACTGCTACGTCATACCGGCCGGCTCCGCGGCAACGATCGGCAAGACCGGTATCGGTACCGGCCCGTTCAGCCTGGTGTCCTTCAAGGCCGCCGGAAAGGGCTCGGTGAAGGCCAACCCGAACTACTTCGGCGGCGCGCCGAAGGTCGCGAGCATCGAATTCACCGCCATTGCCGACGTGCAGGCCAGGGTCAACGCCCTGTTGGCGCAGCAGGTGGACCTGGTCGCGCAGACCAATCTCGATTTCGCCACCGCCAAGACCGTGACGGCATCCGGGACCGCGACCACCGCGACCGTCAAGAACGCCGCCTGGTACGTGATGCCGATGCTGTACACCGCGAAGCCGTTCACCGACGTGAAGGTCCGGCAGGCGTTCAAGATGGCGTACGACCCGAAGGAGGTCATCGACCTGTCGATCCACGGCCTGGGCACGGTGGCCAACAACAACCCGGTGCCACCGACCGACCCGAACTACCTCGACTACGCCGTCGCGCACGACCCGGACAAGGCGAAGTCGCTCCTCAGCCAGGCGGGATTCTCCGGCAGCCAGCAGCTGTACACCTCCAGCTACGAACCGGTCATGTCCATCCTGGCGCAGGCCTACCAGAGCTCGGTCAAGAGCTCGGGGCTGAACATCACGATCCAGACGGCGGCCGCCGACTCGTACTACACGGACGTCTGGATCAAGAAGCCGTTCTGCGTGTCCTACTGGTACACCGGCCGGCCGATCGACCAACTGCTCAACCAGATCTTCCGCACCGGATCGTCCTACAACGAGTCGCTGTGGTCGGACCCCTCGTTCGACAAGATCCTGGACAGCGCGCGCCGGGAACCGGACGCCGCCAAGCGCAAGCAGTACTACCAGGACGCCCAGAAGATCCTCGTCGACTCGAGCGCCAGCATCGTGCCCTTCTTCGCCGACCGGATCATCGGGCTGTCCAAGAAGGTGGTCAACTACAAGGAGTTCGGCTTCGAGTTCGACTACGTCAACATCGGCTTCGGATCCTGACGGGCCCGCGGCTCATGGACCCCGCCGGGCGGGTGGACCGATGATCGGCAGGCTGGTTGCCCGCCGCATCGGTCTTGCGCTGCTCACCGTGCTGCTGGCGACGATCCTGGTGTTCGTTGCCCTGCAAGCGCTTCCGGGCAACCTGGCCACCCAGATCCTGGGAAAGGACGCGACACCGGAGGCGGTGGCCCAGCTCACCGCCCAGCTGCACCTGGACCGCCCGGGCTGGCTGCGCTACCTCGGGTGGCTCGGCGGCGCGGTGCACGGCGACTTCGGCACCTCGCTGGCCACCTCCGAACGGGTCGTGTCGATGGCCGGCAACTACCTGCGGAACACCGCCGTGCTGGCCGGCATCACCATCGTGGTGGGCATCACCCTGGCGCTGGTGCTCGGCGTGGTCGCCGGGTTGACCAGGGACCGGTGGCCGGACCTGGCCATCTCCGGAGTGGCCCTGGTCGCGATGAGCATCCCGGAGTTCACCTTCGCCACCCTGCTGGTGCTGCTCTTCGCGGTGAAGCTCGCCTGGTTCCCGGCCGTCGTCGCCGACGGCGCCGACGCCTCGCTGTCCACCATCCTGCACAACGTGCCGCTGCCGGCCACCGCACTGTCGGTGGTGATGGCCGCCTACATCGTCCGGATGATGCGGACCAGCGTGATCGACGTGATGGCCAGCGAATACGTCGCGATGGCCACGCTGCGCGGGCTGCCCCGGCGCCGGGTATTGGTGCACCACGTCCTGCCGAACGCGCTGCTGCCGGCGCTGAACGTCATCGCCATCAACATCGCCTGGCTGGTCGGCGGTGTGGTGGTGGTGGAGGCCGTCTTCAACTACCCGGGTATCGGCACGCTGATGCTCGACGCCGTCCACAACCGCGATGTGCCGGTGCTGCAGTTCATCGCCGTGATCGGAGCGCTGGTCTACGTGATCTCCAACCTGTTGGCCGATCTGGCGGCCGCGGCGTTCAACCCGCGGCTGCGCACGCCGGCCAGGTCCGCATGAGCATCTCCGAACGCGTCGACCCCCCGGTCGACCCCCCGACCGATCCGGACCCGTCCCGTCCGTCGGGGCCGCTGCGCGCCCTGCTCCGCAGCCCGGTCGCCGTCACCGGCATCGCGCTGGTGGTGCTGCACGTGCTGGTCGCCGTGGCCGCACCCCTGATCGCCCCGTACTCGCCGGTGGCGACCGATCCGCTGGCCGCGGTGAGCGACCCGTCATCGGCGCACTGGCTCGGCACCGACCAACTCGGTCGGGACGTGCTGTCCCGGGTGCTCTACGGCGGCCGAAACGCCATGCTGATCAGCCTGGTGGCAGCCGTGCTGTCGGTGGGTCTGGGCACCGCGCTCGGCCTGGCGGCCGCCTACTTCCGCGGCTGGTTCGACGAGATCCTGATGCGCATCCTGGATGCGGTGCTGTCCGTTCCGGCGATCCTGGCACTGCTGGTGGTGGTGTCGGTGCTCGGCGCCGGCGCACCGGTGATCGTGCTGGCGGCCACGGTGGTGTACTGCCCCGCCGTCATCCGGGTGGTTCGCGCCGGCGCCTCGTCCGTCGTCGGCCTCGACTACGTCACCGCGGCACGCGCCCGCGGGGAGCATCCGGTGGCGACCCTCCGCCGGGAGGTGCTGCCCAACGTGCTGGACGTGGTCCTGGTCGAGTTCGCCATGCGCGCCTCCTGGATCATGCTGCTGGTCAGCTCGTTGTCGTTCCTGGGGTTCGGGGCGAATCCCCCGACGCCGGACTGGGGACTGATGGTGTCCGAGAGCCGCAGCCTGCTCACCGTCACGCCGTGGGCGGCGGTCGGGCCCATCATCGCGCTCGCCACGCTGATCGTCGGGCTGAACCTGGCCGCCGACGGACTCGCGAAGGCCCGGGGCGTCGACCGCATCACCGGTGGTGCCTGATGGATCTGATCAAGGAGCCACATACCGCTGCACCGACCGAACCCGGCCACCCCCTGCCCGCACCGGTCGCCCAGGTGCTGCGGCTGACGGTGTCCTACCGGTCGGGGAAGTCCTGGGTACCGGTGCTCGCCGATGTCGACCTGACGGTTGCGCCCGGGGAGACGGTCGCCGTGGTCGGGGAATCCGGCTGTGGGAAGTCCACGCTGGCCGGCGCGCTGGTGGGTCACCTCCGGGCCGGATCGCGCATTCCGCGCGGCAACGTGCTGATCGAGGTCCAGGACCTCTTCGCGGTCCCGCCTGCTGAACTCCGCCGCATCCGCAGCACCACCGTCGCGTTCGTACCGCAGAACGCAGGCCACGGCCTGACCCCGTCGATGCGGGTCGGTGACCAGGTCATGGAGGTGCTCCGCTTCGGCCAGGGCATGGACAAGGCGGCCGCCCGCACCGAGGCGGCCCGGCTGTTCGGACTGGTCCGGCTGCCGCAACCGGAGGTGCTGCTGGACCGCTATCCGCACCAGCTGTCGGGCGGGCAGCTCCAGCGGGTGGCCATCGCGATCGGCATCGCCGGCTCCCCGCGCCTGCTGGTGCTCGACGAGCCGACCACCGGGCTCGACGTGGTCACCCAGGCCGGCATCCTGGATCTGCTCGGTGACCTCCGCCGCACCCTCGGGGTGGCCATCGTGCTGGTCAGTCATGATCTGGGTGCCGTTGCCCGGCTGTGCGACCGGATGCTGGTGATGTATTCGGGACGGGTGGTGGAGGCCGGCCGGACGGCCGATCTGTTCGCGGCGCCGGCGCACCCCTACACCCGGGGGCTGCTGGCCAGCGTGCCCCGCATCGGTGCCGCCGGACTGCCCGTCGGCATGCCCGGCGGCTCGCCGGCGAGTCCGGGCCAGCTGCCCGGATGCTCGTTCGCGCCGCGGTGCGAGTTCGCCGAGCCGGCCTGCACCCGGGACCCGGGGCCGGACCTGCTGCCGCTGGCGGTCTCTCCCACACCTCGCTCCGCGGCCTGCCTGCGCGCGGAACACGTGCTGGCGCAACCGGAATGGGCTGCGCAGGTGCGCCCGCGGGCCCCCCGCGAGCTCGGCCCGGTGCTGCTGGAGGTCAACGGCCTGCGGGTCGACTACCGCGCCAAGCCGGACCCGGCCACCGGCGCGACGGTCGAGGGCATCGATCTGCAGGTACGGCAGGGCGAGGTCGTCGCGCTGGTCGGCGAGAGCGGCAGCGGGAAGTCGACCATCGCCTGGACGATCGCCGGGTTGCGTCGCCCCAGCGCGGGTGAGCTGACGCTGTACCCACGCCCGGAGGCAGCGGGTGCCCAGCCAGGCGTCCCGGCGGACGTCTCAGTGCCGGCGGCGAAGCGGGCGCCGCAGTGGCGGCGCCAGATCCAGCTGATCTTCCAGAATGCCGACACGGCCCTCAACCCGCGCCGCACCGTGGGGGACGCGGTGACCCGGCCGTTGCGGTTGCACGGTCTGAGCGGGGCGTCGGCCCGCAGGCGCCGCGACGCGGTGTTCGGCGATGTCGGCCTGCCCGTCCGTTTCGCCGACCGGCTGCCGGCCCAGCTCTCCGGCGGGCAGCGCCAGCGAGCCGGCATCGCCAGGGCGCTCGCCGCCGATCCGTCGCTGCTGCTGGCCGACGAAGTGGTGTCCGCGTTGGACGTCTCGGTGCAGGCCTCGGTGCTCGCGCTGCTGGACGACCTGCGCGCCGAGCACCATCTCGGCTACCTGTTCATCGCGCACGACCTGGCAGTGGTCCGCGGCCTGGCCGATCGGGTGATCGTGCTCTATCTCGGCCGGGTCTGCGAGGAGGGCACGGTCGGCGAGGTCTTCGGGCCGGACGGCGCCGGCGCGGTGAACCATCCCTACACCCGGTTGCTGCTCGACTCGGTGATGGATCCTTCGCCGGATTTGATGTCCGGGGGTGCGGCTGACCCCGTCGATCCGGCCGCGGTCCGGCCGGGCGCCGACGAGCCGGAATCGGCACCGCCGCCTTCCGGTTGCCCGTTCTACCGACGCTGCCCGCACCGGATCGAGAACGTCTGCAACGTCGGCACTCCGCCGTGGCGGGCGACCTCCTCCTCCCACCGGATGCGGTGCCACCTGCCGCTGACCGATCTGGGCCTGCCGGTGGCCGGCGCGGCGGTGCCGGGATGACGAGCGTCGTCGAGACCGCCGGACCGGTCACCGTGCTGGACCACGTCCAGATCGAGATGGCCGACGGCGTCAACCTTTCGGCGCGCATCTGGCTGCCCGCGGACGCGCTGGTCCATCCGGTGCCGGCGCTGTTGGAGTACCTGCCCTACCGCAAGGGCGACTGGACCGCGCCGCGCGACGCCCAGCGGCATCCCTGGTACGCCGCGCGTGGTTACGCCTCGGTGCGGGTCGATCTGCGCGGTTCCGGTGATTCCGAGGGGGTGATGGTCGACGAGTACAGCGAGGTCGAACTGGCTGACGGGGTCGCCGTCATCCACTGGTTGTCCCGGCAGCCGTGGTGCACGGGCGCTGTCGGCATGTTCGGCATCTCCTGGGGCGGGTTCAACTCGCTGCAGCTCGCCTCGATGGCTCCGGAACCGCTCAAGGCAGTCGTCACCGTGTGCTCGACCGACGACAGGTACGCCGACGACGTGCACTACTTCGGCGGTGCGGTCCTGGGAATCGACATGGCCGGCTGGGCGACGACCATGCTGGCCTTCACGGCCCGGCCACCGGACCCGGCAACCGTCGGCCCGCGGTGGCGCGCGCTCTGGCAGCAGCGCCTCGATGCGCTGGAACCATTCCTGGACACCTGGCTGCGGCATCAGGAGCGGGACGCCTATTGGCGGCACGGCAGTGTCTGCGAGGACTACGGCGCCATCGGCGCCGCGGTGCTGGCCGTCGGCGGCTGGGCGGATCCCTACCGCAACACCGTCTTCCGCCTGCTGGAGAATCTGCCCGGGCCGGTCAAGGGCATCATCGGGCCGTGGTCGCACCAGTACCCCGACCGGGACGCCGAACCAGGGCCGGCCATCGGCTTCCTGCAGGAGACCCTGCGGTGGTGGGACCACTGGCTCAAGGGACGACCGACCGGGGTGACCGACGATCCCGCCCTGCGGGTGTGGATGCAGGATTCGGTGCCGCCGGCCACCCGGTACGCGGTCCGGCCGGGCCGGTGGATCGGCGAGGTCACCTGGCCCAGCCCGGCGGTGACACCGGCACGGTTCGAGCTGCGCGGGATGCGCTGCACCGCAGCGCAGGACGACGCCGTCGTGGTGGCGACTGCGCAACACACCGGAGCCGATGCCGGACGGTACTTCCCGTTCGGCAACGCCGCGGACCTGCCTCCGGACCAACGCGCGGAGGACGGGAGGTCCGTCTGCCTCGACACGGCGCCACTGACCGAGCCGATCGAGCTGCTGGGCCGACCGTCGGTCCGGCTGACCCTCACGGCATCCGCGGCAGCACATGTCGTCACCCGGCTCTGCGACGTCGCGCCCGACGGGCGGTCCACCCTGGTGACCAGGGGGGTGCTCAACCTCCGCTCCCGGGACGGCATGGCCTCCGACGTCGCCGTGGTTCCCGGGGCGCGCATGGTGGTGGACCTCCCGATGGTCGCCACCGGCTGGTCGATCCCACGCGGTCACCGCCTGCGCCTGTCGCTGTCGACGACCTACTGGCCGTGGGTTTGGCCGCATCCGGGCGAGGCCGTTCTCGAGATCGACCTGGCGAGAAGCGTGCTGACGCTGCCGGTCCGGGACCGCGGCGACGCCGGCGTGCCCGTGCACTTCGAGCCACCGGACCAGGCGCCGCCGCTGGCCGTCACCATCCCGCGGGCGGAGGGCCGGCGTGCCGAGCGGGAAGTGACCTACGAACCGGCGACCGGTCGATGGACCCTGACGGTCGACCCGAAGTACGGCGGCGACCGGCGTTACCCGGATGGACTTGACTACCGCGAACAGGCGGTGGAGTCGTACTCGATCGTCGACGGCGATCCGTTGTCGGCGACCGCCGCGTCCACCTGGCGGATCGGGTTGGCCCGGCCCGGCTGGCAGGTCGGAATCGAGGTGGACGCCGAGATGACCGCGGACAGCACGCACTTTCGCACCGTGCACCGCGTACATGCCGAATGCGACGGCGATACCGTCTTCGATCGCACGTGGCACGGCCGCATCCCGAGGACGTCGTGTTGAGATCGAAACCACGCAGTTGCATCGCACCGCTGACGGAGGATGACGATGGCACCCGGTGTTCCAACCGCACCGGTCACGCGGTGACCGGGCGGGCCAGGCGGGAAACACAGCGTGTGCGGCAACCCACGGAGATCCGTCGCCAGTTGATCGTCGAGGCGGCGAGGGTGCTCATCGCCGACCGCGGCCTGTTCTCCGCGTCCATGCGCGACATCGCCCAGCGCGCCGAAGTCTCGCTCGGCACCGTCAGCTACCACTTCACCGGTATCGCCGAACTGCTGTCCGAGGTGCTGCATGCCGAGATGGAGGACTTCTACCGACCGATCTCCGCGCGGGCAGCCGCGGAGCCCGACGGTCACGTCGCGCTCGGGTTGATGGTGGACGGCTTCTTCGCCGACGGGGACCGCACGGTGGAGCACTGGCGACTGTGGCTGGACTTCTGGACGTTGTCCGCACACGAGAGGTTCTACGCCGACTGGCAGGCGCAGGTGTACGTGCAGTGGCGCCGCGACATCGTCGAGATCCTGCGCCGCGGCCAGCGGGCCGGCACCCTGCGCTTCGACGACATCGTTGTTGCCGCAACGGAGTTCATGGCGGTGTTCGACGGATGGGCGGCCCAGGCGTTCCTCCCCAGGGGGGAGATCGGCCCGGCAAAGGGCCGGGCGCTGCTGCACGACTACATCCGGCGGCGACTCACGCCGAACCCACCGGTCAAGAGCCGAAAACGAGCGCCGTAATACATGCTGAACCCCGTTGACTGGAAGAGACCGACCGTGACCACCACCCTGAGCCGTCCCGACATCGCGCGACTGATCACCGACCGGACCGCCGGCCGGTCCCTGGACGGCGCGCTCTACGCGTCGCCGGAAGCGCTGACCACCGACCTCGAGGCAGTGTTCTACCGGTCGTGGATCTTCGTCGCGGTGGAACCGGAGCTGGCCGACGCCGGCGATTACCTCACCATCTCCATCGGCGCCTATTCGGTCATCGTCACCCGCGACGACGACGAGGAGATCCGGGCCTTCCACAACGTCTGCCGGCACCGCGGTTCCCGACTGCTCGACGATGCCTGCGGGTCGGTCGGCAACATCGTCTGCCCCTACCACCAGTGGACCTACGACTTGGAAGGCCACCTGCTGCATGCGGAGTCGACCCCGCCGGAGTTCGACAGGTCGCTGTTCTCGCTGCGGAAGGTGGCCGTCCGCACCGTCGCCGGCTTGATCTTCGTCTGCCTGGCCGACGATCCGCCGGACGACTTCGACGACTACGCCGCGACGGTCTCCCCCTACCTCACGCCGCATCAGGTGCTGAAGACGAAAGTCGCCCGGCAGATCGACATCGTCGAGGACGGCAACTGGAAGTTGGTGATGGAGAACAACCGCGAATGCACCCACTGCGGCGGTCATCCCGAGTTGCTGTGCTCGCTGTTCCCGGTCTACGGGTACCGCGAGGAGGACATCGGTGCGCGGCTGCGCCCGGCGTGGAACCGGTACCTGGCCGCCAAGGCCGAGTTCGAGCAGATCTGCGCGCGCAACGGCCTGCCCTTCCGGGCGATCGAGCAACTGGACACCCGGCGCACCGGGTTCCGCATCGAACGCGAGCCGCTGGACATGGCCGGCGAGTCGTTCACCGTGGACGGCACGCTGGCCAGCCGGAAGCTGCTCGGCGACTTCGCCGAGCCACGCCTCGGCCGGTTGTCGATGCACCTGCAGCCCAACGCCTGGTTCCACTTCCTGTCCGACCACGTCGTCACCTTCACCGTGCTCCCGCTGTCCGCGAACCGGTCGCTGCTGCGCACCACCTGGCTGGTCGCCACCGACGCCGTGGAGGGCGTGGACTACGACGTCGACAAGTTGACCTACGTCTGGCGGCAGACCAACGACCAGGACCGGGCTTTCGTCGCGCGGGCGCATGCCGGCGTCAGCAACCCGGCCTACCAGCCCGGCCCCTACCTCCCCCCGGAATACCAGGTCGAAGCGTTCTGCAACTGGTACGTGCAGCGGGTCGCCGAGATCCTGTGACGTCCGTTCCACCGGCTCCGCCCCACCTGTTGCCCGGGACGGCGAGCACTCCGCTGTGGGACCCGGATGTCGACGACGTTCTCGTCTGCCGCGCAGTCCGAACCCTGACCGCGACGGTCAAGACCTTCGTGTTCGTGCCCCGCACGCCGCAGCTGTTCCGCTTCCGGGCCGGGCAGCACCTGGTGTTCGCCTTCGGAATCGGCGGGCGGGAAGTGTTGCGCAGCTACAGCATGTCCAGCCCGCCGAGTCGGCCGGACGCGGTGGCGATCACCGTCCGCCGTCGCGAGGGCGGTGTCGTGTCGACCTGGCTGCACGACGAACTCCGGCCCGGCATGTCGATCCGTGCCATCTCGGCGCCGCTGGGCGACTTCACCTTCACCGATCACCCGGCGTCGAGCTACCTGCTGCTGGCGGCCGGGAGCGGCATCACCCCGTTCCTGTCGATGCTCCGCGAACTGCACGACACCGGCGGAGAGGTGGACGCGGTGCTGGTGCACGCCGCGCGCTCCCCCGCCGACCTGCTGCACGCCGGGGAGCTCGCGGTCGTGGCCGACGACGTTCCCGGACTGCGGGTCGTTCCGGTGGTGAAAACCGGCACCGGCGGCTGGGCCGGGCAGCGCGGGCGGATCACCGCCGAGCTCCTGGTGCGAGTGGTGCCCGACCTGGCCGAGCGCACCGTGCTCACCTGTGGACCCGAGCCGTTCATGCGGGACATCCAGCAGCACCTGCTGGATCTGGGTTGCCCACCGGATCGGCTGCACCGGGAGAGCTTCAGCTTTCCGGACCCGGCGAGGTCCCTGACGCTCGAGCACGCGCCGGCGGCGGATCATCTGGTGCACAGCGGCTTCGACGTGGAATTCGTCCACCTCGCCCGCACCGTGCACAGTCCAGCCGGGAGCACCGTGCTGCAGGCCGCGGCGGCCGCCGGCATCACGCTGCCCTCTTCGTGTTCGCAGGGGCTCTGCGGCACCTGCAAGAGCGTTCTGGTGTCGGGCGAGGTCGACATGCAGCACGGCGGCGGCATCCGCCCGAAGGAAATCGCGAAGGGCCGCTTCCTGCCCTGCTGCTCGGTGCCGTTGACGCCCCTGGTCGTCGACCGGCTCTGACCGGAGACGGGCCGCAATGGGCCGTCGCCGTCTTCGCAGCTCTCCGGCCGGGGAGGGGGCGCGAGTTCGACACGGAGAGTCAGCCGGAGGCGGCCTCGAGTTCCGCCTCTGCGGCAAGCCGGACCATGCGCGACGCCGCTTCCAGTGGCTCGGTGGACCGGAGCGCCCGGGCGAGCACGAACGCTCCCTCCAGGCTGTTGATGAACCCGATGACGAAGCGGCGCTTGGCTTCCTGCGTCAGGGGCGGAGCGGGGATCCGCGCCACCCCGGCGTCGATCCACCCGGTGAACACGTCCGCGGTGGCACGCCGCAGTGTCTCGTCGGAACTCGCCACCTCCAGGGCGACCGTCGCGATCGGGCATGCGTCGGCGAAGTTGGCATCGACCAGCACTCGAGCCGCGGTGGCGAACGCGACGTCCACGGCGGTCGGCAGGTCCGGGCAGGAGTCGAAGATCGACATGACGTGTTCCCCGTAGGCCACGCCGGCGGTGCGGATCACCTCGTCCGCGAGCTCGTTCTTGCCGCCGGGAAAGAAATGGTAGATCGAGCCGGACGGAGCGTTGGCGGCGTGCGAGATCTGCTTCAGACCGGTGCCGGTGAATCCCTGACGTTGGAACAGCTGGGCAGTGGCAGCGACGATGCGTGAGCGGGTGTCCACCGCGTCGGATTCCTTTCCCGATCGGGGCTGGTGCAGGAATTCACCCTACGATACCGTCTTGCTAGAACGATCAATCTAGGAACACACCGTCTCCGACTCCGTGCCCGAGACGGTCACCCACTGGCCGGTGATGGAGGACCCATGATGCGAGCACTGCGAACCCTCAGCCTGGTGATGGGCGTAGCGTGCGCCCTGATCGGGGTCTACCACTTCCTGCTCGGGATCCGGTCGGTCCCCGGCGAAGGTCTGTCCGGTGCCACCGTCGACTCCCGCGAGCGCTACTACGGGGCGATCTTTCTCGGCTACGGATTGGCCTGGGTGTGGGCTGCGCGTCAGACGCCGATACCCGGCCGACTGATTCAATTCCTGGCCGGCATCTTCGCTCTTGGCGCCGTCGGACGGGTCGTGTCGATCATCGACCGCGGTTGGCCCCAGTGGTTCCAGACAGTCCTGACCGTCATCGAGATCGTGCTTCCGCCGGTGTTCTTCGCTCTGGTGCGATCGGCTCGGCCATTGGTGAACCGCCCGCCCGTGTCGTCGATCAATCAGCAGTGAACGGCCTCGCCCGGGACGGAGCGAGGCAGATCGAGCCACCTCCCGCCTCCGTCAGGCAGTAGGCGTGGGCAACGCGGCGATCGCTTCGATGGAGATGAGCAGACCGCGGGGCAGGCGGACGTTCGCCGGTGCCGAGCGGGCCGGCGGCGGATCGGGCATGTGGCGGGCATACACCTCGTTGATGGCGGCGAAGTCGTCCACCGACGCATAGAAGATCGTGGTCTTGACCAGATCAGCCATGGACGCGCCGGCCTCCTGGAGGATCGCCGCGACGTTGCGGAGGGCCTGGTCCGTCTGCTCGGCGATGTCCGGTGACGCGACACCCGTCGCTGGATCGATTCCCGCTGTGCCGGAACAGAAGACGAAGCCGCCGGCCACGATGGCCTGGCTGTACGGACCGAGTGCGGCGGGTGCTTGACGCGTCGACACAGCATGGCGCTCTGTCATCTGATCCTTTCCTGGCGGTCACTTTCTCTGCAGGAGTGTGAGTCGTGCGGCGCGCCGATGCAAGCGCCGATTCGGGCGGCGCTGCAGTGACCAGCGAGCAGGTCGTACTCCGAACAGGCTCGCGAAGATCGACCAAGCCGAGCCGATAGTTGTTGCACGCCACTCGTCCCGGGGGTCGAGCGCCGACCCCGCAATGGAGCCGTGACGGGTGGGGTCGCGGTGAATGGCGGGAGGAGTACCGACTGCGATGGCATGCCGCGCATCGATGTTCGGTTCCAGGTATCCGGCGTCCAGCGCGTCCGATCGGAATGCCTGCACGTCCACCGAGAAGTCCATCCGCCCATCGCGCTCTTGATCACGAGTTCCCCACGGAGGCGACGGAGAAATACAAGGCGGCACCGGAGTCGATGAGGGCGTTCCCCCGGTCGGACAGGGGCGTTGCGTTGCCGAGCCACAGCAGAACGCGGGTGTCGAGCAGGTACCCGCTCATCAGCTACTCGCCAGGTTGCGACGAAGGCAACCCGTCGAAGAAATCGGCGATCTCGTCGTCGTGCATCCGGTCGAAGTCAGCGGGAACGGACAGTGACGGATGAAAACCTCGAGTCGGCCGGCGGTCGCCGCAGCGGTGTCACCCGCGCGACCGGAACACCGTTCCGGGCGATCAGGAACTCCTCATCGACCAGGCCGGACAGGTTCGTCTCGGCCTCGTGCATGTTGACGACTTTCAGGCGCAGAACCCACCCTCCGTGAGGACCGTTCAGCTCCCTGCAGCATGTCGGATCGGGGCGGCCTCGGTCGTTTTCCGTCGATCAGGAGAGGGTCAGGGCGGCCGAACCGTCGTCGGAATAGCGGTCCAGCAAGGCCAGCCCGATCTGTGCACGGCGCACGCGTTCGCGGGCCATCGCCTCCACCGTGCCGGCGATGTGCTGGCCGGCCGGATAGATGTTCGGTGCGTTGCGGACGGCGAACTTCAGGTGGACCGGCGCGGCGACCCGGACGATCGCCGGGATCTCGTAGTGGCGGACCACGCCGCCGAAGTCGTCGGAGGACTCGATGTAGAGGTCCAGCGGCAGCTGCACCGCCGATCGGATCGCTGCGAGCATCGGCAGGCTCAGATCGACCGGCAGGTTGAGCGTGGTGGCGCCGACGTCTTCCAGCAGCCGCGCGGTGGCCGGATTCGCCGCCGGGAGCGAGGCGGACACCTTCACGATGAGCTCGGCCGGGAGATCGCCGGACTTCTTCAGCTGCCCCACGACGTGCAGCAGGCCCAGATCGGAGATCAGCACGGACCGGAGGCCCAGGTCGACCCCGCGGATGATGTCGGACAGCCCGAAGGCGAGCTGGTCGGCACCACGCAACGCCCCCGCCACCACCCGGCCGCCGAGCGAGGCAGCCTGCACACCGGTATCCCACGACGCCCGGGGACCGACGAACAGGCAGATCTCGATGGCGTGCTCGGCGCCCAGGGTGAGCATCTCGGTGATCTCGTCGTCCGTCTGCAGCATGATCCCGCTGCCCTGACTGATGCGGTGCACCGGTACGGCCCGTCGCTTCGCCTCGTCGATCACCGCCGCCAGGGCGAGAGGTCCTTCGCACGAGGGGATCTCGATGTGCCATCGGCTACCGTCGGGAAAGCGCAGGTTCGAGGTGGGCAGCTCGTACGCGTCCCTCGCCGGAAGTCCCAGCTTTCCCAGCATCGACGAACCGTGCATGTCAGCTCTTTTCTCCGGCCGCGGGCGCGGCCGATCGGTGATGGCCGGTAGCCGCCGGCAACGTCGACACGTAGGGGTTCATGAACTGCAGCCGCGGAACCTGATTCGCCAGCACTCCGCCGTCCACGACCAGAGCGGTTCCCGTGACGTACCGGGCGCCCGGCGACGCCAGGTACAGCACGGCGGCGGCGACGTCCTCAACACTGCCTAACACCGACTGCGCGGGAATGTGTTCTTCGTAGTACTGGCGGAAGGCCGGCCAATCCAGGGCGAAGTTCTCGGCGAGCTCCGTGTCGATCATGCCGGGGCACACGGTGTTCACCGTGATACCGGCCCGCCCGAGCTCGACGGCGAGACTGCGCGCCATCAGCTCGAGGCCGCCCTTGGACGCGTTGTACCCGACCAGGCCGGGCTCGGCCACGAGCCCGTTCTTGGACGAGATCATGATGATCCGTCCACCACTGCCGCGCGCGACCATGTGCTCGGCCGTCCGCTGCGACAGGAAGAACGGCGCATCCAGGTTCACCGCCATCAGGTGGCGCCAGGCCGCGGTGTCGATCTCGTTGAAGTGGCCCAGCACAGCGGTTCCCGCGTTGTTGACCAGGACGTCGACCGGCCCGGACTCGGCCCAGATCCGGTCCACCAGCGGCACCAGCAGATGGGTGTCGGCCAGATCCTGGGAGTACCAGTCGATCTGCCCGCCGGGCACCTCGCTCCGCAGGCCGGCGGCGTCTGCGTCGGGATGGTCGATGACGGCGAGTCGTGCGCCGGCAGCGGCGAACGCGACCGCGATGGCGCGTCCGATGCCGCGCGAAGCCCCGGTGATCAGCACAGTGGGACCGGTGCCCGTCATGCTGTGGCGCCGAGCTCGCGGGAGATGAGCCGCGCGGTGCGGGCAACCATCGTGCCGATGCGCATGACGTCCGCCGACGGGAACATCGGCTTCAGACCGGTCACGCTGATGGCGCCGGTGCACTTGTCACGGTGATCGAAGACGGGTGCGCCGATGCAGCAGATGCCGTCGGCATCCTCCTCGTCGTCGAGCGCGAAACCACGTTTGCGCACCTTCGCCAGGTCGGCGAGCAGCGCATCGGGATCGACGATGGTGTGCTGCGTCCGCGCCACCAGTCCGTGCCGCTGCGCGTCCAGCCGGACGGCGGCCTCCGGTTGGCAGGCCAGAATGGCCTTGCCCATTCCGATGCAGTGCAACCTTTCCCGCCCGCCCATGTTGAGGTTGAACCGGACACCCGCCGGGCTGTCGACCTGACCGACGACCACCGCCGACTCCCCTTCGAGCACCGATACCCGCGTGCTCAACCTGGTCGCGGCCCCCAGCTCGGCCAGGTGCGGCATCGCGACATCGCGCAGGGAGACCTGGTGCAGCGCGCGGTCGCCCAGGCGCGCCAGGCCGAGTCCGAGGGTGTACAGCCGCGAGGTCATCTCTCCGGTGGAGCTGACCAGGTTGCGGGACTCCAAAGTCTGCAGCACCGCGAACATCGCGCTCTTGGACGCGCCGAGCTGGCGGGCGATCGCCGAGACCCCCATCCCCTGCGTGGCAGCGGCCAGCACGTCGAGCACCTCCAGTGCCCGGTCGACACTGCGGATGCGATAGCGCGGATCGAGATTCCCGCCGCCCGTCCGACTCGGGTTCTGGACGCTCATTTGCCGATACCTGCCGTCAGCCCGGTGACCAGGTACCGCTGGAAGACCAGAAAGACCAGCAGGCACGGAATGGCACTGGCCAACGAGGTGGCCATGACCTGATTGATGTCGAACGTCCTGGTGGAATTGACGGTGGCCAGCAGAACGCCCACGGTGTGGGTGTCGCCGTCGGGCAGGAAGAGCAGGGCGACGAGCAGGTCGTTCCAGACGCCGATGAAGGTCAGTACCCCCAGGGTGATCAGTGCGGGGCGGGCCAGCGGCAGCAGCACGCTGAAGAAGGCGCGCGGATAGGACGCGCCGTCGATGATGGCCGACTCGAGCAGCTCCTCGGGCAGCGAGCGGAAGAAGTTGGTGAGGATGAAGACCGCGAACGGCATCTGCGTGCCCGCGTAGATCAGCGCAACCATCGGCACGTTGCCGACCAGTTGCAGCCGTCCGACGTTGACGAACTCGGGAATGATGTAGGTCTGCAGCGGGATCAACATCAGCACGATCAACAGCGAGAGAATGGCCTGCGATCCCGGGAATCGCAGGGCGCCGAAGGCGAAACCTGCCAGCGCCCCGATGGTGGCCTGGATGACGATGGCCAGGACGCACAGCGCGGCGGAATTGCCGATGGCGCGCAGCAGTTCCGGCTGGCCGACCAGCTCCCGCCACTGTGCGAGCGTCCAGCTGGTGGCGGTCTCATCGGCATGCAGCGACGTGACCAGCATGTAGGCGATCGGCGCGATGGTGACCATGGCCAGCACGATCAGGGCGACCAGCCCGGCCATGCCGGCGATCGACCGGAGGCCCGGTGTCCGCGCCCGCCCGGCCGGCGGAATGCGCGTCGCGAGCGCTAGGTCAGTCACGGGCGGACACCCCCGACCGGATGCGCACGACGGTGACGCCGAGGGACACCACGAACAGCACGATGCCCAACGCGGCGCCCTGCCCGAAATTGCCCTGCGAGAAGGACGTCTGGTAAAGCGCGTACTCCAGTGTCGTGGTGGACCGATCGGGCCCGCCCGCGGTCATCGTGTAGATGAGCCCGAAGATCTGGGTGATGGCCGCCGACATGGTGACGATGAGCGCGAGCTCCACGTACCGGCGGATCTGCGGAAGCAGGACCTGCCGCAGCATGGCGAGGCCACCGGCCCCGTCCAGCCGGGCCGCCTCCAGCACTGCCGGGTCCACCGTGGCGAGGCCGGTGGACAGCAGCACCACGTTGATGCCCAGATAGCTCCAGCTGAACGCGAGGATCAAGGCGAGCAACGACGTCCAGCTGCCGGCCAGCCAGTCGCTGGTCAGCGCGTGCAGACCGAGGTGGTCGAGCAGCGAGTTCACCGCTCCCCGTGAGGAGAACAGGTAGCCGAAGGTCAGGCCGATGACCACCCAGGACAGCGCCACCGGCACGAAGAAGATCGCCCGGAACACCTGCTTGGCCTGGCGCTGCAGCATCAACAGGTACGAAACGACCAGTGCCACCGCTACCTCGACCGGAACGCTGGCGATGATGATCGCGTTGTTGAGCAGGATCCGCCGGAAGTCCGGATTGCCGAACAGGCCCGTGGTGTAGTTCTGCAACCCGATCCACTGCGCGTCCGTCCCGTCCCACGAGGTGAAGCTGTAGTAGAGCGCCTGCACCGCCGGGAGCACCAGCAGACCCGCCACCAGCAGGATCGCCGGCAGCGCGAACAGCGCCCCTGTCAGGGACCGGCGCGAACGCAGGCGCAGCGGTCGTCCGCCGGGCGGCGACCCCGCTGGTCCGCCGACCCGGACGGCCGGTGTTGCCGAGGCCACTAGCTGCCGAGGTGGTAGTCGACCCGCTGCGCGGACGTCAGCGACTTGGTGGCGGAATCCAACTTGCCCAGCACGTCGGACGGGCTCGTCTTCCCGGCCAGGACGCTGTTCAGGCCGCTGGTCAGCGCGTCGGTGACCGAGGGCGCGGTGAAGTTGTCGAACATCGGGATGGCGGTCCAGCCCGGCGTCGCCGCCGTCTTCAGCAGGGCTCCGTTGACCGGATCGGTGGTCAGCACACCGGTCCGGCTGGGCACCTGTCCCGCCGCGGCGACGACCTTCTGCCCTTCGGCCGAGATGATGTACGCCTCGAACGCGGCAGCGGCCTGCGGATTCTTCGTCGACTTGAGGACGTCGTAACCGTTGTCGGGCAGCCGGACCAGCTTCTTCTGCGGTGTGTCGGCGAACGGTGCCGGCATCACCGCCACCTGCGTGCCCAGCGCCTTCTCGTAACCGGGCGTGTCCCAGCTGCCGCCCATTACCATGGCCACCGATCCGTTGGCGAATCCGGCCCGCACCCCACGCCAGGTCAGCACGTCGTCGTTGGTGTAGCCGGCGGTCCGGAGCGCCGCCCACTTGGTCACCTGGGCGGCGACCTCCGGCGAGTTGTAGCTCTTCTGCCCGGTCAGCATGGCGTCCCACCCCTTGAGGTCGTCCACCGCGCCGACCAGGTAGGACCAGTCGAGAAATGCCGGGAACCCGCCGGAGCCGGAGTCGCTGCCGTAACCGAGACAGGTCTTCCCCGCTGCTTTCACTTTGGCGCAGGCGGTGTTCAGCTCGGTCCACGTCGTCGGAAATGCCGTCACGCCGACGGCGGAGAGCACCTTCTTGTTGTAGAACATGCCGTAGAAGCTGCTGGTCACCGGTACGCCGTAGGTCGCCTTCGACAGGTCACCGTCCTGCGCGTAGTACTGCGCGCCCACAGCTTCCAGTTCGGACTTGGGAATGTATTTGTTCAGGTCGAGCATCTTGTTCTGGAATTGCACCTGGTAACCGCCCGGGAACATCGACGCGATGTCTGGTCCCTTGGAACCGATCACCGCCGCCTGCAGCACGGCGAAGTAGTTGTCCCCTGGCTGCGCGACGGCATTGATGGTGACCGTCGGGTACTTCTTCTTGAAGCCGTCGATCAACGGCTTGAGCGCCGTGGTGTCGTCGATCGGGCCACGGTTCCAGATCGTCAGGGAGCCGGACAGGGCGGCCGCCGATGACGACGACGTCCCGCTCGCGGTCGCGCCACCTGCGCTGCTCGCACTGGCGGTGCCGGCGCTGGACGACGGACCCGCCGCCGGGCTGCTGCTGCTGCTGCAGGCGGTCAGTGCCAGCAGAGGTACCACCGACAGTAAAGCCGTGCGCATCTTCCAGGACGTCATCGGTTCTCCTTTGCGGTTCGTATTCTCGAGGGGAGCGGTGCTGTGCTCGACCGGTCGGCGCCGGTCAGGCCAGTGGAGCTTCGCGACCGGGGTCCACGCCGATTCCAGCGGTGAAGAACCGCGGGTCCGGGACGTGCACCCAGTCACCGTTGCGGTGGATCGACTCTTCCGCGGCGAAGCCCGGAAGCGTCATGTTCAGCGCGGCATAGACGTCGACCTCGACGGGCCGGTCCTCCAGGACCGAGTCGAGGAAGTCGCGCAGGGGCCAGACATCCGACCCCCAGTGCCCGGCATCGGCCGGCGGATCGGCGTACCGGTGCGGCAGGTACAGTTCCGCGTAGTTCTCCAGCGGTTCCCAGGTCTCGGCCGGTGACCGGCCGTGCAGATAGACGACCGGTTGCCCGCCCGAGGTGCGGGCGGCCTCGTAGGCGCCGCCGGTTCCCTGCACCGTGTAGTAGTCCCACAATTCCGGCCGGTTCGACAGCAGGTCGAAACGAAGGCGGAGCAGACGCCCGCGCGAAGTCCTGGCCAGCAGGATGGTGGTGTCCTGCAGTTCGTGCTCGGGATCGGTGTGGCGTCCGGTCCCGACGCAACTGACCGCGACGACCCTGTCGTCGAACCACTGCAGCAGCGGCCCGAGGCTGTGGGTGGGATAGGTGTGCCCGTCGCGCCCGACCTGCCAGTGGTAGCGCCACGTCGGGGCACCGGAAGCCTTGGTGTGCCACGACTTCATCTCGTGCAGGTACTCGCCCTCGCCGTAGTACAGGTCCCCGAAGGCACCCGCGCGCGCCATGGCACCGACGATCAGATTGGGCCGGGTGTAGCAGTAGTTCTCGGCCATCGCATAGCGCGCACTGCTCTTGCGGGCCGCGCCGACCAGCTGCGTGGCCTGTTCGATGCTGACCGCGGCCGGAACCTCGCTCAACACCGAGATCCCCCGTTCCAGGGCGGCGACGGCCTGCGGCGCGTGGTGCTGCTGCGGCGAGGACAGCACGACGGCATCGACGTTGTCGAGCAGTTCGTCGAAGGACGCGCACAGCTGCTGCACCCCGCTCCGGTCACCGAATGCCTCCAGTGCCACCGGATCCGGGTCGTAGGCTGCGGCGAGGGTCGCCCGAGCGGCATCGTGGCGCGTGGCGGTCAGGAAGCCACCGCCCCGGACGGCTCCGGCGATGCCGACGCGCAGGGACGGGCGGACGGTCATGCCGGCACCCGCACGCCGGCCATCAGTTCCGGGAAGAGCCGCGACCACGCCAGCATCTCGGCCTCGCTCCGGTAGGTGGGGACGAAGCCGAGCCGGAGGTAGATCACCAAAGCCGACCGGCGGAAATCATCGGTCTCCAGCACCGCCGTCCGAAGACCGCGGGCTGTGAAACCGGCCAGGGTGCGGAGCGTCAGGGCGGTCCCCAGTCCCCGTCCGCGCTCGGTGGCCGCCACGGCGACGTAGTGGACGTAGCCGGCTCCGGGGTAGGAGGCGGGCAGCAGGCGTTCGGATGCGGTCGCTGCGATGGTGTCGTTGCCGGCGGGAAGCACCCAGGTGACCGGCACGTCGGGCGCGCCGAGCAGGTCGGAGCGAACACGATCGACGCTCCAGGACTCGTCGAAGGTGGCGGTGAGCAGGTGCGCCAACGCCGGACCGTCGCTGTCGGTTGCCGGGCGGATGCCGCCGACGGCAGGAACCTTCCCGGGCAGTGGCCCGGGATGGGTCATGAACAGCTGTGTCATCAGGGAAGAGTACGAAGCACCTGCCCTCAGCGGAACGGTGTTCGGCAGGACCGAACAGCCAAGCCCGCGACGTTCTGTCCCCCCGAACGTCGTTCAGCCGCTGTCGCCGGGGCGCATAGCCTGGCCCGATGAGTGCCGAGCCGACGACCGCCGCAGCGCATGGCCTGCTGCACAGCGGATCCGCACTGTCCAGGTCGTCCTGGTGGCAGCCTCCCGGATGCTCCGGCAGGTTCGGTGTGGGACGCGTCGACATCACGCCGCCGGTCGGGATCCGCATGCGCAACTGGGGTTTCGGCGATGCGGACCTCAGTACCGGAGTTCATCGGCCCCTGACGATGACGGCACTGGCATCGACGTCCGCCACCGGGGACGGCCTGCAGCTGCTGCTGACCGCCGACCTCGGCTGGTGGCGCACCGTCAAGGACGAGCTGGCCGTGCGCGGCGCGGTCCTGCGTGCGTTCGGACTGACCCCCGATCGAGTCCTGCTGCACCTGGTGCACACCCACGCCGGGCCGTCGATCTGCTCGGACGACATCGACCTGCCCGGCGGTGCGCTGGTGCCGGCCTACCTCGAGTCGGTGCGCGCCGCAGCCGTCGAAGTGAGTCGTCTCGCGGTCGACGACCTGGCACCCGGCATCCTGACCTTCGGTGCGGGCACCAGCGGGCTGGCCGTCAATCGGGACCAGCAGGTGGCCGACCGGGTGCTGCTGGGCTTCGAGCCCGGAACGGTCGCCGACGGCGCGCTGCTCGTCGGGCGGCTGAGCAGAGCGGACGGCTCGATCACCGCGACCATAGTGAACTATGCCTGTCATCCGACGACCCTGGGTTTCGACAACACCCTGCTGTCGCCGGATTTCGTCGGGGCGATGCGGAACCGCGTGGAATCGGCGACCGGCGACGCACCATGCCTGTTTCTGCAGGGCGCCAGTGGTGACCTGTCCGGGCCGGTGCAGTACCTGGCCGACCCCGCGCGCGCGGACCGGTACGGCGACGCTCTGGGACACAGTGCGCTCGGCGTGCTCGGAACGCTGCCGCCTCCAGGAACGGCGCTCGGTCTGGACCGGACGGTCGAATCGGGCGCCCCGCTCGCGCTGTGGGACGAGGTGCCCGGGACGTGGTCGTCGCAGCGGTCGGCGGTGACCTCCGACGTCGACGTGCGCCTGCGCGAGCTGCCGTCGATCGCCGAGCTGGACGCGCGGTGGGCCGACATCGACGCCCGGGCCCGACGGGAACGGTTGCAGCGCGCGCAGCGATTGCAGGCGACCTACCGGCCGACCGGAGCCGCCATTCCCCTCGACCAGACGGTGCAGCACCCACTGTGGGTGTGGCGGTTGGGCGATGCCTACCTGGTGGCGCAGCCGGGCGAGGCGTATTCGGCATTCCAGCGGACGCTGCGACAACGGCACCCGGACAAGGTGATCCTCGTGCTGAACCTCACCAACGGCCCCGGCTGGGTCTATCTGCCGCCGCGGGAAACCTTTGCGGTGGACCGCTACCAGACCTGGCAGACGGTGCTGCGCCCCGGGGCGTTGGAGTCGTTGGTGGAGGCGGCAGACCAGCTGATCACCGGCATGGCGCAGCAGTGAAGCGCCCGCTCCGCTCGTCGGGATGGACGGCGGGCGACGACGAGACAGCAGTGGGACACCGGGTCGCCCTGCGCATGGGTGGCGCCGCCGTCACGTCCTCCAACGATCGTCCCATCATCGGCATCTGCCACAGCGCGAGCGATCTCAATCCGTGCAACTTGCCCCTGGCAGACCTGGCCGCAGCTGCGGCCGCGGGGGTCCGGGAGGCCGGCGGCGTCCCGGTGGTGTTCCCGACGCTGTCGCTCGGCGAGGACCTGATGAAGCCCAGCGCCATGCTCTACCGCAATCTGCTGGCCATCGAGGTGGAGGAGACGGTTCGCGCCAATCCGATCGACGGACTGGTCCTGCTGACCAACTGCGACAAGAGCACGCCGGGCGCGCTGATGGGCGCCGTCAGCACCGACATCCCGTCGATTCTTGCGGTCGGCGGGAACCGCCCCGCAGCGCTGTTCCGCGGCACACGCGTCGGCAGCGGCACCGATCTGTGGCGGATGTTGGAGCAACGCCGTGCCGGAGCGGTCAGCGACGAGACCTGGCACGAGTTCGAGCAGTGCTATTCGTGCGGCACCGGGTCGTGCAACACCATGGGAACGGCCTCCACCATGGCACTGATGGCCGAGGCGCTGGGCTTCTCGCTGCCGGGTGCCGCCACCGTGCAGGCCGGATCGGACCGGAGCGTGGCCATCGCCGCCGCGACCGGGCGCCGCGCGGTCGACGTGGTCCGGGAGGATCTGCGGCCTTCCCACATCCTCACGCCGGCGGCCCTGCACAATGCCGCTGCCGTGCTGCAGGCTGTCGCCGGCTCGACGAACGCGGTGCTGCACCTGGCCGCCATCGCCGGACGCCGGGGGCTGACCTTCGACGCGGCGATGCTCCAGCACATCGGTGAGGTGATACCCGTGCTCGTCGACGTCGAGCCGACCGGCCGGTATCTGATGGCCGAGTTCGACGCGGCGGGCGGCTTGCCTGCCCTGCTGCACGTGGTGATCGATCGGATCGACACCTCCGCGGTCACCGTCACCGGCGGGCCACCGGCCGGTCGCGCGGGCCTGCCTTCGGAGGTGATCCGACCGCTGCAGAACCCCGTCGTCGACGGCCCCGCCCTGCGCACCGTAAGGGGATCGCTGGCCCCGGACGGCGCGATCCTCAAGGCCGCGACGTCGTCGAAGGGACTGTGGCGTCATCGCGGGCCCGCTCTCGTCTTCGACGACTACGGCGACATGCGGTCCCGGCTGGACGATCCGGCGTTGGACGTCGCAGAGGACACCGTGCTCGTACTGCGCGGGTGCGGGCCCGTCGGGGTCCCGGGCATGCCGGAGTGGGGCATGGTGCCGATACCGCGCCGGCTTGCCCGCCGCGGCGTCACCGACATGGTGCGGGTGACCGACGCCCGGATGAGCGGCACCAGCTACGGCACGGTGTTCCTGCACGCGGCCCCCGAGGCGGCGATCGGCGGCCCGCTGGCGTTGGTGCGCGACGGAGATCCCGTCGAGGTGGATGTGGAAGCCGGACGACTGGATCTGGCGATCGACGCCGACGAACTGGCGCTGCGCCGGGCCCAGTGGAAACCACGCCCGTCGACCCACCTGCGGGGGTGGCCGGCGCTTTACCGGCGCTGCGTGCTGCAGGCACCGCAGGGGTGCGACCTCGACTTCCTCGTCGCGGACACGGCCGCCAAACAGGTCTTCGTCGAGCCGGTGATCGGCCGGTCCTGAGTCGGCCACAAGCGCACCGTCGCGACACTGGTGCACCCTCGGAGCGAAGACCGCGGGATGCGGGCCGCCTCGACCGGTGACAGCTCGCCGGCGCGTTACTTCGGTGCGAAGGTTTCGCGCCCCCTTGAGGGGAATGGTGCACAGCTGTCCGGCCCGATCGGGAAACCCAGCCGAAAAGACCTCTGCTGCAGCGACATTGCAGAGCGTCACCGCTGGTCCACAATGCGGGGAAAAGGTGTGAGTTCGGCGTTGGATTCGATATGTTGTCCCGGGGCGGGGACAATTTGCTGGGCCGAGGGGGAAACGTGGGCGCATTCGTCGGCCTTCTGCTGGGCATCGGCGTGCTGCTGGTCTGGCAGGGGTGCGCCGGGCGCCCGCGGCGCGTCCACAGCCACGCCCGGACCGATCGGCTGCGCGAGCACCTTGCCCAGGCCGGCCTCAGCGGCGTCACGCCGGCGCAGCTGATCGCCCTGCAGGGTCTGTCCGCGCTGCTGGTCGGACTGCTCGGCCTCGTCTCCACCCGCTCGCTGTCGGTGTCGGCCATCTTCGCCGCCTTCGCCACCGCCATCCCCCGCCTGCTGGTCAGCCGGCTCCGCCACCGTCGCCAGGCCGACCTGCGCGAGTTGTGGCCGGAAGTCGTCGACAACCTCACCTCCGGGGTCCGGGCCGGTCTGTCCCTGCCGGAAGCGCTCTCGGCGATCGGTGTGCGCGGCCCGCAGGCGCTCCGCGAGCCGTTCAGCCGCTTCGGCACCGACTACCGCACCACCGGACGGTTCAACGACAGCCTCGACCGGCTCAAGGTCGCCCTGGCAGACCCGGTCGGCGACCGGGTCTGCGAATCCATGCGGGTCGCGCGGGAGGTCGGTGGTACCGACCTGGGACGGCTGCTCACCACGTTGTCGTCCTTTCTGCGGGACGACGCGCGGACCCGGTCAGAGCTGATGGCACGTCAGTCCTGGTCGGTGAACGCGGCCCGGATGGCGGTCTGCGCGCCGTGGCTGGTGCTGGTTCTCCTTGCTACGCAACAGGAGACGCTGACCGCCTACGACACGCCGACCGGGACGCTGATCCTGCTCGTCGGTGCTGCGTTGTCGCTGGGCGCCTACCGGCTGATGATCCGCATCGGCCGGCTCCCCGAGGACACGCGGGTACTTCGATGAGTCCCGCGCTGGCGGGCGGCATACTCGGCGGGATGGCCGCGGCCGGCCTGCTGCTGACGATCCTTGCCTCCCCGCCGTTCCGTCGCCCGACGCTCGCCGACCGCATCGCCCCCTACCTCGCCGACACCGCCACGGTGTCCCAACTGCTCATCCGCCACCGCCCCGACACCGCCGGTGCGCTGACCCGGCTGACGGCACCCTTGATGCGCGACGCGGTCGCCATGCTGGACCGGATCGTCGGCGGACAGGCGTCGGTGCGCCGGCGGCTGGAGTCGCTCGATTCACCGATGACGGTCGAGCAGTTCCGCACCGATCAGGTGCTCTGGGGCGCCGTCGCCACCGCCGGCGGTGTGGGCATCGGCCTGTTGGCCGTGCTGTTCGACCAGACCAACCCGCTGACCCTCGTCGTGCTGATCTTCGTCTGCGCCGTCGGCGGTGTGCTGGGTCGGGACTGGTGGTTGACCCAGGTGGTGGCCAAGCGGGATGCCGACATCCTGGCCGAGTTCCCCGTCGTGGCCGAGATGTTGGCCCTCGCGGTCACGGCCGGCGAAGGACCTGTCGGAGCCATCGAGCGGATCTCCCGGTTGGCTCACGGACACCTGGTCGACCAGCTGGGCTCCATCCTGGCCGACACACGTTCGGGCACACCGCTCCTGGTGGCGCTCACCACTCTGCGCGACCGCACCCGCCTCGAACCGCTGTCCCGGTTCCTCGACGGCATGGCCGTCGCCATCGAGCGCGGCACCCCGCTGGCTGACGTCCTGCGGGCGCAGGCCGCCGATGTCCGGGCGCTCGGCAAACGGCAGCTGCTCGAATCCGGCGGCAAAAAGGAAATAGCCATGATGGTTCCCGTGGTGTTTCTCGTTCTGCCCATCACCATTCTTTTCGCCCTTTATCCCGGCCTGGTCGCCATCACCGCAGTCGCCCAATGATCACCCCGATCGACACAACTGGAGAAAATGATGCCCCGCAATGCCTACCTACACCTGCAGCTGTGGATGACGACGGCGCTGCTGGCCGTCAGCGACCACATCGCCGCTCTCGCAACACCGTCCGACGACGACCACGACCGCGGCGACGTCCCCGGCTGGGTGATGATCACCGTGATGACCGCTGCGGTGGTGATCGCACTGCTGGGAGTGTTCAGAACACAGGTGCTGGCAGCCGTGACGAACGCCTTCGATTCGGTGTCCGGCGCCGGGACCAAGCAATAGCTGCTGCACCGGCCCCGGTTGCGGGCGAGGCCGACGCCGGCTCGTCCGTCGCAGAATTCGCCATGGTGCTGGTCATGCTCATGCTGGTGTTCGTCGGACTGATCTCGGTCGGCTTCTGGGCTTACTCGCGCAACCTGTTGACCTCCGCCGCAGCAGATACCGCGCGGTACATCGCCAACGCCGACATCGATCCGGCGGCCGCCTCGGGGCGTGTCGCGGAACTGTTGCAGGGCAGCGTCGCCGGTTCCACCAGCGCGTCGTTGGCCTGCGGTTCGAGCACCGACGGGCTACTGGTGCAAGTGACGTGCTCGATGCGCACGCCCGGCATCGTCGGACTGCTCGACGGGGTGCTCCCGGACATCCACGTCACGGGCCACTCGGTCAAGGAGACGATCGGATGACAGGGCCCACCCCGGGCTCGACGGTAAGCTGGTTCGGCCCGGTGGAACCCACCGACTCCCCCGTCCCGGGGCCCGACCCGGCCGCCTCGGCGGGCGACGTCGACGGCGGGCGGGCCATTCTGGAAGTGGTCTTCCTCGCCGTGCTGATGCTCGTCCCGATCATCTACCTGCTGCTCAGCCTGCTCCGACTACAGGCCGCCACCCTCGCCGTCACCCAGGCCGCCCGCGACGCCGGGCGGGCGATCGACGCAGCGCCCACCATCGCCGAGGGCATCGCCAGGGCGCAGACCATCGCCGCCATCGACCTCGCCGACCAGAACATCCCGGCCGGCGGGATCGACCTCCATTTCGTGAACGCCGGCAGCTCCTGCACGGGCGACGCCATCACCCCGACGCTGGCAGCGGGCGCCACCTACGACGTCTGCGTCACCACCGCACTGACGCTCCCGGGCGTCCCGACCGTGGTCACCGGGTCGAACAACACCGTCACCGGCGTCTACACCATCTCCATCAGCCCGCTCCGGGAAGGTCCGTGACGCGCGCCGGCGACCGGACCGACGACGACATCGGGTCGGTGACGCCGTTGGTCATCGGCATGCTGCTGTGCCTGCTGCTGCTGACCGCCGGCATCACCGCAGCCGGTTCGGCGTTCCTGGCCGGGCAACGAGCCCAGCACCTGTGCGACGGCGCCGCCGCGGCCGCCGCCGGCACGATCACCGCCGACAACAGCAGCGACGCCCTGGCCCAGAACGCCGTGCAGACCTACCTCGCCGTCCACTCGAAGGACGCGGCCACCACCCTGACGCGCACCGGTGCCACCCTCACCCTGACCTGTAGCACCGACGACCCGATCACCTTCGGCGCCCTCTTCGGTCACCCCACCCTGTCCCGCACCACCGTCGCCAGCGCCCGCACCACCTACCGCCAGAACTGACCAGGCGTCAACTCGGCCGGTTGGCCGGCTCGCTGAACGGCGACACCGGGCGCTGCTGCGGAATGCCGTCGACGGTGACGTCGACGAATTCGTCGTAGAACGCGATCCGACCGGCGATGGCACCGACCGCAGGAAACGGGTCGGTGTACGACCAGGCCGCTTTCTCCAGCCGCTCACCGGAATCGACGACGACGTCCCAGTAGCGGTCCGCGTAGCCCTTGTACGGGCAGTGGCTCATGTTCTCCACCGGGACCAGCGCCCCGTCTGCCACGTCCTCGACCCGCAGGTAGTACCGGGTGGGCAGATTGGTCTCGAACACCAGCACCGGGTCCTGCGATTCGGCCACGACGGTGCCGTGCACAGCTACCGTGACCGTCCGCGAACTCGGGAGCGCGTCCACCCGGTGGTGCGGGTCTCGAGGGTGTCCGGCGACGGCCTCCTCCTCCTCTACCCACCGGTCGATCAAACCCGGCTGCCAGCTCACCACGACGTGACCGGTCAGCTCCGGGTCCTCGAGCACCCACGCGGCATGCGGCAGCCGGCTGCCGCCGACCACCACGTCGTACCACTGGGCGACCCGATCCTGCGGCAGGAAGAAGAAGGGCTGCGTAGGCGGCTCGCCGGCGGCTGGCTCGAGCACACCCGCCAGCACGTCCGCTTCCGGAACCGCGTAGAACGGGACGGGCAGCCGGTCACTCCAGAACAACACCGGAGCCCTGGTGTCGACCACCTTCTCGTCTCCGACGTAAGCCCGAACCCACTTCTGGCATGGTTCGGTGCGCATCCACTTCTCCTTCCAGCCGCCACGGTCGATCTGGAGGGCAGGGCCGACCGTGGGCCGGAGCGGGTCGGCCCAGCCAACCTCAGCTGCGGGCTGTCAAGAACTGCTCGGCGATGAACTCCGCCTGCCGGATGGCCAGCGCGACGATCGTGAGCGTGGGGTTCGCCGCCGCCCCACTGGTCATCAGCGAGCCGTCGCTGACGAACAGGCCCGGTACGTCGTGCGCCTGCCCGAACCGGTCGGTGACACCGTCCTCCGGGCGCTCGCTCATCCGGCAGGTGCCGAGGTTGTGCGTCGCCGGATAGGGCGGGGTGTGGTGGGTCCCGGTCGAGCCGACCGCCCGGTAGATCTCGTCGGCCCGGCTGTAGCCGTGCTCACGCATCGCCACGTCATTAGGGTGGTCGGCGAAATGCACGTCGGCGGACGGCAGGCCCCACTGGTCCTTGAACTCGGTGTTCAGGGTGACCCGGTTGGTCTCCTGCGCCAGGTCCTCTCCGACGATCCACATGCCCGCGGTGTTCCGGTAGGCGTCCATGATCGCGGTGAAGTCCGGTCCCCAGGAGCCGGGTTCGGCGAACGCCGCGAGGAAAGCCGGTCCCAGCGAGAGGGTTTCCATGTAGTAGCCGCCTGCGAAACCTCGCGAGGTGTCGAGCCGGGCCTCGTCGGCGATGATGCCGGCCATCGTCTCGCCGCGGTACATGTGCACCGGCGAGTCGAACCGCGCATACACCGAGCCGGTGGTGTGCCGCATGTAGTTCCGCCCGACCTGGCCGGAGGAGTTGGCCAGACCGTCCGGGTGCATCGCGCTGGCCGAGAGCAACAGCAGCCGCGGCGATTCGATCGAGTTGCCGGCCACGCAGACCGCGGAAGCCGCCTGGCGGTGCAGGTTTCCGGCCTTGTCCAGGTACAGCACGGCATTCGCCCGGCCGCTGGCGTCGTGCGTGACCTGCACGGCGTGCGACTCCGGACGCAGATCGCACAGGCCGGTCGCGACGGCCCGCGGGATTTCCCGGACCGCGGTGCTCCATTTCGAGGTGTGCTTGTCGCCCTGGAAGTTGAAGCCGTCCTGGACCGAGGCGGGGCGCCCGTCATAGGGCTCGGCGTTGGTGCCGTAGGGGCCGGTCGCGTAGAAGTGGTAGCCGACCTTCTGCGCGCCGTTGGCCATCACCTTGTAGTTGTTGTTGGCCGGCAGTGCCGGCCGGCCGTGCCGGTGCGTCGAGCCGATCGCGATCTCGGCCCGGTCGTAGTACGGCGCCAGCTCGTCCAGCGTGATCGGCCAGTCCAGCAGGTTGGCACCCTGGACTCCGCCGTAGTAGGTCTTGGTCTGGAACTCGTGGGCGCGGAACCGCGGCGTGGCACCGGACCAGTGGGTGGTACTGCCACCCACCGCCTTGACTATCCAGGCCGGTAGGTTCGGGAAGTCGCGGGCCACCCGGTACGGGCCCGAGGCCGTGCGGTGGTCCAGCCAGGCCATCTGGCCGAACGCCGCCCACTCGTCGTTCTCGTAGTCGTCGGGCTTGAGGTACGGGCCGGCTTCCAGTACCACGCACGGGATCCCGCGCGCGGTGAGCTCATAGGCGATCGTTCCGCCGCCCGCGCCGGACCCGACGATGACGACCACCTCGTCGTCCTCGGCGATCCGCCTGCCCTGCTGGGTCCCGAGCTTGCTGCCCTCGGCAGCGCCGTGCTGCCAATCGGTTTCTGCGGTGGTCATTTCGTCCCTCCGGTGGTTGCCGGTACGTGGGTTGCGGGCATGTCGTGGGGGGCCACTTCGATGAATTCCTCGGGTCCGTCGTATTCCTCGATGCGCGGGTTGGGCAGCCAGTCCAGGTCGTCGAAACCGCGGTGCAGATAGCCGCCGTGCTCGTAGGAGGACCCCTCGTAGCCCAGCAGCGACCACGTCTCCTGGTCGTTGTAGAGGCTGACCACCGCGACGCTGCGGATGAGCTTGAAGAAATCGGCGCCCTCCACCTCGCGCAGCAGCGAGTAGGCCGCGGTGTCGTCCAGGTCGACGAACCTCTTGCCGCGCTGGGCACCCGCGGCGGCGCCGTCCAGGGAGGCCAGCCCGTGCGCGAGGCTCAGGCCCTGGAACACCGACCCGTCGACCTTGGCGATGACGGCGTCCGCGGTCCGCTCGTACGGGCCGTCCGGGAAGGAGCTGTGCGGGTAGGCGACCCGGAGCAACCGGATCAACGTCCGACGGCCCTCCGGCGGGATGGTGGCGGGAGAAGCAGTGGCGGTCGGCAGGTCGGTCATCAATGCACTCCTGTGTGCGGCGGAACCGGTGACGCACACCACAATACGAGCCTGTGTCGGCGTGCTGGCAGCGGGGTGGGCGGGCCGGTGACGGCCGCCCCGCGCCGGGTCGGCGGGCGGACGCGTCGCGCGACTGCTCTTCCCGGCTCCGCCCACCGTCGTCCGGCGGCAGCAGGCATGGCACCATGCCGGGATCCGACGGCGAGCCCGCTCGCCGGAGGCCGCCTCCGTCCGATGTCCTGCAAACCTGAAGGAGCCACCGATGATCTTCATCTGCGTCAAGTGGAAGGTGAAGCCGGAGCATGCCGACCAGTGGGTCGAACTGACCCGAGATTTCACCGCCGGCACCCGCGGCGAGCCGGGCAACATCTTCTACGACTGGTCCCGCAGCGTCGAGGACCCCACGGAGTACGTCCTGATCGAGGCCTTCCAGGAGGACGCCGCCGAGGCGCACGTCACGTCGCCGCACTTCAAGAAGGCGCAAGCCGAACTGCCGCAGTACCTGGTCGAGACCCCGAAGATCCGCAACACCGTGATGCCCGGCGATCACTGGGACAGCCTGGGCGAGTTCGAGGTGTCCGACAGCTGATCGGCGCGCGTCCTCCCGCATGGTCGCAGGCGGTCGGTGCCCGTCAGCCCCCGGTGCTCTGCCGCACCAGGAGCTGATGGCCGACCACGGTCTCGCGTCCCGGCCCGTGTGGATGGGCCATCCGGTCGGCCAGCAGGTCGAGGCAGGCGGTGGCGATGGCGTGCTTGTCGGGCGCGATCGTCGTCAGGGTGGGCACGCTGAACCGGCCGTCCTCGATGTCGTCCAACCCGACGAGCGCCACGTCCTGCGGTACCCGTAGACCCGCATCGGCCAGCGCCCGCAGCGCACCGAGCGCCAGCTCGTCGGTGAAGCAGAACACCCCGTCGGGCACCGCTTCCCGGGCGAGCAGGGTGTTCATCGCCGCCATGCCGTCCGCCCGGTGCAGTGCCTTGACCGTCATTTCCATCGCGCGCTCGGGAACCCGGCCCGCGTCGCGCAACGCCTGCCGGTAGCCGGCCAGACGCTGCCGCCCGGTCTCGTTGGTCAGGTGCGGCTGGGAGCCGATCGCCGCGATGCGCCGACGGCCGAGCCCGATCAGATGAGCCGTGGCGTCGACCGCCGCGGCGACGTTGTCGAAGCCGACGTGGTCGATCGCCGCTCCGCCGCTGCGTTCACCCAGCAGCACCATCGGCACGGCGTCCCGGCGTGCGGCAAGTTCCTCGACACGAAGCGACCACGGGCTCAGGATCATGCCGTCCACCAGGTACGTCGGTTGCCCGTCGATCAGCCGTCGCTCGCGGGCGGCGTCGCCCTCCGTCTGGTCGATCAGCACCGTCCACCCGCGCGTCTCCGCCAGCCGGACGATGACGGAGGCGAGCTGGCTGAAGTACGGCGAGTGCACCTCGGGGACGACGAGGCAGATGGCGCCGGTCCTCCCCCGCCGCAGCTGCCGGGCGGCGAGATTGGGCCGGTAGCCGAGCTCGTCGAGCGCCGCCTGCACCGCCGCGCGGGTGGCCGGAGCGACGTGCGGGAAGTCGTTCACGACGTTGGAGACGGTGCGCACCGACACTCCGGCCCGGGCCGCCACACTCCGCAGGCTGGCACGCATCCGCCCACCCTGTCATACCGACCTCCCGCCGGCCGGAGTCGCCACCAACGGTCCGTACCCGTCCTCGGGCGGCTCTTGTGCCGACGTTGCAACGTTGCAATACTGTCCGGGACTGGCGCGCGGCGTAGCGCGCCGACGGCCGGAGGACAACCATGACCGACATCGCTCATCCGTTCCAGATCGCGCTGGGCACCCACATCGACCGGGCCGAGATCCGTCGGGGGATCTACCAGGACGGCATCGTCGGTTGCAAAGGCGCCTTCCCCCGGGAGTGGGTCGAGCAACTGCGGCAGGACATCGACGCCGCTTTCGACGAGGCGCTCTCGCGCCCGGGCGGTGCGGTCGGGCGCGGGCCGAATCGCTACTACGTCGAGATCCATCCCGAGGCGCTCCGCGGATTCATCGACATCGCCACCCACCCGTGGGTAGGCGCTGTCGCGGAGACAATTCTCGGGCCGGACTACCAGATCGTGGAGGTCGGCTTCGACGTTCCCGGGCCGGGCGCGCAGAACCAACCGTGGCACCGCGACTTCCCGATGCCGGAGGAGACGCGGGAGCATCGCGTGTTGAACTCGTTGGCGTTCAACATCACCGCCGTCGACACCGAGCCGGACATGGGGCCGTTCGAGATAGCCCCGGGCACCCACTGGGACCTGGGAACCGAGTTCGAGCACGGCATGTTCCCGCCGAAGTCGCTGTACCCCCGCTTCGCCGAGCGTGCCGTACGACGGTTCCCGCAGATGGGCGATATCTCCGCCCGGAGCGCGCTGACGGTGCACCGCGGGACGGAGCACCGGTCACCGCACCGACGTCCCGTGCTGGTCCTCGGCGTCGACGGACCGAGCGGCACCAACGCCGAGCGGCACGACATGGCCGTCACGCGCGGGTACTGGAAGTCGCTGCCGGAGTCCGTGACGCGCCATCTGCACTGCCCAGTGGTGAACGAGCTGACGCCGATCACGCAGAAGCACACCATCGAGGGACTCGTCATGGGCGACGCCTGACGGTTCCGGCCGACGGATGGTGCCGGCGACGGGGGCGCTGAGCGGCGCCCCCGTCGAGCGATGCGGTCAGTCGGTGGGCGACGCGTCCGCGACGGTGCTGTCCTCGACGACGACCTGCTCCTTCCGGATCTCGCCGGTGACGTCACGCTCGACGCGGACGGTGTCGACGACGAGACGGACCGTCTCGGCCGGCACCCACTGCTTGGACACGACGATCTGCTCGTGCATCAGGACCAGCGGCCGCGGTGACCCGTCCGACCGGTCTGCGATCTGGCCGGAGACCGACTGCCCGGCCGTCGTGCCCGGTTCGATCGGCTCGTAGACCACGCGGACGTCCTCCCGGGTCACCGGGACGGTGACCGTCTGCATCTCGGTGACCTCGAACTTCTCCAGACGCGCCCGACGCACGGGGATCCAGTCGGCAGAGATGCTCAGCCGCTCCTCCGACCTGATCACGGAGGCGACCTGCTGGGTATCGGAAGTCGCTCCCCCGCCCGCGGCTCCCGGCCCCGCCTGGTCAGACGCGCCGTACCCGGCACCGGAGACGTCGGTGGTCGACCCGGCGCCGCCTGCGGTCGAGGTCCGCCCCGCGTAGTAGTTCGTGACGTCGTCCTCGTCCTGCTCGGACAGCGGCTCTCCGGTGCGCCTGCGCGGTGCTGCGGCCACGACCGCCGCGTCGTAGGCGATGTGGATCTCCTCGCCGCGCACCGCGGAGCGCTCCAGCGGAATCAGCGTCTGCGATCCGTTGCCGTCGTCGATCGACACGAAGGTCGGTGCACCGCTGCTGTTGCTGCGGAAGATCTGACCGACGAGCCCCAGATTCGTGCCGTTCACGTCGACCACCTGGCCGCGATCGATCAGGTCGAGAACATTCTCTTCACCGGGCATGACGACTCCAGATCGTGTGGGGGCGGGCGGCATTCGCTGCAGTGCCCGGAGACTTTAGGGAATAAACCCGCGCCGGCCGTCGCCGGGAGGCCCTGATCCTCCCATCACGGCCGGGCGCGCCGGTCAGCCCTGCGGAGGGGCGTACAGCTGGAGGTCGTTGCCCTCGGTGTCCTTGAACGGGATGATCCGGCCCCAGTCGTAGTCGCTGATCCCGCCCGTGAAATTGACGCCCTTGCTGGTCAGCCGCTCGACCTCGTCCTCGATCGACCCGTCCGGCTGGAAGCTGATGACGGCGCCGCCGGCGGAGTGCGCCGACGTCTCCTCCCGCCCGTTGAGCCCGATCGTCAAGCCGCCGGCATCGATCTCGCTCCAGTCGGCCTCCTGGCTGCGCACCTCGAAACCGAGGGCGTCCCGGTAGAACCCGACGGCGCGGTCCATGTCCGCCACCGGCACCCACACTGCTGCTACTCCACTGGCCACGCCGTGCTCCGTCCTCGGGGGCGCGCCGTCCCGCCTGGAATGGCCGGCCGGTCGCGCCGGGCGGCAATCACTCGACCGCCCCTGCGCCAATTCCCGGGTGGCAGACCGGTAAACGGCGCCTCCGGCGGCGGGTAGGCGCTGCATTTGATTCCTGACGAGCTCCCGGGCGCCGGTGCTGAGCGCAGCTCGTTACCCGGCCGACTTTCGTCGCGGAGTTGCACTGTCTTTCGCCACTACCCGCGCGGCGTCCACCCGAATACACCTATGACAGCTCAATTGCCCGATACAGCTGGCGAACGATCCGCCGTCGGTGAAGGTTCCCGAGCCGCTCCATGTGCCTGACCCGGGACACGACCGTGACCCGGGCCATCACGGTGTCCGCCGCGGCGGACACCGACCCCACCGAGGGAGATCCATGCGCATCGTCGCCACCAGAGTGCTGTTGTTCGTCAGCGTGATCGCCGTGCTGATGACCGCCGGCGTCGCCACGTCGTCAGCCGCCACCACCGCGCCCAGCGCGGCCGCCCCGACCGTTTCCCAGGCGTCCGCGCCGACGTTGTCGGCCGCAAGGGTCGACTACTGCGGCGGGTCCGGGGCGAGCAAGTGGGTGCCGGACCACTGGGGACTGGCCAGCTTCCGCAAGGCCTGCAAGGCCCACGACAAGTGCTACAGCTCCTCCAGCCACACCAGCCGCAAGTCGTGCGATTCGACCATGTACAAGGGATTGCGCAGTGCCTGCAACCACGCCTACTGGTTCTCCCCGGGACTGCTGATCAACTGTCACGAGGTTGCGTTGACCTACTACGTCGCGGTGCGGAAGTTCGCCAAGAGCCATTACCACGGTCACGGCAGCGCGGCCTGACCTGCTGATTCGCCCGGTCGGCAGCATGACCCGACCGGTCGAACAAATGGGCCACGACGGCCGCAGCCGATCATGACCGACTCGACCGGCGAACATCGAAAGGCGGCGGGCCGCAAGGCTCGCCGCCTTTGCGCGTGCCGGCGCCCGGCGGCCCGCACCGGCCCGCGCGCCATCCCGGGGTCTCTGCGCGCAGCAGTACTAGCGCTCGGCCCGGCCGGCCGTCGACTGGGCCGGCACCCCGGGGTGGACAGCCGACCGGTGTTCCGCCACGGTGGCCCGCATCCGGCCGGCGAGCGCCAGGCATTCCTGGGCCACCGCGGCGTGCCGAAGCGCCATGTTCTCGAGTTGCAGCGCGTAGATCTCCACCTCGCACGCCAGCAGCAGCACCCTGTCGCCGGCCGGCTGCCCGACTGCGGGCACGGAGTCAGTCGTCATGATCAAGACCTTTCCGCTGGCTCTTCCACTCGATCTCCACGAAAACGGCCGTCCCGCCGCTGCTGTTGCGGACATCGTGGACCGTGCCCGCGCTGCCGCGGTACGCCGATGCGGCAACCTGCGTCATGTCGTGCGAAGCGCCGCCGGGCTCCGTCACGGTGAACGTCCCACCCGTCACCGGCACGACCACATAGGCGAATTCGTGCCGGTGTTCGCCAGTGGCATCCCCGTCGTCGACGAAGGTCCACCTGGTGATGCGCAGGTCGGGATCGTCGGTCGTCACCGTCGCTACGGCTGCCGCCATGTCACTCCCCGGGCTCGGCCACCACGGTAGCGCCATCGATCTCGACCGTCCCGTCGGCCACTGCGACGGCTGCTCCGTCTGCCGCGACCGCACTGTCGACCACCGCGCAACCGTCCACCGCTCGTTCGAACGGCGTGGACAATGACCGGAGTGATCCCTTCTCCGCTCACGCCGGCTGTCCCCGTCCCCATTCCCGAGCGCGGCGAGGTGTCGGTTGCCGCGGTGCTCTGGGACATCGACGGCACGTTGCTGACCGCCGGTCGCGGCGCCCTGGACGCCTTTCTCGACGCCGTGCGCGACGTGGCGGGCGTCCGGCCGGTCGGCAGCGGACTGGACCTCGGCGGCCGGATGGACCCGGACATCGCCGCCGCCCTGCTCCGCTCGGTGGACGCCGACGAACACCTGGCGGCGGACGTGCTGGACCGGCTGCGGAAACTCGGCGCGGCCAGGGCCGCCGACATCGCCGGGCAGGTGCGCGCGTTCGACGGTGTGCGGCAGGCGGTCGACTGGTTGGCCGCGTGCGCAGTTCCGCAGACCGTGCTGACCGGCAACATCGAGAGCATCGCCAGGATCAAGCTGGCTGGTACAGACCTGGTTCCGCCGATCGATCCGGATCTCGGTGGTTTCGGCGACTCCGGCGGCAGCCGGGCCGACGCCGGCGCTCTCGCTCTGCGACGTCTCGCCGCGAGCGGGCGGCCGACCGCTCGGGACCGGTGCTGGATCGTCGGCGATACACCGCGGGACGCGGCCTGCGCGAAGGAACTCGGCGTGCGCTGCGCCCTGGTGGCCACCGGGCGGCACTCCGCAGCCTCGCTCGCCGAGCACGGCGCCGACATCGTGGTCGAGACGCTCTCCGGTGCGTCCGAGCTGTTCCGGTGGTGGACCACTGGCGAGGCGACTGCGCCGCCGGCGGACTGACCGGATAGGCCCCGGAAACCCGTCAGCCGGCCCGCGACATGCGTTCACCGGCCCGCACGTGCGCCGCCACGCGGTTGCCCGGTGGCGCGAGCGGACAGGCCCAGAGCGGGCTGTAACGGCACGACGGGTGGTAGAGGAAATTGAGGTCCAGCACCAGTTTCCCGGTGGCCGAGCCGAGGTCGGCGCCCTTGACCGTGTCGAGCAGGTAGCGCCCGCCGCCGTAGCTGTCGCGCCCGGCGGTGCCGTCCCGCAGGGGCAGGAACAGCCCGCCGCCGTACTGACCCAACCACCACACGTCGACGTCGGCGTCGACCGGGTCGGGCAGGTGGACCGAACCGGCCAGGACGAGCCTGATGTCGCCGTCGGTGGAAGGCAGCGTGATGTCGCGTTCGGCGGTCGGCGGGGAGAGCCGCGCGGTGAACCGGAACGCCGGGTCGTAGGGCCAGTACGGCAGGCCCGCGCGCAGCGGGTCGGCGTCCGGCAGCGGGCTCTGCGGGTGTTCCTGGAACAGCTCGTCGCGCCCCGCCCGCCATCGCAGGCACGACTCCTGTGTTTCGGCCGCCGCGCGGACATCGGCGTAGAGGGCCGCGGTCCGCCGTCGCCAGTCGAGCAGTTCCAGGTGGGTGGACCCCATCGGCGGAACGGCTGTTCCGTCAGGCATGGTCAGCTCCCGGACTCCAGCAGCCGACTGCTGGCTCTGCGCTTCGGCGGGGGCACATCTGCTGTTTCTACCCGACCTGCGGCCGGGTGGCCGATCTGGTCGCCTCCGGACCGCTTCGCCCGGTAGAGCGCGGCGTCGGCCGTCAGGTACAGCGACCGCAGGTCCAGCGCGTGTGTCGGGGAGTGCGCGATACCCACGGTGATGGAGACGTCGACCTGCACGTCGCCGTCGAGAGCGAACACGTGCGCCCGCACGGCGGCCAGGATGTCCGCCGCACGGCGGGCCAGGACGTCCTCCGAGCACCCCGGCAGCAGCAGTGCGATCTCGTCCCCGCCCAGCCGGCTGACCACGTCGACCGGCCGGCACTCCCTGGTCAGCAGGGCAGCCAGCTGCACCAGCACCTCGTCGCCCGCCGGGTGGCCGAACTCGTCGTTCACTGCCTTGAACCTGTCGACGTCCAACAGGATCAGCGCCGTTCCGGAACTGCTGGCCGCGCCGCTGAGCGCGGCCTGCGCGGCCTGGTCCAGCACCCGGCGCGTCACCAGGCCGGTCAGCGGGTCGATGGCTGCCTGCCGGCGTAGACGGGCGACCAGATCCTCCTGCTGCTCGGCCGAGGCGTTCAGCAGCACGGAGGCCGTCACCAGGGCGGCCGCGACGTAGCCGACGTCGGTCACCGCCACCGGGAACGGGCTCATGGCAAACACCACGACCGCATCGCCGGCCACCGCCCCCGCGGTGATCAACAGGGAGCCCGGACGCGGGATCCGGGAGGCGGCGTAGAGCGCGGGGAAGAAGAAGAACACCTGGGCCGCAACCGTTCTGTCCTGGGTGATCAGGTCGAGGGCGACGATCAGCGCAATGCACAGGAACGGCAGCGAGCCCCAGACCACCCAGTGCCGGTGGCTCAGGAAGCGGGTTGCCCAGCCCAGCGCCACCACTGCGCCGGCGGCGGCGATCACCACGACCAGGGTGGCGGTGTCCATCTCGCTCCGCAGCCGGGAGGCCACCGCAAAGGCGATCGTGACCACGGCGGCGACGATGCACAGTGGCGCGATGGTCCGGGCCGCCGCCCGCGCGTCCCTGGGCTGGAGCCAGCGCACCGACCGCGGTGCCTGGTAGGTCTGCGGCGCCACCTCGTCGTCGAGCACCGGGATCAGCTCGTCGGGGCCGCGACCGCAGCCCGGACGGATCGGACGGGAACCACCAGATCGTCCTGGGCGGTTCGCCGGTGCCAGCCGGCGTCACCCGGATTGCGCACCAGCAGGCGGTAGGTGACCGACACCGCGACCGCATAGACGCCCGCGCGTTGGAGTGCCGCCTCGGTCAGCGGCTGGGCTCCGGCCAGGAACTGCCAGCGCTGCAACAGATCCTGGCTGATGCCGGTGGTCCCGAAGGCCGTTCCGTAGGAGATGGTCGGGGTGATCAGGAAGCCCGGGATGTTCGAGCCGACCATGTCCTGGTACCGCCCGACGGGGAGCCCGTCCAGCCCGGGCGTGGCCGCCTGCAGCGTGAAGGCGGCGTCGAACTGCTCCACCACCACCGACGGTGCAGTTGTGCCGGCGGCCGGATCGACATAGGCCAGCAGGTGGACGTCCTTGCTGCCGGTCGCGCTCCAGGTCGCGGAGTCGACCGTCGTCCAGTAGTCCACCTTGAGCAGGAACTTCTCACCGTCGACGGGAACGGAGTGGTGGGCGCTGTTCTTCTTCAGGTCGTTGGCGGTGGCGGTGGGGATCGGCGCGGCGGCGGTCAGCGGCGGTGTGGTGGCCGGGCGCGACGTCACCGTCGTGGACGCCACCGGTGTCGTCGGCCCGGATGACCCGGTGGTGGCGCCGGTGGCCCCCATCGAGGTACAACCGGCAACCAGCAGTGAGCAAATAGCCAGCAATAGACGTGCAAATCGGCGTCCGGGTCGACGTGTTGTTCCGCTCAATTCCTGACGCCTCTTCCTGACCGAGGGTGACGCGGCAAACCCTTTACCACCCCGTGCGGCAGCCGGCGCGATATCGCCAACGGATGACGTACAGCAGATTACGTGACAAGTCGTTCCAGATCGGCACATCCCGGTGGTGATCGCCGGAAATGCCGTCGCGTCCCGTTATCGCAAACGCGACGACCACAGCGCCCCGAGCGCTGGGCGCTGTGGGTCAGCTCCAGAACCGGTGCAGGACGCTGTCGACGGGAACACCGCCGTTGGAGAAGTACACCGGACGGATCTGGACGAACATTCCGACGTCGGGCGCCTCGAGCAGGTACTGGGTCCCGTTGATCACGCCGAGATAGACCGCCACGTGGCCGTTGTAGCCGATGACATCGCCCGGTCGCCCGGCACTCCAGGCCACCGAGGTGCCCGAGGCCCGCTGTCCGCCGGAATAGGTGGGAATCGTGTAGCCGGCCTGCTTGAGGACGTAGGCGGTCAGCCCGGAGCAGTCGAAGCCGACGATGCCCTCGCAGGAGTTCAACGCGCCGCCGGCCCGGGCGCAGCCCTGGTCCGCCCCGCCGCCGCCGGTGCCGCCGCCGTAGACGTAGGGGATGCCGACGGCTGCGAGACCTGCGGCCAGGCCCTTGGCGACGGCCAGGGTCGGTGCGGTGATGACCTGGCCGGCTGCTCCGGCGGCCACGTGCGGCCCGGAGGGAAGGGTGATCCGCACGCCGTTGACGCCGACGTTCTGGTCGGCGCCGCCACCGGTGGTGCCGAAGTACTTCTGGAACAGGAAGAAGAAGTTGCGGTTGCCGTAGGCACTGCACCGGTCACCCACACCGGGGTATGCGGCCAGCGATGCGGCGTTGGGCTGGTAGGGCGTGTAGTTGTACAGCGACGCCGTGGCGGTGTTGCGGATGAAGACGGACGAGCCGCCGCAGCCGGACTGGGCCACGTTCCACAGGATGGTCTTGGTCTGGCCGGCGTGGAAGTTGTACTTGCCCGGGTCGACGCGGTACCTGGACCACTGCTTGGCCATGCCGTACGCCTGGTTGAAGAACCCTGCGTACTGCGGATCGCAGTTCGCGCTTCCGCCGGGGCCGGTGTCGGGGCAGTGCCAGCCGTACATGGCGTTGTAGCTGGCCATCGTCACGTCGGTCCTGGTCAGCAGCGCCGATTCCTTCTGCAACGTCACCAGCATCACCTGCGGGCTGATGCCGCAGGCGACCGAGAGGCGTTGCAGCACGGCCGCCACGTCCTCGTTCGTCCCGCCCTTGTAGGCCTTGCAATACTGGTCGGCCGGCTTGCTGGGCGTGGTGACGCGCAGCAGGCGAAGGCACGCCGACACGGTGCACGCGGAGCCCTTGCTGGTCAGGAAGGTGCGGATCTGCGCGGCCGTCATCGATGCGGTGTTGTAGAAGATGGCGTCGGAGATGATCATGCCGGGGTTGAAGACGGTGGAACCGCCGCCCGTCGAGGGGCTGCAGTCCAGCGGCGCCGCCGCGGTCGGGGCGGCCGAGGGGGTCGAGCCGGTCGCGGGCTTCTTCGGACCGCCACTACCCGGATCCGGGCCGACCGACGGATCGTCGCTGCCGGTGGGGACGGGCGGCTCTGCCGGATCGGGATCGACCGACCGCGGTGGCGTGGCCGTCGTGGTGGGTGCCACGGCCGTGCCGGTGGTCGCGGTGGCCGCAGGGGCGCTGGTGCGGGTGGTCGTCGGCACCGATGACGTGGTCGGCGGCGTCGAGGTGTGCGGCGTGGGGGCCGTCGTCGACCGGGTCGTACCGGCCGGGGGTGCGGTGCTGGGTGTCGTGGCCGCCGTGGGCGATGGTGAGGTCGTCGGCACGGTTGTGCCCGGACCGGACGAGGGTGCCGACGTCGAGGGAGCCGGAACGCTCGTCGTGGCCACCGGAGTGGTCGCCGTCGTGGCCGTCGTGGCCGTCGTGGCGGTCGTTCCCACGGCCGGCGCCGTCGGCACGGGCAGGTTGGACACGGTGGACAGAGTGGTCAGGGTGGTCGCCGTCGGCAGTCCGCTGACCGGGGTGCCCGTCGTCGCACCGGTCGTGGTACCGGTCGTCGTCGTGGTGGTACCGGTCGTTGTGCCAGTGGTGCCGGTCACGGCGGTGAGCCACGGGAACGTCGGGACGACCGGGTCGCCGAGGGCGAAGGCGGACGTGCGGAACCGCAACCCGGACGGGCGGGCGGCAGGCGCGGCGGCGGTGGCGGTGACGGCGACCGACTGCGACGCAGCCGGAACCAGCGTGACGACCGGTGCCGCCATCAGCTTGACGACCAGCGCCTCGGACATGGCGAACCACTGCAGCTCGTTCTGGCCGACGTTGGTCTGCTGGATGACCTCGCCGATCTGCCAGTCCAACCGCGCGTCGGTGGCGTAACCGGGCACCCGCTTGACCAGCTGCTCGAAGAACATCGTCGAGGCGCCGACCGGGTCCAGCCGGTCGAACTGGGTGTAGAGGCCGGTGACTGGGTTGGCGTTCTGCTGGAAGAGGCCGAGATAGGTGGCACGTACCGCCGCCGGGTTCAGCGAGGACTCCTGCATGGCGACGGCCAGCGCGATCCTGAGGCCCCGTTTGGAGATCTTCATCTTCTGGCCGACGGTCACGATGGTCGACGCGGACGTCACCTGGAGCGAGTTGAGCGGGATGCCGGCGAACGTCCCGCCCAGTTTGGCCGTCACGGGCGGGGGTGGGGTCACGACCGGGGGGCAGGGCGCCGCCTGGGTGGTGACCGGGGCAGCGGGGGCCGCCGATGCGGCCGTGTACGGAGAGCTCGAGAGCAGGACCGCGGTGATGGCGCAGAGCACCAGCGAACGGGTCAGCATGGGCGAGCGGTGCCTCGGCGAGGGGTCGGACGTGCCGCGGACCCCTGCGGCTCGGCCTCCCCGCCAGCGCGCGCGGAGATGACCGGACGGAAGAGCCAAAGCGGTGAGTCCCACGTGAACGAATTTCCCTGCAGTAGATCGACACCGTTGCAGCCCCTGAGCGTTGCTCCGAATGGGCGTAGTTCAAGTGTAAGGGTGGACTCTGGTATGCGCTACGAGTCTCACCCCATGGTGCCGACTCGGACGAATGCATCAGTGTCACCTGCACACACGGCCAGCGAATCGCCGGGGAATCGAGCACATCCACGCACATTCGGGTCAGCGGCGGCAGAAATACATGTCGAACCGGTAGATTTGTAATCAGCCTCGACGCCGGGTCTCCGGCCGGCGGGCCGAGATCGCTGTCCATGACGCAGCCGCAGGGGAAGAGGACACATGGGGCTCCGGGATGCACTGAAGTCGCTGCGAGGCGGCAGCACACATGGTGCGCTGGAAGACATATCCGTCGCTGACGCACCAGACCCGGACTGGTTCCGGCCACGGTTCGACGGCTCCTACCGCGTGCCCGCCGACGCGGCCGCCGCCGCGGGGGCCGGTGCGCACGGGATCGAGCTGCGGTTCCTGCCGAGCGGGCGGGTGGCGGAATCCGCCGACCCGGACGAGTCCGACGCCGGTTCGGCCAATCCCTGCCAGGGCGAGTACACAGCGGCCGGCAGATTCAACGTACAGCGCCGGTTCGAGCGGATCATCAGCTATGCAGTCCTGGAAATGCAGCCCGACGGATTTATCGCCCGGCGAATCAACGCCGCCGATCGCAGCACGGCCGAATTGCCATTCACTTTCGCCCCTGACGTGCCGGCGCAGGGGCAGACTCCCGGCGCCTGACGGCGGGGCCGGCGCTGATGCGGGGCCGGCGCCCGGCCGGACGGCCGCCGAGCGGCTGCTCAGCACGGCCGGGACTTTCACAGGATGAGGAGGACCAGCGGCTCCGCGTAGGCTGGGCAGTTGTGAATGCCGACGAATCAACAGAGCTGAAGGCTCTGGAAGCGACCATGACCAGCATCGAAGCCGTATTGGACGTCGACCGGCTGAAGACCACCATCGCCGAGTTGTCCGAGCAGGCCAGCGTGCCCGATCTGTGGAGCGACCAGGAGAAAGCGCAGCAGGTGACGAGCCGGCTCTCCCACGCCCAGGCAGAGCTGAAGAAGGTGCAGGACCTGCGCCAGCGGCTGGACGACCTGAACGTGCTCTTCGAGCTGGCCGAGGACGACCCGGACACCCTCGTCGAGGCGCAGGCGGAGCTGGTCGACGTGCACGGCGAGGTCGAGACCATGGAGGTCCGCACCCTGCTGTCCGGTGACTACGACGTCCGGGAGGCGCTGGTCACCATCCGCTCCGAGGCCGGGGGCATCGACGCCGCCGACTTCGCGGAGATGCTGATGCGCATGTACCTGAGGTGGTCCGAGCGGCACGGCTACTCGACGGAGGTGTACGACACCTCCTACGCCGAGGAGGCCGGCATCAAGTCGGCGACGTTCCAGGTCAAAGCCCCCTATGCCTACGGCACGCTGTCCGTCGAGCAGGGCACGCACCGCCTGGTCCGTATCTCGCCCTTCGACAACCAGGGCCGCCGGCAGACCTCCTTCGCCGGGGTCGAGGTCATCCCGGTGATGGAGACCAGCGACCACATCGAGATCGACGAGAAGGAGCTGCGGGTCGACGTGTACCGCTCGTCCGGCCCCGGTGGCCAGGGCGTGAACACCACCGACTCCGCGGTACGCATCACCCACATCCCCACCGGCATCGTCGTCTCCTGCCAGAACGAGCGGTCGCAGATCCAGAACCGGGCGTCGGCGATGGCCGTGCTCGGCGCGAAGCTGCTGGTCCGGCGCAAGGAGGAGGAGAAGGCGGCCATGGACGTGCTGCGCGGAGACGGCGGCAACTCGTGGGGCAACCAGATGCGGTCCTACGTGCTGCACCCCTACCAGATGGTCAAGGATCTACGGACGAACTTCGAGGTGGGCAACCCGTCCGCGGTGTTCGACGGCGACATCGACGGATTCCTGGAAGCCGGCATCCGCTGGCGTCGGTCCGCCGATCCCGACAGCAACTGAGAACAGCTGGCTGACGCACCTCAGGGCTTGACACTGGTCCAGTGGACGCCGTCGGCGGACACCGACACGGACGACGCATCGGTGCTGAGGTACCCGGCGGCCGACCAAAGGGGAAACCCGACCGTCGGGCAGGTCGTCTCGGTGAAGGTCTTCCCGCCGTCGGTGGACGACCACGCGCGCTGTGGGACGAGTTCCTCGCAGATGGTTCCGCGTTTCCCCGAGACGATCGCGACGCCGAGGGCCGAGCGCGACTGCTGGCCGGCCTTGGTGGTCCAGCTCAGCGACCAGCTCCTGCCGTTGTCCGTGCTGCGGTAGACGGCCAGCAGTCCGTTCTTCACGTCCGGCAGTTGCCCGATCGCCAGCGCCCACAGCTGCCCACCGGTTCCGGTGACCGCGGAGGTGTACAGGTACTGGCCCCGCACCGCCGGGAGCACCGACGTGGTCCAGGTCCGCCCGCTGTCCCGGCTCACGGCCAGCGCGCGCCTGCCGGCTCTGGTTCCGGTCACCCACCACGCGCCGTCGCCCAGCGGTGCGGCACCGGCCGACTCGACGACCATGTCCGGTTGGTGGGCCAGCTTGGCCAACTGCCCGTTGCTCGGCAGGCGAACGGTCAACGCGACGGTCCGGCAGGGATCGGACCCACCGGACGGGCACATCGCCTGCAGGACCCCGCCGGCGGGGATGCTGTCCACCGTGCCGTTGACGCCGGCCGGGACAGCGGTCCAGGTGAGTCCGGCGTCGGCCGTGAAGTAGCCCGATCTCGGTCCGCCGGGAGTCGCCTGATAGAACGCCGATCGAGGTCCCAGCGCCGTCAGGTCCGGTGCGGGCGCGCCGCTGCTGGATTCCACCGAGCTCTGATCCGCCGCCGGAACGGCCCGCCTGGTCCAGCGGACGCCGTCCTGCGTCACCGCCAGAGCGGTCACCGGGCAGGAAGCATCCTTCCTGGTACAGGAGGCGATCAGAGCGAACCCGTGTCGGGTGTCGATCATCCGGGGCGATTCGACGTACGTGCTCACCGTGGCTACCGGCTCGGATTTGGACGTCGACGAACGGGCGGGGGTCGTCTGCTGCGATGCGGTCGTCACCGTTCGGCTGGTCGCTGCGGGAGCGATGGCCGAATGACCGACCCGCGCCACGAACGCACCAGCAGTCAGCACGACGACGACCGCCACCATGGCAAGAGCCGCGCCCAGTCGGCGACGCGGGGGACGCGCAGCGGCGCAGAGGACCGACTCGAGCGGTGGAGCGGCAATTCTCGACGTCAGGTCCTGACGGAGCAGCGCGAGCCGATCGTCGAGGTTCGTCACGAGGCTGTCCCTTCTCGAGCGGGAGAGGTGGTGGGGCGCAGTTGCGCGACCGTCGCCAGCTGATCGGCCAGCGTCGCGCGACCCCGGGCCAGCCGGGACTTGACAGTGCCGACCGGCCGACCGGTGCGCGCTGCGATCTCCTCCACCGACATGTCCGCCAGGTAGTGCAGGAACACCGCTTCCCGCTGGCTGTCGGGCAACGCGCGGATCGCCAGGTAGAGGTCGGCGTGCTCCGCGCCCACATCGGCGTGGTCGGGCACCGGCGGCCGGCGGTCACGATCGGTCAGTCGATCGGCCAGACGCCTGCGCCGGCGTCGTCGACGCGCGAGATTCACCGCGACGGTGCAGATCCAGGCCTCCGCATTGTCGACCGCCCGTACCGTCGCACGCCGGGCGTACGCGATGGCGAAGGCCTCCTGGACGATCTCCTGTGCGTCGGTCACGCTCATCTGGTCGCTGGCCAGGACGATCAGGGTCAGGCGCCGGTAGGACGCCTCGTACAGCGTCTCGAACCAGGTCGACTCGCCCGATGTCATGTCCGACTCCCGAGATCTGCTCAACTGCCATCCTGTGCCCTGACGAGCCACCAGCCCGACCACAGGTTCCCTGCGGAGTCGAGGAAGATCCGTGGGGAACGCGTGCGTCAGTCCGGGCGTCGTCCGCCTTCGTCCGTGAGGTCGGGTAATCGGCCGGCGACCTGCCCGGACATGCTCGTGGGGGCGCAGCGGGACAGCGCAGTGGCCGCCGACGGAACGTCGGCGGCCACTGGTCCTGCATGAA
>CAXTBG010000007.1:0-100270 GCA_964242105.1 uncultured Nakamurella sp. | reverse complement strand
CGCGGCAACGGCAAGATCATCCAGGAGCTGGAGTCGTTCTTCCGCGGCGCCGGCTGGAACGTCATCAAGGTCGTCTGGGGCCGGGAGTGGGACGCCCTGCTGCACGGCGACAAGGACGGCGCCCTGGTCAACCTGATGAACACCACTGCCGACGGCGACTACCAGACCTACAAGGCGAACGACGGCGCCTACGTCCGTGAGCACTTCTTCGGTCGCGACCCGCGCACGAAGGCCTTGGTGGCCAACATGAGCGATGCCGACGTGTGGAACCTGCGGCGCGGCGGGCACGACTACAAGAAGGTGTACGCGGCCTACCACGCGGCCACCCACCACGTCGGTCAGCCGACCGTCATCCTGGCGAAGACCATCAAGGGCTTCCACCTCGGCTCGTCCTTCGAGGGCCGCAACGCGACGCACCAGATGAAGAAGCTGACCCTGGACAACCTCAAGTCGTTCCGGGACGAGCTGCACATCCCGATCACCGACGCGCAGCTCGAGGCCGACCCCTACCAGCCGCCGTACTACCACCCCGGCGACGACGCCCCGGAGATCCAGTACCTCAAGGAGCGGCGGACCCGGCTGGGCGGTTTCGTGCCGGAGCGCCGGGTCACCGCCAAGCCGCTGACGCTGCCGGGCGACGACAGCTACAAGGTGATGACGCGCGGCTCGGGCAAGCAGGAGATCGCCACCACGATGGCGTTCGTCCGGCTGGTCCGCGACCTGTTCAAGGACCCGGAGATCGGCAAGCGGATCGTGCCGATCATCCCGGACGAGGCCCGCACGTTCGGCATGGACTCGTTCTTCCCGTCGCAGAAGATCTACAACCCGGCGGGGCAGCTCTACACGGCGGTGGATGCCAATTTGATGTTGGCGTACAAGGAGTCCGAGCAGGGCGTCATCCTGCACGAGGGCATCAACGAGGCCGGTTCGATCGCCACGTTCACCGGGATCGGCAGCAGCTACGCCACCCACGGCGAGCCGATGATCCCGATGTACATCTTCTATTCGATGTTCGGCTTCCAGCGGACCGGCGACGGGCTGTGGGCGGCGGGCGACCAGATGTGCCGCGGCTTCCTGCTGGGGGCCACGGCCGGCCGCACCACGCTGACCGGCGAGGGCCTGCAGCACGCGGACGGGCACTCGCCATTGCTGGCCGCGACCATGCCGCACGTCGTCGCCTACGACCCGGCCTACGCCTACGAGATCGGCCACATCGTCAAGGACGGCCTGCGCCGGATGTACGGCGGACCGGAAGCCTCCGGCACCGGCCCGACGGACTCGGCCGGCGACTTCGGCGGGGAGGACATCTTCTACTACATCACCTTGTACAACGAGCCGTACGTACAGCCCGCCGAGCCCGCGGGCCTCGACGTGCAGGGCCTGCTCAAGGGCATGTACCTGCTCGCCGCCGCCGCCGAACCGGAGGGCCGGGCGCGGGTGCAACTGCTGGCGTCGGGCGTCGGTGTGCGCTGGGCACTGGAGGCGCAGGACCTGCTGGCCAAGGACTGGAACGTGGCGGCCGACGTCTGGTCGGTCACCAGCTGGAGCGAACTGCGCCGCGAGGGCGACGCCATCGAGCGGGCAAAGCTGCTGGACCCGTCGGGCAACCATTCCGAGCCCTACGTCACGACCGCCCTGGCCGACCGGCCGGGCCCGGTGATCGCCACCAGCGACTACCAGCGTGCGGTGCAGAACCAGATCGCCCCGTGGGTGCCTGGTGAGTTCGTCGCGCTGGGCGCGGACGGGTTCGGGTTCTCCGACACCCGGGCGGCGGCGCGCCGGCATTTCCTCATCGACGGGCCGTCGATGGCGGTGGCGGCGCTGGCCGCGCTGGAGCGCCAGGGCGGCTACCGCGAGGGGGCGGCGTCCGAGGCCGTCGAGAAGTATCAGCTGAGCGACGTCAGGGCCGGCACCTCGGGCAACGCCGGCGGCGAGTCCTGAACCGGGGCTGACGAGGTGAGGAATTCACGCAGATTTCGGGTCTAGCCAGGACTGGGGACGCGAGATATTCTCGCCCCGTTGTTGCTCTGCTCCACCGCACTTCCAGTGCTCAACGGGGTAAGGCGCATCCCCCCGGTCGGAGAACGGCACCGCCGGGGTGTTCGACCCCGCGGGACACTTCCGCGGACCGACGCTCGAGGAGAGCAGGCATGGCGCAGGGAACTGTCAAGTGGTTCAACGCGGAGAAGGGCTACGGCTTCATCTCCCCCGACGACGGCTCGGGCGACGTCTTCGTGCACTACTCCGCGATCAGCGGATCCGGTTACAAGTCGCTGGAGGAGAGCCAGCGGGTCAGCTTCGAGGTCGAGTCCTCGGCGAAGGGCCCGCAGGCCACGAACGTCACGCCCGGCGAGTGACTTCGCCCCGCTCTGCGGGAGTTGACTTCCGGTGTCAGGGCCGGTGCCGCACTCCGCGACGCCGGCCCTGACGGCTTCCCTAACGAGCTACGGGGGCGTTCGAGCTTGCTGCAGCCGCGCCGCCGTCATCCCGCCGGCGCCTGCGGTGGCGCCCGGCGGTCCGGTTTCGCTGCGAATTTGGCAGGGCCGCTGTAGCGGCTCACCACCACCTCCGGTCGCCGCGACTGCAATGGCCTATGCGACTGCGCTGCCGACCGGCGCGGGAACGCCGTCCGGCCCAGGGCGTGACACGCTGACCGGATGAACGCCGCGGCTCCCGACGATGTCGCCGCCGCTCCCGGCCCGCCGCCGGGCATCAGCGCGTCCACGCTGCGCAAGGTGGAGCGCGCGGCCGGCGCACTGGCCACCCGCTCCGTCGCCCTGATGGACGAGCGGCTCCCGTGGTTCCGGACCCTTCCGGCACAGCAGCGCAGCTGGGTCACCCTGGTGGCGCATGCCGGTATCGCGGGTTACGGCGGTTGGGTCAGCGGCGAATTGGACGGCTACAAGCTGACCGAGGCGGTATTCGGCTCGGCGCCCCGGGAGCTGGTGCGCAGCGTGTCCCTGCGGCGCACGGTCGAACTGGTCCGGATCGCGATCTCGGTCGCCGAGGAACATCTGCCGGCGCTGGCCGCCACCCCGGACGAGCAGTCGGCGCTGGCCGACTCGCTGTTGCGGTATTCGCGGGAGGTCGCGTTCTCCGCGGCCGGCGTCTACGCCGCTGCGGCGGAGTCCCGCGGGGCCTGGGACCAGCGGCTGGAAGCGCTGGTCATCGACAGCATCGTCCGCGGCGACGGCGGCGACTCGCTGGCCTCCCGCGCCGCCGCGCTGAACTGGGACTTCTCCGGCCCGGTGACGGTGGTCGTCGGATCACCCCCGTCGCCCGAGCCCCGCGGCGATGCGGCGCCCGCGGCGACCCTGTCCCCGGCCGAGCGCACCAGACGGTCCGGCGCCCTGGCCAGGACCGCCGAACGGGCCGCGGGCCTCGGCGTCACGGCGCTCGCCGGGCTGCACGGGGACCGGTTGATCCTGGTGCTCTCCGCAGCGGGTGACCAGGCCCTGGCCGACGGCGTGGACGCGCTGCTGCCCATGTTCGGCGCCGGGCCGGTGGTGCGCGGGCCGATCGACACCGGGTTGTCCGGGGCGATGACCTCCGCCCGGCTGGCGCTGTCCGGCATCCGCGCCGTCGCCGGCTGGCCGGACGCGCCGCGCGGCGTCGACGCCGACAGCCTCCTGCCGGAGCGGGTGCTGGCCGGCGACGCGGAGGCCCGGGACCAGCTGCGGCGCAGCGTCTACGGGCCGCTGATGGCGGCCGGTGACCCGCTGCCTGCCACGTTGGACACCTATCTGGCCTGCGGTGGCGCGCTGGAGCCCACCGCACGGGTGTTGTTCGTCCACGCCAACACCGTGCGCTACCGGCTCCGCCGCATCGCCGACATCACCGGCCTGGATCCGACGGCCAGCCGCGAGGCGTTCACCCTGCAGATCGCGATGACGGTCGGTCGGCTGCCCGATTCGCCCTGACGTTCGCCTGCAGCTCCCCGGTCCCGCGCGCACCTGTTGACGCCACCGAGCACCTGTGGGGACCACCGAGCAGCTCCTCGATCGCGTCGGGCAGGTGCGGGGTGAACCCACGAGCTGCGCGGTGAACCCAGCAGGTGCGGGGTGAACCCGGCAGGTGCGGGGTGAATCCACAGGTGCGGGGTGAACCCAGCAGGTGCGAAGGGAACCACCAGCTGCGCGGTGCGCCCACGGGTTGCGCGGCGGACCAAGTAACTGCTCGGCCTTCCACTTTGGCGTAAGAGGCACAGGCACTAGGAGCATTCCTACAAACCGGCGCGGAGGACTTGGTAGATCCGCCGACCGGGTGGCACCGGGTGCGGCGTGGTTGGCTGATAGGCGTGCTGGCCATCGTCGCCCCTGGACAGGGGTCGCAGAAACCCGGAATGCTCGCCCCCTGGCTGGAGATGCCCGGGATGGCGGAGCTCGCCGCCTCGTTCGGGGAGGCCGCCGGGCTCGACCTGATCCGGTTGGGCACCACCGCCGACGCCGACGAGATCAAGGACACCGCCGTCACCCAGCCGCTCGTCGTCGCCGCGGCACTGTTGGCCGCGGCGGCGCTCACCGTCCCGGCCTCGGCGGCCACCGCCGGTCATTCGGTCGGCGAGCTGGCCGCCGCCTCGATCGCCGGCGTGCTCGACCCGACCACGGCGGTCCGGACCGCCGCCGTGCGGGGCGCCGCCATGGGCGCGGCCTGCGCCGTCACGCCGACCGGCATGTCGGCGGTGCTGGGCGGCGACACGGAGGTCGTCCTGGACACCCTCGCCGGCCTCGACCTGGTCGGCGCCAACGTGAACGGCGGGGGGCAGATCGTCGCCGCCGGGACCGTGGAGGCCCTGGCGGCCCTCGCCGATGCGCCCCCGGCCGGCTCGCGGATCATCCCGCTGCCGGTCGCCGGCGCGTTCCACACCCGCTACATGGCTCCGGCCGAGAGTGCGGTCGCCGATGCGCTGTCGGCGATCACGCCGGTCGACCCGACCCGACCCCTGCTGACCAACTCCGACGGCAGCGTGGTGGCCTCCGGCCGCGCCTACCTCGACCTGCTGGCCGCGCAGGTCACCCGCCCGGTGCGGTGGGACGCCTGCATGGCGACGCTGCGCAGCCTGGGCGTCACCGGCGTGCTGGAGCTGCCGCCCGCCGGCGCCCTGGTCGGTCTGGTCAAACGCGAGCTGAAGGGCGTCCCGACCCTCGCCCTCAAGTCCCCCGACGACCTGGAGCGGGCCGCCGCCTTCTTCGACGAGCACAGCGAGGTCCCCGCATGACGTCTCTCTCCCCGGCCAGCCCGGTCGCCGGCTCCACGATCGTCGGGTTGGGCTCCTACCGCCCCGACCGGGTGGTGACCAACGACGAGCTGTCCAAGATCATGGACACCAACGACGAGTGGATCCAGAGCCGGGTCGGGATCGCCGAACGCCGGTTCGGCGGCGAGCACGACACCGTCGCCTCGATGGGCGCCATCGCCGGCGGCAAGGCACTGGCCGACGCCGGTCTGGAGCCGGGTGACATCGACACCGTCATCGTCGCCTCCTGCACCGCCGAGACGCAGGTGCCGCACTCCTCCAGCCAGATCGCCGCGGCGCTGTCGATCTCGGCGCCCGGGTCGTTCGACCTGAACGCCGCGTGCGCCGGGTTCTGCTACGCACTGGCCGTCGCCGACCACGCGATCCGGGCGGGCAGCGCGCGGAACGTGCTGGTGGTCGGTTCGGAGAAGCTGACCGCCTGGACCGACCCGGTGGACCGCGCCACCGCGATCATCTTCGGCGACGGCGCGGGTGCGGCGGTGGTCTCCGCAGCGGACGAGCCCGGCATCGGGCCGGTCGCCTGGGGCAGTGACGAGCAGCAGACCCGGGCCATCCGCATCGAGAACCGGGACGCCACCTTCATCCAGGAGGGTCAGGCCGTGTTCCGCTGGGCCACCACGGCGATCGCCCCGGTGGCGATGAGAGCCGTTGCCGCTGCGGGTATCTCGTTGTCCGACATCGACGTCCTGGTGACCCACCAGGCGAACCTGCGGATCGTCGAGGCGATCGCCAAGAAGCTGATCGCCGCCGGCGCCCGGCCCGACCTGAAGGTGGCACGCGACATCGTGACGACCGGGAACACCTCCTCGGCGTCCATCCCGATCGCCCTCGACCGGATGCGGGCCGCAGGGTCCGTGTCCCCCGGCGAACTGGTGCTCGCGGTGGGTTTCGGTGCCGGTCTCACCTATGCGGGTCAGGTGTTCCGCTGCCCGTGACGCCCCCGGCGAGGGCAGCGACCGCACCGGCCTGAGGCACAATTCCCGCTGTGCTCCGCCCGCTGTCCGCCGACGAGTTGGTCGGCAGAGCACCCCTCCGCCCGGGTCCCCGGACGGAACAACCCACCGAAAGGAATCACAGTGAGCAACGAAGACACTCTCGCCGGCCTCGGCGAGATCGTCGAAGAGGTGGCCGGCGTGCCGGCTGCCGACGTCACCGCCGACAAGTCCTTCACAGACGACCTGGACATCGACTCGCTGTCGATGGTCGAGATCGCCGTCCAGGCCGAGGACAAGTTCGGCGTGAAGATCCCGGACGACGAGCTGGCGAAGCTCAAGACCGTGGGTGACGCCGTCACCTACATCGAGGCCAACAAGGCGTGAGCGTCGCACCCCGGCTCGGCAGAGCCGGGAAGCACCCAGCGGACGCCGGCTGACGCCGGGCGCCTGCGTGATGCTCGTCAGTAGAGAATGAGGTTGAGCAGATGAGCAACGACCACGACGTCGTCGTCACCGGCATCGGTGCCACCACACCTATCGGCGGCACCGCTCCGGAGACCTGGCAGGCCATGCTGGACGGCCGGATCGGCGTCACGGCCAACACCGCCCCCTGGGTCGAGAAGTACGGCCTCCCAGTGGGTATCCACGCGCCGTTGGCCGTGGAACCGACCGAGATCCTGGCGCGGGTCGAAGCCCGCCGGCTGGATCGGTGCCAGCAGGTGGCGTTGGTCGCCGCCCGCGAGGCGTGGTCGGACGCGGGAGCGCCGGAGATCGATCCGGAGCGGCTCGGCGCCGTGGTCGGGACGGGGATCGGCGGAGCGCTCACCCTGCTCGGACAGGACGACATCCTGGAGAACGCCGGGCTGGGCAAGGTCGCCGTGATGACCATCCCGATGCTGATGCCCAACGGGCCGGCCGCCGCCGTGGGTCTGTGGGCCAAGGCCCGCGGCGGCGTCCACGCTCCCGTCTCGGCCTGCGCGGCCGGCGCCGAGGGCATGGCGTGGGCCCACATGCTGATCAAGGCCGGCGAGCTGGACATGGCGCTGGCCGGCGGCGCCGAGGCCAGCATCCACCAGCTCCCCGTCGCCGGTTTCTCGCAGATGCGGGCGATGAGCACCCGAAACGACGACCCCACCACCGCCTCCCGCCCGTTCGACCTCGGCCGGGACGGGTTCGTGCTGGGCGAGGGCGCCGGGATCATGGTGCTGGAACGACGCGACCACGCCGTCGCGCGCGGCGCGCGGATCTACGGCACGCTCGCCGGCGTCGGCATGTCCAACGACGCGCACCACATCACCGCGCCGGAGCCGAACGGAGAGGGCGGGACCAGGGCGATCACCAAGGCGCTGCGCTCGGCGGGCCTCTCCCGCGAGGACATCGGGCACGTCAACGCCCACGCCACCTCCACGCCGGTCGGCGACGTCGCGGAGTCCAAGACGATCCTCCGGGCGATCGGCGACCACCCCGTCGTCACCGCGACGAAGTCGATGACCGGTCACATGCTCGGCGCCTCGGGCGCCGTGGAGGCCATCGCGACGCTGCTCGCCGTCAAGGAGGGCATCATCCCGGGCACGCGGAACATCTTCGATTTCGATCCGGCCATCGAGGTGGACGTGGCCAGGGAGAACCGCAAGGTCGACATCACGGCCGCCGTCAACGACTCGTTCGGCTTCGGCGGTCACAACGTCGCACTTGTCTTCACCGCGTAGCAGTCAGGAGCAACGGTGACAACCACTGCAGAACCGGCGACCAGCAGCAGTGCTTCGCCGGCCGTGCCCGGCCCGCGCAAGATCGACTTCCGCGAGCCGGAGGTACGGCTCGCGAAGCTGCTCGACCCGGACACCGTGGTCGCGCTGCACGGCACGGACACCTCCGGCGTCTCGGTGGTGCGGGGCCGGATCGACGGCGCCAAGGTGATCGCCTACTGCACCGACGGCACCCGGATGGGCGGCGCGATGGGCTCGGCCGGCTGCCGGCACATCGTCGACGCCATCGACGCGGCCATCCGGGAACGCATCCCGGTGATCGGCATCTGGCACTCCGGCGGCGCCCGGCTGGCCGAGGGCGTGGAGGCGCTGGACGGCGTCGGCCAGGTCTTCGCGGCGATGGTGCGGGCGTCGGGGCGGGTGCCGCAGATCTCGGTGGTGCTCGGGCCGGCGGCCGGCGGCGCCGCCTACGGGCCGGCGCTGACCGACGTGGTCATCATGTCGCCGGAGGGCCGCATCTTCGTCACCGGGCCGGACGTGGTGCGGTCGGTGACCGGCGAGGAGGTGGACATGGAGGCCCTCGGCGGCCCGTCCGCGCACGGCCGCAAATCCGGTGTGGTGCACATCGTCTCGGACTCCGAGGACGATGCCTACGTGCGCGCCCGGCGGATGTCCTCACTGTTCTCCCGGCCGGGTATCGCCGGTGTCGCCGGCATGGTGGACGACCCCGACCTCGGGTCGATCCTGCCCGAGCAGCGCAACCGGGCCTACAACGTCAAACCGTTGATCGACCGCATCCTGGACGAGCCGATGGAGGAGCTGCAGGCCCGTTGGGCGCCGAACATCGTCATCGGACTGGGCCGGCTGGCCGGCCGCAGCGTGGGGGTGATCGCGAACAACCCGCTGCGCCTCGGCGGCTGCCTGGACTCCACCTCGGCGGAGAAGGCGTCCCGGTTCGTCCGGATGTGCGACGCCTTCGGCATTCCGCTGCTGGTCCTGGTGGACGTCCCCGGCTACCTGCCCGGCGTCGGCCAGGAGTGGGACGGGGTGGTCCGCCGCGGCGCGAAACTGCTGCATGCCTTCGCCGAAGCCGTGGTGCCCCGCGTGACGCTGGTGACCCGCAAGGCCTACGGCGGCGCCTACATCGCGATGAACTCCAAGGCGCTGGGCGCGACCGCCGTGTTCGCCTGGCCGGACGCCGAGATCGCCGTGATGGGGTCGAAGGCTGCTGTGGGCATCCTGCACAAGCGCAAGCTGGCCGCGGCGCCCGACGACGAGCGGGAGGCGTTGCACGCCGCGCTGGCCATCGAGCACGAGAAGGTGGCCGGTGGCGTCAACCGGGCGATCGAGCTCGGTGTGGTCGACGAGGTGATCACCCCCGCGGAGACGCGTCGCCGGGTGGCCGAAGCGCTGGCGTCCGCGCCGGCCGGCCGCGGCGCCCACAGCAACATCCCGCTGTAGCCGATCCCGCCCCGCTGCCAGGCGGTGGCAGGGACAGATCGGGTCATCCGCACTTGCTCATCGTCACGCTGCCCGGCACCGTCGCGCCGACGGACAGCTGCTCGGCGTGCTGTTCCAGCTTCAGCGTGAGCACCCAGTCGATGCAGTCGACCGGGAGGTCGGCCGGCGCGAGGTCGATGTCCTGCTGGGAGGTGAACCGCACCCGCACGTGCGGCGGGCTGCCGGTGATCGACTCCACCGCGATGCTGGAATCCACCGTGCTCGCGTAGGCGTCCAGCCACTTCTCGCTGTCCTGCCGCTGTGCCAACGCGGGCGCCACCACCTGGGCCCAGTTGCCGTAGTCGTGCTGGTTGATGGCGTCGAAGTAGGACTGCAGCAGTTGCTGGACGTCCTGTGCCCGCGGAGCGGACCTGGCCCCCGCCAGGAGCTGCACGGTGGAGTTGTTCGACGGGCCGCCGGATCCATCGGTCGCGGTGCCGCCGGTCGGCGCGGCGGCGATGCGCCGGCCGCTGCGCTGTTCCGCACCGGTGGCGGCAACTCCGGGGGCAGCAGAGTCTGCCGCCCGGTGCCGCGTCGCGGACAGCGCGACTGCCGCACCGGTGCCCAGCAGGATCACCAGGACCAGACCGGACAGCAGGGCGACCGTCAGGCGACGACCATGCCACGGCACGCCCAACTCACCCCCTTCTTCTGGCCGGTCCGGCGATGTGCAGGACGGTATCCACGACACCGCTGTTCCAACCGCTGCGGATGCACAGGAAGGACGTGCCATTCGGCTACCGGTTGCCCGGGGGACCGGCACGGGCCGGGTACCGGGCGTCCAGCACGGGCCGGGGACCGGGCGTCCAGCACGGGCCGGGAACCGGGCGTCCAGCACGGGCCGGGTACCGGGCGCGTCGGCTCAGTCCGCGGGCCCTGTCGGATCCCCGCTGGAAGCGCCCGGGCGAGCCTCAGCCGACCTGGTGCAGCCAGGTCACCGGTGTGCCCTCGCCGGCGCGGCGGTAGGGCTCGAGTTCGGCGTCGATGTCGGCGCCGATCGCCGTGGACAGGGCGTGGCGCAGCCCGTCCAGGCTGGTGGCGCGGTCCATCAAGGCACGGACGTGGTCCTCACCGAGGATGACGTCGCCGTTCGCGGACATCGCCGCGCGCCAGAGGCCCCGGCCGGGGACATGGCAGACCCGCTCGCCGTCCGACCCGGGGCTCGCGTCCTCGGTGATCTCGAACCGGACCATCGGCCACGCGCGGATCGCCGACGCGATGCGGCCGGCCGTGCCGGGTTCGCCCCGCCACCGGACCTCAGCGCGCAGCTGCCCGGGGGACGCCGGCTGCTCGGTCCAGGACAGCGACACCCGGTCTCCGAGCACGCCGGAGATCGCCCACTCGACGTGCGGGCAGATGGCTGCCGGCGAGGAGTGCACGAAAATGACGCCCTGTGCCCGCGACGAGCGGGGCGCAGTCGTTTCACGAGTTGCCACGGTTCACCTCCGCTCGAAGCTCCAACGTCTTCCCCAACGTGGATGCATCGGCCTCGGTGTGTTGCTGAGCCCTGGAGGGGCTGCTGAGCACAGTGTGCACGCAGAGATGGGTGATGCGCCAGCCCCGCCCCTCCCCGGGTGGCGCGGAACGTCGGCCGCTGCAGCCAGGTCATCCGCCGACCAGGTCCCGCAGGAAACGGGCGTTGCGCACCGCGTGCCCGCCGCCGTCGTTGTTGAAGTAGCCGTAGACGTCGCGTCCGGCCGCCTCCCACTCCCGGATCCGGTCGGCCCACCACCGCAGGTCGTCGTCGCTGTACGAGCCGCCGTACAGGTTGTTCGAGTCGGGTCCGTGCCACCGGACGTAGACGAACGGGCCGGTCGCCCGCAGGATGCACGGCAACCCCGCCCCGCTCATCACGCAGTAGGCCGCGCCGTGCCGCTCGAGGATCGCGAACACCCGGTCGTCGACCCAGCTGGGGTGCCGGAACTCCACGGCGACCTTCATCCACCACGGCAGGTGGGCGAGGAAGTAGTCGAGCCGGGCGTCGTCCCGCTCGTGGCCGGGGGCCAGCTGGACCAACAGCACGCCCCGGCGGTCGCCGAGTGCGTGCCACCCGACCTCCAGACGCTCGATCCAGACGTCCGGGTCCAGCAGCTTCTTCGCGTGCGTCAACCCCCGCGGTGCCTTGACGGAGAAGGCGAACCCTTCGGGCAGCCGGGCCCGCCATCCGGCGAAGGTCGAGTCCCGCGGCCAGTGGTAGAAGCTGCTGTTGAGCTCCACCGTCCGGAATTCCGTCAGGTAGTAGTCCAGGCGGCGCCCGGGTCTGCCCGGCGGGTAGAGCACATCGGCCCAGTGGTCGTAGCTCCACCCGGAGGTGCCGATCAGCACAGCCACCGCCTCGCCTCCTTCTCTGCGTGTCGTGGTGCCGAACCAGGGCCGCTCGATCGAACCGTGCGCACTACGGCAAGTGGGTGAACAACCGGCCGATCGGGTACCGGTTCGACATGCCCGACGACCTGGTGACCCGATTCGGTTCTGCCCGCCACCCTGGGCAGGCGCCCGCTCATCCCCGGCCTGCCGGGATGACCGACGAGGAGGTCGAGGCGGACGGCAAGGTGTCCGCGGCCTTCGAGGTGATCGAGAACGCGCGCGGCTTCCTGTACGGCTTCCACCGGATGTCGGGCCAGGCGGACCTGTCGCTGCAGGAGGCCGTCGCCGACCTGCGGGCCTGCGGCCACGCGGCCCTGGCCGACGAGATCGACGAGGTGTTGATCGGCCGCGACGTCGTCCCAGGCTCGTGGACGTTCCAGCTCGTGGAGGCCTACGACGCGCACTACTACCAGGTGTTCAAGGCCGTGGCCGAGAAGGTGCGCCGCGAACTCGCCGGCGGGACACCGCACCTCTTCGAGGCCGAGATGAAGGTCGACGAGCAGACCTCCGGCGCGGGCTGAGCACCCGGACGCTGCCGGTCACTCCTCCTTCAGCGACGACTCCTTGTGGGCGGCCTGCTTGTCCGACTTGGCCGACCTGACGATCCAGTACGGGTCGTCGTCGGAGGCGTTGAACTTCTGGCCGTCGAAGGTGAACTCCTTGGTGCGGCGTTCCTCCGTCACACCGTGGGTGGGTCCCTGCGAGGTGTTCCAGGACACCTTGGTGCCCTTCTTGATCGACATCCGTCGTTCCTTTCTTCCGGGTGGTGCTGCGACAGGGGGTGGTGGGTGATCCGGACCCGTCCGGACGGGAGGTCCGGGCGGCACACGGGTCAGGAGGTGGACAGGCTCGGCACGCCGAGGGTCTCCCCGGTCGCCTGGCGGCTCCGCCGCTCCTCGACCACCACGTCCACGAAGGCGACCAGCAGCGCCGCGATGATGAACACGAGGGCGACCGTCATACCGTGCTGGAAAGCGGTGGCGAACTGCTGACGCGGCCCGACATGGGCGAAGAACACCGCACCGACGGCGGCGATGCCGATTGCGGCGCCGATCCGCTGCCCCGTCTGCAGCAGACCACCGGCCGTGCCCGCCCGCTCCACGGGCACCTGGGACAGCGTGATCGTCTGGTTCGGCGAGATCACCAGTCCGCTGCCGATGCCCGCCACCAGCAGCGGGCCCGCGATGGCCCAGCCGATGGCGTGCTCGGGTACCAGATGCACCGCGAGCAGAACCCCGGACAGGCCGAGCGCCACGACCACCAGACCGGTCACCACCAGGGTGCGGCCCAGGCGCTGCACGAGCCGGCCGCCGATGGCGGCAGACACTCCCGATCCCAGCGCGAACGGCACGGTCGCCAGGCCGGCCGCCAGCGCCGAGTAGTGCAGGCCGCTCTGCAACAGCAGGGTGAGCACGAAGAACAGCGGTGTGAAGCCGGCGAAGTACAGGCTCACCATGCCGACGCCGAACGAGTACGACCGCAGCGAGAACAGGCTCAGGTTGACCACCGGTTGGGACCCGGCAGCCTGGTACCGGCGCTCCCACCAGAGGAACGTCCCGAGCAGCACGGCGGCCGGCACCAGCAGCAGCCACTTCCCGGCGCCCGGCCACTCCTGCTCCTGCAGGAACGGCAGCAGCAGCACGACCACACCCGTGCCGAGCAGGCCGACCCCGACGAGGTCGAGGTCCTGGCGGCCCTTGCGGCGCAGACCGGCCGGGATGAGGCGCCAGGCCAGCGGCATCGCCACCAGCCCGATCGGCACGTTCACGTAGAACACCCAGCGCCAGCCCTCCCGGTCGCCGAACGCCGAAATCAGCAGCCCGCCGAGCAGCGGCCCGATGGCCGTGGAGATGCCGACCACCGCCCCGAACAACCCGAAGGCCTTGCCGCGCTCCCGGCCGGGGAACAGCTCCTGGATCAGCGCGCTGATCTGCGGGGTGATCAGCCCGCCGGCCAGCCCCTGCACGATCCGGGACACCGCGAGCCACGTACTGCCCTGGGCTGCGCCACAGGCCGCGGAGGCCAGCGTGAACAGGCCGACTCCCACCACGAACATGGTCCGGCGGCCTCGCATGTCACCCAACCGCCCGGCCGGCACCAGGATCAGCCCGAAGGACAGGGCGTATCCGGACAGCACCCACTGGAGCGATCCGCTGGAGGCACCGAGCCCGAGCCGGATCGACGGCAGTGCGACGTTCACGATGGAGACGTCCAGCAGCACGATGAACCCGCCGACCAGGCAGACGGCCAGGGCCTTCCACCGCTGCGGGTCCGCGCCGTCCGTGCCGTCGGCGGTGGTCGGGTCGCCCGTCCCGTCCGCGCGGGCCGGGTCCCCCGTTCCGTGCGCGGGGGTCGGGTCGCCCGTTCCGGCGGCGGCGGTACCGGCCGGCGGAGCGGTGCGAGCGCGGACGGCCTCCAGGGAGTGCCGGCCGCTCACGCCCGGACCCCGCGCACCGCGCCCGACTGCGGTGCCGACGACGCCGCACGGGTCAACCCGGCCGTGCCCGGTGAAGTGTGCGGAAAGGGTGCCGGCAGCGGTGATGCGGAGCTGCGCACGAAGGCGTTCATGGTTCCTCTTGACGTGTTCGACTGCACCTGTTTCGAGCCGGTCCAGCTATACCCTGGTCCGCCGGCGCCGACACGTGCAGCCCCGCCAGAGAGGTCAGCCGACGCCGGAGGCCGGCTTCTCCGTTCTACCCTCTGCCAGCATCTTCAGGCGCAGGAGCGACTCACGGTTCCGCCAGCCGAGCATGGTGTGACGCACCGGAGCGGGCACCAGCTTGCCGGGCCCGGCGGTCGCGTCCTCCTCGATGGTCACCGTGCAGCCACCGGGGGCGGGTTCGACGGTCACCCGCACCTTGGCCTCGCCCGCCGGCCAGCCCTTCGCCCGCAGCACGATGCGGTGCGGGCGCTCGTACTCCAGGACGATCGACACGTCGTTGATCAACGCGGGCCAGACGCCCGCCGAGTGGTGGATCTTGCTGTCCACCGCCGGCCAGGACACATCTACGTCGCGAATCCGAGAGGCACCCACCACCCAGGTGGCGTACAGCCAGCCGTCGTCCAGTACGTCGAAGACCTGCGAGGGAGTACAGGAAAACAGTCGGCTGGTTTCGCTCATACCTGGTGTGTATCCCGCGCGACGGGGAACGAACCACTTTCGCCCCGGTGCTGGTGAGCCGTTATCCGGACAGCGATCGTCTGCGTTGCTACTGTCCGAACACGCGCTGTGTTCGACCTAATCTCCTGCGTCGTGCTCGATCGAATCTCCCGCGTGAATCCGGAGCCAATGACTGTCGGGGAGCACGCCGCTGTGATGAGGGTCGACCTCGTTCCGGATACCGGTATCGGGCAGTATGCCGGCGACGAACGCTTCCGGTCCACGTTCGACGCCGCCCCGAGCCCGATGGCGCTGCTCCGCCTGGACGGCACGATCGACGTCGTCAACCCAGCCCTGTCTGCCTTCGTCGGCCGGTCCGCCGCCGAACTGATCGGACGCCCCGGCGCCGAGATGGCGCACCGCGACGACCGGGTCGCCGAGACCCAGCAGATGACCGATCTGCTGGCCGGCCGGTGCGACAGCTTCGTCCTCGACCAGCGCTTCACCGCCGCCGACGGCACCGTGCGGTGGGGCGAGAAGTCCGTCACGGTGGTGCGCGCGGCCGGCCGGCCGTCGCATTTCGTGCTGCACATCCACGACATCACCGAGCGGAAACGGCGCGACCAGACCATCGTCGACGAACGCCGCGGGCTGACCCAGGCGGAGTCGCTCGGTCGGGTGGGCTCCTGGGAGATGGACGTCGGGACCACCAGGATCCGCTGGTCCGGTGGCATGGTCGGGGTGTGGGGCGCCGACCTGCAGACGTTCGGCGGCGATCTGGCCGCGGCGATGCTCTCGGTCCATCCCGACGACCGGTCCACGGTGGTCGACACCATCATGGCGTGCGCCACCACGGGTGAGCCGGCGTTCGTCCGCTTCCGGCTGACCAGGCAGGTCGACGGCGCGCTCCGGTGGATCGACACCCGGGCGGAGGCGCAGTGGACCGACGGCCGCATCACCAGGGTCCGGGGCGCGGTCGCCGACGTCACCGACCACGTCGAGGCGCAGGCGGCCGCGGATTCCACGCAGCGCTTCCAGGAGGCGGTCTTCGCCGCCACCCCCGACACCATCGCCGTGTGGGAGCTGGACACCTCGACGATCCTGTGGTCGAACCGGTCGATCACCGCCCAGCTCGGGTACGACGACGCTGCGGCCGCGGCGATGGCCGAGGACCTCGCCGCCCACCTGGTGCTGAAGGAGGACCAGGCCGCATTCGCCGCCGCCCTGGTGGCCACCCGCGCCGCCGCCGACGGCGAGGTGACTCAGGTGGACTTCCGGATGCGCCACCGGGACGGCACGCCGCGGTGGTTCTCCCGCCGGATCGCACCCCTGCGCCGAGACGAGCACGGGCGCGTCACTCAGATCGTCGGCATCAGCAGGGAGATCACCGCCGAGCACACGGTGGCCCAGGCCCTGGCGGAGAGCGAGGCGCTGTTCCGTCAGCTCGCCGACAGCGTCGACGTCGCGTTCTTCCTCCGCACCGCCGAGCCGTCCGAATACCTCTACGTCAGTCCCGGCTGCGTCAAGATCTTCGGCTACGACCCGATGGCCGCCGGCGAGACGCCCGTAGACACTCTCGCGCGCATCCATCCCGACGACCGCGACCGCTTCCTCCGCGAGTACTGGATCCCGTTCCACCAGGGCCGCCCGGTCCGGATCGACTACCGGCTGGTGCGGCCCGACGGGCAGGTGCGGTGGATCCGCTCGACCACCGCTCCGGTCGCGCACCCGCAACCGGGTCCGCGCCGTTTCGCGACCACCAGCGAGGACATCACCGCCAGCCGGCAGGCCGAGGCGGCGATCCGTGCGGCGGAGGCCGCCGAGCGGGCCAACGCGGCGAAGAACGAGTTCCTGTCCCGGATGAGCCATGAGCTCCGGACCCCGCTCAACGCGGTGCTCGGCTTCGCCCAGCTCCTGGAGCTCGATCCCCTGACGGGCGACCAGCACGCGGGTGTACAGCACATCCTGCGGGGCGGCCGGCACCTGCTCGGCCTGATCGACGACGTACTGGACATCTCCACGATCGAGAGCGACCATCTGCACCTCACCCTGGAACCGGTATCGCTTTCCGCACTGCTGACCGAGAACGTCCAGCTGATGGCGCCGCAGGCGTTGGCGGCCGGGGTCACGCTGCACCTCGAACCCGTCCCCGGCGACGGTGTACGGGCCGACCAGCGCCGGCTGCGGCAGGTGCTGCTCAACCTGCTGTCCAACGCCGTCAAGTACAACCGCAGCGGCGGCCGGGTGGTGGTGCGGTGCAGGGCCGAGGGCGGGCACCGGCTCCACATCGACGTCACCGACACCGGCCGGGGCATTGCCGAACGGGATCTGCCACGGCTGTTCACGCCGTTCGACCGGCTGGGCGCGGAGCACACCGGGATCGAGGGCACCGGCGTCGGGCTGGCGTTGTCGCAGCGCCTGACGACACTGATGGGCGGCACCCTGACGGCGACGTCGGAGGTCGGCGTGGGCAGCACCTTCACGGTGTCACTGCCGTCCGTCGGCCTGCCGGGACCGGCGCCCGCCGCCCACCGCCCGGTCGATGGCCCACCGCCGGCTGCGTTGCCCTGTGCCCGCACCCTGCTCTACATCGAGGACAACGGGTCCAACGTCGAGTTGGTGCGGCAACTGCTGGACAGGCGGCCGGAATGGCGGATGCTGGTCGCCGGCAGCGGCGCGCTCGGTCTTCAGCTGGCGGCCACCGGCGCGCCGGAGCTGGTGCTGCTGGACCTGCACCTGCCGGACGCCGACGGCATGGACGTGCTGCGCGAGCTGCGCGGCGACCCGGCCACCCGGGGCATGCAGGTGGTGGTGGTCAGCGCCGACGCCAGCCCGCACCAGCAGGAGCGACTGCTGGAAGCCGGCGCCTCGGCCTACCTCACCAAGCCGCTCGACGTGGCCGACGTGCTGGCCCTGCTCGACCGGCCGGCCGAGCGGCCCTGAGGCTCAGGCGACCCGAGCGGGCCTGGTGGCCGGTTGCGGCCGGCCGAGGTAGTAACCCTGGGCCCACGGCACCGCGATGTCGCGCAGCACTTCCAATTCTTCGGCCTCTTCCACGCCCTCACCGACGACCTGAGCTCCGACGTCGGCAGCGAAGGCCACGAGTGCGGTGGCGAGCGCCCGCTGCGGCCGGTTGCAGTGGATCCCCCGGACCAGCGACATGTCCAGCTTGATGATGTCCGGCTGGAGCGCGATCAGGTGCCGGAAGCCGGCGTATCCGGAACCCAGGTCGTCCGCGGCCAGCCGGGCACCGTGCCCGCGGATGGTCGACAGGGCGCGGTGGACCGCGGAGTAGTCCTCGATCGGCACGTGTTCGGTCAGTTCGATGACGATCCGCGGGCACAGCTCCGGCGGGCACAGCTCGCGCTCGGCCAGCAGCTGGACCGTCGCCGGCGACATGTTGAGGGCCAAAAAGGCGTCCGGCGGCAGGCTCTCCAGGTAGGGCAGCGCCTTGCGCACCGCCAGCCACTCGAGCTCGGTCCCCAGGCCCACCTGGAACGCCTCGCCGAACCAGCCCGCGACGCCCTGCGGGTGCGGGTCGGGAAAGCGCGCCAGTGCCTCGGAGCCGACCAGGGCGCCGGTCCTGGTGTCGACGATCGGTTGGTAGAACGGCACGATGCTCTCGTCGCGGAGCAGTTTGCGGATGCGGTGCGGCTGGAAGGACAGCTCGACGGGCCCCTGCGCGGTGTCCGGCACCGCCTCCGGGCTCGACGCCTTGAGCAACGAGTACAGGCTGCGCGTCTCGAGCAGGTTCGCGATGCGCAGGACCACCTCGACGTGGTCCAGCGGTTTGGTGAGGAAGTCCCGCGCACCGCGCTGCAGCGCCTCGTTACGGGCACCGGTGGTGGTGTCCGCCGTCAACATCATCACCGGCAGGTAGTTCCCGGCGGCGAACCGCAGGATGTCCTCGAGCACGTCGATGCCGCCGAGCCGTGGCATGTGCAGGTCGAGCAGGACCAGGTCGGGGTCCACCTGCGGCAGCAGCAGCGGAACGTTGCGCGGGTCGCTCTCGACCACCACCCGGTGCAGGCCCTCCCTGGTCAGCAAAGCCTGCAGGAGCGCCAGATTGGGCTCGTTGTCGTCGACGACCAGGACGACCATGGACGAGAACCGCTCCAGCCGACCGCTCACGCGACCGCCCGACGATCCGCCACGCCTGTTCGCAGCTTCTTCATCAGTACCTCCGGCGCCATCACTTTCGGCGCCCCGCTGCGGAATGCGCACAATGGCGTCAGCGTACCGACAGCATGCGAAGTTCACCGGGTTTTCCCGGGAACCGGTCGTACCATTCCTCACGCACAGTCAGTGGAACACCTCTGCAGTCACCCCTTCGGGCACCGCGGAGCAGGCGATACGGAGCCGGCGTCACCACCCGGCACCTCCGGCAGCGGCTCTCCGCCGGGCCCCGCGGGCTCCGGACCACAGCACTTGCCGAAAATATGCTGCCCGGCAATGACTGTCGATGGTGGCACGTGCCGCGCACCGGACCGATCGCAGTCGTCGGGCGCACGGTAGTACCGGTCGACGATTTCGCCCGTTCGGACCGGTGGGTTCGGGGCGGTTCCTGCCGCCCGGATCAGGGAATGGACGGCACCAGCGATTTCGGCCGAAAATCGGCCGACCATTTCCGGGTGCGTCAGCAATCGCCGACAACCGGCCGGTCCATGCGCGGAAATGGGTCGCGGGAGCGGCCGGGACGGCAGACCGCGCCGGTGCGGTACGGCGTCAGAGGTGACTGGGTGCGTCGCCCTGCCGGGCGGGGACCGACGTCGGCACCTCGGCAGCCAGCGCGGCGCCCTGCCGGGCCGGGGCCGACGGCGCCTCGGCGGCCTGCGTCCCGCCCTGCCTCGCGGGGGCCGACGGCGGCGCTTCCGCGGCCCGGTAGGCGGCCGACGCCGCCGGCGCTTCTTCGGCGTCCTGCCGCTCCTCCATCTTCTTCTTGATCCGGCTCAGACCGGGCACGGCGCCCATCATCTCGTTGAGCTGGCGGGAGGCGTCCAGCAGATCGCGCAGGTCCGGGGCGACAGTGCCGAGGGTGTCCAGGATCGGCAGGATGTCGGCGCGGAGCTTGTCGGAGATCTCCGGCAGCGCGTCGATCAGCTTCACCATGGCGTCCACCTCGGCCGGGCTGGTGGTGTCGGCGAGCCGGGTGACGATGGGTTCCAGCCGGTCGAGCGCCGGCTGGAAGCGATCCACCAGCGGAGCCAGCGCACCCGTCAGCTGCTCGGTCGTCCCGACGACAGCCTCCACCCGCACCATCACCGTCTCGGTGCGCTCGACCAGCGCCGCTGCACGGCGCTGCGTGGTGCCGATGTCGGCGATCACGCCGTGGACGGCCACCATCACCCGTTCCACCTCGCCGACGATGGCGACCAACCGCGGGACCAGCGCCATGGCGTTCTCGGCGGCATCGTAACCCTGGCCGGCGAGCTTGATTACGTCGTTCGGTCCGGGTAGCCGCATGTGCGCCGCCTTCCTCTGCTGGGGCCGTCGTTGTGCGCGTCCGACTCTACGTCCGCACTCGGCGTCCACGCCGGTGCACCCGTGAGGTTCCTCAGGGACGCGCCGATGGGGCCGCGCGGGTGGCGTGGATATGCTCGGCGTCAGCTCAAGAGTGTCAGCGCCAAGTTCCGGCTCGCTGACCGGCAACCCATCTCCGCGACGGGGTGCCCCGGACATCGAGCGGGCCGGCCCAGCCGGCAACATCGCGGCTCCGCGTTCCAGGGCCACCGGGCGTTGGAAGGACAGTGTCACGTGGCAGCCAGTTCCCTCGCCGGCGGCGGTCCGCCCCGCCCCCGGATGGCCCGGGCGCACTCTTGTGCCTGCACCTGCCTGGCCCGGGCGATCGTCCCCCGCCAGATCCTCTCCCGTAGGACCTCCTTCACCGTAGAAAGCGATTGCTCATGTCAGACCCCATCTCCCGCCGGCAGCTGCTCCGGTTCGGCGTCGGCAGCGCCGGCCTGCTGATCCTGACGCCCATCGCCGCGGCCTGCTCCACGCCCAGTACGCCGATCGGTCAGTCCGCCACCTCGTCGTCCTCTGCGGCGGCGTCCGAACCCATCGGCACCGGGTCGACCAGCGGCTCGACCGGCGGCAGCTCGACGGCCGGCAGCTCGACGGCCGGCTCCAGCGGGGGCGGAACCCTGCGGTACGCGCGGACGACCGGACCGACCAACCTGGATCCGCAGGCGGTGATCGTCGCAGGCGACGTGTACACCCTCGACCAGATCTTCGAGCCGCTGTACATCACCGACGTCACCGGGGCGTTGAAACCGCACCTGGCCACCGGCCACACCGTCTCGGCCGACGGGAAGACCTACACCTTCACCCTGCGCAGCGGCGTGAAGTTCTCCGACGGCTCCGCCATGACCTCCGCCGACGTCGTGTTCTCCCTGCTGCGCAACCGCGACAACAAGGGACCACTGAGCTTCCTGAACGCGGTGATCACCGGGGTCACCGCGCCGAGCCCGACGTCGGTGGTGGTCACGCTGAAGCAGCCGTGGGCGCCGCTGATCTCGGACATCTCCGCCTTCGCCAACTCGATCGTGCCGAACAAGCTGCAGGGCAGGACCGCCGCCCAGTTCTTCGCTGCGCCCGTCGGTACCGGCCCGTTCGTGGTGAAGTCGTGGGCCAAGGGCGGCACCGTCACCCTCGGCCGCAACCCCCACTACTGGCAGGCCGGGCTCCCCCACCTCGATACGGTCGAGTTCCGCATCGTCAGCGACGACAACCAGCTGGTGCAGCAGCTGCAGGGCGGTCAGGTCGACGTCATCGACTCCGTTCCGCAGGCCAACGTCGCCGATGTCAAGGCGAACACCCAGCTGACGCTGATCAACGCCCCACAGTGGTCGGTGGACCTGCTGTTCTTCAACGAGAAGGTCGACAAGTTCGCCGATCGTCATTTGCGGCGCGCCATCTCGCACGTGGTCAACCAGAGGCAGATCGCCCAGGCCGCCACCTTCGGCACGGCGCAGCCGGCTGACTCGTTCTTCCCGCCCAGCCTGCAGTACTACGACAAGTCGATCACCGTACTCGGCTACGACGTCGCCGCGGCGAAGGCCGAGATGGCGCAGTCCAAGTTCGCCGGCGGCTTCACCACCGAGCTGCTGGTACCGGCGTCGAACCAGTCGTGGAACCAGATGGCGCAGATCCTGCAGGAGGCGCTCAAGGCCATCAACATCACGGTGAAGATCCGCTCCATCGAAACAGCCGCCTACAAGGCTGCTTTCGCAAAATTCGACTACGAGATGATGATCAACAACGCCATCAACGACATCAGCGATCCGGACGAGATGGCCTCGTTCCAGATCGACGACGTGAACGGCGGGTCGACCAGCTTCTGGACCGGCTACCACAATCCGGCAGCGATCAAGCTGGTCGGGCAGGCAGAGGCCGAACTGGACGACGCCAAGCGCAAGGCGCTCTACAAGCAGATCCAACAGACCGTCGCGGACGACGCACCGTACGTCCCGCTGGTGTACCCGCCGGCGCTGAAGGCCCTGCGGGCCGCGGTGACCGGCTTCCAGGTGAACCCGGCCGGCGCGGTTCGACTGGAGAACGTCACGGTTTCATGACCCTGCCCGACACGCCGTCGACGGGTGGCCGGGTGGCCCGGTCACCCGGCCGGGCGCCCGGCCGCCGCACCGGTCTGCGATCGGGCCGGGGCTACCTCGGCCGGCGGCTGCTGCACGCGGTCGGCGTGGTGGCGGGCGTGGTGGTGCTGACCTTCGTCCTGCTGCACCTGATCCCGGGCGACCCCGCTCAGTCGATGCTCGGCAACCGGGCGACGCCGGCGGCCGTCGCCGCGCTGCGCGCGCAGTGGGGACTGGACCGGCCGCTGCCCGCCCAGTTCGGCTCGTTCCTGGCCCGGCTGTTCACCCGCGGCGACACCGGCGACTCGCTGTTCTACCAGGTGCCCTCGCGCGCGCTGATCTTCCCCCGCATCGGCGTGACGCTGGAACTGGTGCTGCTGGCCGCGGTGTTCTGCGTGCTGATCACCGTCCCGCTCGCGCTGTGGGCCGCGGTGCGCAAGGACCGGCTGGCCGACCAGGTCATCCGGATCATCCCCTCGGTCGGCGCCGGACTGCCCGCGCTGTGGGTCGGGCTGCTGCTGATCGTGCTGTTCGCCGTGCACCTGCGATGGTTCCCGGTGGGCGGCGCCGGCCCGGGACCCTGGCTGACCTTCCGCGGCCTGATCCTGCCCGCTTTCACCGCCGCCATCGCAATCGTGCCGGTGCTGATCCGCAGCCTGCGGGCCGGGATGCTCGAGGTGCTGGAGTCAGATTTCGTCGCGGCGGCCAGGGCCCGGTCGCTGAGCGAGCCACGCGTGCTGCTCGCCCACGTCGCGCGCAACGCGGCAGTGCCCACCCTGACGCTGCTCGGGCTCAACCTCGCCTACCTGGTCGGCGGGACGGTCGTGGTGGAGAGGGTGTTCGGGATCGACGGCCTGGGCAACCTGATGTTCGACTCGATCGGCAACCGGGACTTCCCGGTGGTGCAGGGGATCGCGCTGTTTTTCGCCATCGTCGTGGTCGCGGTCACCCTGCTCACCGACCTGATCGCCACCGCGATCGACCCGCGGCTGCGCGGCGCCGGCCGGGCAGCCCGATGACGGCGGCCGCGGACCAGCTGCCGTTCTCCCGCGAGGACCCGCTGGGCCGCCGGATGCGCCGCAGCACACCGTTCGTCGCGGGGGTCGCGCTGACGGCGCTGATCGTGCTGGTGGTCGCGCTCGGCCCGATCTGGCTGCCCAGCACCACCGAGCAGGACCCGTACGCCTTTCTGGCCGGGCCGAGCTCCGCGCACTGGCTGGGCACCGACCAACTGGGCCGCGACCTGCTCAGCAGGTTGGTCTCCGCCGGCCGCACCGATCTGCGCATCGCGGTGCTCGCCCTGCTGGGACCGGCCCTGTTCGGCGTGCTGGTCGGCACGCTGGCCGGCTACGTCGGCGGCTGGTTCGACACGGTCGTGCTGCGCCTGGTGGACGTCGTCGTGGCCTTCCCGTTCTACGTGCTGATCATCGCGCTGGTTTTCGTCGTCGGGCCGGGCGAACGCGGCATCTACACCGCGCTGGCCCTGGTCGGCTGGGTGAGCTACGCCCGGATCACCCGCAACGCCACGGCGGTCGTCGCCGAGGCGGACTGGGTGACCGCCGCCCGGCAGGGCGGCCTGTCCACCGGGCGGGTGCTCCGCCGGCATGTGCTGCCGCACACCGCAACGCAGGCGATCGTGCTGTTCGCGTCCGACATCGTGGTGGTCATCGTCGCCGTCATCACGCTGGGCTATCTCGGGCTCGGCATCGCGCCGCCGACGCCGGACTGGGGGTCGATGATCTACGACACGAGGTCGTTCATCACCAGCAAGTGGTGGCTACCGGCGCTCCCCGGCTTCGCCGTGGTGCTGACCGGGCTGGGGTTCAGCCTGCTCGGGGACGGTATCGCCGACATCTGGCGGGTCCGCCGATGACGCCGCCGGCGCTGGAACTGCAGGACCTGACGGTGTCGTTCCCGGCCGGCCGGACCCGGCGCGAGGTGGTGCGCTCGGTCGACCTGGACCTGCCCGCAGGCCGCACGCTGGGCGTCGTCGGCGAGTCGGGCAGCGGCAAGAGCATGATCCTGCGGGCCGTGATGGGCCTGCTGCCCGGCTCCGCGCGGGTGGAGTCGGGGTCGCTGCACCTGGGCGGCGCGGCGGTGCCGCTCGCCGGCCGCCGCATGCGGGCGGCCCGCCGCCGGCGGCTCGCGATGGTCTTCCAGGACCCCGGCGCGGCGCTGGACCCGCTGATGACGATCGGTGACCAGATCGCCGAGGTCCCGCGCCGGGTGTTCGGCGAGACGCGGCAGGCGTCCCGCACCATCGCCCTTGACCTGCTGCGCTCGGTCGCCGTCCCGGATCCGGAACGCCAGGCATCGTCCTACCCGCACCAACTCTCCGGCGGGCAGCGGCAACGCGCCGTGATCGCGGCGGCGCTGGCCTGCCGACCTGAGGTGCTGCTGTGCGACGAACCGACGACGGCGCTGGACGTCACCGTGCAGGCCGGCATCCTGGACCTGCTGCGCCGGCTGCGCGACGAGTCCGCCCTGTCGATGGTCTTCGTGAGCCACGACCTGGCCGTGGTCGGGTCGATGGCCGACCGCATCCAGGTGCTCCGGGCAGGGTCGACCGTGGAGGACGGTCCGGCGGACCGGGTGCTCTCCCGTCCCAGGGAGGCCTACACCGGGAACCTGCTGGCGGCCGTGCTCGACCTCCCGCCCGCCGCGGCGGCGTCCGCCCCCGCGGCGACCGACCGGACTGCGCCCGCCCCCGCGGCGCCCGACCGGGCGGCGCCCGACCGGGCGGCGCCCGTGCCGGCGGCGCCCGACCACCGGGTACTCACCGCCGCGCCACCGGACGTTCGACAAGGTCTGTGCGCCAAGGGAATCACCCTGACGTACGGGACCGGGGAATCGGCCGTCACTGCGCTGCGCGGCGTCGATGTCGAGGCGCCGTCCGGACGCATCGTCGGGCTCGTCGGCGAATCCGGATCGGGCAAGACCACCCTGGCCAAGGTGCTCACCGGCCAGTTGCGGCCGGACGGCGGTGCGGTGGTCGTGGACGGCGTGACGATGCCCGGCCGCCGGTCGGCCGCGCAGCGCAGCGCCGTGCAGATGGTCTACCAGGACCCGTACTCCTCGCTCGACCCGCGGATGACGGTGCGGCAGACGCTGGCCGAACTGCTCCTGCTGGTGCGCAGGGTGCCCCGGCGGGAGGTGGACGGCCGCTGCCGTGAGCTGCTCTCGCAGGTGTCGATGCCCGCGTCGTCGCTGGACGGCTATCCCGGCCAGTTCTCCGGCGGCCAGCGGCAGCGCATCGCGATCGCCCGGGCGCTCGCTGTCGACCCGGTCGTCCTGGTCGCCGACGAACCGACCTCTGCGCTCGACGTGGCGGTCCAGCAGGAGATCCTCGACCTGCTGCGCCGCCTCCGCGACGACCTCGACCTGTCGCTGGTGGTCATCTCGCACAACCTGGCCGTCATCCGCCATCTGTGCGACGACGTCGCGGTCCTGCGCGACGGCGCCGTGGTGGAGGCCGGTCCCGCCGCGCAGGTCATCGACTTTCCCCAGCACCCGTACACCCGGGCCCTGGTCGCTGCGGTTCCCCGCCTCCCGAAGGACACCCCATGACGTTCTCCGCCCTGACGACCCCGTCGGTCCTGTCGAACCAGCCGCGGCGCGACCTGCTGGACCGCCCCTTGGTCGGTGCGGTGGACATCGCCGCCGTGGAAGCAGCGCTGACCGAACTGCTCGGTACCGTCTCGGACGTCGTGCTGCTGCAGGCCGAGGCGATCGTCGCACTCGAGGCAACCGCCCGCGGCCTGGCGCGGCCGGGCCTCCGCGCGCTCAACGTGGTCACCGGCCCGTACGGCGCACTGTTCGGCCGCTGGCTGGCGGCGGCCGGCGCACACGTCACCACCCTGGCGGTGCCGTTCTCCCGGGCCGTGTCGGTCGCCGAGGTGACGGCCGCGCTGGAGGCGGACCGGGTGGACCTGGTGGCGCTGGTCCACGCCGAGGCGGCGACGGGCGGCGCGAACCCGGTGGAAGAGATCGCCGCCGTGGTGGCCGCGCACGGCGCCCTGCTGGTGGTCGACGCGGTCGCCTCGATCGGCGCGGCCCCGGTGACGCCGGACGCCTGGCCGGCCGACGTGGTGGTGGTGGGCGGACAGAAGGCGCTGGCCGGGCCGGCCGGTGTCTGTGCCCTGTCGATCAGCCCGCGGGCGTGGTCGGCGCTGGAGAGCAATCCGTCGGCGCCCCGGGAGTCGATCCTGTCGCTGCTGGACCTGCGGGACGGCTGGCTGGCCGCCGGCAAGGCTGCCGTGCTCGGCACCCCGTCGTCGCTGGAGACGGCGGCGCTCGGGCAGGCCCTGCACCGGGTGTCGGACGAGGGGCTCACGGCCGTGATCGGCCGCCACCGCGCTGCGGCCGCGGCCGCGAGAGCGGGTGTGCGGGCGTTGGGCTTGACGCCGTTCGTCACGGCTGACGGCGAGGCGGCCACCGTCGTGACCACCGTCGCCGCGCCTGAATCCGGAGTTGCCGACCTGCTGGACGCAGCGCGGGCCGCCGGGGCCCGAATCACCGGCCCGGCACCTGGACCCCTTGCCGCGCAGGCGTTCCGGATCAACCACACCGGCCGGGCCGCGGATCTCGACACGGTCTTCGGCGAGCTCGCCGCGCTGGGCACCGCCCTCGGCCGCGCGTCCGGCCCGGCGCTGGACGCGGCGTCAGCCGCCTGGCTCACGGCCATCGGCTGATCAGCGAGTCCGGCCCCTGGTGGGCGCCCGGCGCCCAGAAAGGGCCGCTCACGCTGATCAGCCGGCGTGTGACGCGGTGATCATCCGGCCTGGCGCACCATCGGCGAGACGTCAGGTCCTCGCCGCCTCCGCCGGTTCCATGTGCACGTCGTGCGGGACGACGGCGTCGTCGCCGGAATGCTCGGTCACGGTCGCCCCGTGCTCGGCCAAGTGCTCGCTGACGTTGAACGCCTCGGCGGTCCAGAGCCCGAGCCCCGTGGGCCGCACCAGTCGCGTCATGGACGCGTTGCGCACGGTGGACGTGCTGGCAAGCTCGAGCAACTGCTCCTCGTCCATGCCCTCGCAGACATAGCGGAACAGCATGATGACGGCATCGTGCGCCACGACGAGCACCCGGCGCCCGGACTCCAGCCGGTCGATGTCGGCCATCACCGACCGCAGCCGCAACGCCACATCCACCCACGACTCGCCCCCCGGCGGCCGGTAGTAGAACTTGCCCAGCCAGGCCCGGCGCTGCGCCTCCTCCGGGAACCGCGCTGCGACGCCGGCCCCGGTGAGCAGGTCCAGAATGCCGAGTTCCCGGTCGCGGAGTCGCTCGTCCACCCGGAACGGCGGCTTCAGACCGGCGGCCTCCAGCGCCGTCCGTGCGGTCTGCCGTGCACGCAGGTAGGGCGAGCACCACACCGACTCCGGCTGCTCGCCGGCGGTCATCTCCGCCAGGGACCGCCCGAACGCAGTGGCCTGGCCCTGCCCCGTGTCGGTCAGCGGCACGTCGGCATCCCGCAGGTCGACGTCGATCACCTCCGCACCGGTGGCCGACGCGGCCGACGCTGCCACGTTCCCGGCGCTCTCCCCGTGCCGCACCAACAGCAGTTCCACCGCGCCCGTTGCTTGTTCCCCGGCCATGCGAGATACCTCCCTGACGGTGGTGACGCTGGATCGATGCCTCTCGTTCTCCCGTGGTACCCCGCGGGTCGCCCGGCCAACCGACCGCCGGGCAGCGTGGACGGGCCGCATCACCTCGGTGGCCGCATCCGCCGACATACGATCTGGCGGTGCAGTCAACCGCGGTCCAGTCGCCGCCCTCGAGCGCCGACCGCACGGGCGCCGGCGACCGCACCTTCCGGCCGGACATCCAGGGTCTGCGGTCGGTCGCGGTCGTCCTGGTGGTGCTCTACCACTGCGGCGTCCCCGGGCTGAGCGGCGGTTACGTCGGCGTCGACGTCTTCTTCGTCATCTCCGGGTTCCTGATCACCCGTCACCTGCTGACCGAGCACGCCCGCTCCGGACGGGTGTCGATCCGCGGCTTCTACGCGCGGCGGATCAGGCGGCTGCTGCCGCCGGCCGTCGCCGTGCTGGTGGTCACCGTGCTGGCGACCCGGTTCTTCGGGCCACCGTTGCAGGCCGTGCCGGTGGCCCGCGACGGCCTGTTCGCGCTGGTCTACCTGATCAACTTCCGGCTCGCCGCCCTCGGGGTCGACTACCAGCACGCCGGCGGGGTGGTGTCGCCGCTGCAGCACTACTGGTCGTTGGCCGTGGAGGAGCAGTTCTACATCCTCTGGCCGCTGCTGGTCGTGCTCACCCTGGTGACCTGCCGGCGCACCGGCGGCGCCGCACGGCTACGCGCACTCGCGCTCGTCGCGGGCGGAGTGGGGATGGCGTCGCTGCTCGCCTCGATCCGGCAGACGGCAGGCAATGCCCCACTGGCCTACTTCGCCTCGTGGACCAGGGCATGGGAGCTCGCGGCCGGTGCACTCGTCGCGATCTGCGTCCCCGCGCTCCTGCGGTTGCCGCCGCTCGCGCGCAGTGTGGCCGGCTGGACCGGGCTGGGGCTGATCGTCGCCTCCGGCGTGCTGTTCACCTCGGCGACGCCGTTTCCCGGCATCGCTGCTGCGGCCCCGGTCGGCGGCGCGGTGCTGGTGATCGCCTCCGGGCTGGGCGGGCCGGTCGGCGCCGAGGCCCTGCTCGGCCGGCCGGCGCTGCAGTACGGCGGCCGGATGTCCTACGGGTGGTACCTCTGGCACTGGCCGGTCCTGGTGCTGGCGCCGTCGATCGTCGGTCAGGCGTTGGCCTGGCCGGCGAATCTGGTCGCCGCCGGGGTGGCCTTCTTCCTGGCCGTGCTCACCAACGTGTTGCTCGAGCAGACCGCGGCACGCAGCCGTCTGCGGCCGGGCCGGTGGTTCGTCGTGGGCGGTGCCCTGTCTGCGATCGCTGCGCTGGTGGCAGGCGCGATCGTGTTGTTTCCGTCAGGAATTTCCGGTCGCGGCGCGCCCGCGGCGGCACTGGACCTGGCGACGACCGACACCGACCAGCTGTCGGTACTGCTCGGGGCCGCTTACGCGAACCCGAGTGTGCCGTCGAACCTGGCACCGGCCCTCGCGGAGGCCGTCGACGACGTGCCGCCGACCACCGCCGCGGGCTGCAACGTCGGGTTCCTGACGACGACCGAACCACCATGCGTCTACGGCGACCCGGACGGCGGCCGCACCGTCGTGCTGTTCGGGGATTCGCACGCCGAGCAGTGGTTCGGAGCGCTGAACCGCTTGGCCACCGAACGCGGCTGGAGGCTCGTCTCGTGGACCAAGGCGGCCTGTCCCCTGGCGGATGCGCTGCTGTTCAGCAGCCAGCTGCACCGTCCGTTCACCGAGTGCCCGGCCTGGCGCGCGAACACGCTGGCCGCCATCGCCCGCATGCATCCCGACCTGGTGATCGCCAGCGGCAGCGACGGGCTGCCGGGCGCCGGTTACTCGAACACGCAGTGGACCGCCGACACCGCAACCACGCTGGCGTCGTTGACGATCGCTGCCGCCCGGGTGGTCTACCTGGCCGACGTGCCGGCGCCCACCACCGATGTACCCGTGTGCCTGGCAGCGGATCCCGCGGCACCGCAGCGCTGCCAGTTCAGCCGTGCCTCGCAGACGCAGGGCCTGTCGGCCGCCAACCAGTTCCCCGGCCGGCACGCGGCGGCCGTGGCTGCGGCGACGCGGCTGGACATTCCGGTCATCGACCCGACCCCGTGGCTCTGCACGGACACCGGTTGTCCCGTGGTCCTCGCGGACACGCTGCTCTACCGGGACGCCACCCACATCACGCAGAAGTACAGCGTCGCGCTGGCACCGCTGCTCGGCCGAACCCTGGCCGACCGGGTGTCCTGGATGAGCGGCTGAGCACGGCTCCGGCGGTGGATGGCACTACCGGACAGCCGGATCGACTCCACTGCGTCGCTCAGGTGTAACGGTGGTTCTTCTCCGCATGCCCGGCCGGGCGGCGGCAGATGCGGTTGTTCATGCTCCGGTGTCCGCAGAGTGCGGCCTCGGGAACCGGGTCGATGGCATCGGCGGCCGGCGGCAGGGCTGGCGGTGCGGCGGGAGCAGGTGTTCCGGCCGGTCCGGGAACGGCGGCCGGACCCGCCGACAGGGCCCGGTCCGGCGAGATCGCGCGATCCGCCGACAGGGCGCGATCCGGCGGGATTGCGCCAGCCGGCAACGTGGCGCCGTCCTGGGTTCGCCGCACCGGCGGGTCCGGCACCGACCCAGCCCCGCGAGCCGGCGGAGAGGTCACCGGCGGACGGGACGCGTACCGGGCCTCGCGCATCGCCTGCATGGCGTTCACTTTGCTCATCTCCACACCCTATGGCCGGGCACCGACAGCGCCCGGACCCCGCGCCCGACGGTGCCTGCGCCGCACCGGCCGACCCCCGCGATTCACCTAAGCTGGCCGCAGGTGCCGATGCGGACCGGGCGCCGCCCGGGTTGACGCCGAGCACGAGCGGGTATCGGTCACCGGGTCCAACGGCGCGAGCCCGCGAGACCACGACGAAACAGGAGCTGAGCACAGTGCCGGACGAGACCTCTGAATTGCCGCAGATCGACGAGAGCTTCCCCGGTTCGTCGCCTGACGAGAACGACGGCGTCACCCAGCAGCTGGACACCGGCGAGACCCTCGACCCGCGCGCGCTGGCGGACAACCTGGACGAGGGCTACGTCCCGCCGGATCGGCCGTCGAAGATCGAGGTGCCCACCGCCGCCGAGGAGGAGGCGGGCGAGAGCCTCGACGACCGCCTCGCCGCCGAGGTTCCCGATGTCGGCGCCGACGATGCGTACCTGATGGACGACGACGAGGGGGGTCCCGAGGTGGGCGGGGAACGCTCCGGACGACTCGTCGACATCGACGACCCGGACGACGCCCTGCTGGGCGAGGACGTCGGTGTCGACGGCGCAGCCGCCTCGGCCGAGGAGGCCGCGGTGCACGTCGTCGACGCTCCGTGACCGACGAGTACCGGTTCGCGTTCGAGGGCAGCTATCGCTGGCCGGCGCGGGTGTTCGGGGTGACCGAGCGGTCGGCGGTGGTCACGGTGACCGATACCGAACTGCTCGCCCGGTTCGGTCCGTGGACCGTCCGGACGCCGCTGGCGAACATCACCGCTGTCAGCATCACCGGGCCGTACCGCTTCGTGAAAACGGCTGGTCCTGCGCACCTGTCGTTCGCCGACCGCGGGATCACCTTCGCCACCAACCACTCCCGCGGGGTTTTCGTCGAGTTCCAGAACCCGGTCGGCGGGCTCGAGCCCACCGGACTGCTCACCCACCCGAATCTGACAGTGACGGTCGCGGACTGCGACGCGCTCGCACGCCGACTGGAGCGGCGTCCCGGCGGGTGAGCCGCACAGGCCCCCGACGCCGACCCAACCCGGTCCGCACGCGTTCGAAGTCGTTGCTGCGGCACATCACCTGCCGCTCACGCAGCCCGGCACCCCGGGCGGCCCACCCCGGGCTGGGGCCGTGCCGTGGCGTTCCGCCCCGCTGGGTTCGCCCGAATCTCCGGCCGTGACCTCGGTCCTTCAGCGCCCGGCCGGGCACGACATCGTCCCCGCACCGAATCCCGGCCGGCCGCGCCGGCGGACGGGGCATTCCGGGTCGTCCTCGTCCGGACACCTGGCCGCCCGCGTAACCTCACCTCGTGAGCAGGAGTGAGGTTGCCACCGGAGCCGGCCGGCGCGGCGGCACCGGGCGATGAGCGATCGTTCGATGCTGCTGGCGCAACTGGCGCGCCTGGTCGCCCGCCGCCCGGTGGAGCGGCCGTTGGCGCTCCGGCTGGCCGAGGCGGCCCAGTTGATGCTGGGCGCGGACGGCGCATCCATCACCGTCGAGTCCGCCACGCCGAACAGGTTGACCCTGGCCATCACCGACCCGATCGCGCTGCGGCTGGAGGAGTTGCAGGACGTCCTGGGTGAGGGGCCGTCGTGGGACGCCTATGCCACCGGCTCGCCGCAGACCACCGACCTGAGCGAAGCACTCGACGTGCGCTGGCCGCAGTTCGGACCGGCGGCGAGGGAGGCCGTCGGCCCGCGGACCGTGCACGGCCTGCCGATGCGACCCGACGACCAGGTGCTCGGTGCGCTGGCCGTTCACCTGCTGGCACCGGGAGCGCTGCGCGGCGGCCTCCCGGCTGCGTTGTTCCTGGCTGATACCGTCGGCGCCGCGCTGCTGATGGATCCCGCCGGGCACGGTTCCCAGGCCGCCGACGCCGGGCCGTGGTCGGGCCGCTCGCACATCCACCAGGCGACAGGAATGGTCATCGCCCAGCTGCGCGTCCCCGCCGCCGACGCACTGGCCATCCTTCGGGCGCATGCCTACGCCGCCAACACCACACTTGACGACATCGCCGGACAGGTGCTGAACCGCAGCCTCGATCTAGGAAGGGATGACCGATGAGCCAGGCCGAAGTACTGCGCGCGGAGCGGGCAGCACGGGTGTTGGCAGCGACCTCGGCGGCGCTGGTGCGGCCGTACGACGTCGTCGGGACGACGACGCGCCTGCTCGTCGCGGCCTCGGCCGCGGTGGGCGCCGCCGCCGGCGGGCTGATCCTCCGCCGGCTCGGGCAGGACCGGCTGCACCTGCTCGCTGTGACCTCGCACCGAGCCGAGCAGGTGGAGCTCTTCCAGGTGCAGACCGAGCAGGGCCCGTGCTTCGACGCCGTGGAGACCGGCCGGCCGGCCGTGGCGGTGGGCGCGGAGCAGATCCGCTCCCGGTGGCCGGGCTTCGCCGACTCGTTCGCAACCGCCGGCTACCGCAGCGCCGCAGCCACGCCCCTGCTGTGGCACGGCGACGCCATCGGCGCGCTCAACCTGTTCTGGACCGGCGACGACGAGTCGCTCGCCGAGCCGCACGACCTGCTGCAGGCGTTCGCCGACATGGCCACCCTCGCCATCGTGCATGCCGGTCCCGTCCCGGTGACCACCGTGCTGCGCCGCACCAAAGAGGCGCTGGACAGCCGCATGGTCATCGAGCAGGCCAAGGGGGTGCTGGCCTACCGGATGAAGGTCTCCACCGCCGAGGCGTTCGACGAGCTCCTCCGGATGGCCGAACGCGACGGGAATGTGGTGACGGATACGGCCGCAGCCATCGTGCGGCAGGCGGCCGGACAGGACAACGCGGTACGGCCGCCGGCGGCCGAGGACCGCTGACGCGGGGTCCACTGCCTGCAGCCCACCCTGACGCCTGCTCGGGCACGGGGACCGGTGGACCCCGGCACCGCCGGGGGAGAATGGCCGGATGGACAGCCAGACGCCCGGCGACGGCGACACCGATCCTCACGCCGGCACCGGCCTGACCGGCGACACCGGAGCTGCGGCCGGCCACCCGGGCGACTCCGGTGCGTCCGGCGCGTCGCGGGGGCCTGCGCAGTGGGCGCGCCGAGGCGCCGAGGCGTCCGGGCTGCCCGCCGGCGAGACGGGCGCCGGCCCGGAACCGGCCGACCCACCGACCACCGACGACCGGGAACCCGATGTCGGGCCGTCCCTGGCCGGCGGGCACGCCGACTCTGCCGCGGGCGACGCACCGTCCTGACCGTCCCCGGTCCCAGCAGACCCCGGCGCTGCGCCGACTGACGGTAAACCCGGCTGCGCTTCCCGTCGCGCAGCGGCCCGTACCGGCAGCTGCTCGCGCGGGTGGACGTCGACCCGCGCCGGGCGCCAAGCCTGGCGCACGGGGCGACTCCAGTCGCCCGGGCCGGGCCGAACCGAACGGCCGCGCGCCCGCCGGGCGGACCGGTACTTTGGTGGAAACAACGCCGGAACACAGCGAACGAGCAGGAGGATGGTCGTGTCAGAACGATCCGGCATGTCCGAACCGGCTGGTGCCACCCTGTCGAGAGACGCGCCCACGTCCGGAGATGCGGCTGGCCTGGACGGGGTGGACGGATTCCCGCACCGCTGGTTCGGGGCGTTCCCCGCCACGTCGATCGGTAGTGCGGAGCAGCCCGCCCGGGGACAGGAGGGGTTCGCAGCGTCGCTGGCGGAGATGGTGCTGACCCTCCGACGGCAGGGCGCGGTGGACGATCTGTCAGCGCTGCGGGTCATCACCGAAGGCGTGGTGGCCGTCATCGCCGGAGCCGAGCATTCCGCCGTGGTCGTGTCGGCCGGGCACGGCCGGCTCGACGCCCGTGCGGTACACGGCGACCTGCCCGCTGTGCTGATGGCACTGCAGAACGAGCTGGGGCAGGGTCCGTGCCTGGACGCGGTCGCCGGGACGAGCCGGTGCTTGTCGCCGATACCCGCGTGGAGTCGAGGTGGCCGCAGTTCGGCCCGCTGGCCGTCGAGGCCGGCGCCGGCAGCATGTTGTGCACCCCATTGGCTGTGCAGGACAACGTGTACGGGTCGTTGAGCCTGGTCTCCAGCGTGCCCGACGCATTCGACGAAGAGGCCCAGACGCTGGCCGCGGTGTTCGCCGCCCACGCCACGCTCGCCCTGCTCAGCGTGTCCGAGGTCCGCAATCTCCGGTCGATGGCCGACAGCCGCGATCTGATCGGTCAGGCCAAGGGCATCCTGATGGAGCGCTTCCGGCTGACGTCGGCAGAGGCGTTCTCGACACTGGTCCGGACCTCGCAACACCACAACGTCAAGCTCCGCACGCTGTGCCAGCAACTCGCCGACACCGGAGAATTGCCCGACGTACCCGCGAGGTGATCCCGCGACGTCGTGGTTTTCGACGGCGGTTCTCGAATCGTCGACCGATGTATTGACCCGTCGAACGATGTATTGACCCGACCTTTTCTCCCTCCTGAACGATGAGCGGCTCGCACCGTCCGTGCAGCCCGCCGACTCACGCAGATTTCCCACTCAGGAGGAACGCCATGCTGTTCTCATCCGCACGCCAGCCGTCCGCACCCGACCGAAGTAGCCGATGGTCACTCCTGCGCCGGCGGGCCGGCGCCGGTGCGTTGGCGATGACCGCCGGCATGGCGATCGCCATCGCCGGTGCGGGCTCCGCCACTGCTGCTGTCCCACAACCGGTTTCGTCACCGACGACGGGCCGGGTGGTCCAGCCCGCGACGAACGCGCCGACCACGTGCAGCATCCGGACCTCCAACGGTCACTACCTGACCGCGGTGGGCGGCGGTGGCCGCACCACGGACGTCCTGCACACCGATGCCACCCGGGTCGGCTCGTGGGAGAAATTCACCCTGATCGACTCCGGTGACGGCAGTTCGCCCCTGCACTACGGATTCCGCACCTCTCGCGGGTATTACCTGACCGCGGTCGGCGGCGGCGGCCGGGTGAGCGACGTGATGCATTCCGATGCCACGCGCCTGCTCGGGTGGGAGAAATTGACGCTCAACGCGCTGGGCTACGGCGTCTACTCGATCCAGACCACCAATGGCCATTTCCTGACGGCCGTCGGCGGCGGCGGAAGAATCACCGACGCCATTCATTCGGACGCGACCAGGGTCGGCTCCTGGGAGAGGTTCCGCGTGACCTGCGGCCTGTAGGTAAGGCATACTCCGGTGCCATGGTCGGAAACGTCGCGCAGGTGACCAGGCAGGCGATCGGTGCCGGTAAGTTCGCCGCTGAGATCTATTCCACCCGTGCGCAGCTCACCTATCACGGCCTGCTCCGTGGAGATCTGCTCAGCCAGCTGCACCTCGCCATCGGCCGAGCCGACCCGCACGCCGTCTACGAGCGGATGCGGACCGCGGGGCCGGTCCTGCCCACCCGGATGGGCAACGTCAGCACCACCAGCTACGCCTGCTGCCAGCAGGTGCTGCGAAGCAGGTCGTTCGGCGTCAACGACCCGGCGGCGCCGCGGCCCGGTGAGGACCTGCTCGACCTGTCCCTGCTCTCGCTGAACCCACCCGACCACACCCGGCTCCGTCGACTGGCTGCACCCGCCTTCACCCCGCGAAGAATGGGTGGATACGAGGCGCTGGTCGAGTCCTCCATCGAGCGGCTGCTCGACAAGGTCGCCGGAAAGGACTCGTTCGACCTGGTGTCGGCGTTCGCCTCGCCGTTGCCCATCGCCGTCATCACCAGGATGCTCGGGCTGGCGGACGAGCCGGAGCGGCTGCGACGGGTCGGGGCCACCATGGCGTCGGCCCTGGACGGCGTGCAGTCGGTGCGGCACGCCGTGCGCCTCTTCCGGGCCGACCGGGAGATGCAGACCACCTTCGCCTCCCTGCTGGACCGCGCGGCCAAGGAACCCGGCGACGACCTGACCTCGATCCTCGTCGCCCAGCAGGGCGAGCAGATCACCTCGACGGAACTGTCCGCACTGGTCAGCCTGCTGCTCCTGGCCGGCTTCGAGACCACGGTCAACGCCATCGGCAACGGCGTGCGGGCGCTGCTCGCCGACCGGGACCAGTGGGAGCTGCTGGTGGCCGACCCCTCGCGCGCACCCGCCGTGGTGGAGGAGGTGCTGCGGTACGACCCGCCGGTGCAGCAGACGGGGCGGGTGCTGCTGACCTCCGCCGAACCGGTCGACCTGGCCGGCGTGATCGTGCCGCCGGGGCAGTGGGTGCTGCTGATGCTCGCCGCCGCCAACCGGGATCCTGCGGTGTTCGCCGACCCTGGGCGCTTCGACATCGAGCGCGCCAACTCCGACGACCACCTCGCCTTCTCCGGCGGCATCCACTACTGCCTGGGCGCCGCCCTGGCCCGGATGGAACTGGTCGCCGCCTTCCGTGCGCTCGCGCAGCGGTTCCCGCACCTCCGGCCCGCCGGACGGGTCGTCATGCGCCCGGGCACCACACTGCGCGGTCCGCGGCGGCTCCCGGTGGCCGTGTCGGTCCGGAGCTGACGCCCGTCCGTTCCGACACCCCGCCGGGAGCAGGTCCCGGGCGGCAGAGATCGGTCACAGTACCCGTTTGCCGAACCACCTGGAGCCCGTTTCGGCGTCCAACGGGCGGTTCGGGGCCGGATAGCCCCGGGGGACCGTCTATTTTGGGTGTGTAGACCGTCGCGCGAGCACCGGTGACGGCGATCTGACAAAGGAACAGGAGTCTTGCATGACGACGTCCGAATCGCAGGTCATCGCGGGTCCGGCGGCGTGGTCGTCCCCGGCTGCCGTCGAGGGCCCGGCACCTCGGGAGTCGAACGTCACGCCGCAGCCGGCTCCGCCCGAGCCCCGCCCCGGCATCCGCCTGGTGGTGCAGGTGCCCTGCCTGAACGAGGAGGACACCCTGGGCATGGTGCTTTCCACCATCCCCAAGCAGATCCCGGGCGTCGCCGAGATCATCGTGCTGATCATCGACGACGGCTCGACCGACCGGACCGTGGAGGTGGCGAAGGCCTACGGCGTGACGCACTTCGTCCGGCACGCCCGCAACCGGGGTCTGGGCCGTTCCTTCCACGACGGCGTGCAGCGCGCGCTGGAACTGGGGGCGGACATCGTCGTCAACACCGACGGCGACAACCAGTACCCGCAGGAGCGCATCGGTGACCTTGTGCAGCCGATCCTGCGGGGCGAGGCGGAGATCGTGATCGCCGACCGGCAGGTGCACCTGGTCGAGCACTTCTCCAAGTTCAAGATCAAGATGCAGGGCTTCGGCAGCAGCGTCGTCAACCGGGCCGCCGGCACCACGCTGCCCGACGCCGCCAGCGGATTCCGCGCGTACTCCCGCGACAGCCTGATGCTGCTCAACACCATCACCCGGTTCTCCTACTGCATGGAAACGATCATCCAGGCAGGCAACAAGAAGCTGAAGATCGCCAGCATCCCCATCATCACCAATCCGAAGACCCGCGAATCACGGCTGTTCAAGTCGATGCGCGAGCACATGATGAAGTCGGCGGGCGCGATCATCCGCTCTTACATCATGTACAAGCCGTATGCCATCTTCTCGTTCTTCGCGATCCTCTTCGGATTGCTGGGAACCTTCTTCTTCGCCCGGTATGGCATTCTCCGGCTGTTCGGCAACACCGGCGAGCACCTGCAGTCCATCCTCGTGGGCGCGGTGTCGATGATCGTCGGGGTCCTCTCGATCATGATCGGCATCACCGCCGACCTGATCAGGATGAACCGGATGCTGATCGAGGACACCCTGGAACACACCAAGAAGATGCGCTTCGGCCGGGTCGGCGACTACGTGTCGCTCGCCGACGCGCAGGAGATGAGCACTGTTTCCCGCCCGGCGGCAGCCCCAGGGGTGCAGCCCAGGTAGTCACCTTCCGACGGCAGCGGTCGCTGCCGGTCAGTCCGCGTCTGGGTGCGCACCGCCGGTCGCCCACCGCAGGAACGCGGCCAGGTCGGCCGACTGCCGCAGCCGGCTCGGCTCGTGCACGTACATCATGTGGCCGGCCGGGTAGTACCGACGGGAGATGTTGGCCTGCAACTGTTCAGGGATCTGCAGATGAGCCAGCTGGTACTCCGAGGCGGCGAACGGCGTCGCACCGTCGTAGTACCCGAATGCGACATGCACCTTCAGGAAAGGATTTTCACGCAGGGCGCCGGCCAGCTCGTCGAGAACCGTCACGCTCCGGTTCTCGAATTCCTTGTACGACCAGGGGTGCACCCGGTGGGTCAGGATCTCGTAGGGAAGGTCGGACTCGTAGCCCAGCTCGGCCCGGACGTAGTGGTTGGCCGCGGCGGTGTACGCGCGCTGGATCACCGAGTACGACGGCTCGGCGCCCGATGTGGCCGCTAGCAGGTCTCCTGACGGACCGGTGAACCGGGCGTCCAGCCGCCCGGTCACCAGGCCCCGGCTGCGCAGTACCTCGGAGAAGAAATGCTGGTGTTCCACCCGCAGGTCGGCCCGCAGCACGTACTGCACCGACAGTCCGGTCGCCTCGGCCACCCGGGTGGCGATGTCCTGCCGTTCCTCTGGTGACAGGCGCTTGCCCCTGGCCAACGCCCAGGCATAGTCGTGGTCGGCGAGTTCCTGCGCCCGGGCCACGGCGTCCTCCAGCGGGCGGTCGCCCAGCAGGCCGTGGTAGTGCGCGATGGCGGCGTAGGTCGGCAGGTAGTGGAGGTAGGGCGCGTCGTTGCCGGCGGTGAAGAAGATGGTGCCCATGTCCAGGACGGACGAGATCAGCACCAGCCCGTTGAGCGCCATGCCGTGCCGGTCGGCCAGCCGCGAGGCCAGGGCCGCCGCCCGAAGTGTCCCGTAGGACTCCCCCGCCAGGAACTTGGGCGAGATCCAGCGGTTGTTCCGGGTGGTCCACAGCCGGATCAGCTCGGCCATCGAGTCGCGGTCACCGGTGAACCCGTGGTAGTCGGCCGGTTTGCCGCCGTGGACGGCGCGGGTGTAGCCGGTCGACATCGGGTCCAGGAACACCAGGTCGGTCTGCGCCAGCAGCGTCTCGGCGTTGTCGAGCAGCGCGTACGGCGGCGGCACCGGGTCGTCGACGTCGCCGGCGAGGACCCGTCGCGGCCCGAGCAGCCCCAGGTGCATCCACACCGACGACGATCCCGGCCCTCCGTTGAACGCGAAGGTGACCGGCCTGGTCGCTGGGTCGGCCCCGTCCAGCGTGTAGGCCACCACGAACATCTCGGCCTTGGCGCGGTGCCCGTCGAACGTGCCGTCGGTGAGCACCTCCTCGCGCACCACGATGCGTCCGGTGGTCGCGGTGTAGACCAGCTCACCGGACGAGGTGGCGACGCGGTGGCCGGTGCTGACCAGATCGTCGGCGGGCGGCGGTTCCTCCTTGGCGTCCGCCGGAGCGGGGTGTGCATCACTCGTGTCGGCCATCCGTTGACCCTATGCGCCGTCCGCACCGGCCACCGGGAGGGCGGCGAACCGCACGGTCCACGACGCGGGACCCGGGTGCAGTCGGTAGTCGGGCAGGACACCCGGCCCGCACGAGGCACTGCCCAACCCCTGCTGGGCCAGGTCCAGATTCACATGCACCGCGTCGTCGGCCTGCAGCTCGGAGGTGTGCCGCGCGGCGTCGAGGGCCTCGGTGGTCCAGCGCCGAACTGTCAGCTCGACGGTCGGCGCGCCCTCGATCCGCAGGCCGTCGTCCGGTCCGGACAGCTCGGCCCACCGCACCTCGCGCCGGTTGCCGTTCTCCTGCGGATACACGTACGGCGTCTGCCACTCCTCGACGGTCCGCCGGTAGGTGCCGACCAGGGCTGCCTGCGTGCTGTCGACGTAGGCCTCCCCCGGGCCGCGGCCGAACCACTCCACCGCCGCGATGGACGCGGGCAGCGCCATCCGCAGCCCGAGGCGCGGCCAGACCACCGGCCACTCGCCGACCGGCTCCACCTCCACCCGCAGGACCAGCGCATCGCCCTCGCTCTGCCAGGTGTAGGTGGCCAGCACCGCGCGGTCGGCCCCCGCGGGCGCGACCCGGGTCCGCACCGTGAACGACGAGGCATCCCGCACCTGGTCGATCACCCGGTGCGTCAGGCGGTGCAGCCCGGCCGCCCGCCACGGGGGTTCCACCGGCGGTGCCGCGTGCCCGCCGCGGTCGTTGTCGGTCGGCGCCCGCCACAGGTCCAGTTGCGGTCCCTGCACCGTCAGATTCCCGATCCGGGTCAGCCGGCCGGCCGCATCGAACAGCGCGGGGTCGGGCGCGGTGCGCACGGCCGCCGGTGACCGGCCCGCCGCCGCGCTGACCTGGCCCTGGCCGACGCCCACGAGATGGTCGGCAGCGGCCCAGCTTTCGTCTCCGGCCAGCACCGCCGACACGGTCAGCCAGGTCTCGCCCGAGGCCGTCGGCAGGGCGGGGACAGGCACTCGGGTGGAGTTCCCCGCGGGGACGGCGGGGACCTCGAGCACACCTTCGGCCAGCACGCCGCGCTCGCCGTGGTGCCTCCAGCGGAACCGCAGGTGGGACGTGTCGATGTGGTCGTGGCGATTGATGACGGTGAGCAGGCTGGCCGGCGCGTCGACCTCTATCGCGACCGGTTCCACCACCTTCTTGAACTCCAGCAGTGCCGGCGACGGTGTCCGGTCGGGGAACAGCAGGCCATCGGTGACGAAGTTGCCGTCGTGCACCGGCTCGCCGAAGTCGCCGCCGTAGGCGAAGTAGTCGGTCCCGTCCGGCGTCGTGCGTCGGATGCCGTGGTCGAGCCACTCCCAGACGAAGCCGCCCTGACAGCGCGGGTACTTCTCGAACAGCTGCTGGTATTCGAGGATCCCCCCGGGGCCGTTGCCCATGGCGTGCACGTACTCGCAGAGCACGAAGGGAAGGCCGCGACGGTGCGCGTCCAAACCGGCGTCGGTGGTCGACGGTTCCTCCTGCCGGCCGATCTCGTCGACCTCGGCGTGCGGTGGGTACATCCGGCTGTACATGTCGACGTAGCCGGAGTCCCAGTCACCCTCGTAGTGCACGAGCCGGCCCGGATCGCGCCGATGGGTGAGATCGGCCATGGCTGCGAGGTTCTCCCCGACGCCGCTCTCGTTGCCCAGCGACCAGATGATCACCGCCGGATGATTCTTGTCCCGTTCGATGGTGCGGGACATCCGGTCCAGCAGGGCCGGACGCCACTGCGGGTCGTCGCTCGGGTTTCGCCGCCAGCCGTTCTGGAAGAAACCGTGTGTCTCCAGGTCGCATTCGTCGATGACGTAGAGCCCGTACTCGTCGCACAGCGCCAGGAAGTCCGGATGCGGCGGGTAGTGGCTGGTGCGCACGGCATTGATGTTGTGCCGCTTCATCAGCAGCACGTCGGCCAGCATGTCCTCCGCCGTCACCGAGCGACCGCGATCAGGGTTCCACTCGTGCCGGTTGACCCCGCGGAACAGGATGGGCCGACCGTTGACGGTGATCAGGCCGTCGGTCACCGCAACGGTCCGGAAGCCGATGCGGAACGCGATCGTCTCGTCGGGCGTGCGCAGCGTTGCGTCGTACAGGCGCGGACGCTCTGCCGACCACGGGTCGACCGCCGGGAGTCGGTGCACCTCGTCGGCCGGCACGTCGGTCAGGTCCAGTTCCGGAACGGACAGCAGAGCGGGGACGCTGCTGTCCACCCGGATCGATCCCGACCCGTCGGCCGCGTCGTAATCCGCGTGCACGAAGAAGTCGTCGATGGCCCGCGCCGGGCGGGCGATCACCGTCACGTCCCGGAAGATGCCCGAGAGCCACCACATGTCCTGGTCCTCCAGGTAGCTCGCCGGTGACCACTGGTGCACCCGCACCGCGAGCAGGTTGCCGGTCGGCCGCAGCAACGGGCCGACGTCGAATTCGGTGGTCAGCCGACTGCCGGTCGACCAGCCCAACTCGGTGTCGTTGAGCCAGACGGTGAACGCCGAATCGACGCCGAGGAACTGCAGCACCGCATCGCCGGCCGGCCAGTCAGCGGGTAGGTCGAAGGTGAGACGGTAACCACCGGTAGGGTTCACGTCCGGCACGAACGGCGGGTCCACCGGGAACGGATAGGTGACGTTGGTGTAGATCGGCGAACCGTGACCCTGCAGCTGCCAGTGCCCCGGCACCGTGAGCTGTCCCCAGTCGCCATCGGCGAAGTCGGTGCGGAAGAAGTCGTCGGGCAGCCCGGTGGCCACCGGCGCGAGGGCGAACCGCCACTGCCGGTTCAACGGGAGCCGCGCGCTGTCCGAGGCGGCATGCGCGCGCGGCGGCCGCCGTCCGGACCCTGGCGCGACGCTGGCGAGTGGCGGTGGGATCTGCATGGTCTCCTCTTTCCGGGCGGACGTCCCGCCCGGCGGCGACGTCGGTGGCCGACTGTACCGGCGGCACGGCTCCTGGCCGTGCCGGTTGCTGGCGGTCCGTGCTGCTAAATTCCCGGTCGTGATGAGCCGCCCGGGCGGCCGCCGGTTCAGTGCGGCGGTGGACGCCGCTGCGGCGGACGTCCGGCGGGACATCGACGGGCATCCGTTCGTGCTCAATTTGCTCTCGGGAACGCTGCCTCCGGAGGCGTTCCTGCGGTACCTGACGCAGGACGCCCACTACCTGGCCGGTTACGCGGTCGCGATCGACGCCTGTGCCGCCCGGTGCGACAGCGACGTCGACCGGACGTTCTGGACGGCGGCGGCGCGGGACACCGTCGAGATCGAGCAGTGGCTGCACGACCGGCTGCTGCCGGACCAGCCGCTTGCCGAACGCTCGGCCGCGTGCACCGCCTACGTCACGTTCCTGCTCGACATCGCCCGCCAGGGAACGTATCCGGTGCTGGCGGCGGCGGTGTTGCCGTGTTTCTGGGTCTTCAGCGACCTCGGTCGCCGACTGCCCGACGGGTTGGATCTGACCGCCCATCCCTACGCCGAGTGGGTGGGGACCTACCGCGATCCACGGTTCGCCGCGGCGACCGACAGCGCCCGGGCCATCGTCGACGCGCTGGCCGCCGACAGCGCGCCGGAGGTGCGGGCGGCGATGCGCGCCGCGTTCCTCGACGCCTGCCGCTACGAGTGGTCGCTGTTCGACGACGCCTGGACCGGGGCGCCCGGCGACCGGGTGAACGGAACGGCCACGACGGCCGCAACCACGAACGAGGCCAGCGACGCCGACAACCAGGGGTGACCCAGGGTGTGCAGCCCCTTGGCGATCGCGGTCCAGGCAGTGGACCAGCCGGCGATCGACCCGGGATTGATCACCTGGTAGACGCAGAATCCCACCGCCCACGCGGCCAGCATGCCCGGGCGCACCGGGGCCGAGGCCGAGGTGTTCCACCCCGCTCCCCTGGTCCGTGCCCAGTCCGCCACCAGGACGCCGGACAGCGGGATGAACACCGCGCCGATCAGGTACAGGAAACTCTGGTAGGCGTCGATGTCGAGGGTCAGCGCCGCCACCGTCGTGGCGGCGCCGATCAGCACGGTCAGCACGCGCCGGTCCCACCGCGGCCGGAGGTTCTGGATCGACACGGCGGTGGAGTACACGTTGGCGAAGGACTGGTCGGTCTCCCGGATCACCAGGACGGCGAACGCGGCGGTGCCCAGCGGCAGCGACAGGAACAGGCTGTAGATGCCGTCCGGATCCTGCTGCAACTGCGCCAGTGCGATCACACCGATCAGCAGGCAGGCGATCTGCGCTGCCCCGTACCCGGCCAGCCCGCCGAGGAACGCGCCGCGGCCGGTCCGGGAGTGCCGCGAGTAGTCGGCGCCGAGCGGCACGAACGACACGGTGAGCGCCACAGCCGCATCGACCGCGAGCCAGAAACCGCCCCAGGAGCCGGTGATCGTGCCCGCCGGCCGGCGGAACAGCCCGACCGACAGCACCGCCAACGCGATCACCACCAGCACCGAGACGTACTTGCGCAGGACGCGGATGGCGCCCAGCGGACGGATCGTCAGCGTGGTCGTGACAGCCCCGGCGATCAGCACGGCGCACCACGACGGCAGGTGCCCGCGGGTCAGCGCCTGCAGCCCGCCGGAGATCACCACCAGCTCGAACACGGCCCACCCCAGGCACTGTGCGATGTTCAGCACCGTCGGGACGACCGACGCCCGGCCGCCGAACAGACCCCGCATCAGCACCATCGCCGGCGCCCCCGTGGTCGCGCCGAGCAGCAGCGTGACGCCCAGCACCAGACCGCCCAGCACCGACCCGACCACGATCGCGGTGACCGCTGCCGACAGGCTCAGCGGGCCGGTGCCCGAGGGCTGCAGGATCGCCAGGCCACCGGCGAACCCCAGCAGACTGACCCCCAGGTTGCCCCAGAGACCCAGTTGATCCAGCGCGCTCAGGGTGCGCGGCGCCCGCTGCGTGAGCGTGGTGGGCGCCTCGGCGCCTGGCCCAGCGGATTCGTCCGGGGCGGTCACGGCTCCGATCGCGGCGGAGGCCCTTCTGGAGGACGGCATCGCCTACCTACCTCTCCCTGCGCCGGTACTAACCGGATCAGGTTCAAGCGGTCGGTGCCGGGACGTCGACCCTGACCACGGGCCGAACGGTCGCTGCACCCTCTCAGCTCGATCTGCGAGCTCCCGCGGGATGTGAACGAGTATAGGGATGTCGACCCCCGATGGCGGAGCACGCACGGCACCGGCCGCTCGAATCCGCGGCCGGCCGGCCGCGTGCCGCCCGTAGGCTGGCGGGGTGAGCGTCGCCCCCCACCCCACCTTGACGGTGACCGACCGGTTCGCCGGTGAGCTTCCGGAGCTCACCGTCCCCTGGCAGGCCGAGACGCCGCCGGACCCCCGCCTGCTCGTGCTCAACGAGCCGTTGGCCCGCGACCTGGGGCTGGATCCGGAGTGGCTCCGCACGCCCGACGGCACCGCGCTGCTGGTCGGCGCGGCGCCGCCCGCCGGCGCGCGCCCGGTGGCCCAGGCCTACGCCGGCCACCAGTTCGGCGGCTACTCGCCGCGGCTGGGGGACGGGCGCGCGTTGCTGCTCGGCGAGATCGCCCTTCCCGACGGGACGCTGCGCGACCTGTCGCTGAAGGGGTCCGGTCGCACACCGTTCGCCCGGGGCGGCGACGGCTTGGCCGTGGTCGGGCCGATGGTGCGCGAGTACCTGATCAGCGAGGCGATGCACGCGCTGCACATCCCGACCACCCGGTCCCTCGCCGTGGTGGCGACCGGCAAGCCGGTGCGCCGGGAGACGCTGCTGGACGGTGCCGTGCTGACCCGGGTCGCGGCCAGCCATCTGCGGGTCGGCAGCTTCCAGTACGCCAGGGCGACCGGCAATGTCGACCTGCTCCGCCGCCTCGCCGACCACGCGATCGCCCGGCACCACCCCGCTGCCGCCGACGCCGACCAGCCCTACCTGGCCCTGTTCGACGAGGTCGTCTCCGCCCAGGCCACGCTGGTCGCCCAGTGGATGCTGGTCGGGTTCGTGCACGGGGTGATGAACACCGACAACATGACGATCTCTGGGGAGACCATCGACTACGGGCCGTGCGCCTACCTGGACGCTTACGACCCGGCCACCGTCTACAGCTCCATCGACACCGGCGGCCGGTACGCCTACGGCAACCAGCCTGCCGTGGCGCAGTGGAACCTCGCCCGGCTCGCCGAGGCGATGCTGCCGCTGTTCGGCGCCGGCGGGGACGACCAGGACGAGGCGGTCGGACTCGCGGTGGCGCACCTGGACCGGTTCGCGCCGCAGTACGGGGCGGCCTGGTCGACGGGTATGCGGGCCAAACTCGGCCTCGGCCAGCAGGTGGACGACACGGCGGCGGGGACCCTGGTCGACGATCTGCTCACCCAGCTGCAGCACAGCGCCGTCGACTACACGTTCTTCTTCCGCGCGCTGGCATCGGCGGCGCGCGGCGACGCCGAGCCCGCCCGCGGGCTGTTCCTGGACATCGAGGCGTTCGACCGGTGGGCGGCGCGGTGGTCGGCCCTGTCACCGGACGCGGACGGCATGGACCGGGTCAACCCGCTCTACATTCCGCGCAACCATCTCGTCGAGGAGGCGCTGGCCGCCGCGACCGACGGCGACCTCAACCCGCTCCAGAACCTGCTCGACGTCCTGGCCGACCCCTACCGGGAGCGCCCGGGCCTGGCGCGCTATGCGGCGCCGGCACCGCCGGAATTCGGTGCCTACCGGACGTTCTGCGGAACCTGACCGCCGGGCCGGTCGCTGCGCGGCCGGGTTCCTACAGCTCGCGCAGCCGGGGCAGCACCCGCTCGCCCACCCGGGCGACCCACCCGGGCAGGTCGGCGTCCCGCGAACCGACCCAGATCTTCCGGACGCCCAGATCCGCGTAGCCCTGCATGGTCGCCACGAAGGCGTCCGGGTCGGCGAGTGGATCGGTCCCCGTGATCACGGTGACGGCGATGGTTCCCCGGTCGCGGCCGATGTCCGCGCAGTGCCGGCCGAGCACGTCCAGTTTGTGCGTCAGCCCCTCGACACCGACGTCGAAGAAGTTGCACGCGTCGGCGTACTGCGCCACCAGCCGGAGCGTCTTCTTCTCGCCCATCCCGCCGATCAGGATCGGCGGTCCCCCAGGTTGCACGGGCTGCGGCACGCAGAGCGTCTCGGCCAGCTGGTAGTGCCGGCCGTCGAACGGTCCGTCATTGGGGCTCCACATCTGCCGGCAGATGCGCAGCGCCTCCTCCAGCCGTTCGAAGCGTTCGGACACCGGCGGGAACGGCACACCGAGGCCCCGGTGCTCGCGTTCGTACCAGGCCGCGCCGATCCCCAGCATGGCCCGGCCGCCGGACAGCACGTCCAGGGTGGCCAGGGTCTTGGCCAGCAGTCCCGGGTGACGGTAGGTGACGCCGGTGACCAACAGCCCCAGCTCGATGTGCTCCGTGCGGCCGGCGAGGAAGCCCAGGGCGGTGTACCCCTCCAGCATGGGATCGTCGGCAGGTGCCATGTCCTGCATCTGGAAGTAGTGGTCCATCAACGTCAGGGTGGTGAACCCGGCGTCGTCGGCGGCCCGCGCGGTGGCCGACAAACCCGCCGCGATCGACTCCGGGGGACCGAACGAGGTGAAATCCGAGACGTGCAGGGCCAGCTCCACAGCGCACTCTCCTCCGCCGACCGGTACCGGCGGTGTCGCGAGAGTGCTTGAGCCGTCCGGTCAGTGCTGTCAGTAGACGTGGCACCGGCGGCGGTGTCAACCGCAGCGCGAACGGTGGCCGGTGCTGCGGCGCCGGCTGCGGCGTCCCCTAATCTTGGTCGATGGCGACGGGACTGGCACGCCTTCGGTCGACGGCGCGGCTGCGGATGCGGCAGCTGCTCTGGTGGATCTCGCCGTCCTCGCCGTCGGGGGTGGCCGATCGCTCCCGGATCCGCGCCGCCGCGGCGCAGATCACCCGGCTGACCACCGCGGCGGTTCTGGCCTACCTCGCCGCGAATGCGGTCTCCCCCGGCATCCTCGACCTGACGGCGCCCCTGACGGCCCTGCTGGTGGTGCAGGCCTCGACCGTCGGAACCCTGCGGATGGGCCTGGTCCGGGTCGGTGCCGTCCTGACGGGCGTGCTGGTCGCCGTGGGGCTGGCCAGTTACCTCGGGCTCTCCTGGTGGAGCCTGGCGCTGGCGATCGCCACGTCACTGATCCTGGCGAAGGTGCTGCGGCTGGGCGAGCAGTCGCTGGAGGCGCCGATCAGCGCCATGCTCATCCTGGCCGTGTCCGCACCCGAGCTGGCGGCGGAGGTGCGGGTGGTGAACACCCTGATCGGCACGGCGGTCGGCATCGGTTTCACCCTGATCGCGCCGGTGTCGATCCCGAACCAGCGTGCCGGAGACGCGGTGCGCCAGGTCGCGCGGTCCCAGGCGGCGCTGCTGGACGAGGTCGCCGCGACGCTCGGCGACCGGGCACCGCACCCGGACGAGAGCGCCGCCTGGTTCGCCTGGACGGCGCACATCGGCCAGGACATCCAGGATGCAATGGCCGCCGTCAAGGCGATCGAGGAGAGCCGGCGGCTGAACCCGCGAGCCCTGCTGACCACGGCGAACGTGCACACCGGACTGGGCAATGCGCTCGATCGCCTGGAACGGTGCCTGGCCGGTGAGCGCGCCCTGCTGGTGGTGATCGCGAATGAGGCACCGTCCGGTTCGCGGGGCTCCGGTCCGGCCGGGGCCGAGCTGCGACGCGCCTTCGCCGTCGTGCTGGACGACCTCGCCGACGCGCTGCGCGCCTTCGGGGACCTGATCACCGCCACCTACGGCGGCCAGCGGTCCGACTCGGTGGAGGAATCGATGTCGCGGGCCGTCGAGTTCGTGCGCGAGACCCGCGCCGTCCTCACCGAACTCATCTTCCTCGACGTCGACCTGCTCCGGTCCGATCCGGAACAGCGGGTCGACCTGTGGTTGCTGCAGGGCTCGGTGCTGGCCGCCGTCGATCACGTCGTCCAGCAGCTGGACCTCGAGCGCCCCGAGCAGGGGTGAGGGAGGTCCACCCCGCCGGGGCGCCCGCGGATCGTCAGCGCGCGCCGGCTCCGACCGCGGCGGGCTCGGGAGCTCGCTGCTCCACCAGGCCGCCGGTCGCCGCCGCGTCCCGGCGGGCCACCTCGGCGCGCACCAGCGGGATGACCTCGCGCCCGAAATCGACGGCGTCGTCGAGGATGTCGTAGCCGCGGGCGGACAGGATCCGGACGCCGAGATCGTAGTAGTCCAGCAGGGCTGCGGCGACCGTTTCCGGAGTGCCGACCAGCGCGGTGGAGTTGCCACCGCCTCCGGTGAGCCCGGTCGGCGCGGTCCACAGCGCGCGGTCGTGCCGCTCGCCGGCGGCGACCGCGGCCAGCAGGCGCTGGGACCCGGCGTTCTCCGGGGCGCCACTGCGCCGGAACGTCGGGCGGCCGGCGGCGTGGTCGGCGATCCGGCCGAGGATGGTCTCGGCCTTTTCCCAGGCGAGCTTCTCCGTCGCCGCGATGATCGGGCGGAAGGCGACCTGTAGCGTCGGCCGGGGCCGGCCGGCCGCGGCGGCGGCCGCGTCGATGGAGGCGATCTGCTCCCTGGTACCGGCCAGGGGCTCGCCCCACAGTGCGTAGATGTCCGACTCGGCCGCACCGACCTCGTAGGCCGCCGCCGACGACCCACCGAAGCTGATCCGCGGCCGCGGCCGCTGCACCGGGAAGATGTCCGACACGAAGTCCTTGATCTGGTAGTACCTGCCGGCGTAGTCGAATCGCTCCGTGGAGGTCCACGCCTCCTTGACGATCTGCATGTACTCCTGCGTCCGGGCGTAGCGGGAGTCCTTGTCCAGGTGGTCACCTTCGGCCGCCTGGTCGGCGGTGGAGCCGCCGGTGATGAAGTGCACCTCGAACCGCCCGGACGAGAGGTGGTCGAGCGTGGCGAACGTCTTGGCCGCGTAGGTCGGGGCCGACACGTTCGGCCGGTGGGCCAGCACCAGATTGATCCGCTCGGTCTGGGTGGCGATGAAGGCGGCCACCACGGCCGGGTCGGGTGAACCGGAGTGGTAGGCGAAAAGGATGCGGTCCCAACCGTTCTCCTCGTGGGCGCGGGCAAGCCGCCTGGTGTAGTCCAGGTCCAGGCTGCCGCCGCTCCGGCTGGTCACCTCGCTGGCGTCGTTGGTACCGGCGATTCCCAGGAATTCAACGGGCATGGCTGATCTCGATTCGGTTTTCGAAGGTGGTGGGAGGGATCAGGTCTGGTGGCAGCGGCGAGCCGACGCTTCCGGTGTCGACGTCGAAGGCCGGTTCGGCGAGCCAGGTGTGCGGAACGAGGATGCGGCCCGGGTCGAACACCCGGGCCAGTTCGCGCTGCAGATCCAGGCTGGCTCCGCCCAGTTCGCCGCGCAGCCACGGCCGTTTGGCGATGCCGATGCCGTGTTCGCCGCTGATCGTGCCGCCGAGCTCCAACGCCGCCCGGACCAGCGCGTCCGCGGCCGCGGCCAGCCGGTCGGGCGGTTTCCCGCCGTCCGCCGCGGTTCTCGGCGCGGTGAGCAGCGGGTGCAGGTTGCCGTCGCCGGCATGCGCGACGACGGCGACCTCGAGCCCGAAGTCCGCGCCGATCTCCCCGATCCGTCCGATCATCCGGGCCAGTGTGGACCGTGGGACGGCGACATCCTCACCCACCGACCAACTGTCGGTCGGCACACCGCGTCCGGACCGGCGCAGCCAGAGGTACCTGTCGGCCTGCGCCTGGTCCAGGATCTCGATGGTGGCGCCGGCGGCGGTGAGCGCGCCGGCGAGCACCTCCGCCTCGGGATCTGCTCCGTAGCCGTCGGTCTGCGCGATCAGCAGGGCGGTCCCGCGCTGGGCCAGGTCGGTGTGCTGGGCCCGGTCGATCGCGCGCAGTGCACCGCCGTCCAGATATTCCAGCAGCGACGCCTGCACCCGGGAACGCACCACCGCCAGCACGCCCGCCGCAGCCGAGGACGCCGACGGGAAGAACGCCGTCAGCGTGGTCGTGCGCACCGGCCGCGGCCGGAGCCGGAGCGTCGCCTCCACCACGATGCCGAGCGTTCCCTCCGACCCGACGAACAGGCCGGTCAGGTCGAAGCCGGTGACTCCCTTGATGGTTCGCCGACCGGTCCGCAGCACCGTGCCGTCGGCCAGCACGACCGTCAGGCCGAGCACGGATTCCCTCGTGACGCCGTACTTGGTGCAGCGCAGGCCACCTGCATTGGTAGCGATGTTGCCGCCGATGCTGGAGATCTCCCAGCTGGCCGGGTCCGGTGCGTACATCAGGCCGTGCTCGGCGACCGCGCGGTCGAGGTCGGCGGTCAGCACTCCCGGTTGCACGACGGCCATCTCGTCGTCCGGCGCGATCTCCAGGATGCGGCTCAGCCGCTCGGTGGACACCACCACCGCACCGTCGGGAACGCTGGCCGCCCCGGACAGCCCGGTTCCGCGTCCCCGCGGAACCACCGGCACCGCAAAGGCTGTGGCCCCGCGCAGCACCGTCTGGACCTCCGGGACCGACTCGGGGTACACCACGGCGAGCGGTGTCCCGGGCAGCCGGATGCCCGACCGGTCCGTCGCCGCCGCGTGCAGCACCAGCGGGTCGACGTCGATCCGGTCCGCCGGCAGCACGGTCCGCAGGTGGGTCAGCAGAGCCTGTCGGCGGGCACTCTCGGTGTCCGCCCGCCGGCCGACGCCGCCGGTGGCCGGCGCGGTCCGCTCAGTGGCCAGCGACATCGGTGACACCCAGACGCTGCAGCAGCTCGGCCCGCAGCCGCACGAACTCGCGGTCACCGACGTCGCGCGGGCGCGGCAGGTCGACGACCGCTTCGTAGGCGATGACGCCGCAGTCCATCACCAGCACCCGGTCGGCCAGCAGCAACGCCTCTTCCACGTCGTGCGTCACCAGCAGCACCGCACAGCGGTGCAGCGTCCACAGGTCCGCCACCTGCGCCTGGGCGGTCAGCCGGGTCAACGCGTCCAGTGCGGAGAACGGCTCGTCCAGCAGCAGCAGGTCGGGCTCGCGCACCAGCGCCCGGGCCAGCGACACCCGTTGCGCCTCACCGCCGGAGAGCACCTTGGGCCAGACGTCGGTGCGATGGCTCATGCCGACCTCGGCCAGCGCCGCCTCGGCACGCGCCCGGTCGGGCCGGCCGGGAAGCCCCAGCACGACGTTGCGCCAGACCTTCTTCCACGGCAGCAGCCGCGGGGACTGGAAGGCGACGGCGCGCCGGCTGGCCACCTGGATGGACCCGTCCACCTCGCGGTCCAGGTCGGCCAGCACCCGGAGCAAGGTGCTCTTGCCGCAGCCGCTCGCCCCCAGCAGGACGACGAACTCACCGGGTGCGATGTCCAGGTCGAGGTCTTCCAGGATTGGCCGGTTCCCGAACGACTTGGACAGCCCGCGGACCCGCACGGCGCCGACCGCCTCGTCACCGGACGGAGTACGGACGGGGTCGGTCAACTCGCCGCGAAGGTCGGTCGCCATGACAGCAGGATCCTTTCCAGAAGTCGCACCAGGACGTCGGCGATCAGGCCGAGCAGCGCGTACAGCACCAGGCAGAGCACGATGGTGTCGGTCTCGTAGAAGTCCCGGGCCTGGTTGATCAGGAATCCGATACCCGAGGTGGCGTTGATGGTTTCGGCGAAGACCAGGATCAGCCAGGAGACGCCGATGGAATAGCGCAGCCCGACCAGCGCGCTGGGCAGCGCCGCCGGCAGGATGACGTGACCGATCTGGCCCCACCTGCTGAGCCCGACGGTGCGTCCGGCCTCGACCAGCTGCGGGTCGGTGCCGCGGATCCCGGCGAACAGGTTCAGGTACAGCGGGAAGAAGACGCCGAGCGCGATCAGCAGGATCTTCGGCTCCTCGCCGATGCCGAACCAGATGATCAACAACGGGATCAGCCCGACGACGGGAATGGTCCGCAGCATCTGGATCGGCGCGTCCACGATGTCCTCGCCCCACCGGAACAGGCCGGACACCGTGGCCAGTACCACCGCGGTCGACAGCCCGATCAGCAGGCCGAGGCCGACGCGACCGGCGGAGGCGCCGATCGCCGACTGCAGCTCGCCGGTGCCGAGCAGTTCCCTGGCCTTCGACACCACCTTGGCCGGGGAGGCCAGCGTGTTGTCCGACAGCCACCCCCGGGAGCTTGCCAGCTGCCAGAACGCCACCAGCACCACCGGGCTGATCGTCTTGATCACCCCGCGCGGGACACCGCGGCGTGCCCGGCTGCTGTTCCCGTTCGCCCGGACCACGGTGGTCGGGACCACCCGGGCCGTCGTCTCCGGCCACGGGGCACTCGCCGGCGCGGTCGCCTGTGCCGGCAGCGCGGAAACGGGGACCGGCGGCGTGACAGCGGCCGGAATCAGCTCACTCTGCGACGCCGTCAACGTACTCACCCTCGATCTTGGTGAGGTCGGGGTTCAGGACGGTGGTCCAGAACGGCTTGATGTCGAACGATTTCTTCAGGATGCCGGCCTCCACGAAGGTGTCGAGCACCGTCTGCTGGGACTTGATCTCGGTGTCGGTGACGGTGACGAACTTGCTCGGCTTCTGCTTCTCGCCATCGATGAACGTCTTCTTCGCCTGCGACACAGGCTGTTTGGTCTGTGCGGCGACGACCGCGGCCCATTCGTCGGGGTGTGCCCTCGCCCAGTTGTAGGCCTTCTGCTCCCGGGAGAAGAAGTCGGTGATGGCGGCCTTGAGCTTCGGGTCGGCCAACGTCTTGGGCAGCACCAGGAACGGGTAGTTGCCCGACAGCAGGTCCCGGGCGTCCACCAGGGTGGTGGCCCCCTTCTGGTGGGCGGTGATCACGGCGTTGCCATAGGACGCCATGGCGTCCACCTGCCCGGACAGCAGCGCCGCCAGGCCGTCACTGGTGGTCAGGGCGACGGGCGTGATGTCCGTCCACTTCAGTCCGGCCTTCTTCAGGCTCTCGAAGAGGAACAGATGGGCCGTCGTGTTCTGCACGTAGGCGACCTTCTTCCCCTTCAGGTCGGCCACCGTCCTGATGGGACTGCCGGCAGGTACGTCGACCTCCTGCAGCAGGGTGGTGCCCTGTCGGACGGCCACCGTCTCGAGCGTCCCCACTCCGCCGCTCTGCGCGGCGAAGATGGGCGGGATCTCGCTGGCGTTGGCCAGGTCGATCGCGCCGGCGCCGAGCGCCTCGAGCTGTAGATTGCCGCCCTGGAACACGCTGTCGGTCAGCTTGTAGGGCGTGTCGTCCAGGCCTGCCTTCTGCAGCAGCAGCTGCTGCAGGGCGTAGCCGGTGTCACCGATGCGCAGGGTCACGCCGGAGAGGTCGGTGCCGGCGGCGGCGCCGGACTGCGCGGCGGCGCCGGCGGCGGCCGTCGACGTCGGCGGATTGCCCGCGCTGGACGAGCTGCCGCAGCCGCTGACGACCAGGGCACCGACGGCCGCGGAGGCGACCAGCGCGGTGAACAGCGGTCGGCGGCGAAGGCTGGGTCTGGCGGGCGGGCCGGAGATGGGAGTGGTCATGATGTGCCTCTTTCGGATGTCAGAAGTCGAAAAGTCCTGGAAAAGGTGGTGCAGCGCCGGATCTTCAGCGCGCGTCGTGCGCCGCGGCGACCACCCGGTCGACCGCGACGGGCAGTTGGTCCACCGTGGGAGCGGAGAAGGCGAAGCGCAGGTGACGGTCCCACTGCGGGCCACCGTCAGCCGCGAAGTGCGAGCCGGTGGTGAGCAGCACCTGCCGGTCCGCCGCCGCCGCGGCCAGCCGGGTCGCGCTCGGCGCAGAATCGGCCAACCGGGCCCACACGAAGAACCCGCCGCGCGGACGGGCGAACTGCAACAGGTCCCCGGCGCGTGCGGCCAGCGCGTCGGTGAACACCTGCGCCTTCTCGGCGTGGATCGCCCGGTTGTGCTGCAGCAGCTGGTCGAACCAACCGGGCCGCCTCAGCAGCGGCAGGATCAGGCTCTGCACCAGCAGGCCGGAGTGGAAGTCGCTGCGCCGACGGAGGTTCTCCAGGTGCGGCACCAACCACGACGGCCCGCTCACCCACCCCAGACGCAGGCCGGCACCGAGCGTTTTGGTGAAGCTGCCGATCCTGAGCACCCGGGAGGAAGCGGAGTCGAAATCGTCGACGTACGTCCCGTCGAAAGTGGTGTCGCGGTAGGGATTGTCGGACACGATCACGAACCCGTACCGCTCGGCCAGGTGGACCAGGCGTGATCGGTCGGCGGCGGACAGCACCCCGCCCGACGGGTTGTGGAAGTCGGCCACCGTGTACACCAGCTTGATCCGCACACCGGCTGCCAACCGGTCGGCGATGAACTGCACGTCGATCCCGCCCGGCCCGACGCGCGCCGGGAGGACCCGCCCGCCGTACTGCTCGGCGAGGCGGACGGTGTCCGGGAACACCGGGTCGTCCAGGACGACGGTGTCCCCCGGCTCGATCAGCGCGGCGAAGGCGAGGGCGACCCCGTGCAGGGCGCCGTTGGTGACCAGAACCGTTGCCGGATCAGCACCCTCACGCCCGGCGATCCATTCACGGAGAGCGCTCAGCCCGGCGTGCGGGCCGTAGGACAGCGCGGCCGCGCCGGTCTCGGGGTTCCCGAGCAGGTCGGCCGACGCCCGGGCGAAGTCGGCGAGCGGCAGCGCCTCCGGGGCGGGGGCGCCACTGATCAACCGGATGACGCCGGAGGTCGACGTTGCGGGCACGGCATAGGTGGCACTCAGGGACAGCGATGCGACCCGGCCGGCGAGTTTCACCGGTACGGCCGGGTCGACCGGCCGATGAGCTGGGGGGACGATGGTGGGAGCGGACACAGGTGTTCCTCGGGGAGGGGGCGCGTGGGCGCACGAAAAGGGGGCAGCTGCGTGGCAGCGGTCGCACGGCGGCGCCGGACGCGCTGCCCCGGTGGCCAGGATCAGGGCAGCGGGCGACGGCGCAGGGGGGCGGAGCCGGGCAGCGCGACGGCGACGATCACACGAGTGATCGGCACCGGCGGGTCAACAACAGAGTGCGCTGGACACTCGCTGGAGATCGACGTGTCGCCGGGTGATGCCGAACAGTGATCGAAGCGCGATCACCGGGGTGTCCTGGGCGCTCACAGGCTGTCCTTCGTTGTTAGGCTGCCCGTTGGGCGGCCACGCGCTTGCGATGTTCCGGGAGGAACATCACCAGGTCGTCATCCGGAGCACCCCGCCACGAGCGGAGGGTTGCTGTCCAGCGAGCCGGAGCTTGTCGCTGGAACTCATGACCTCTGCCAGGGACAGTAACAGCGCAGTCGTAACGATTCAACCGACAGTCACGTGTGCTCCGGCACCCGGCTTGCCGGGTCGGACCCGGCCGACCGCTGCCGAGGAGGCGAGCAGGACGAGAGCCAAGCCGGCCACCATCACCGCCCACCACAACCAGGGACCCCGCCAGGACGCCTCCGCCAGAGCGGTCACGACCACGACGGCAACCGAGGTCACGCGCTGCCGATACTGGTCGCCGGCCGCCGCCACGACCAGCGCGATGGCCAGTACCGGCCACAGGTAGTACGCGACCATCACCGACTCGAACACGCAGCGGAACGCCAGCGTCAGCGCGACGAACCACAGCAGCCCGGCCAGCTGCCGGTCGGTCCAGGTCCCCGGGTCGCGCCCGCGCCAACGGCGGTGGAGCAGGACCGCGCAGCCGCAGGCCAGCGCGATCGCCACGACCCGGCCGGGGCCGGCCGCCACCGCCCCGTCGCCCAGCTCCGGGGACAGCGACGTCCAGGGCGTGCGGTGCGTGGAGTGCGAGAGCGGCCAGTTGGGTTGGCTGGTGACGGCGGCGACGGTCGCCGGCCAGTTGGCGGCGGCGGCCAGACCGAGCAGCACGGCGCCGGGCAACGCCGCCCGGGCGAGGTAACCGGGAAGCTTGGACAGCGGGAGGGCCGCCAGCAGAACGGGCAGACCCAGCAGCACCAGGGGCTGCACGGCGACGGCCGCGCCCATCCACCACGCCGACCGGGGGAGGCGGCCGTCGGACAGCGCGAGAACGGCCCACAGCAGCCCGGCCAGCGCCACCGCGTCCTCGGGATGCCCCCAGCGAACCGACACGCTCCACACCCCGACGCCTCCTGCCGCGGCCAGCAGCGCGCGACCGGCCCGGCCGGCGCCCAGCCGCTCCGCCATCGCATCCGCCGCGAAAAGAACCGTTGCGGCGACGAGGATCTCGCAGGGACCGACCAGCAGCCACGCAGGTGGGCGGGGGTTCTGCGCGGTCTGGAAGGCAAGGCTCAGGCCGCTCGCGTCGACCAGCGCCGCCACGGGCACCAGCACCACCGCGGCTCCGGGAAAGCTGATCAGCAGGGTGGGCCGGGTGTAGAGGTGGGCGACGTCCAGGTGCAGCAGGCGGTCCGCGGCGACGAGCGTTCGCCAGTAGTCGTGCGGTACGGACCAGGAATCCTGACCGACCATCCCGGCGCCCCAGGTGGTGGTGAACATCCCGATGGCCAGCACGGCGACGGTGGCGAGCAACGGATACCGCCGCAGGCTCATCCAGCGGTGCGGCCTCGAGCGGGTCGCACCGCGCACAGCATCGTCGAACCGGCCCCGTGCCTCGGGCCCGCCCCTGTTCACCGGTGCACCACGAGCCGGCCTAGAGGTGGAGGCGCGAACGCACCTCGTCGACCACCGTGCGAACGGCGGACACCGGGGAGAAGGCGCGGGCGGCGGCGGTGAGCGCGTTCTGCTGCTCGTCGGACAACGCGAGATCGGCCGCCGCGACGTTGAACTCGAGTTGCTCGACGCTGGAGGCACCGGGGATGACGACGACCCGCGGCAGGGCGAGCAACCAGGCCAGCGCAACCTGGGCGGGCTTGGCGTCCAGCTCGGCGGCGAACTGCCGCAACAGGTCCAGCAACGGCTGCGCGCGCCGCAGGTTCTCCGTGCCGAACAGGCGGTTGAGCGCCCGGACGCCGCCGGGGCGAAGGTCGGGACCGTACTTACCGCCCAGCAGTCCCTGCGCCAGGGGGCTGTAGGCGATGACCATCCGCTGCTCCCGTTCCGCGAACGGCACGAGGTCGTGCAGCGGGTCGGGGTGGGCGAGCGAGAACTGCACCTGGTTGCTGACCACCGGGCGGCCGAGTGCGGCATCGGCCTTGCGCCACCGGTCGAGCGAATAGTTGGACACCCCGACGGCGCCGATGCGCCCCTCGTCCAGCAGGGTGCGCATGCCGGGCATCGTCACCGTGTCCGGCACCAGCGGGTTCGCCTGGTGCACCTGATACAGCGGGATGCGGTCCAGTTGGAGCCGCCGCGCGCTCCCCTGTTCTCGGCTGCGCACCACCGCGGGGAACGGCGCCACCGGGAAGATCTTGCTGGCTACCACCACAGCGGCGCGCCGGTCGCCCAGCGCCGTACCCAGGATGCGCTCGCTCCGGCCGGTGCCGTAGACCTCGGCGGTGTCGAACAGCGTCACGCCGAGCTCGAGCGCGCGGTGGACGATGTCGGCCGCAGCGGTCGAGGCATAGTCGGCGCCGTAGCCCCACTCCCGCGAGCCGAACTGCCAGGTGCCCAGACCGACCCTGCTGACCGGCCCCAGGCCGTCGACTTCCAGATACTTCATCGGTCCAGCATGCACCCGCCCGCCGGCCACTCCTGGAACGACCCGGCGCCGCGGGAAGCGCCACTGCCGGTCCCGCCCCGCACGGGCAGGATTTCGTACACTGTCGGGCTGGCGCCACTCCTCCGGCAGATGACAGCTACGCAGGGTCAGCTTCTCTTCCGGAAAAATGGCACCGCAGGAGCCTCCGACCGTTCTACCGACCGATCGTGGTGTTTTCGGTTGCCGAGGGTCAGCGGAGAGAAAACGCGTTGTGCTGCAAGCGGAAGCGCGCTGCGCGGCAGGCGGTAGGCTCGCCGGTGGGTTCCCTTTTCCCACCAATCGTCGTGCGCGGAAAAGGGAAGAATTCAGTTGCGCACTACCGGCCACCTGTCGGTCCGACGGTGTTGATCGCGTGGATGGAGCCGGATGTACCAGTCGTATCGCCCGCTCCTCGACGCTCTGGTCCGCCTCGGCGCGGACGCCATCGAGCTCGAGCAGGCCGCGCAGGAGACAGAACGCTCCGGCCGGTCCATCCGCGACGTGCTGATCAACGACTCCGTCGTCACCGAATTCCAATTGGCCGAGGGGCTGGCCGACTCGCACGGCCTCAGCAGCGTGGACCTGGCCAGTTATCCCATCGACCCCGTCGCGGTCGCCAAGATCCCGGTGGCCATGGTGCTGCGTCACCGGGTGCTGGGCATCACCATCCGCAACAAGGAACTGGTCGTCGCCGTCAGCGATCCGGACGACGTGGTCGCGCTGGACGACGTGCGCGCCGTGACCGGCATGGTGATCCGACCGGTCGTCGCGGCCCGCAGCGAGCTGCGCAAACTGATCGATCGGCTCAAGCGCCAGCAGAGCGACCTCAGCAAGCTCGGCACCACACTCCGGGCGGAGGACAGCGCCACCGTCTCGAACCTGGCGTCGGACGGCGACGACGGGCCGGTGGTCCGGTACGTGAACTCGCTGATCGAGCAGGCCATCCAGAGCCGTGCCTCAGATCTGCACCTGGAACCGACCGAGACCGACATGCGGGTCCGGTTCCGCATCGACGGGGTCTTGCACGAGATCGACAAGGTGCCCAGTGGCGTCCAGTCCGCCCTGATCTCGCGGCTGAAGATCATGTCGAACGTCGACATCACCGAGCGGCGGCTGCCGCAGAACGGTCGCATCACCGTCCGGCTGAACGGCCGCAAAGTCGATCTCCGTACCGCCACGTTGCCGACGGTGTGGGGCGAAAAAGTGGTACTGCGGGTGCTCGACACGAGCGGGATCGACCTGGAGCTGAAGAAGCTCGGGTTCACCGACGAGAACTACGCCCGCTTCTCCGGCTCCTTCACCAAGCCGCACGGGATGGTGCTGGTCACCGGCCCGACCGGTTCCGGGAAATCGACCACGCTCTACGCCACGCTGTCGGAGATCAGCCTGCCGTCGGTCAACATCATCACGGTGGAGGATCCCGTCGAGTACCGCCTCGACGGCATCAACCAGGTCCAGGTGAACCACAAGGCCGGCCTCAACTTCGCGGCCGTGCTGCCGGCCATGCTGCGGACCGATCCCGACATCATCATGGTCGGCGAGATCCGTGACCGCGAAACGGCTCAGCTGTCCGTGGAAGCCGCACTCACCGGTCACCTGGTGCTGTCCACGCTGCACACCAATGATGCACCCAGCGCCATCACGCGACTTGTGGAAATGGGCATCGAGCCGTTCCTGGTCGGCTCGGCACTCGACTGCATCCTCGCCCAGCGGCTGGCGAGACGACTGTGCGACTGGTGCAAGGCGAAGTACCCGGCCACCGAGGCCGAACGCTCGCCCACCCACTGGCCCAGCGTCACCATCCCGCCGCCCGAGGAGCTCTGGCAGCCGGTCGGGTGCCGCAACTGCAGCCAAACCGGATTTCGCGGTCGGATGGCGGTGACGGAGGTGATGCCCGTCGACGAGGAGATCGAGCGGATGGCCCTGGCCCGCTCGCCCGCGAGCGAGATACGGAAGGTCGCCATCAGCGGCGGCATGGTGACCCTGCGAGACGACGGCTTGCTGAAGGTCGCCCGCGGCGACACCACTCTCGACGAAGTGCTCCGGGTGACGGTATGACGACGCCTGCGTACGACGCCGGGCACCCGAACCCCTTCACCAGCGGCAACGACAACGCGGTACGGCGACTGCACGCCACGGCAGCCGAGACGAGTACGTCCGACTGGCTGGCCGATCTGCTGACCCGGACGGTGGAGCTGGGCGGGTCGGATCTGCACCTGACCGTCGGGATACCGCCGACGATCCGGTTGGACGGATCCCTCCAACCGCTGCCGGGCGAGTCCAGTCTCCGTCCCGGGGACACCGAGCGCCTGGTCCGGAGTGCCCTGACCGACGAGCTGTGGCAGCGTTTCACCCGCGACCACGAGATGGACACGTCGTACTCGGTCGCCGGGGTCAGCCGGTTCCGGCTCAACGCCTACCGGCAGCGAGGGTCGATCGGCGCCGCGTTCCGCGTCATCTCGCACATCATTCCGAAGCTGGAAGATCTCGGCCTGCCGCTCGTGGTCGAGAAATTCGCCTCGCTCACCCGAGGTCTGGTCTTGATCACCGGGCCGACCGGGTCGGGAAAATCCACCACGATGGCGTCGCTGCTCGATGTCGCGAACCGCACCCGGTCCGGGCACATCATGACGATCGAGGACCCGATCGAATACGTCCACAAGCACCGCAACTGCGTGGTCAACCAGCGCGAGGTGGGCGTGGACACCGCAGACTTCGGCGTCGCTCTTCGGCAGGCACTCCGGCAGGACCCGGACATCATCCTGGTCGGTGAACTGCGCGACCTGGCGACGACATCGGTGGCGATGACGGCTGCCGAAACCGGCCACCTCGTCCTGGCCACCCTGCACACCCAGTCCGCCGCGCAGACCATCGACCGGTTGATCGACATCTATCCGATCGATCAGCAGGGTCAGATCCGGGCGCAGCTGGCCGGCAACCTCCAGGCCGTGGTGACCCAGGAGCTGGCCGTGCGCAAGGACGGCACCGGACGGGTCGTCATCGCCGAGGTGATGATCGGCAGCCCGGCCATCCGCAACATGATCCGGGAGGGGAAGGCGCACCAGATCCCGACGATCATGCAGTCGTCGGGCGACCTGGGCATGATCAGCTTCGACCAGGCCCTGGCCAACAGCTACCTCGACAAGGTGATCAGCAAGCAGACCGCGCTCGAGCTGGCGCACGACCCAGCCGAACTCAGCCGACTCGCGAGGATCTGACCGATGGCAGCGACGAAAACCTTTCTGTACGAGGCAGTGGATTCCGCGGGGGCGATCCGCAAGGGCAGCATCGAGTCCGAGTCGGCCAATGCCGCTGCCATGGCCCTGAACAGCCAGAAGCTGATCCCGCTGACGGTCGCGGCGACCGGGGAGGGACTGCAGCGCTCGCTGAAGTTCCCGGGCTTGGGCAAGAAGCGCACCAGCCTGAGAGATCTGGCGGTCCTGTCCCGGCAGTTCGCCTCGATGACATCGTCCGGATTGACGCTGACCAGGTCGCTGGGCATCCTCCACGAGCAGACCGCGAAGCCGGAACTGAAAGCCGCGGTCGGACAGCTGCAGTCGGACGTCCAGGCCGGCTCCACCCTGTCGAAGGCGATGGCGCAGCACCCGGACCACTTCCCGTTGCTGATGGTGAACATGGTCGGCGCCGGCGAGACGGGCGGCTTCCTCGACGACGCCCTGGATCGCATCGCCAAGATGTACGAGTCGGACGCCGAGCTGCGCGCCAAGATCAAGTCGGCGCTGACCTATCCCGTCATCGTGCTGATCTTCTCGCTGCTGATGGGCACCGCCGTCGTCGTCTTCATCGTCCCGATCTTCGAGAAGATGTTCAGCCAACTCGGCGGCAGCCTGCCGTTGCCTACCGAGGTGCTGGTGGTGATCTCGCACAACGCCTACTGGGTGATCCCGCTCATCGTCGTGGTGGGCGTGGTCGCCCTGCGCACGTACCGGCGGAAATTGCAGAGCAGCGCGGACTTCCGGCTGAAGTCGGACAAGATCAAGTTGAAGCTCCCCGTGTTCGGCAAGCTCTACACCAAGCTCGCCATCGCGCGCTGGGCGCGGAACCTCGGCACCCTGCTCGCGGTCGGGGTTCCGGTCATCCAGGCGCTGGACATCGTCGGCGGGACGTCGGGCAACGCACTGATCGGCCGGGCGATGAGCGCTGTCCGGGATTCGGTGCGGACCGGCAGCACCATAGCCCGCCCGATGACCGAGCACGCTATATTTCCCTCCATGGTGGTCCAGATGCTCGAGGTGGGTGAAGAAACCGGGCAGACCAGCCAGATGTTGGACAAAGTCGCCGATTATTACGACCAGGAAGTGGCCACCGCCACTGATGCGCTGACATCGGCTCTGGAACCGTTACTGGTAGTGATCATGGGCCTGGTGATCGGCACCATGGTCGTCTGCCTGTATTTGCCGATGTTCACCATTTACCAGAACATCCAGTCAAGCTAGACCTGTTCCACTCCTCATGTCGACAAGTGCGCCGGTCGCCGTGGGTCGGATCCTCCGGATCGCCCGTTCTGGCGGACTCCGCCACTACTCGAGCCGGGAGGCTCCCTTGCAACGCCTGCTCCGCAAGCTTCGGGTGACCCGCGCGAGGCACACCGAGGCCGACGGAGGTTTCACCCTCATCGAGTTGCTCGTCGTGGTCGTCATCCTCGGCGTCCTGATCGCCGTCGCCATCCCGCTCTACCTGAATTACCGCAAGGGCGCCAACGATTCCGCCGCCCAGTCCGACCTGCGGAACGAGATCAGCGTGTTGGAGGTGTGCAATGCCAGCGACAGGACCTATCCGGTGTCGCCGTCTCCCTACATCTGGGCGAGCACAGCGCCGGTGACCCCCTGTGCCGGCCAGCAGGTCACCCTCAGCAAAGGGACGTCGATGAAGTATTCCTCGAACGCCACCGGGACCAGCTACGTCGTTGCCAGCACCAACGCCAACGGGGCAGGGAAGTATTACTGCTACAACAGCGCGACGGGTGGCTCCATCAAGCCGGTCAACGCTGCAGATCTGACAGCGGCCACCTGTTAGTGTCCTATCCATTTGCCGGACGCGGCGAACGGAACCTGCTTTACTGTGTACGGCCGGAACCTCCGGACGATTCCCACCGACCAGCCCGGTCATTTCCCCTGGAGACACCATGCGCACGTCCCTGCTGAACAATCCGACCTTCAAGCCGCGGCAGCGCACGGAGGACGACAAGGGGTTCACCCTGATCGAGCTTCTGGTGGTGGTCGTCATCCTCGGCGTCCTGATCGCCGTCGCCATCCCGCTCTACCTGAACTACCGCAAGGGTGCCAACGACTCGGCCACCTCGTCCGACCTGCGCAACGCCATCAGCGTGCTGGAGGTCTGCCAGACCGACAACAACGGCGCCTACCCGAACGGCGCGGCCACCGCGCCGGCGTTCGCGATCGCCACGCCGTGCGCGAACCAGAAGATCAACCTCAGCGCCGGCACGACGCTGTCCTACTTCAACAAGGGCTCCGGTTACGTGCTGTCCGGCATCAACGCCAACGGCAACGCCAACAAGTACTACTGCTACGACAGCACCCTGGGCGGGTCGATCAAATCCCAGGCCGCCGCCGGCTCGGCCACGGGCTGCTGATCTGATGCCCTCTCCGCGCTTGGAACCAGCGCGCACTGCCTTTCAACCGATTCCACCCCTTCATTCTGGAGACTCCATGCGCACGTCACTACTGAAGCAAGCAACCCTCAAGGCTCGCCACGGCAAGGAGGACGACAAGGGTTTCACCCTGATCGAGCTTCTGGTGGTGGTCGTCATCCTCGGCGTGCTGATCGCCGTCGCCATCCCGCTCTACCTGAACTACCGCAAGGGCGCCAACGACTCGGCGACCGCGTCCGACCTGCGGAACGCCATCAGCGTGCTGGAGGTCTGCCAGACGGACAACAACGGGGCCTACCCGTCGGCAACCGGACTGGTGATCACCGCTCCGTGCGCCAACCAGAAGATCAACCTCAGTACAGGCACGACCTTGACCTACTTCAACAAGACACCCGGCTACGTGCTGTCCGGCATCAACAGCAACGGCAACGCCAACAAGTTCTACTGCTACGACAGCACCCTGGGCGGTTCCATCAAGACTCAGGCCGTCGCCGGCACGGCGACGGGCTGCGCGCCCTGATCCGAAAGGTCATGAAGAGATCGGCACGCTGAACGTGCCACAACGGCGAGGTGGGTGGGTGAATGACGACCGGTGCATGCTGTTCGACCGGTCGGCATTCGCCCGCCCTACTGCTGTGTCAGGAGGCGAACGGTGGCGCTGATGGTCGTCGCGATCGCGTTGCTCGGTCTGGCGATCGGGTCCTTTCTCAACGTCGTCATCTCGCGCGTCCCGGCGCGGGAATCACTCTCCCACCCGGGATCGCACTGCCCCGGCTGCGGCCACCGGATCAGGAACCGGCACAACGTGCCGTTGCTGAGCTGGGTGGTGCTCCGCGGGCGCTGCGCGGACTGCGGATGCCGGATCAGCCTGCGGTATCCGCTGATCGAGCTGTTGACGGCGGTGCTGTTCGTGGCCGTCGCACTCCGTGTCGACGACATGCACCAGCTGGCCGCGCTGCCGGCCGTCCTGTACTTCACCGCCATGGGCATCAGCCTCGCGATGATCGACCTGGACGTCGGACGGCTGCCGAATGCCATCGTGTACCCGTCCTACGCCGTGATGGCGGCACTGCTGACGGTCGCCGCCCTCACCCAGCACGATACGGCGGCGCTGCTGCGGGCTGCGGTCGGCGCGGCCGCGCTGTTCTCGTTCTACTTCCTCGTTGCCTACCTGTTCCCGGCTGGTATGGGACTGGGCGATGTCAAGCTGGCTGGAATCGTCGGCGGTCTCTTGGCTTTCGTCTCCTATCCGGTTCTCGCGGTGGGTGCGGTCGCGGCTTTCGTCCTCGGTTCGGCGGTGGGACTGGTCAAGATCGCCCGCCGGCGGGCAACCGGGAAGACCGCCGTTCCGTTCGGCCCGTTCATGATCGCGGGCGCCGTGCTGGCGTTGTTCGTCGGTTCGGCAGTGACCGACTTCTACACCGGCATGGTGTTCGGGGCATGACGCACCGACCACTGCACGCCAGGAGCTCTCGATGAAACTGCACCGCAGCACCACCTCCCGTTCACCGGTCATCTGCCGCGACGGCCATGCCATCGGGCTGGACCTGGGCGCCACCTGCGTCCGCGCGGCCGTGCTGTCGCTGGGTGCGGACAACGGCCGCCCGTCGGTCGCCATCAAGGCCGTCGCGTCGATGGCACTCCCCCCGGGAGCCGTCGTCGACGGGTCGGTGGGCGAACAAGCCGTCGTCACCCGGGCCCTGAAGAAACTGTGGGACACCAAGGGATTCGACTGCCGTTCCGTGATTCTCGGGTTGGCCGGACCGCAGGTCGTGGTGCGCCCCCTGCAGATTCCGAACCTCACGGCGCAACAGCGGGCCCAGGCCCTGCCGTTCCAGGCGCGGGAGATCATTGCCCTTCCCCTGGACGAGGTCATCCTGGACTACGTCCAGGTGGGGCACCCGGATCCCATCACCGGCATGCTGAATGGCCTGTTGATCGCCACACCACGCCGGCCGGTGCTGGCGGCGGTCGAGGCCGTCGAGCGCGCCGGTCTCAAGGTGGTCCGCGTCGACCTCGCCTCCTTCGGCGCGCTGCGCTCCATCGCGGACGAGGCGATGACCATCCAGGCAGTCATCGATGTCGGTGCCCATCTGACCTCGATCGTCATCCACGATCACGGTGTACCGCAGCTCGCGCGCACGCTGGCCCACGGCGGCCAGGAGTTGACCGAGAGCCTGGTCGACTTGCTGGATGTCAGCTTCGAAGAAGCAGAGAACATCAAGTTCGAGCACGGGCTGACCAGCCGGGGCGAAACGGCCTCCGATACCCTGCGTGCCGCGATCCGGCCCTTGCTCGCGGAGATCCGCAGTTCCATCAACTACTTCCGGGCCAGCACGAGTGGTCGGCAGATCCAGGCGATTTCGTTGACCGGTGGCGGGTCGGCGCTCCGCGGTCTGGCCGAGACGTTGGCGGACCAGAACGGTGTCCCGGCCCAGATGGTGCCGGCGCTGCACCACATCGCCGGCGGCCCGACCCTGCGTGCGCCCGTGGCGTTCGGCGGCACGCCCGAGGTCGACGGTGCTGCGAGCGCGGTCTCGGTCGGACTGGCGATGGGCGCCGCGGCATGAAAGCGACCACCGGAGTTCAGACATGAGCGAGGCTCAGGTGATCAGCGCACCCGATGCGACCACCGCCGCAGGACCCGGCCTGTGGACGGTTCTTCCCGGCTGGGGTATCTCCGCGGACCTGACCCCGCCCGAGATCCTCAACAAGCGGCAGCTCGGGGTACTGGCCAAGATGATCGCAGCGGGCGTCGTCGTGCTGTTGCTGCTGTGTGCGGGCGCCTATGCCCTGGCAGTGCACGCCAATTCCCGCGCATCTGCGGATCTGGTGGCCGAGCAGGATCACACGCTGGCGTTGCAGAAGGTGGCCGGCTCCTACTCCGGTGTCGTTTCGATCCAGGGCTCTGCCAGCCGGGTACAGGCCGACGTCGCGCAGGTGATGGGCGGGGACGTCGATCTGGTGAAGTTGATGGTCGTTCTGCAGAGCAGCCTGCCGAAATCCATGACCATCAAACAGGAGACCATCACGATCAGCACGGTCGGCGTGGTCGGTAACGCGACAGCGCCCGGCGGACTGGACAAGTCCGGCCTTCCCCGCATCGGGACCATCACCCTGAGCGGCACCGGAAAGAGCATCGACGACCTTTCCGACTACGTCGATTCCCTCGCCGCGGTGCCCGGACTGGTCGACGTCCTTCCGGTGTCCAACACCCGCGCGGAAACCGGAAAGACGGGTACCGAGTTCAACATCAGCATCGGCCTGACGAACCAGTTGCTGAGCCACCGATTCGATGTGAGTGGAGGATGACGACGATGCGCGGGCGGAGTCAGGACAAGCGCTGGTGGTTCGGCGGTGGCGCCGCGCTCGGAGTGGTGATCCTGGTGGTCGGGTGGTTCGCAGCAGTGCATCCCGAGCTGTCGGAAGCGTCGGCGACCCGCGTCCAGACGGCTGCGGCCGCCGCCCAGAACGTCGCACTGCAGGCCAAGAACGGCACCCTCAAAGAGCAGAACGACGATGCCGGCGCCCTGCGGGCGGGCCTGTCGGCGGCGTTGGACCAACTGCCGTCCGATGGCGGCCTGCCTGCATTCACCCGTCAGCTCTCAGCGCAGGCCACCGCAGCTTCCGTCCGGCTGACCAGCGTCGTGGTCGGTGGAGCGACACCGGTGGTGGCCACAACTGCTGCGCCGCAGACGGCATCGTCAGCGCCGGAGACGACCGCTGCCTCCTCGGCCCCCGCGACCACCACGGCTCCCGCTGGCGCCGCCACCTCGCCGAGCGGGTTGGTACAGATGACGATCACCGTGGTCGCGTCCGGTCTGGGCCGGCAGAATCTGGCGTTCCTGCGGGCGATCCAGTGGACCGGCCCCCGCCGGGCACTCGTCACCGCCGTTCAACTGGTGCCGTCGGGCAGCGCTGCGGCGACCGGCATCGACGGGACCAGCACGATGACCCTCACCCTGACGATTTTCTCCGCGCCGTTGTCGCCGACAGCCCAGGCTGCCCTCGAGAAGCTGCTGAGCGGCAAGTAGCCGGGCCGTCGTGATGACTCTCCTCCCGGAGCCGGGTGCCCGGCGTGCCGCGCGTCGAGCGCGCGCCGCGCCTGGCCGGCACCGTCGCACACAGTTTGGGCGACACCGCATTCGGCGGGAGGACGCCGGCTTCGTGCTGCTGGAAAGCCTGGTGGCGATCAGTCTGATCGCTGTCGTGATGGCTGCGTTCACCACCTTCTTCGTCAATGCCGTGGCATCGACGAGCCAGCAACGGGCCACCCAGGTGGCCACCCAGATCGCTAATTCCGCCGTCGACGTGATCCGCGGCATGCCCTCCTCCGACCCGGTCAACGGACGCGACGCGACGACTGTCGCCACCCAGTTCGACGCTGCGTCCAGCACGGTGTCGCCCTGGTTGTCCACCATGACCCGCGCCACCGACCCGCGGGCCCTGTCGGGGGTTGGCACTGCCGCCCAGGTGCCGACAGTCGGTGTACTGCAAACCATCAACAACGTGAGCTACACCAGCAACGTCTACCTGGGCACCTGCATGATCCCCACCGGTGTCTCCGGTGCCGCCTGCGGCGTGGGTACCGGGACCGGCACCCAGTACCTCCGCGCCGTGGTCGCGGTGACCTGGGCTGGACCGCGGTGTCCGCCGACCAGATGCACCTACCTGACCTCGGTGCTGCTGAGCCCGGTCGACGACCCCTTGTTCAATCCGAACCAGACCGCGCCCCTGGCACCAACTCTCAGCTACGCCTTCATGAACCAGGCCAGCAACCCCGGCGTCCTGACCGTCGCCGTCGGAGACGTCGTCGACCTGGCGGCAACGATCACGGGCCCGCCCACCACCAAGGTCACCATCACCGCCGGCAGCCTGCCCGCCGGGCTCTTCCTTGACACCGCGACCGGCCAAATCACCGGCAAGCCGTCGGTCGTGTCAGGGTCCACTGCGGTCACGCTGACGATCACCGATGGGTTCGGGCGGGCCGCCGCTCTGAGCTTCACCTCGATCGTGCTCGCGGCCGTGTCCGTGGTGTCGCAAACTGCGCAGGCCAGCCTGATCGGTACCGCCATTTCGGCGTTCACCGTGAGCGCGACCGGCGGGACCGTGCCCTACACGTGGTCGGATCCGGGTTCGACGCTACCGCCGGGGCTTTCCCTGTCGACGGTCAACAACAAGGCGGTCATCACCGGCACGCCGACCACTGTCGGACTACCCAACAGTGGCGTGCTGCCACAGACGTTCGTGGTGCTGTTGACGGTCAAGGATTCGGCGGGTCGGACACCGACGCAGCCCGTATCCATTTCGTGGACGATCAACTATCCGCCGTTCGCGGCAGCAGTGCCGGGACCGCAGACCAGTACGGTCGGCACCGCCGACACGGTGGCGCTGAGCGTGACCGGTGGATCCGGATCGTTCAGCTGGTCCAGTACCGCACTTCCCGCCGGTTTCACCTTGACCCCGGCCGGGGTGCTGTCGGGTACGCCGACCACGGTGGGCGTCAGCTCGGTGGTTGTCATGGTGACCGACACCAAGTCGGTGAAGAGCACCAGTCCCACCGTGTACGCGAGCCAGAACGTGACATTCCAATTGACCGTCTACGCCAAGCCGACAGTGAGCGGGCCGGGGAATCAAAGTCTCACCGTGGGTCTCGTGGTGCCGTCGACACCGCTGACGACGAGCTGCCCGAACGCCCCCTGTACCTACGTGCTCGACAACGGGCCCGGAACCTTCGCCATCAACGCCAGCGGTGTCCTCACCGGCACCGTCACCAGCGCACCCCAGACGTTCAGCAACGTGACGGTCACGGTGACCGACAGCGCCGGGGCGACGGGGACGAGTGCACCGTTCGAAGTGATCGTGAACGCCCCCCCGCGGGTGTCGAACCCCGGCAATCAGACCGCGGCCGCGGGGATTGCCGACAGCCTGGACATGGCTGCGCTGACGACCGGTGGAACCGGGCCGCTGACCTACTCGGCCACGAACCTGCCGTCCTGGTTGAGCATCAACCCCTCGACCGGACTGATCACCGGGACTGCCCCGGCCACGACCACGACCACGAGCGGAATCACCGTGACGGTCGCCGATTACTACGGGTTCTCGGCGTCCAGTGGAACCTTCAGCTGGGCGGTCACCGGAAGTGCACCGTCCGCCCCGCGAACCGTTGATGCGGCAGAGGGTGACTCCGCGGTGACCGCCACCTGGGTCGCTCCGGCGACCAACAATGGAAGTGCGGTGACCGGTTACACGGCAACATTGAGCCCCGGCGGGGCGTCCTGCACGACCACGAACCTCACCTGCACCATCTCCGGCGGACTCATCAACGGTGTCGTCTACTCCCTCACCGTCACGGCGACGAACCGTTTCGGCACCGGTCCCGCGTCCACCGCGGTGCGTGCCATTCCCTATCCGGCCGGAATCATGTCCGCGGGCAACGGCATGACGCTCTGGCTCGACGGTGCCGACCCGGCCGTCCTGCTGGGCAGCTCCAGCTGCACCGGCGCCGTCACGACGACCGTGATCGGCTGCTGGCTGGACAAGAGCGGGCAGAGTTCGGCCAACAACTTCGTCCAGGCGACGACTGGCAACCAACCGGGCGTCGGAACCTGGAATGGGCTGTCCGCGGCCAACTTCGCCGACCCCAGCGACGTGATGAACTCCGTGCGCTCGACCGCCAACTATCAGACCGTGTTCATCGCTGCGAACGTGACCAACTCGGCGCCGTACATCAACCTGTTCGGCCAGGCCGGTGCGGACACCAACGTGCGAATAGGTTCCTCGAACTTGCGCTCGACGCCAGTCGGTAACGACTGGTCCTTCAGCCCGAACGGTCCGCCGCAAACGCTCAACTTCATCAACGGTGTCCGGCTCGCCAACACCAACGGACCCGTCAAGATCATCACCACTGACCAGTCGAATGCGGTCAAGCCGATCGCCGCCAGTGTGTCGAACACGTTCTCCACCCGCGGCGTGGTCGGACAGATCGGCGACGTCATCACCTTCGACAAGCCGCTGACGGCACCGCAGCGGCATGCGGTGGAGGACTACCTGGCCCACAAGTGGTTCGTACCGATCAAGCCGTCCGAACCGCTCACGGTAGCGGTGGTGAACGCCAGCAATGCGGTGACGGTGTCCTGGACGGCCCCGGCCACCGGGCAGGTGGACTCCTACACCGCCACCGCCTCGCCGGGCGGGGCGTCCTGCACGACGACCGGGCTGAGCTGCACCATCCCTGGTCTGGCCGGCGGTGCCTACACGGTCACCGTCACCGCGACGAACGATTTCGGCACCGGTCCGCCCTCGGCCGGCGTGGGTGCGTTGCCGTTCCCGTCGGTGATGTCCGCCGCGAACGGAATGTCGCTGTGGCTGGACGGTTCGGACCCGAGCGTCTTCTTCGCCAGCTCCGCGTGCACTGGTGCCATCGCGACGACGAATGTCGGCTGCTGGAAGGACAAGAGCGGGGCCGGGATCAACTTCACCCAGTCCGCCGGGGCCAGCCAACCGGCGATCAGTACCTGGAACGGGCGCAACGCCGCGAACTTCGCCGCGCCGGCGGGCCGGGTGCTGAATTCGACCAGCACGGGCCAGTACCGCACCGTGTTCATCGCGGCCAACACCACCGGGGCCGCCGGCACCTACAACTACCTCTTCGGCCAGGCCGGCGCCGACTTCAGCGTGCGGGTGGGTACCACCATCCCGCGCAGCAATCCGAACGGCAACGACTGGTCCTACAACACCGGCTCGCCCACGCGCAACTGGTACAACGGCGAACAGGCGACCACAAAGGGCCAGAGCGGCCCCATGGTCACCACCGACGAGGCGCAGTCCGTGCAATCCTTCACCGCCAGCGTGGGCAGCACGTTCAACAACGCGGGGGTGACCCGTGGCGTGGTCGGCCAGATCGGCGACGTCATCACCTTCAGCCGGGTGCTGAGCACGGCGGAGCGGAAGTCCGTCGAGAACTACCTGGGTAGCAAGTGGAACGTGGTGATCACGCCGTGAGCCCCTTTGCGCTTCGAGCGGCTCGCAGAAATGCACGACCTTTGCGGCAGCGAATGCACGGCGACCGGGGTACGTCGCTGATCGAGCTGATGGTGGGCATGACCCTGATGGTGGTTTTCCTGGCGATGTTCACCGGCGCAGTGGTGATGATGAACAATGCGATGAACAAGTCGCAGGCGGTGAATCTGACGGCGACGCAACTCAACGGGGCCTTCACCTCCCTGGACAGCACTGTCCGGTACGCCGCGTTTATCAGCACCCCGGCGGTGGGCACGTCGGGCGACTGGTACGTCGAGATGCGAACCACCACCACCGGAGCCGAGGTGTGCAGTCAGCTGCGGGTGGACATCCAGGCGCAGCAGTTGCAGAGCCGGACGTGGGTCGTGGCGAACGGGGCGGCTGGCAGTCCCACCGCCTGGGAGCCCATCTCGTCGGGCATCTCGAACGGAGCTGCAGCCCCCGGAGCCTCCACCCAACCGTTCTACCTGGTGCCGGTTGCGGCCAATGCCGTGCTTCAGCAACTGACCGTGAATCTATCCGCCCCTGCAGGATTTGGTACCGCACAGACGGTTTCGAGAGCATCTTTCACCTTTTCGGCGGCGAACAGCGTCGTTCCGGCGCCCAGTGGACCGATCTGCCAGCAGCAGGGCAGACCGTGAGGCGGGGGGTGTGGCGCAGAGCCGGTCGCCGAACGGATGACCGCGGTTCGATGGCCATCCTGATGATGGTCATGCTCGTCGGCCTGATGCTCGGTGCGCTGCTGGTGCCGATGATCGTCACCCAGGATCGCACCACGCGCTTCGTCAGCACCCGCGTGCAGGCGCTCAATGCCGCCGAATCCGGGATCGAGGTGACCCTCGGCCTCATTCGAGGCGGCGTGACCAGTGGGATAGGTGACGCCAGCAAGCTTCCGTGCGGGACGCAGACGGGCGCGGTGAACAGCAGCGGCGCGGCGGCCTACTCCACGGTCGTCGAATACTTCACGTTCGATCCGGCAAAGGCCCTGTATCCGAAATCAACTCCCCCGGAGGCGGAGCCGTATCCGTCGGCGAATGCGATGCGGTGCATTGCCGGCTATGGCACGTACGACCCGACGACCGGAAGCACGACGCCCGGCTACGCCCGCTTGACCTCCACCGGGACAGTTGGCGCACCGGTCAACGGCTCCACGGCGGGCCGCACCTTGACATCGACCTACGTCTTTCGCACCAGTAACGTCGCAATCCTCGGTGGAACCATCGCGTTGCTCGGATCAGCCTCGCCCGCTCTGTGCATGGACGTCGGGTCGGCAAGCGCGCAGGCCGGGACCGCTCTGGCACTGCAGCCCTGCAGCGCCACCGCACCCGCTGCCCCGCAACAAGTGTTCGCCTACCGCACCGATCTCACCTTGCAGTTGGTGTCGTCCATCTCGCCCGCCAACCCGCGCGGGGTGTGTCTGAACTCGGTTCACACGCCGGCCGTGAACGGCGATGCGGTGCGCCTGAGCCAATGCGGAACGTTGGGTTCGCCGCCGTCGTACACGCAGCAGTGGAGTTTCAACGACAACGGCCAGTACCAGGCGGCGCAGGCCAACTCCGTCACCACCGGTGCACTACCGGATCTGTGCATGAGCATCGACGTCCAGTCCGCCGGTCAACCGATCGTCCTCCGCGGCTGCGGCAGCGGCGCCGGTTGGGTGCCGTCGCCCTCCGTCGGCCCAGGGGCCGCGTCGGTCACTCAGCGGGCAGGAAATGCCGCGCAGTGGGTGAACTACAGCGAATACAGTCGCTGCATCGACGTTCCCAATACGGACGTCAGTCGCGGATTTCTCATCGCGTACCCGTGCAAGCAGAACCCCTTTCCCGGAGCGGTCGCGTGGAATCAGTTGTTCCAGTCGCCGGCCATTCCGACCGGATCGGCCAACGTCACCGGTCAGGTGGCGACCACCACCGGTGGGACCAACTACTGCCTGACCAGTTCGGGGACCAACGGCGGCTATGTCAGCACCCGTACCTGCACAGGCGGCGCGTCGCAGACCTGGACCATCTACGGCGGGGATTCGTCGTTGACCTATTCGACGAAGTACACGGTCGTCAGCGGCACGCTGTGCCTCGGTCTGTCCGACACCGCCAAGGACCTCCCGCCGTGGTCGGTCCTCGATGTGGAGACCTGCACCGGCGCGGCCGACCAGAAGTGGAACGCGGTGCCCAACCTCCTGACCCCGACGCTGCGGAACATGCACGAGAACTAGCCACTCGATGCATAGCTGGGTTCCTATCGCCACCACCGACGGGGCGCCGTCATTTGCCCGAGTGGATGCCATGCGCTGGTGGCGTTCTGCGAACCTGACCAAGCAATTCGCGTACCGTTCGCTGTAGGTGTTGTAACGGTACAACCCAGTTTGTTCACTTCGTCGAGGCATGAGCTGCGAAAAAGGTGGTCGATGACGCTGCACAACGGCTCCCTGGTCCGGCCCGTGCCGCTCGGCAGAACTGTCCAGGTGGATGCGCCGGCGGCCGCGCTGATGAACGAGGCCAAACTGCAGACACTGTTCCGTGCGGTCGTGCTGCAGGCCAACGACGTCGTGCTGGTGACCGAGGCGGAGCCGGTCGACCTTGCTTCCGGTGGTCCGCGGGTGGTGTACGTGAACCCGGCGTTCACCAGGATGACGGGTTACGCGGTCGAGGACATCGTCGGGCTCACTCCGCGGCTCCTGCAGAGTCCCCGCACCGATCGGGCGGAACTGGCCAAGATCCGGGCGGCGCTGAGCACCTGGCAGCCGGTGGAGGTCGAGCTGCTCAACGTCCGGAAGGACGGCACGGAGTTCTGGGTGCAGATCAGCATCAGCCCGGCGGCGGACGAGCGTGGCTGGTTCACCCACTGGATCGCCATCCAGCGGGACATCACCGACCGCAAGCTGCACGAGGACGCCATCCAGGCCATGCTGGCGGGATCCTCGGACCTGATGCTGCTGCTGGACGCGGACGGTGCGGTCACCTCGGCCAGCCGTAGCGCCGCCGAACTGCTCGGACGGCAACCCGCCGAACTGGTCGGCTGCGACGCGGAGAATCTGCTGCATCCGGACGACCGAGCGGCGGGCCTAGCGGTGCTGTTCCCGACGTCGGCCCTGCGGCTTGGCCAGGCTGCCCAGGTGGACGTCCGGATGTCGCATGCCGATGGAACGTGGCGCTGGATGAAGCTGACGGCCGCAGATCTGCCCGACAAGTCACCGGGAGCGGTGGTGGTCGCCTGCGCGGACGTCACCGAAATCCGCCGCACGGCTGCCGCGCTCGAGCAAATGAACGACAAGTTCCGCAGCGCTTTCATCGATGCGCCCATCGGTATGGCACTCTCCGGCGCTGACGGGCAACTGCTGCAGGCCAACGCCGCTCTGGCCGAGCTGCTGGGCCGGACGGAGTCGGAGCTGCTCCAGATGCGGATGAGCGATCTGCGGGCGACCCAGAGCGGTGTCGCGCAGAACGGTCGGCCGACCGAGCAGCTCGCCGGCGCAGACCTGCAGCCGAGGCGGCAGGAAACTTCATTGCGCCGCGGCGACGGCTCATCGGTCGAAGTGCTGCAGTCGTCGTCGATCGTCGCCGGGCGGGACGGCCGGCCGATGCACATCGTCGACCACATCGAGGACATCACCGACCGCAAGTTCTTCGAGAACCAGCTGCAGCACCAGGCACTGCACGATCCGCTGACCGGCTTGGCGAACCGTGCCCTGCTCACCGACCGCATCGAACAGGCACTGGCCGCGGCGCACCTGCATGCCAGCGGTGTGGCACTGCTGTTCCTGGACCTCGACCGGTTCAAGTCGATCAACGACACGCTCGGCCACCCGGTCGGCGACAGCATGCTCTCGGCGGTGAGCGGACTGTTGCAGGCGGCCGTGCGCCCCGGCGATACCGTCGCAAGGTTCGGCGGCGACGAGTTCGTCATCCTGTGCCCCGACTGCACGGCGGATCAGGCCGCGTCCATGGCCGGTCGCATCCAATCCGCCCTCGGGGACTCCGCCGTCGCCGACTCGGTGGACGTCCGACTGTCCGCTTCCATCGGTGTCGTCGTGTCGACCCCGGGTTCCAGTACCGCAACCACCCTGCTGCGCGACGCCGACTCGGCGATGTACGCAGCGAAGGCCCGGGGCCGCAATCGGATCGAGATCTTCGACGAGGCGGTCGGCGCCCGGGTCCGGCAACGGGTGCACCTGGAAGCCGAACTGCGCAAGGGCATTCCGGCGGGACAACTGCGCCTGCACTACCAACCGATCGTGGAGCTCGCGAACAACCGGGTGGTGGGAGTGGAGGCTCTCGTCAGATGGCAGCATCCGGACCGGGGCCTGCTGTACCCGGGCGACTTCATCGCACTGGCGGAGGAATCAGATCTCATCCTCGAGCTGGGGACGTGGGTCCTGGAGAACGCCATCGCTGCGGCCGCCGTGCTCCGCCAGTCATCGACCGCGCCGCCGGTGATGTGGGTCAACCTGTCCGTCTCGCAGCTGCAGGACGCCACGTTCCCCGCCATCGTCGAACGCTCGCTCAGGGATCATGGCCTTCCGGGCTCGGCGCTCGGTCTGGAAATCACCGAAAGCATGCTGATCAACGATCTCGCGCACACCACAACGGTTCTGCAGAACTTCCGCGACCTCGGCATCTCGTCGGCGATCGACGACTTCGGCACCGGCTATTCGTCGCTGTCCTACCTGGCCCGGTTCCCGGTCGACACCGTCAAGATCGACCGCAGCTTCATCGCCGGCCTGGAGTCGCAGGACACCCGGCGGGAGAGCTACGCGATCATCAACGCGGTCGTCGGGCTGGCACGCGCCATGAAACTGGACCTCATCGCAGAGGGCATCGAAACACCCGGTCAGGCGGCGGCACTGCACGGCCTGGGTTGTGACTACGGGCAGGGCTTCCTCATCGGTAGACCGGCGCCTGCCTGACCGGTCCGCTTCCTCGTTAGGAAAGCGCTGCGCACAGTCGGGTGGTCGGAATGGCGCGCACGCTGTCGAAGCGAAGAGGTCGGTCGCCGGGGAGTCCGGGCAGTCCATCGGACGGCCCCGCAGCCATGATTGGCGTCGTCGAGCAGCGGGTACCTGGCGTCCGCACCCGGCCGGATCTGTCCTTGATTCCGGCCGCCCAATCAAGGAGCGACCATGAGAAGCAAGACCTACAAGCGTGCGGCGGGACTACTGGCGGCGTTGCTGCTGGCGATGGTGGCCGCCGTGGTCAGTCCGGCCAGCGCCAGCGCCTCCGACAACGTTCCCGGATCGCCGCGTTCGTCGTGCGCCGGCAGCCTGGTGAACCACTTCCCCATCACCCGGTCCACCAAGTACGGCAAGGTGACGATCTACGTCTACTACAGCCGCGCCAACGGCGGTACCAACTGCATCATCGCCGTCAAGAGCGGCGCGTGGGTCGGCAAGAAGACCTTCATGAACCTCGCGCTGTGGCGCGACGACCACCGGGCCAGCGGTTCCGGTTATCCCTACAATGTCTACGACTCCGGTGCCTACCGGTATTACGCCGGCGCCATCTCCATTCCCCACACCAACGGACGCTGCATTTCAGCGTCCCTCGATCTGGGTTACGGCAGTTCGGCCAAGACCCAGTTCAACTACTGGGACAGGATCAGCTTCGCCTGCGGCTGAACACCTTTTGACGTCGCCCGACGATGGGTGTGAACCGAATGGGCCGCCGGTTATGGCGGCCCATTTTTTCACGTTGCCGGCTCACGGGAATGAACGCGTAAGGGATTTCACGGTCTTGTCAGCGTGCTGCCGTGAACTCGAGGCCACCGGCGAACGATCGTGGGACAGAAGCACCGACGGACGTCGGGTCGTAGAGCCGGCCCCACAGCAGCAGACGGTCTCCCGTCCACACGGCGGCGGGATCCCCGTCGGATGCCAGGCCCGGTCTGGAAAGCGGAGTCCATTCGTCACGATCGGGCTCCCACGCCGCCGCCTCCCCGGGGTAGTGGGTGACCGCGCCACCGGCGATCAACGTCCTGGAATTGAACGAGAGCAGCGCCACTCCCGTCCAGACGGACTGTGCCCCTAGGTCGTCGACCGGCCCGTGCGCGATGGCGGTGACCTTTCCGGTCTGCGGGTAGAGCAAGCGGCCCGTCAGGTTGAATGGCATTGGTCCCGACGCCACCCCCAACCATTCCCGGGAAGCCGGCTGCACGAAGTATTTGCCGGTCCAGATCGGCTGGCTACCCACCGGGCGCGTGGGCCCGGCAAAGGACACAGGACGCCATGCCGTCCCCTCCAGTACGAAGCAGTCGGTGCCCGCCGAGGTGGTCACCATGATCCCGCCTCCAGCCCAGACGGTGGTCTGGTGTTGCCATCTCGACCACAGGTAGACGGTGCCATCGGCACTGGCCGCCTGGACCTCCAGCACCGGATGACCGGGTGCGAGCTCGACTCTCGGCAGTGACGACCATCTGTCTGCAACCGGGTCGTACGCTGCGGCTTCGATGTGCTGTGGTTCGTTGCCGCCAGGGATGGCCAGAGCCACCATCACCGATCCGGTCCACACCGATTGTGTCGCCGCCGATGTCGGCAGCGGCGAGTCGGGCAGCATCTGCCAGTCGTCCGTGCCCGGGGTATACCGCGCACCGGTGGGGCGACGGCTCTGGCCGTCGTTCGATGCTCCCCAGAGGATCATCGAGGTACCGGTCCACACCGCGGCCCACTGCGGATGTGCTCCGGCTGGGGCCGGTGGAAGCGTGCGCCATGTGCGGCGGACCGGGTCGTAGGCGGCTCCGTCGGAAACAGATGCGCTGTCATCGATGCCACCCCACACCACCATTTCGGTTCCGGTCCATGCCGTGGCCGGACTCTGGCGCGCCGCGATCGGCGCAGGCGGGAGTCGACTCCATCGCCCGCGCGCCAGCGCCGATGCCGACGCCGCAGAGGTGACCGCGGCAGTCGACGGAGTCGTGGCGAGCGTCGTCGGCGACGGTTCCGAACGGGACGTGAATGTCGGCGACACGGTCGGCGACGGGCCCGGTAAAGCGGTATGACCGCTTCGGGCGACCACCGTGGTCCCGACGGTCACCGCGGCCACGCCGGCCGCCACCCCGCCGATGACGAAACGTCGGCGCGTGATCCGGCGATCATGGGACCGGGCGCAGACTTCCGCCCACACCGCGTCCGCGTCGGGCGCGAATCGCTCCTCGCCCGCGATCACGTCCCTGACCTTCGGTGGTTCCATTGCTGCGCCCCTTCAGTCGACGTTCGCCGTGGTGATCCCGGCGGCCCGCAGGGAAGCCAGAGCGTGGGAGATGTGCGAGCGGACGGTCGCCGCCGAACAGTTCAACGCCTCGGCGATCTGCTGGTCGGGATAGTCGAGGTAGAAGCGCATCACCACCGCGGCTCGTTGCTGCCGAGGCAGCGTGCGCAGCACCGTGGCCATGTCTGCCCGCTCGTCCACGACCGGCGATCGATCCGGTTCCACGCTGTCGAGGACCTGATCCGTACTGGTCGGGTCGGTGCGGCGTCGACCGGTTCGGCGCCGGTCCGCCAGGTAGGTGGTGGTCACCATGCGTCGCACGTAGGCCAGTGGATATTCCATGGTGGAGATCTGCGCCCACCGGACGGAGGCCTTGACGAGCGCGTCGGTCAGCAAGTCGTGAGCGAGCTGTGGATGACCGGTGAGCACGCCCGCGAAACGGACCAACCCGGGCAGCTCCGCTGTGGCGAACTCCGCGAAATCCACCGACGCTCCCTCTGCCGACGTGCCCGCACCCTTCCACACAGTCAATGCCGCGGGCTGCGCGCCCTGTGCAGGCCGTTATCGGAACGTTTCCCGACCGAAAGGTGGATGGCGAGGAACACGCCCTCGGACGCGACAGGGAGAACGAAGAGTTGCCGTGTTCACGCCGAAGGCGTGCCATCGACAGCACCGCCGTGCCACCGCACTCACTGAACAGATGCCAGCGAACGTCAGCGACGACTCGTGTCCTCGTCGCGCTCGACGAGGTGCCGCACTGCCTGCGCAGGGATCATCGATTCGCCTCGGTTGCTGCCGTGAAGGTAGGTGGTCATGTCCGAGGCCGACATGGCCGGCGCCCAGACCCAGCCCTGCCCGAGGGTGCCACCGTCACGCCGCGCCTGCTGGATCTGATGGGGACTCTCGATGCCTTCCATCACCGTGCTCAGGTTCAGGTCGGCGGCCAGTGCATTGAGATGACACACGACAGCATCACCGGACCGGGAGCCCATGGAAGCGGTGACCGCGCCATTGAGCTTGATGCCGTCGATCGGCAGGCGCAGGATCTGGTCGATCGAGGCGAACCCGGACCCGAAGTCGTCCAGGACGATGCGGAAGCCGAGCCGTCGCAGGGCCGGCAGGAAATGCCGCTCAGCCGCGCGGGGAGTCAGCGCGGCGGTTTCGGTCAGCTCCAGGGTCACCATCGCCGGGTCCGCGCCCGCCGATTCCATTGTCTGCTGCAGTCGCCTGGTGAAATCGGGTTGGTCGAAATGACGGGTGGACAGGTTGACGCTCAGCCGGAGTGCGGGGCGCCGCGTGCGCCATCGCCCCAGTTGAATGGCGGCCTGTCGGAGGATCGACAGATCGAGGTCGATGATGATGTCCGAATCCTCGGCCAGCGGAATGAATTCATCCGGAGCAACGAGCCCGCGTACCGGATGACGCCACCGAGCCAGCGCCTCCACCGCCGTGACGTCTCCGGTCGACATGTCCACGATCGGTTGGAAGAACGGCACGATGTCACCGTCCCGGATCGCGCAGGCGAGCTCGGCAGCCTCGGTGGTGGAGCCGTGGGTGACCGCCCCGAGCCGGCGCATCAGCTCCAGCTGGTCCTGGACCACTGCGGCAGCAGCCTGCAGATCGCGCACGTCGTCCGGCCCGAAGTCCCGCGCCACGGTGTCCAACACGCACAACGCCCCGATCACCAAACCCTCGCGACCGGTGAGCGGGACACCCAGATAAGCCTTGATGTGGGCCAGGTTCGACGGAAGAGGCTGAACGTCCGCCAGCGCTCTGGGCCGGCCTTCGCGGACCACGTGAGTGCACAATGTACCGGCCCGAGGTCGGGTGCCCACCGGCCCGCCGACTGCTGCGATCGTCACCTGCTCGGTGTCGGTCAACACGTTGACCTGCACCATGGGAATCGAAAAATGCCGCCCGACCAACCGGACGGAGCTGTCGATCGAGGTGTCGGCGGGTGGATGGCCGACGTAATGCTGCGCCGAGAGATGTTGCTGTCGGCGGTGCTTCGTCACATTCATCGTCCACCCCTCGAAACGCCCCGGCCGGGTCGGGCTCGACGGGGCGTTGTGGATCTTGAATTGGAAGATGTGCTGGAGTCCCGGCGGTCTACAACGATTTTACAGCTGATAAAGTGATTTACTCCGCGCGAGCGAGTGTAAGGTCGCAGCCGCGGGAGATGCGCAGCACTCGGGCTATGGTCTGCGGATGTTCGACGTTGCCGCAACGGCTTACAACCGGTTCATGGGTCCGTACGCCACGACGTTGGCAGAGCTGTTCGTCGGGCTGATCGACGTGCGCCCCGGCCAGACGGTGTTGGACGTCGGCTGCGGGCCGGGTGCGTTGACGGCGGCGCTCGTCAGGCGGCTCGGTAGCGAGGCGGTGGCAGCGGTCGACCCATCGGAGAGCTTCGTCGCTGCTGTCCGCGACCGGCTCGCCGGTGTCGACGTCCGGCACGCACCGGCCGAGCAGCTGCCCTTCGCCGACGGCACCTTCGACGCGTCGACCGCCCAACTCGTCGTCCACTTCATGGCGGACCCCACCGTCGGACTGGCCGAAATGGCCAGGGTGACCAGAGCCGGTGGAACGGTCGCAGCGTGCGTCTGGGATTTCGCGGGCGAACGCGCTCCCGTCTCGCTCTTCTGGCGGGCCGCCCGGGCAGTCACTCCAGAAGTGCCGGACGAGTCGAATCTGGCGGGCGCCCGCGAGGGCGAGCTGGCCGCCCTGTTTACTGGTTGCGGTCTGCGGTCGGTTCAGCAATCGGTCTTGGAGGTGGCGGTCGACTGGCCGTCCTTCGACGACTGGTGGGAACCGTTCACGCTCGGCGTCGGACCCGCCGGTGCCCATCTCAGCCGCCTGGGCACAAAGGAGCGTGCCCGGGTCAGGTCGCACGCCGAACGGCTTCTGCCCACGGCGCCGTTCACCATCCGGGCCGTGGCCTGGGCAGCGACCGGCCAGGCGGCTTGACGGCGCTCCACGGGCCGCCCTCGGGTGGCTGACCGGGAGAGGCTTGAAGGATCGCGGCAGCAGCGCAGCGTGCCCGCTTCGCTCCGATCTGGGACTCCTGACTAGCACCACCCTCATCCAGCCATCGTGCGTTCGCGCACCGTGGCCGGGTTCGGGCAAGCCGCCGACGCCGGCACACCCTGGTTTCGCGGAAAGTCAATCCTCGCGTGCTGTGAAGTGCGAGACTTCGATCGCGGCGCCGATCGCGATGGCTTCGACCGACAAGATCGAAAGGTGCGACATGCAGTTTCCGCAGTTGGGTGCGAGCGCAACGTTCGACGAAGCCTGCACCAGCGTCCTCGGCTACCTGCAGACCGCGATACCGATGGGATTCTGGTCCGTCACCCGACACATCGACGGCAAGCAGCTCTACCTGGATGTCGTGGACTCCGCCTACGGGAAGATCGCCGGCAATTCGCACCTGTGGTCGGATTCGATGTGCCAGTACATGCTGACCGGCGAGGGACCACAGATCGCCCCCGACGTCGAGCAGGTACCCGCCTACGCCGGCGCCGGATGTCGCGATGGCCTGCAGATCGGTGCCTACGTCGGCCTTCCGCTCGTGCAGGCCGATGGCGAGGTGTTCGGCACGCTCTGCGGGTTGGACAAATCCGCACAAGCTGCCGAACTGGTGCTGCACGGCCCCCTGCTGCAGATCCTCGCGCAGTTGCTGTCGACGATCCTGCAGACCGATCTGATGCGGACGCAGGCCGAACAGCTGGCCGAACGGTCGGCGACCGAAGCCGAGACCGACGTCCTGACCGGTCTCTACAACCGGCGCGGCTGGGACCGTTTCCTCGCGGCCGAGGAGGCCCGGTACCGGCGATTCGGCCACACCGGCTCGGTGGTCATCCTGGATCTGGACAGCCTGAAGTTGGTGAACGACCGCGACGGGCACCAGGCCGGCGACGCGCACATCCGGCAGGCGGCCCGCACCATCCAGGAGACCACCAGGGCCGCCGACATCGTGGCCCGTCTCGGTGGGGACGAATTCGGGATCCTGGTCGCCCAGGCCAATTCCGAGCAGGCGCAGCGACTCGTGGACACTCTGGAGGAGCAGCTGGCCAGGGTGGGCACCCCCGGATCCATCGGACACGCCCCCTACAGCATCATCTCCGGCTTTCCCGGGGCCTGGCAGGACGCGGATGCCGCGATGTACGAGCAGAAGCGTCGTCGTCGCGGCGTCCCGGAAGGCGCGACACGGTCCTGACGACGGACTCCGCGGGCAGCTCCTGACCGCTGACTTGGCGGGCAGCTGGTGACCGCCGACCGAACGGCCGCCGCGCTCGACGGCATCCGCGTGGCGATGGCCCGGACGGTCCACCCCGTTCAAAGCCGTTTGTTCACCAAGGGGCGGTAGCTTCGCAGGTCGCCGGCGGGTGCCGGCGAGAGACGGAGACAACGGTGATCGACCTGTGCCGCCGACGGACCGACCCGCCGGGTTCTGGTGGGCTGCGTTGACACCGCGGGTAGAGGTGCCGTTCGTGCCCGGAGAAGCTGCCGCGTTCCTCGCGCAGCTGTGGGCCCAGCTGCCGCCGCATCCTGCGGGAGCACTGCTGGGGGCCATTCACCTGGCCGGTGACCGCGGTCAGATCGTGGTCCGCGCCAACGGCCCGGAGGCGTTGGAGTTCGTCGTTCGCCCCGGGCAGGTCCTGGTCGCGGAGGATCCCGCCGATCCCGGGACCTGGTCCGTCGTCGAGGGCCCGCGTCCGCCGCGTCTGAATCTGCCGTCCTGATCCCGTCAGACGGTCCCGGATTGTCGGCCGGACTACACCCATTGCACCTCCCGCCGCCGGCGAAACGTCAACTGTTCACCCGGCCGTCAATTTCCGCCTGCCTCGTTTTACCAACGGTTTAATGTCTCGTGGCTGTGCTGTGGGCCCGCGGCTCCCACGGGCGGAGCCGCAGACGAGCAGGAGTGGAATTGATGTTCGGATCGAGCATGGCCCGGCGAGCGGGCGTAGTGGCAATGGTCGGCGCACTGACCGTGGGAGCTGCCGGTGTCGCCACCGCGGCGCTGGTGAGCGGGCAGCACCGGGACAACACACAGAGCGCCCGGCAGGCGATCAAGGGCGGCACGGCCCGCAACGTCATCCTGCTGATCGGTGACGGCATGGGCGACTCGGAGATCACCATCGCCCGCAACTACGCCAAGGGCGCGGCCGGGCGGCTCGCGATGGACACGTTGCCGTTGACGGGCGCCTACACCACCTACTCGGTGCAGAAGGACAACCCGTCGCTTCCGGACTACGTCACCGATTCCGCCGCCTCGGGCACCGGCTGGGCCACCGGCCGCAAGTCGTACAACGGCGCCATTTCGGTGCTGCCGTCGGGCAAGCCGGTCCCCACGGTCCTGGAACTGGCTCGAAAGGCCGGCTACGCGACCGGTGATGTGACGACCGCCGAGTTGCAGGACGCCACCCCGGCCGTGCTCGCCGCCCACGTGGTCAATCGTGACTGCAAAGGCCCCACCGCGACGCTGACGCTGTGCCCGCAGAACGCGAAGCAGAACGGCGGAAAAGGATCCATCGCCGAACAACTCGTTCAAACCCGTCCGGACATCCTCCTCGGCGGCGGCAAGAAGTACTTCGACGAGACCATCGCCGCCGGGGCGTTCGCCGGCAAGACCGTGCTGCAGCAGGCCGAGGCCGCCGGATACCAGGTGGTCACCACCGCCGACGGCTTGGCCAACGCGAACCTGAGCAAGCCGATCCTGGGCACCTTCGGCGCCGGGAACCTCGACCTGGAATATGTCGGCCCCACTCCCACTCCGACCGGGACAGCGGCCTCCACGTGCCAGATCAACGCCGCCAGGAGCAACACCCAGCCGCACCTGTCGGTCATGGCTCGCACCGCCATCGCCGCCCTGGACAAGAAATCCAGCAACTCGAGCAAAGGCTTCTTCCTGCAGATCGAGGGCGCTTCGATCGACAAGCAGGACCATGCCGCCAATCCCTGCGGCCAGATCGGCGAGACCGTGGAATTCGACAACGCCGTGAGAGTGGCGCTGCGCTACCAGAAGGCAAACCCCGACACACTTGTCGTCGTCACCGCCGACCACGGCCACACCAGCCAGATCGTCGAAGCAGGTTCCGTCACCCCCGGTCTCACCGCCACCCTGGTCACCAGGGACGGCGCGAACATGACCGTCAGCTATGGCACGGCAGCTGCCGGTGCCTCGCAGGAACACACCGGCACGCAGGTCCGCATCGCCGCCTCCGGCCCGCAGGCCGCCAACGTGCTCGGCGTGACCGACCAGACGGAATTGTTCTACACGATGACCCGCGCTCTGGGAATCCGCTCCTGACATCATCTCCGATGCGGTAGGCAACCCATCACCGCGACAATGACGGCGAAGCGGCGTCCGCCTCGGGCGCCGCTTCGCAGCGGACATTCATGCAACGGCCACTCCGCCGCCGCGTCGGCGTCGGTTACCGACCACAGTTCCCCAGCACACTCTGTAGATCGTGACCACCAGCCAATTGAGCGCTACCGGTACACCGCCACGATCCTCCGCCTCCCCTGCCTACCACGTCCGCCTCGCAGCCGATGCCGACGACGTCCTTGCCGCGCAGCGGCTCCGCCACGAAGTCTTCGGAGTGGAAGGCGGAGCAGTCACTCCTGGGCCGACAGGTATCGACGCCGATCCATTCGACGACCTGTGCGATCACCTGATCGTCTGCGAGAACGCGCGCAGTGACAGCCATTCCCCAGGACCCGACCGCGACGTGGTGGCGACCTACCGGCTGCTACCGCCGCACGCCAACGATTTCACTCCCCGTGCCACCGGTCTGTACTCCCACCGGGAATTCGACCTGTCACCCTTGGAAGGAATTCTGGACCGGACGGTAGAGGCCGGCCGTTCCTGCGTCGCGGGCCGGCATCGCGGCGGGGCGCCCATCTGGCTGCTGTGGAGCGGGATCGCCCGATACATGCAGACGACGGGATACCGATATCTGATCGGGTGCGCCTCGGTCAGTCTGGCCGACGGTGGCGGCAACGCAGCGGCGGTCGCCCAGCGGGTCCAGGACCGACACATGGCCCCGCGCCGTCTGCACTGCATGCCGCGCACCCCGCTGGACACCGACGCCACCCGCCCGTCCGGCACACCGATGATTCCTCCGCTGCTGCGCGGCTACCTCCGGCTGGGCGCGCTGATCTGCGGAGCACCCGCCGTCGACGAAGCCTTCCAGACCGCGGATTTCCTGGTGCTGCTGGACCTGGAGAACGCCGATCAACGCTATCTGCGCTTGTTCAGCGATCACTCGCCCCACCAGTTGCTGGGCCAGCAGTGACCATCGGTCCGGTCTCCCCTGGGCATCACGCCCGGTGCGGCGCCGACTGCGCGGAGCCCACCACGACGTCGGCACACCCGGGCCGCCGGCTCCTCCGGTACGCCGGGTTGCTGCTGACCACCATCGTCAGCATTGCATTCATCGCGGCCATCGCTGCGGTTCCCGGCCATCGGCGCGCCCGTCGCGGAGCATGGGCGTTGCATCGGTGCGCAGGGCTGATCCTCCGCTCCGTCGGCGTCCGGCTCGTGACCATCGGCTCGCCGCGCTCCGGTCCGAGTCTGGTTGTCGGCAACCACATCTCGTGGCTCGACATATTGGGACTGGCCGCGTCGGCCCCGATGGTGATGGTGGCCAAGTCGGAGCTGCGGAGCTGGCCGCTTCTGGGCCGTACGTCCGCCCGGGTCGGGACGTTGTTCCTGCAGCGCGCCAGCCTGCGCGCGCTGCCGGGTTCGGTCGCCGAGATCACCGCCGCCCTGCGCGCCGGATCCCGGGTGCAGGTCTTCCCCGAGGCCACCACCCGGTGCGGGCGCGTCGTCGGGGAGTTCCACCGCGCCGCCTTCCAGGCAGCCATCGATGCCGCCGTCGTCGTATCCCCGGTGGCGATCCGCTACACCGATTCCGCCCGGTCGCCCATCACCGCACCGGCGTTCCTCGGCGAGGAGACCCTTCTCGGCAGCGTCCGCCGGGTGCTGGCCAGCCCGAGCACGGTGATGACCGTTCGGTGGCTTCCGGCGATCCCGGCCATCGCCGGCACCGGCCGGGACTTCATCGACCGCGCCACCGCCACCCGGCTGACCCAGAATGCCATCGCGCGCAGTTTGGCAGTCCCCGTCGTTGCCCGAGGACAATCGCCTGCCCGCCCGGCCCTGCCGTCCCCGGTGCGCCGCTGATCGAGCGGGCGGCGCCGCGGCGTGGGCCCGGACGCGCAGCCGGTCTTCACCGGATGTTCGGTTGCCAGGCACCAGTCGGCGGTGCACATTGTTCGCATGACTGCTCCCCTGTCGGTGACGTTTCTGCGGGACACCCGGTCCGGGGGTGACCCGGGCCAGCCGGCGTCCGTCGCCGCGGCGCTTGGCGATTTCATCTCTGCCGCGACGAGCACGGTCGATGTCGCGATCTACGATTTCCGCCTGTCCGAGGACCTCGGTTCCCCGGTGGTCGAGGCGTTGGTCTCGTCGGCTGCCAAGGGCGTACGGGTGCGCATCGGGTACGACGCCGGCAAACCGGCCGCCGGGACCGCCGCCGATTTCGCCGCACTGCAGGCCGACCCGGCACCCGAAGGTACGGCCGACTGGGTGCAGGAACACTTCAGCGGGACCGACGTCGACATCAAGGGCATCACCGCGTCGCCGCAGTTGATGCACAGCAAATACGTGCTGCGCGACGCCGCCACGTCGGCGGCGGCGGTGTGGACCGGCTCGACGAATTTCACCGACGACGCCTGGACGTTGCAGGAGAACAACATCCTCACGATCCAGGCTCCCGACCTTGCTGCCGCGTACCAGCAGGACTTCGACTCCATGTGGACGACCGGCAGCATCCGGGGCACCGGCGCCGGCGACGGCGGATCGACCACCGTCACCGAGTTCGGCGTGAGCTGGGACTTCGCCCCCGGCGACGGCAAGGCCATCGACGCCGCCCTGGTACGGCTGGTGAAGGGCGCGGGAACGCGGATCGTCGTGGCGGCCATGGTGCTCACCTCGCATCCGCTGCTCGCCGCTCTGGCGACCGCCGTCAAGGCCGGCGTGCAGGTGTCCGGGATCTACGACGCCGGGCAGATGGACCCGATCGTCGCCGACTGGCGGAAGATTCCGGCCGACGCGAAGGTTGTCGCCGACTGGTCGAGCGTCGCGGCGGTGCTGGCACGGAAACACTCCACCCCGTACACCCCGACGTCGACGCACGACTTCATGCACAACAAGATCCTGATCTGTGACGACACGGTGGTGACCGGCAGCTACAACTTCTCGGCCAATGCCCAACGCAATGCCGAGAACCACTTGCGCATCACCGATCCGGCGCTCGCCGGCCAGTATGCCGAGTACATCGCGACGATCGCCGCTGCCTACGGCGGCCCACCGGCGGCGTGACCGGCAGCCGCTGCTCGTCCGGCATGGTGACCGGTCGCCGGCCGGGAATCTTCGGTCGCCGTTCACCGGTCGGCCACCGGGCAGGTGCAGGCTGTCCGTCGGCCTTCCACCCGTTGTCAGGCCGTGGACGCCGGGAGCGGCGCCACCGGAAAGAAAAGAGGACAGCCATGCCCCTCCGTAGGTCGCAGCCCCGCACACGCCGTCGCGTCCTTGCCGCCGCCGCCGCCGTTCTGTCGATGGTGGCGGTGGCGCCGCCTGCGGCAGCGGCCGCCTCGGGTGTGCCCCTGCCAGCTGGAACCGGTCCCGGACCCTGCCCGCCGGCAGCGCTCGCTGTCGGGTTCAGCGATGCCCTGGACAAACTCACCGTCGACGGCGCAACGGTCGGCGGTCTGTCCGACATCGCCTACGACCGGCGGTCCGGCGCCTACGTCTCCTCCGTCGACAACCACGCCTCCGACCCGTCGCGGCTCTGGTTCTACCGAAACCTGAACGCCCCGCACGTGTCCCGGGCACCGCTGGTGCTCAAGCACGCCGACGGCACGCCGTACACGGGGCTGACCGCCGACAACGAGGGCCTGGCGGTGCTGCCCAGCGGCGACTACCTGGTGTCCTCCGAGACCGAACCGTCGATCCGGATCTTCGGTCGCGACGGAATCGAGAGGGCGTCGCTCGCCGTGCCGGCCCGGTTCGACGTCGCCCCGGCCGGCGAGGCCACCAGCAACGCCACCCTGGAAGGCCTGACGGTCAGCCCGGACGGACAGCAGATCGTCGCGGCAATGGAGGGCGCCCTGTCCGGCGACGCGCCCGCCGACGGCTCAGCGGCCACCGCCCGGCGTTTCCTGGTGTACCACCGCAACCGGCACGGCGGCGGCTACACCCTGACCAAGCAGATCGGTTACCAGGTCGACCCGGGCAACCGGATCTCCGAAGTCCAGTTCTACGACACGGACAAACTGCTGGTGATGGAGGCGGCCTACTCACCGACCGTCGGCAACACGATCGAGCTCTACACCGCCGTCGGCGTGCGAACCGCCCCCGACGTCAGCAGGGTGCAGAACCTGTCGACGGCTCCCGACCGGATCATGGCCAAGACGCTGGCAGCGGACGTCACCGCCTGCCCCACCCTGGGCGCCACGGCGAAACAGGTACAGGCGAACCCGCTGATGGACAACTACGAGGGGATGACCACGCGTCGGCTGCCGTTCCGGCACGTCTACGCCGTCTCGCTGATCAGTGACGACAACTTCGGCGCCACCCAGATCACCAGGGTGCTGAACCTGGTCGCGGTGCTTCCCTGAACCGGGCGTTCCTGCTCGCTCGGAGCACGTGAACGCGGCGTCGAGCCCGGCTTGGACATCGCCGGGCCGGGTTCAGAGGACGCCTTTGCGCAGCAGGAAGCAGCCGTACGGGCCCGGGTCGGAGGTTCGGACGACGGCGAAGGCGCGTCTGGCAGCGGCGTAGAAGTCGAACCGTTCCAGCGCCCGCATGGGAACCGGTCGTGCCTCCACGCGGTCGACGACGGCCTGCACTCGGGTGTGCACCGGCATGATCAGGTCCGGTTCGTCGACCACCTCCATCCGCGTGACCGGCGCTGCCACGAAGGTGTCGAGGGGCATGAGGGACAGAATCGCTTCCGCTGCGCGGGGCAGGTCGCACCCCGCCATGTCGATGAGCCGGCCGTAGGTCGTGTGCTTGGCGATCGTGGCGGCGGGATGGTTGACATCGCAGAGGAGCAGGTCGTCACCGTGGCCCATGGACATCAGCACCAGCAGCAGTTCGGCCGACAGGACAGTGTCGATGCCTTTCAACATGGAATCCTCGACTCGGGTGCGCCCAGGGTCTTCCGGACCTGAAGCCGCCTCGGCAGCGAGAGGACTGCCGAGGCGGCTCTGCTGGGCCGCCTGGGACGTGGTGGACGACGGCTATCCGCGGGCGGCGCGGCGGGTGTTCATCTGGTCGAAGCCGACCGCCACCAGGATGAGCGCACCGATCGCGATCTGCAGATAGAAAGCGTTGATGGCCAACAGGTTCCCCCCGTTGTTCAGGACGCCGATGATCAGTGCGCCGCAGGCGGCGCCGATTGCGCTACCGCGGGCACCGGACAGACTGGCGCCGCCGATCACGCAGGCAGCGATCGCCTGGAGTTCGAAACCGGTTCCGGCCGTCGGCACCCCGGCGCCGAGGCGGGAGGTCAGCAGCACCCCACCGACAGCGGCAAGAACGCCAGAGATGACGTAGACCGCCGTGGTCACCATGGCGACAGGGACACCGGCGAGCCGGGCCGCCTCAGGATTGGACCCGACCGCGTACACATAACGGCCGAAGACGGTCCGCCGCAGGACGAACGAGGCGATCGCGGTGATGACCACGAAGATGATCAGCAGGTTGGGGATGCCGAGGATCGAGCCGTTGGCCAGGTTCTGGAAACTGTCCGGCAGGCCCTGGATGGTGTTGGCGTTGGTGATCACCAGGACGATCCCGCGGGCGATGCCCAGCATGCCGAGGGTCGCGATGAACGGGGGCAGTTTGAACCGGGTCACCAGCAGGCCGTTGGCCAGACCGAGCAGGCCGCCCACCACGACACCGAGGAGGATGGACGGAGCGATCGGCACACCGGCCACCAGTAGCTGAGCCGTGACCGCCCCGGCGAGTCCCAGGATGGATCCCACCGACAGGTCGATTCCACCGGTCAGGATCACCATCAGCTGACCGATCGCCAGAATGCCGAAAATGGCCACCTGCCGGGCCAGATTTGCGAGATTGTCGCCGGTGAGGAATTCCGGGCTGGCGAGAGTCAGGCCGCCGATGGCGATCAGCAGGACGATCAGCGCCCCGCTCTCCCGGCCGGCGATGTCACCGAGGGTCTTGACCGTGGCCTTCGGCCGGGATGGCGAGGGCGTCGCGCCGGCGGGGACCACCGCGTGGTCACCGCTCGCAGCAGGGGGCGCGCCCTGCGTGCCGGAGGATTCAGCCGCGCGGGGCAGGGGGACGACGTCGTCACCGCGTGCGGTGGTGATGACCGTCGTTTCGATCGGTTCGCGCCAGAGCAGTTTAGGCATGGGGGACCTCTTCGATGTTTTGGTGGATGACGGGGTTGAAATGGGGATCGTTGACCAGTCCAGGGATTCCGTGCAGATGGTCGGGCTGATCCGACGATTGCACGCCCCCGCTCGCCAGCCGCAGGACGTCCTCTTCGGAGGCACCGGCGGGAAGTTCACCGGCGATCGCCTCGTCCCGGAGCACGAGAACGCGGTCTGCCAGGCCCAGCAGCTCTGGTAAATAGGAGGAGACGACGATGACCGCGAGGCCCTGCCGGGCGAGATCGTTGATCACGTCGTACAGCTCGCCCCTCGCGCCGACATCGATCCCTTTGGTGGGTTCGTCGAACATGATGACCTTGGGTTTGGTCAGCAGCCAGCGGGCGAGCAGAACCTTCTGCTGGTTTCCGCCCGACAGGGTGGACACCGGCTGGTCGTAGGACCCGGCGCGCAACCGCAGGCTGTCCAGCAGCTTGTCCGCCTCGTCAGCCTGGATCTTTCCGGGCAGGAGCCCCTTCCGGGACGCCGACCGCAAACTGGCGATGGTCACGTTCTCGCGGATCGACAGCTCCGGCAGCAGGCCGAGCACCTTGCGGTCCTCCGTCAGCAGGGCGACCCCGGAATTCATCATGCTCCGCGGGCCGTTCGGTTTGGCAACCTGGCCGTCGACCTTGATCTCGCCCTCGACGATGGGTTCGGCCCCGAAGACGGACAGCAGTAGCTCGCTGCGCCCGGAACCGAGAAGCCCGCCGATGCCGAGGATCTCACCGGCGCGCGCATCAAAACTGACTGCTGGACCGGTTTCTGTCCGCCGGAGCCCCCGGACGGTCAGTCGGGCCTGTCCCAGCGGTCGTGGTTGGTCGGAATACAGTGAGGACACTTCACGGCCGACCATTGCCGTGATCAGCTTGTTCTCGTCGTAGTCCTTCATCGGCCCGCTCTGGGACAGCCCGCCGTCCCGCAGGACGGTGACCCAGTCGCCGATGGCGAACATCTCCTCCAGGCGGTGGGTGACGTAGAGCATGGCCACGCCCTGCTCGCGGAACCGGCGGATCTGGTCCAGCAGTTGGTCGGATTCGGCTTCGGTGAGCGCGGTGGTCGGCTCGTCGAAGACGATGACCTTGACCGACTCCGCGGTCATCACCTTGGCGATCTCGACGAGCTGTTTGGTCGCCGCGGGGAGCCGTTCCACGATGGCGTCGGCGCTGACGTCAGCCAGCCCCAGTCGGTCCAAAACGCTGCGGCAACGGGTGTGCAACTCCGCACTGCGGACGATTCCGGAGCGGGCCGGGAGCCTGCCCATGAACATGTTCTCGCCGACCGTGAGATGCGGTAGGAGGCTCAGTTCCTGGTAGACGGCCTGCACTCCGGCGGAGCGCAGCGCAGCGGGGGTGGCGGTGGTCACCGGTCGTCCTTCGATCTCATAGCTACCGCTGTCCCGGTGCAGCGCGCCGGTGAGCACGCGGATCAGGGTCGACTTTCCGGCGCCGTTCTCTCCGGCCAGGCAGTGCACCTGGCCGGGCACCAGCTTGAGGGATACGTTGCTCAGGGCCTGGACGGGCCCGAATGCCTTCGATACGTCGGTGAGTTCCAGGACGGCCGTGCCGTCGGGCTTGACGATGCTCATCCGCCGACCTTGGCGGTGGGCGGCTCCAGCAGAGCCTTGATCTCCGGATCGTTCATGTTCGCCTTGTCGGCGATGGCGACGCCCGGGTCGAGGTTTGCCGGCGGAATCCGTCCCTGGGTGGCCATCGCGGCTTCCGCCACGCCCTGATAGCCGAGGAAGTAGGGATTCTGCACGACCAGCGCGTCGATGGTCCCGGCGAGCAGGGCGGCGTTCTCCGCAGGGTCGGAGTCGAAAGCGACGACCGGGATCTTGTCCGCAGCCTTGTTGTCCTTGATCGCCGTCGCGGCGCCGACCCCGGAGCTGTTGTTGTCGGCGAAGACCCCGACCAGGTCGGAGTGGGCGACGATGGCGTCGTTGACCTGTGATGCAGCGGTGCCGATGTCGTTGTTGTTGTAGTTCTGCAGCTTCGAATCGATCTTCGGGCATTTCTCGGCCAGCCCGGCCCGGAATCCGGCGTCACGGTCCTGGTTCGCCTCGATTCCGGCGATCGGGGCTTCGACCAGCACCTTGCCCGTTGTCTTGCCCGCCTTGGTCAGCAGGTCGCACATCCGGTTTCCGGCCTGGGTGCCGGCCAGCTTGTTGTTGGTTCCGATATGGCCTTCGGTGGTGGCGGTCACGCTGGTGTCCGCGGTGATGACCTTGATGCCCGCCTTCCGGGCCGCATTGATGGAGGCGTTGAGTGCCTCGCTGGAGCTTGGTGCAATGACGATGGCATCGACCCCTCGGGAGACGGAATTCTCGACCAGTTGAACCTGTCCGGCGATATCGGTCTCCGATGTCGGGCCGAATGTGGCCACCGTGACGCCGAAGTCGGTGGCGGCTGCCTTCGCACCCGCCAGCAGGGTCTGCCAGTACGCGGAATCGGTGGCGCGGATGATGACGTCGACCTTCTGGCCGGAGGCCGCCCCTCCCCCTCCGCCGCCGCCGGAACTATTTGATGCCGATGCGGTGGCCCGGCCACCGACCACCCCGGCGACCACTGCCACCAGGGCTATCGCCGCCACCAGGGAAAGAGAGAAGACTGTTCGCGTTCGCGCCATTGCGTTTCCACCTCGTTGTTCTGGGCATGCCTTTCATGCCGTCTGGGTCGGGCATTGTGTGTGCATTGCTACCTTTGGTGCTGTGTTCCGGGGCCCGGTGGGACCGGCTTCGTCAGGAGCCCGCGGTGGTGTCCTGGTCGACACCTCTCAGTGCGGAGTGCCGGCCGCCGTCGTCACCCGGTGCTGTCGTTCGCGGCTGTTCCCTGCCCATCTTTCGGGTCCGGGCGGGAATGAGAACGGTCCGGTCCTGCACCATCTCGTTCAGCCGTGCTGCGTCACCGCGTTGCAGCCATGACTCCCGCCGGCTGCAGGCCAGGGCCCCGGCGGCCCCGGCGGCGGCCAGGCTGTCCAGGAACGGCTCGCCCTGAGCCAGCCGGGACACGAGCATCGCAAGGAACGAGTCGCCCGCGCCGACCGCGTTGACGATCGGGATCCGGTGAGCGCGGTACTGCCGTACCTCCCCGAATCGGGACATGCCCCACAGTCCCCGCTCGCCGAGCGTGACGACGACGTCCCGGGGGCCGCCATCGCACTTGCGCAGCACGTCAACGGTGTCCCACAGGCGTGACGGGATGGCCGCGTCGGGTCCGGCCACCTGCAGCCACAACGCCGCCGCCTCGGCCTCGTTGACCACCAGCACGTCGGTGTGCGGAAGCACCGCGCGGCCGGCCTCGCTCACCGGCGAGAAGTTGACGACGACCTGCGAGCCGGCCGCCCGGAACCGGCGCGCCGTGTCGATCACGGTCTGCATGGGGATCTCGAACGCCATCACGACGTGCGAGAACTTGATGCCCCTGCTGAGGGCTGCGGTGGTGTCACTGGCGTCGACCCGGTCGTTGGCGCCGGGAACGACGCAGGTGTTGTAGTCGCGCTGGGCGTTGACCCGCACGTGGCCGACTCCGGTGGACGCCGACTGGTCGGTGCGGACGAAGTCCTGGTGGACCGCGCCCTGGGTCAGCGAGCGCTGGATGAAGTGACCGAACATGTCGTTCCCGACCCGGCCGACCAGGTAGGACTGCAGGCCCGTTGCCGCAATGCTCATCGCGACATTGAGCCCTTTGCCTCCTGCGCCCAGCTCGAAACGGTCGCCCACGTTGTATGCGCCGGGGACCCAGTTATCGGACTCATAGGCTATGAGGTCTGCGTTCAGGCTGCCCACCACACAGACGGCTGGGCCGTCATGGGGGCCGAAGTCGATGGGGGACGTCATTCTCATCGACTGACCAGAGCATCCCACCAGACATCTCCGGCGGCCAGCGCGTCGGCGCTGGGCACCTGCCCGGCGTCAACCAGACGAGCGGCGATCGCCAGCAGCTGCTTCGTGCGGGCGATGTTGATCTCGCACTCCCGCACCGGGTTCTCCCGGATCGGATCGGTGTCGAAGTAGTACGTGCCGGCGTACCCGTCACGCAGCAGGTAGAACAGCGCCTCCACGCTCTGCACCAGGCTCACCGAACCGAACGCGACGCCGTCGTCGGCTGCGCCCCAGCCGTCGTTGAGCTGCAACCCCTTCAGTCGGCCCTGCGCAAGGCACACCGCGATGGACTGGGCGGGATTCTCGTGCGCCATCAGCATGTGCGCGAAATCCAGTGTGACTGCGAGGTTGTCGCGTCCCGTGTCCGCGATGAGAGCCAGCACGCTCCCCGTCGACGACAACAGGGTCCGGGCCCGCGGTTCTGCCGGCTTGAACTCGATGCTGACCGTCACATCCCCGGCGTAGTCGGCCACCTCGCCATAACACTCGACGAGATGCTGCCAGGCTGATCGATAGTCCAGTTGGAAGGGGTACTCGTAGCCATCGTGCGCGGGCCACAGCACGACATGCTCCGAGCCCATCTCGCGGCAGACATCGACAGCTTCCTTGGCAATGCGGACCGCGTCGGCACGAACGTCCGCCGCTTCGTGCGTGAAGGCGCCGTCGGAGAACCGTGATGCCGGCCAGCGAACCTGGATGCCGGTGTTCACCAGCTGCGCATCCTCGATGGCGGAGGACATCTCGGCAGGAGTGGTGTCGACGAAGTGCTCCGGATAGTTGACCTCGAGTGCGGTGAGGCCCGTGACGCTCCCGGCGATCTTGACCAGGTCGAGCGTCGGGGTCTTCACGGGGGGGTGCGCCACCCCACCACCGAGGGCAAAAGAATTCAGCCGGGTTGCGAAATGTGGTTGCGCGGATGTCATGATTTCTTCTTTCTGCAGATGGTTGACAGGTGGGACGGCGTCAGAAACGCACGTCGATATGATGCAGGCGATACTTGAGCAGTGCGCACTGCTCAACCGATCGCCCTTTGTGCCTCGTTCGATTCGCAGCCGACGAAATACTGGTGCGGACTGAAAGAACGGTGGCAATGCTCCGGAGTTGGGGGTTGCACTCGTACATTCGGTTCGACTTGTTGTACGTCGTACGACGGCTACCGAGCCGCAACGGTGTGAAAGGGCCGTTCAGCCAAAGCGGGTCGCGATCCACCGCGAACTATGTGGTGGCGCCGCGTCCGGCGCCGGGTTGCTGCAACTGGATCCCTCGGCACCTCCCAGTAACTCTCCATTGAGACTGAACCGCCCGCCCTGGCGATGTGAGGAACATTACCCAGCACGTCCCATCACCGGGAAAATCATGTGCCAAGTGACCTAATCGTGACCTTCTCCTGCGTGGCGGGACGGCAATTCCGGCGGATTAAGGCAAAACGGACAACGATCGAGCTCGCTGTTACCCGGCTGGACGGACAGGGCAGGACCACCACGCCGCGCTCCCGTCGGGGAACTATTTCCTGCTGGCCCGCCAGCTGCTGTAGGAGGTCAGGGGCGCGAGGCCGGGCCTGCGGAGCCACGGCCAGGGGTGGGTCTCGACGATGTCCAGTCGGGCGGCGATCCGGGCCCAGCCGGGCACGGGAGCGTAGGTGGCGGCGAGCCGCCGGCCGGCGAGCTCGCGTGCGGGCGCTCCGCGGTGAACCTGCAGCGGGCGGCGGCGGGCAAGTTCGCCGAGGGTCTCGGCCAGGAACACCAACCGCTTGCCGGACAGCCGAAGTCGCGCAAGGAGGGGCTCGTCGAACACGAACACCGCGGCACGCAGTGGGTCGGCCGCGAGGGCCGGATCGCCGGTCCCAAGTGACTCAGCGGTCAGCCAGACGTGATCCCCACCGCCGCCCTGGACCTCGGCCGGACCGGCCGGAGTCGGGCCCACCCCGAGGTGCGGACCGGCCACTGCCGGGCCGACGGTTGCACGGGGCCAGTCCTGGATCGGGCAGCAGGTGTTCAGCGGGCAGCTCCGGCACAGCTGCGGAGCGCGCTTCTCCACCTGCCAGCGGCTGAACCCGTAGGGCTTGCCGCTGCCCGTGCCCGTCGTCCACTGCCAGCCGAGGCGGTTGGCAGCGCGGGACCCGTCGAGCAGGTGCGCGAACATCGCCTGCTCACCGCCGCGCCAATCTGCACCTGCCCGCACCGTCCACTGACTGGCCAGCCACATCCGGGTCTGGTTGACCAGCCAGCCCTCGTCGTGCAGTGCGCCGGTGACGTAGGCCATGCACGCCATGTCGGCCGGCCACGGATCGCCGGCCCAGTCCCCTGCCTGCGGTTGTTCGCGGCGCAGGTCCTGCTTGAGCTCCGCACCGACGCGGGCGTACAGATGCCGCGCGTACTCCTGCCACAGCAACTCGTCCCGGTATCGGGACCGGTCGCCCGGCGGTGCAGCCGCCACCGCGTCCCAGACCTGCTGCAACGTGAGCAGTCCGTGGCGGATGTAGGGCGACATGCGGCTCGCACCGCGCCGGCTCTCCGGAAGGACGGTGCTGCGGGTGCGGGCGTAACCGGTGATGTCCAACTCCGCCAGGGCGCGGTCGGCGGCGCTCTGCCCACCCCGCAATGCGCCACCCGCGACTCCCGCCGGACCCTCCAGAGTCAGATCGCCCAGATGCTCGCGCACCCACCCCACCACGTCGTTCGGATCGGCCGGCGGAGTCGGGAGCACGGGCATTGGCCCATTGTGCAGTCGTCGCGTACGGCAGGTGCTCTCCAAAGCCGGCAACTTCGTGCCCCCGCGCCGGGCTCTGCGATCGATCTCGACCGGTGACCAGCGATCAACGACAGCCTCGTCGAGGGATTGCGCCGGACCGCCGGTGTGCGGGCGGTCAAGCCGTGGCCGGCTTCCGGGCCGGCCGACAGGGACCTGCTCGACTGCCGGCGTGCCGCAGAGCGCCGGCCCTTCCGCGTGCCGTAACCGGAAAACCCCGAAGGGGGCCGGAACGTTCTCCGACCCCCTCGGGACCTTCAGTGCTCAGCACACATCATCTACCGGGAATTCAGCGATAGCTGACGTCCGACTCCTTGTAGAGACAGTTGGTGCTGTCCGGACCGGAACCGATCACTACCGGCTCCGAGCCCTTCTTGACGCCCTTGTACTTCAGGCATGCCGGGACGCCGCTGCCTTTGTAGACCGTGATATTGGTCAACTTCGCCGTGTCACCGAAATTGGTGTTGATCCCGACGATCGCCTCGTGCGGAGAGGTGGCGACGACGTTGTCCACGATCACATTGCGCTGGTAGCTCGTGCTGCAGTTTCCGCAGGAGCGGTAGAGCTTGCCGAAGTCGGACACCTGGAAGTTCTTGATGATCAACGTTCCCGGACCGTTGTGCTGGAACACCTTGTCGCTGGCGCTCCGGGCACCGCCGCCGTTCACGGTCATCACCTGGGACGGGGAGGTGCCCAGCAGGGTCGCGGCATCCTCCCCGACGTCCTCCCACCAGACGTTGGTGAGTGTGCAGGAACCGAGGCAGTGGATGCCGTCACCCGCCGGTGCACCGAGGATCACGTTGGAAATGGTTCCACCGTTGGCGACCTCGAACATCGGGTCCTGGCTTTCGCTTTGGCCGCCGTCACCGATTCCGTAATAGCGCTTCAGGCCACCGTCGAAATTGCCCGAAACCTTGGTCGTCGCACTCACCTTCACGCTGCTGGTCGGAGTCGGCCAGCTCGGCAACGGGGCGCCCGTCGAGGGCGCGGTCGACGTGGTGGTGGGCTTCGGAGTGGACGTCGACGTCGACGTGCTCGTCGAGGTGCTCGGCGAGGTGCTCGGCGGCGTGGTGGTCGCTGTGCCGGAGCCGCTGGTGACGATCACGTCGTCGTACGAGGCGGTGCCGCCGGCGGTGATCAGCACGATCCGCCCTGATGCCAGAGAGGTCGAGCCGCTGGCCACCGCGGTGCCGTCGACGTAACCGGTCGCCGTGCGGCCGATCACGCTCAGCCGCAGGTTGTGCCAGGCCTTGGCGGCGAACGTTCCGCTCGAGGTGCCGAGGACGGTGACCTCGCCACTGTCGACCGACTGCAGCTGGGCCTTGCCGGAGCCGAGGAGCACCAGCCGGACGAAGGTGCTGGAACTGCTGCTACGGGCGCCGATGCCGACCAGACCGCTGCTCCCGGAGAAGCTCAACGGCTTGACGCGCGCCTGCACCGTGTAGTCGGTCAGGGAGCTGCTGGCGTTGAAGTAGCGGGCGGGCTCGGTGGTCACCTTGGACTGGGTCAGCACCTTGGAACCGTCTGACGTGATGTCCCAGTCGCCGCCCGACTTGGACCACCCGTTGCTTGAACTGCCCTCGAAGTTGTCGCTGAACAACGTGGTCGGGTCAGACATCCCTGGACCGGGGGTGTCAAGCGGCCGGGCTGAGTTGGCGGTG
>CAXTBG010000006.1:0-111965 GCA_964242105.1 uncultured Nakamurella sp. | reverse complement strand
CTGGCCGACGGAACCGAGATCGGATTCGACCAGGTGCTGGTCGCTGTCGGTCGGCGTCCACGAACGACATCCCTCGGCCTGGACGTCGCAGGCGTCCAGCTCGACGAGCGCGGGTTCGTCCGAGTCGATGCCCTGCTCCGGACGACAAACCCGCGGATCTGGGCGGCCGGGGACCTGACGGGACATCCGCAGTTCACCCACACCGCCGGCGTGCACGGCAGTCTCGCCGCCGGCAACGCCGTCCTGGGCCTACGTCGCCGCGTCGACGTCGCCCACATTCCGCGGGTGACGTTCACCGAGCCCGAAGTGGCCGCGGTCGGGGTCACCCTCGAGCGCGCGCAAACGGCTGGTCTGACGATCTGCACCATCACGCACGACGACGTCGACCGGGCCATCGCCGAGCAACAGCAAGCAGGCTTCTCCCGGTTGGTCCTTGATGCCAGGGGTCGCGTCGTCGGGGCCACCATCGTCGGTCCACGAGCGGGCGAGTCGTTGGCGGAAGCGGTACTGGCGGCCCGCCAAGGGCTGAGGGCGCGGGACCTCGCTGCCTCTACCCATGCCTACCCGACCTATGGCGACGGGATCTGGAAGGCTGCGATCGCCCATGTCCAACAGCAGCTGAAAACCGGCGCTACCGGGCACGCGACCCGCGCGCTGGCCAAGGTGCGGCGCTTGACCCTGCGCTCCGGATGATCGAGCTCAGCGCGGGCTCGCGATGCGAGCGGCCAGGAGCTGCGCCGTGGCCGCCGCGTCGTTACTGGTGGTCCACTCATCGGTGACGTCGCCCAGATATCCCTGCTCGGCCCGGATTAATGTCGCGAGCACTGGGGGGCAACAGGGGTGCCACGACAGCAGCCGCTCGGTCCTTCGGGACGATGAGTCCTGTTTCCAGCGTCACGAGCATGCGCGCCAGCGTGAGGAGCACGTTGCGCTCGTCTCCGACGAGATTGTCCAGCAGGGCGGGGACACCGTCGTGCAGTGATCGGTACAGGTCGCGCTTCGGTACGGGACATCCGCGGCCACCGCCTGACGCGAAGTGTCCACCGTCGCGGCGACGAACGGCGATCAGCACCACGACCCGTGCCAATCAAGTCTTGTGTCGAATGACGGGCTCCTGTGTTCAAGTTGACGGTTGATCAACCGTACGCTTGAATAGCGGGCATGACAGCTGCCGTGGACGACCAGCGTCTCGACGTCATGTTCGCTGCACTGGCAGATCCCACCCGCCGTTCGATCGTGGCCAGGCTCAGCGAAGGCGAGGCCACGGTCAACGAACTGGCAGCGCCCTATGCGATGAGCTTGCAGGCGGTCTCCCAACACATCCGGGTGCTCGAGCGTTGCGGCCTGGTCAGCCGCAGCCGCAGCCGACAGACAAGACCGTGCCGGCTGGAACCGGAAGCACTCGAGGCGGCGGCCTTCTGGATCGAGGAGAGCCGGAGGGTGTGGACCGAGCGGATGGACCGACTGGAAAGCCACCTCACGCAGCTGCAGGCCGAGGTGGATCGGTGAGCGACGAATTCGTGCACCGCCGGGTGTTCCACGCGCCGCGGGAGCTGGTGTGGCGATGCCTGACCGAACCCGCCGAGCTCACTCACTTCTGGGGCCCGCGGGGCATGAGCACCCCGATGGAGGGCATCGTCGTGGAACTGCACACCGGCGGGAGGTTCCAGACGACGATGACCGGAACCCACGGTAGCCACCAGATGGTCGCGACGTTCACCGAGGTCCGAGCGCCGGAACGGCTCGCCTGGGTCGAGCCGGCGAGCGGAATGCTGACGACCAGCACACTCACCGATCTAGGCGACGGCAGTACGGAGGTCGTGATCCACCAGCGGCACCTACCGGAACCGATGCGCTCGCCCGATGCCCGCGCCGGTTTCCTGAGCTCCCTGGACAGGCTCGCGGAGCACCTCGCCCAGCTATCGAAGGGGGACAGGCTGTGACTGAGCCTCACACCTGGGTCGGCCCGACGTTCGACATGCTCGCCGAGCTGCTGACCGCGGCTGAACCCGAAGCCTGGGACGCCCCGTCCCTGTGCCGAGGATGGCAGGTTCGACACGTGGTCAGCCACATCACGATGCCGACGCGGCTGACTCCCGAACAGTTCGCAGTGGAGATGGCCGCAGCCGGTGGCGACTTCGACGTGCTGTCCAACACCCTTGCCGCGCGAGGTGCCTTCGTCCCAGTGGCCGAACACGTGGCTGCGCTCCGATCACCAGCGCTGCACCGTTGGCAACCGCCTGGCGGCGGAGCAGCCGGCGCACTGACTCACGCCGTCATCCACTCCCTCGACATCACCGTGGCGCTGAAACAGCCGTCGGCCGCACCACTCTCAGCGATGACCACCGTCCTGAACCACCTCGCCGCCGCGAACGGAACACTGTTCGGCGTCGACCTGACCGGAGTGCAACTCCAGGCCACCGATGTCGACTGGAGGTGGGGAACCGGCCACACCGTCCGCGCGAACACCGGCCACCTGGTCGCCCTGCTGAGCGGACGCATCCTTCCCGACGGCCGCACCCTCCACCGGGATCCGATCGCCCGGCCCGCAAGCTAGTTCTGTCGGTAGCCAAGTCGTCCGGCGTACTTCTACCGCTTGAGGTGTCGCTCGAGGTGCCGGAGACCCCGTCGACCGAGAGCGAACGAACGTCATTGGTTCCGGTTTGCGCCGGCGCGTCGCAGCTCAGAAACGCACATCACTGACGGCAAGAAGTACGCCCAACAACGTGGGAATTGACAGCCGTCCCCTGCGGAGCAGTGCTCCGCTCCGCCGTTCCTGAACCAACCGTCGACCTGGGCCGCCGTCGAGGTGTCATCATCACCGGCATGGACTCGTGGCTGCTCGGCCGGGAAGAGGTGCTCGACCAAGCCAGGCGCGTCCTCGCCGGCCCCGGCCAGGTGCTGCTGGAGGGTCCGGCAGGAATCGGGAAGACCTCTGTCTGGCAGGTGCTCCGGGCCGAGGCGGAACAAGCGGGTTCCTTGGTGCTCGTGGCAGCCCCGACCGAGTCCGAACGGCGGTTGCCCTACGGTGCCCTCGCCGACCTGCTCCATCCGCTCGCCGACCTCATCCCGGGATTGCCGGTGCCACAACGAATAGCCGCCGAAGTGGTGTTGACGGCGGCCGACGCCGGGCAGTCCTTCGACGAACGGGCCGTCGGTGCGGCCACCAGGTCCCTCCTTCAGAGCGCCCTCGACGCTGCCGGCCAGCGGCTCGTCCTGATCGCCATCGACGATGTCCCGTGGCTTGATCAGCCGAGCGAGCGGGCCCTGGCGTTCGCCCTTCGCCGGTTGACCAAGGCGCCGGCGCTGCTGCTCGCAGCGCGCGCGGAAGGGTCGGAGTCGCCGGCGATGCCACTCGGGCTCGAACGGTCGGCCCCGCCGGTGGTGCGGCTGAGCCTGGAACGGCTGGGTGTCGGTGTGCTGCACCACGTGTTGCGTTCCCGGCTGGACGTGAAATTGAGCCGTCCCCTGCTGACCAGGATCGCGGCCGATTCCGGTGGTAACCCGTTGCTGGCCATCGAACTGGCCCGGGCCGTTCTGCGACTGCCCGAACTGCCCCGTCCGGGCGAGGACCTCCCGGTCGGTGCGTCGGTCCAGCAGTTGGTGGCCGAGACCGTCGCGGCCCTGCCGAGCAGGACGCGTTCGGCCGTCCGGCTCGCGTCCTTGCTGACCTCGCCGACGGTGGCGGATCTGGCAGCGGCCGGGGTGTCGGCGCAGGCATTCGACCCGGCCGAGGAGGCCGGACTGTTGGTCGTCGGTCCGACGATGGTCAGGTTCGGTCATCCCCTGCAGGCCGCGGCCGTCCGGGCCGGCATTCCCGCGGGAATCCGCGGGCGGCTCCAGCGGAGCCTGGCCGATGCAGTGACCGATCCCGACGAACGGGCGCGGCAGTTGGCCAGGAGCACCGTGGACGTCGACGCCGGGGTGGCGGAGGAACTGGAGGGGGCGGCGCAGCGCCAACGCGCCCGTGGCGCGCCTGATCTCGCGGCCGAGCTGTACGCGAGATCGGCCGCGCTCACCCCGCAGGACGACGAACAGGATCGCTGCCGCAGGCTGCTCGCCGGCGCGCGGTGCCGGTTCGACAGCGGCGACCACACGGCGGCCACTGTGGCGGCGGCCACCGCCGCCGACGGACGACTCACCGGTGACTTCAGGGCAGAGGCGCTGCTGCTCCGGGCCACCATCGCCTTCGTCACCGAGGGACACCCGCCGGCCCTGGCCTTCGCCGACAGTGCCCTGGCGTCGGTGGACCCTGCCGGTCGGATGGCCGGCCGGATACATGCCCACCTGTGCATCTTCCACGACTCGCCGGATGCCGCCGTCCGGCACGGTGAAGCGGCGCTGGCGCTGCTCGACGCGTCCGGTCCGTCGGCACCCGGAGCCTTCGACGACGGAGAATTGCTCTGCAGCGCACTGCTGATGCTGTTCTACAGCGAGGCGCGGGCAGGGCGCCCGCCCCGCCGGGAGCTGCTGGATCGGGCGCTGGCTCTCGAGGGCGACTCGCCGCCGTGGCTGGGCGGGACGATCCCGGCTCTCTGGTGGACGGCCATCGATGAGCACGACCGCGCAGCGGCCCGGCTGAGGCAGCACCTCGAGCTCGCGACCGTTCGCGGCGACGAGCCCCTGCAGCTGGAGGTGACGCTGCACCTCGTGCAATCGGAGATCCTTTCCGGCCATTGGGAATCCGCCGCATTCCATCTGGCGCAGGCCCGCGTTCTCGGTGAGCAGTTGGGCACCGGCCTGGACGAGGAGAACGTCATGCTGGCGCAACTCGCTGTGCACCGGGGTGAGTTCGACAGCATCGAACCGGTGGTCCAGACCGGGCTGCGCCGGGCCGAAGCATCCGGGGACAGCTGGGGGCGGCGCATCTATGGCGGTCTGTCCGGCCAGATCGCCCTCGCCCGTGGACAGTTCGCGCAAGCCGCGTCGATCTTCGGGGGCCTCGCGACTGACCTGCGGCGGCAGGGACTGGTGGAGCCGCTGGGGACGAGGCTCGAGCCTGATTGGATCGAGGCCTGCGTCGGCGCCGGTGACCTGACGACGGCGGGCCAGGCGCTGGAAAGGCTTGCGGAACGCCATGATCGGCTGCCACGGCCGTGGACCGAACTGGGGCTGGCTCGGAGCCGGGTGTTGCTCGCGGCCGCCATCGGCGACGACACCGGTCCGGCGCTGGTCGAGCTGTCGGCCGTCATGGACGCCCTCCCGCCCGGGGTGCTGCCGCTCGACCGCGCCCGCTGCCTGCTGGTTGCCGGGCTCGCTCATCGGCGGGCCCGCCGCAGACGTGAGGCCCGCTCCAACCTCGCCGCAGCGCTCGAGATGTTTCAGGCGCTGGGCGCCGGCGCCTTCGCGACGCGCGCCGCCGCGGAGCTGACGAGGGTCGGTGTCCGGGCGGCGGACTCGCTGGAATTGACGCCCACCGAGCGGCGGGTGGCCGATCTCGCCGCCCAGGGTCGCCGGAACAGGGAGATCGCCGAATTGCTGTTCATCAGCCCGAAGACCGTCGAGGCAAACCTGGCCAGGGTCTATCGCAAGCTGGGCATCACGACCCGGGCGGAGCTCGGAGCGCTGATGGGATCGAGTATCTCGCCGCCAGCGGAGTAAGGGTCCTCGCTCGGCGCCGGTTGGCACCCTCGCGGTGAAGGCGGCGCAGGGGCAACACACGGTCGGGCGAAGGTAGGGAAACACCCGATTCGCGCCGCGACCGGTTTGCCTACGTTTCGTCCATGCCCCTGCTGCTCTTCGCCCTCGAGCGGTACGACACGGGCGGCGGTGCTCCGGTGCCGCTGCCTGATCTCCCGCTGACCGGTGTCTCCCAACTGGTCTGGATGGTGCGACTGCCCGATGACGACGTGCTGCTGGCCATCGTGGAGGGGACGGATGCGGAGTCCGTCGCCGGTGCGATGGCCACGGCCGGTTGGCGGGTCGACCGCATCACCCCCGCGAGTTGGGTCTGCCCCCCGCTCGGCGCTGCCACCCATCACTTGTCGCCACCCGACCCGGAGGTCCTGCCATGAGATACCTGACGTTCACCCGCCGGCGAAACCCGCCGCCGCGCCTGCCGGCTCGCCGAGCCCCCGCCCTGCTGATGGGCGTCGTCCTGCTGTGCGTCGCTGGCTGCGCGAGCGGGCAATCAGGGACCGCGGCGGTCCCCGCAGCAACGAATGTCGTCGCGGGGAGTTCGGCGTCCCACGCCGGTTCCTCCGAAGCGGTTGCGCCTCCGGCGCCGGCCGGCCCGGAGACGGTGCTCAAGGTCTGCTCGCTGCTGACCTCCGCCGAGATCAAGGCAATCATCGGTACCGACAGCGGCGGCATCGGGAATTCGAGCACCTGCGAATGGATCAACGAGGACAACGAATACTCGGTCACGGTGGAGATCGGCGACCCCGGCACCTCTGTCGGCGGGCATCTCCCGGACCCCATGCCCGGCTCGAAGATCGAGAACGGACCGGACGGGATCCGTTTCAGCTCGGGCAACGTGGCCGAGTTCCTGATCGGCGATCGGGCCTGCCAGGTCCAGGTGGTCACCGACGTCACCAATGATTCCGACCGGCAGACCCAGGTGCGGCTGATCGGCCTCCTTCGCGGCCGGGTGACGGCGTGAGACGGGCCTGCCGGCAGATCGCCGGACTGCTGCTGATCCTCGCGGCCGCAAGCGGCTGCACTACCGAGAAAGGCGGTACTGCAGCGGCTGTCCCGGTGACGGTGACCGTTCCGGTCCCGGTGACGGTGACCGTCCCGGTGACGGTGACCGCCACCAGCCCACCGGCCGAGTCGCCCGACGAGCCGGACCCGACCGACGCACCCGACAGCGTCGGTCCGACCGACGACACGACCATCTCCGGCTTGCCGAGCGAGGGCACGAATGTCGACCCGTGTGCTCTGGTCACCCTGGCCGACGCTCAGAAGTTGGCGGCAACCAAGCTGGACCCGGGAATCAAGAGCGGCCAGACCTGCACCTACTCCGGCCCGGTCGACGGACCGACCGCGCAGGTGCAGGTGTTCGTCGGACCCGGCGCGCAGAAACAGCTGGACATCGAGAAGACCCTCGGGCACCAGTTGCGCCCCCTGAAGGGTGTCGGTACCGGGTCCTACGCCGGGGAGTCCGCCGTGTTCGTCGGCAAGGGTGGGCTCTGGGTCTCGGTCGAGCTGGTCCGGCTCAACGAGCCCGCGGAGAACGTGGGCCGCCTGGAACAGGTGGCCAAGACCGTGGCAAGCCGAATGTGAACGGCCGTACCGTGCATTCCCGTGCCCGCGCCGGCAGGTCACGGGTCCTGGCCGCACTGACCGCACTCGTCCTGCTGGTCGGTTGCACCGCGGATCCCGGTCCTGGCCTCCGGGCCGCCTCGAGTAGTGCCGGCCCGAGTGCTGCCGCCTCGACGAACAGGCCCGGAACACCGTCGGCCGACGTGTCGACGACGTCAGCAGCGCCCGGTCCGGCTCGCGTGGTGCCGGGATCCCCGGCGGACCCGACCAGCGCGGCAGCCGTTCGCTGGGGCGCCGCGCCCACACCGAGCAGCGACGTGACCCTCCAGCCCGATGTGATCATCGTCGGGGGTGGTGGTACGTCCATCCGTAACGGTACCGATGACGGGCTCACCTATTACCTCGACCCGGCCGCGCCACACGCCTCCGACCTGGTGCGGGGCAAGGTCATGTTCGTCACGGGCCGGGTGGTCGGTCGTGTGGTCGACGTGCGGAGGGCCGGGGCCGATCTGGCCGTCACCATCGGCCCGGTGAACATCACCGACGTGATCCGCGACGCGAAGTTCAGCGGACAGAGCCCGGTCTCGCTGAGTTCGCCGACGGCGTACCCGGCCGGCTATCCCTCCTGGGCCGCCGACCCCCACCCGGACGACTCCACCCAGGTCGGGCCCAGCGGGCTCCGCAGGGCGGCAGCGTTCGGGACGATCGGCGGAGCGGCCCCCGTACCGGTGCTGCCACAGCCACCGAACTTGCAGGATCTGCCTGCCGTCCCCGGATTTCCCGAGATTCCGGGCCGCCCACCCCAGCTGCCGCCGACGCAGGGCGGATTCGGTCAGCAGGTCGGCACGTCGGCACTGAAGCTCGTTCCGTCCTGTTGCGAGGGCGGCGTCGGGGCCCATTTCACCTATGACAAGAACGGCGTCCGACTGGTCGGCGACGTCGCTCTGCAGATGTCGAAGCCGTCGATCAATTTCGATCTGGTCATCGAGGGCGGTTCGGTCACCACGGCCAGACTCCAGTTGTCCGGTGCCGGCGGGCTCAAGGTGAGGTTCAAGGCGGCGAAGCTGGACAGCAAGGAGCAGGTCAACGAGAAGATTGCGATCCCGGTCGACTTCAGTGTGTCGCTCTCGGCCTTCGGTGTTCCACTGAGCGCGGTGGTGAATCAGTGGCTGATCGTGAAAACCGCCTTCAGCGCCAGGGGCGGATCGATCGAGGCCACGGGTGAGTACACCTTCAAGGCGGGCCTCGGTTTCGGGTACAGCGGGGGCGGATTCAGCGTCACCGCTCCGACATCACTGACCGTCAAACAGAGCCTCATCGATTCGCTCTCCGGGGTTTCCCTGGGACCGGTTGGAGTGGTGATCGGGTACCAGGCACGCTTCCTGATCGGCCTGGGCGCATTCGGATTCACCGCCGGTGTCTACTTCGGACTGACTGCTTCGTTGGGTATCACCCGTGGATCGGATGCCGGCGTGACCGTCCCCGGGACGGGCGGCACCATCAAGATCGTCTGCCGGGGAGCCGAGCTGACGCTCGACGTCAACTACGGCGTCGGCTACAGCATCCCGAAAGTGGTCGAGGACGTGGTCAATTTCTTCTTCAGGGCGTTCAAGACGAAGTACGTCATCAAGGCCGCGGACGGAATCGGATGGCATACGCAGGTCTATCGCAAGAAGGTGCTGGACCCGGACGTGAAGATCTGCGGCGGTAAGGGCTGACCGGGGCCTCGGAATCCGGTCCGCCCGGCTCGGCTGATGGTGGTTCTCGTCGCCGAACGCTTCCTATCGACGCAACACCATGCAGCCCGGACATCCCCGCGCCCTGATCTCCGAGCCGACGCCTTCGAAGAACGCGGCGGCGTACCGCTCGTCGACACCGGTCGTGCCGGCGCCGCTGGTGTCTCCGAAGACATGCTTGCGGAACGTGCGGGTCGCGGTCGTGAGCCGTCCCCAGTCGGCGACCATCGGATTCTCGGGGGTCGGGTCCTCCGGGGTGTAGCCGTCCAGCGAAGTGAACAGGTCCATGCGAAGTCGGGTCATGTCAGTACTCTTCCGGGGTGCTGCGGGTGAGGTGGGTGCTGAGCTAACCATTGGGGAAGCTCAGGCGTTCCGGCGATCCGCTGACGCCCGGCCGGGTCGAGCATCCGGTGCTCGTGGTTTCCCAGCGCAGGACATCCGCGCGGTGTGCGGCCGAAGCGCCGGACAGCGCCTACCATCAAACGTATGTTCGAGGCCGGTTGGGACGCGGGGCTGGACGACGCGCAGCTGGCGGCCGCCATTCACGGCGAGACGCCGCTGGTCATCCTGGCGGGTGCCGGGACGGGAAAGACGCGAACGCTGACTGCGAGAGTGGCGAGTCTGGTCGACCGCGGTGTCCCGCCCGAACGCATCCTCCTGCTGACCTTCACCCGTCGGGCGGCCGACGACATGATGGCCAGGGCCGCTGCCGTCTGCACCCGTCCCGAGGCCGCGCGCCGCCTGCAGGGCGGCACGTTCCACGCCGTCGCGCACCAGGTGGTCTCCGCCCACACCGACGCCCTGGGACTGCCCGAGGCCATGTCGGTCCTGGACCGCGCCGACTCGGTCGATGCGATGGATCTGCTCCGGCACGATCACGGCCTGGCCGAGGGCCGCGCCAGGATGCCGACCGCCTCCGCGCTCGTCGACCTGTACTCGCGGGCGGTCAGCACCGGCATACCGGCCCGGACCGTGCTGACCCGCGACTTCCCCTGGCTCGAAACGCATGTCGACGCCATCGTCGGCCTGTTCCGCGGCTACGTGACACGTAAGCGCGGCCGCGGGATGCTCGACTTCGACGACCTGCTCCTCGCGTGGCGCTCGTTGCTGGCGGACGCCGAGGTGGGTACCCGTATCGCCGCGAGATGGGACCACGTCCTCGTTGACGAGTACCAGGACGTCAACCAGACCCAGGTCGACATCGTGCGGCTGCTGAGGCCGACCGGTACAGGCCTGACAGTGGTGGGTGACGACGCCCAGGCCATCTACGGCTTCCGCGGTTCCGACAGCGCTCACCTGCTCGACGTGACCCAGGCCTTCGACGACGTGACGGTGGTCCGTCTGGAGCAGAATTTCCGGTCGCGGCAGCCTCTCCTGGATCTCGCCAACACCGTCCGGCCGCAAGGCTCGGCCGATCATCGACTGCAGTTGCGCTCGGCGCGGACCGGCGGCGCGCGACCGAGCCTGATCCGCTGCCACGATGCGCCGGCCGAGGCTCGGGCGGTGGCCGACGCCGTCCTCGAGCATGCCGCGAACGGTCGACTGCTCCGCGACCAGGCCGTGCTGATGCGGACCGGGCACCACAGCGACCTGCTCGAGGTCGAACTGACCGCGCGGCGCATCCCGTTCGTCAAGTTCGGCGGCCTGAAGTTCCTGGAGGCCGCGCACGTCAAGGATCTGGTCGCGGCGCTGCGGGTGACCATCAACCGGGTGGACGAAGTCGCGTGGTACCGGCTGCTGCGCCTGCACGACGGGATCGGCCCGGCTCGCGCCCGCGGGTTGCTCGAACTCGTCGCTGCGGCCGACCTCAACGGCGACTGGGTCGCCGAGTCCGTCGCCGCCGCACCCGCGGTGAGCCGATCCGCCCTGGCCACCACTCTCGACGGAGTGGTGGCGGCCCGGGCTGCCGCCACCGTTGCGGAGCGGGCTGCCCGGTGCCTGAACCTGTTGCGGCCCTTGCTCACCGCTCGCCATCGGGACGCGTTCGCCCGTCTGGCGGACCTGGACCGCCTGGTCGGCGCAGCGGCTTCGGCTCCCGATCTGGCCGCGTTCGTCGCCGAGCTCACCCTTGATCCGCCGGCGTCCACATCGGACCTGGCCGGTCCGCCGCACCTCGACGAGGACTACCTCGTGCTGTCCACGGTCCACTCGGCCAAGGGTTTGGAGTGGCCCATCGTGCACGTGCTGCACCTGGCCGACGGAGCCTTCCCGTCCGACATGTCCCTCGGCACGCAGGAAGGGCTGCTCGAGGAGCAGCGGCTGTTCTACGTCGCCGTCACCCGGGCGGCCGACGAATTGTCGCTGTACGCCCCGCTGCGCATGCCGCACCAGCGGTTCGGCGGCAACGACAGGCACAGCTACGCGCAGCTGACCCGTTTCCTGGACGACGCCGCCCAGCAGACCCTCGCGGTCAACGACCTGACACCCGCGCGGACCATGTGGGTGCCGCCCGGGCCCGCCCACACCCGCGTTGAAATGCCTGCGCTGGACGAGCTCTGGGCCTGACGGCGTCAGTAGGGCTCTCCCGGGCCGGCGCAACGAGCACCTCGGCCAGCGCCAGCGAATCGACGCGAAGTCGTCCTCGATCTCACGGATAGGAAGAATGTCGGCGCGGACGTGCCCCATCGTCGTCCACACCGCTCTGCACCGAGTGACGTCGCGCCGTCGGGCTGCACCGGCCGGTGACCGTCGGCACCGTTGGCCGCTATGGACCACACGGCGAGAACCGCCGCTTACCTGGCCCATTGACGTGGGGAGAACAGGTTGGCCCAGTCGGAGGCGTTGGTCATCGTCGGTGGCGGACCGGCCGGGCATGCCGCTGTGAATGCCTACCGGGCGGCCGGTGCGTGTCGGGCCGGGTCGTGATGATCTCCGAGGACACCGCCGCCCCTTACGACCGGCCCCCGCTGTCCAAGGACTTCCTACCTGGCGAGTCGGGTGAAGATGCCCTTCCGCTGGAGACACCCGAGTTCTACAGCAGCCGCACCACCGAACTGATGCTGGAGGACTCGGTCGTGGGCATCGACCCGCTGCCCAGAACCGTCGACCTCCGCCGTGGTGTGACGAAAGTAGTGGCCGTGTGACGAAACTCGGGCCGCTGACGCGCTTCAGTGTGGGTGTTGACGTCACGTCGGCTGCCAATGAAACCGTCACTGGCGTGCCGACGATCGCTAGGAGGTTTCGGTGATGGAGAAGGCATTACCGTCCAGATCGCGGAAAGAGAACATCGGGGGCACTCCGGGCCACCGCACGATCTCGTCGGTGTCGACGCCCGCCGCTTGGAGGGAGGCGTGGGCGGCGTCGGCGGAATCGGTGGCGAATCGGATGCCGATCGGGCCGCGGGTGACGTCCGCCGCCGCTAATTCGAGCGTGACGACGACGCTGTCGTCGCCGGGGGCCAGTTCGATCCACCGGCCGCCGTTCGGTAGAGGCGTGTCTCGCACGGTGGTGAAGCCGAGTGTGCCGACGTAGAAGGTCAGCGCAGCTTCCTGGTCATCGACAGGGATGCTGACGGTTCGCATGCCGGTGATTCGAGTTGCGGTCATGGTCATTTCGGGCTCCTGGGGTTGGGAAGGATACGTTCAGTGAGGTGAACGGTGACGTCGTCGCCGGCCTGCTTGCCGATCTTCTGGCGGATGTCGCCGGGGACTGCGAGTTTGTGGGTGCCGTCGCCCAGGGCCATGAACGATCCGCGGAACGGGGCGCCGTCGACGGTTCCGAGGATCTTCACGAGGCCGCGGGTGCCGAAGAACTCGGCAGACCAGAGCGTGATCACGCAGGTCCAGCCCCCCGGGTTCGCGCTTTTCTGCAAGGTGGCCGTGAACGTCTTGTCCAGCGGGGTCGTCTCGGGGATGGTCATCGATTGCCTCCGTGCATCAAGGATCCTGGGGTGGTCAGCTCGTGGCCGGGTTCGAGCCAGGTTTTGAGCCCGGACAAGACCATCGTCCAGCCTCCGTGCAGGTGCGGGTCGGCTCCTTCTCGAAGCTGATCGTGAGTGACGGTTGGCTGGCAGGTGTCGCCGAATTGTTCGATCTCCCAGGTCACCCGGCTGGTCCCTTCGGCACGGACGTTGTCGTCCCAGGTAAAGCGCATCGTCTGGACCAGACGGCGGGGTGGGTCGACCTCCAGGTTTTCACCGTCGACGAGCGATGTCGGCGCGCCCGGGTGGATGTGCTGGTACGTCGATCCGGGCAACCAGTTGGACTGGACACGGACCCCGAAATGATATCGAGCCCGGGTGTCCGGATCGGTGATGGCTTCCCGTAACAGTTGCGGGGTCGTATGAATGAAGATTTTGAACACCTTCTCCATGCTCGCCTCGACATCGCGTGTGAGGTCGATGAGGCCGGCGGCCACGTCTCGGTGTACTTGCTCACCCAGCGGTCATAGATGAGCCGGATCGGTACTGCATTGAGATAATGAAACTATTCGCGTCCGCGTCGCCGGCTGGCCGCCGGGCCGGCGGTCTCCAGCAGGGCGAGATGCTCGGTCACAGCAACCCGGGTCATGGAGGGTCGCTCGGCCAGAGCACCCAGTGTCTGTCCGTTTTGGGCGAATATTCATCCAGGAGCATCGGGCGATTGGGGTCTGCCAGGGCCTTTAAAATCAGTTCCACCCACCCAGTATAGAAAGACCAACGGTTTCCTGTGGAGCATTCCGGGCTCTCAGTGAGGGTCAGATGAGCTGGTGCAGGGTTGGATCACGCGGTTGAGTAGCTCATGAAGTGAGTGAAACTCGTCGGGGGATCGGCGGCGAGGGCAGTCTCGATTTCCGTGGCGGCGCGGTCTGCGCCTTCCAGGATGGGTACCGCGTGTCGCTCGAGCGGGTCTCCTTGAGTCGCCGATGCATCGGGGAAGGTGCCTCGCTCAACGAGGCCCTCGGCTGCGCGCACTTCGGTCGACATCGACCAGCCCGTCGGTAAGCCGATCGGGGTCCGCAGTGACAACTCGGATTGGAGTGCGGTGACTGATGATCGCCACCTTTCGCCAAGAATTGACCGGACCGCTAGCCGAGTCTGCCAGAACTGCTACGCGGCACATCGGTGGAGGAAAATCGGTTCGCCAGGACGTATCACCGCGCCCCGGGGCGCCCTCTGCACGAGCAACCGACCGCGGTCGTCATCGGCTGGCCGGTCCGGCAGCCCATTACACCGTGCTTGCCCCGTCCACGGAGAGGACCCCCAGAACATGTCCGATCGGCAACGATCCAGGCGAGATGTGCTCAAGGTGGGAGCCATCGGGCTCGGAACCGTGGGTGGTGCCGCCTTCTTCCCATCGATCGCGGCAGCGGCCCCAGGTGAGGCCGCTACGGCCCTACTACCGGCGAACCCGGCGTTCCAGTACTTCCTCGAGATGTCAGGCATTGCCGGTGATTCTGTCGATAAGACCTACCGCGGCCAGATCGTCGTCAGGGCTTGGTCGTGGGGTCTGTCGAATTCGTCGATCATCTCCGGCGGCGGCGGCGGCGGCGGCGGCAAGTCCACTCCGATGGACTTCATCTATATCGCGCCGGTCAGCGTTGCCTCGCCGCCTACCGCACTGGCCGTCGCCACCGGGCGGCACCATGACCACGCGGTGCTCACCGTCGTCGGGCCACGCAGCAAGCCGATCAAGCGGATGACGGTACGGATGGTCGACGTGCTGGTGTCCTCCTACCAGCAGTCCAGTGGCGACACGGACGGTTTCCCCTTGGACGTCGTCAACTTGACCTACAGCAAGCTCATCTACTCGGTCTTCCCGCAGAAGCCCGATGGAAGCGTGGGCCCGCCCGTGGTCACGACATTCGACTTCCGTAGCCAGAAGGCGAGCTGAACTCACACTCCGTCGTTCAGCCCGCAGCAGGGGAGCGGCGTGGTTCGTTGCCTGACGCTGTCGCCGGCACCACTCTCAGCCGGCAATCTTCGCCGCCGCTGCACACGACGGGATGGTGAGGAAGTCTGCCCGGGTAGGTTGAGTCAACGTCATGGACCCGATGTCGTCGAGCGGCGCGGACGCAGTCCGCAGCGAGTCGGTCAACGCAGTCACGCCGGATTCACCCGCGATCGGCGGGCTCGTGGCAATCTTCTTGGTTGCTGCGGTCACTGCCGGCCCCGCCGCGCGAAATCCGGTGATCACCTTGCTGGCGAGAGCCGTTCCGCCGTCGAAGGTGGGTACGGGCAAGTCCTCGAGTGTGGCTGCGACTTCGGTCAAGGTGGCGCCCAGAGTCTGGTACATCTGCACTGTCTTGTTCCGGTCCGCAGCCGTGGACGAACTGGTCAACTTGCTCAGCTGGCTACCGCTGGTGATCACAGGTGCGAGGGCGGTACAGAAGGCGCTGAGCCAAGCGGTGCTCTGCTGGTCCAGACCCGATGTGTTGTTGCCGACTGTTGTCGTCTGACCGGCCCGGGTGGACATCGAGCTCGACGACGTCGAATCCGTGACCCTCATGGGTGGCACGGGGTTCGCCGTGCCGCTGGTGGCGCTGCACCCGGCCAGCAGAACCGCCGCTGCGGTGAGTCCCACCATCACGTTCGTAGGCTTCATGCCTGCCCCTTCTCATTCTTGATACCGCCGCAGGTACTGGCCGGCGACGGTGAGCTGGTGCGAGTCGTGAACCAGATTGGTTTCGCACGTCTACAGACGGGTCCTGGGGAGGATCGGTTGCACTGAGCCGGCGAGAGCATCAACTGGTCGACAGTGGTATCGCCTTCGGCGCTATCCGTCACTGTCGCCCTTGTGCCTGGATGGATGTGGGCAGCGGAAGGTATCGTCAGGTGGAGGGCTCGAACCAGGCCACCCACTGCCTTGATTCTCGGTCAACGGGTGCGTAGCTGTATCCAACTCTTGTGATCGAGCCGTCGTCTTGGGCCTGGATATCGGGGGACGTATCGTGGTCGGGGTCCGGCCAGCGTTCTCTGGAATCAGACATGATGACGTCTTGAAACATGTCCAAGAGTATTTCCAATTCAGCTAACTGATCTGTAGATGTTTGAAATGCGACGATAGGCGATGTTCCCGGCCCTGAGCGGATCTCCCAACTAGCATCCTTGCGGGCTCTCGTTATGTAGATGTGCGGTGGTGATATCGTATTCAGCCAAGCTGCAATTTGGTCATTGATGTCCATGTTCTGCTCCAGGTGTGGATTCTTCTCGATCACGTAAGTGGACCGCGGGATTGTAGCGGTGTGGCAGGCGACACGGCGGTTGCGTGCCGGGCGAGTGTTGCGAGCGGGGGCGATCTCCTCAGCGAGCACGCCCTCAAGAGCCCGGGGGAACGAGCAGATCCTGCGAATACCCAAATGGTATTGGCACCCCTGCGTATCAATATGGGTCGTGTTCTTGGCCGTGGTCATGCTTTCCGCCGGACGGACGGACATGTCTCACCTCGGCATGTGCGTCTCACCCGTGATACACCGGGGGATGGTGAACCGCTGGGGGATGGATTCAGTCACCGTGAAGCAGTCGCGCAACCAACGCGAAAGTCCTCGATCGCGTCGCCCGAGCCAAAGCACTCCTCGTCAGCATCGACGGCTCCCAGGTGGCCGCGCGACGGCCGCACGCGCACAGAAGCCGATGGCGGCTGGAACTCATCGTTCGGAGACTCCGCCTTGGGAAGGGTCGATCCAACGGGCTGAGGCGGCAGCACGGCTTGCCTTATGGACGCTAGCGATTCACCCGCACGGCTCTTGTGGAGCCGTTCGTAATAACTTAGCCTCTCGCCCAAGACTTTAGAGACGCGAAGGGAAAAATGGTGCGACGGCTGCGTATGAGTGGTTTCTTGATGGCCCTGACAGTAGCTTCGGTGGTGTCCGCTACTGCGGTATTCTCTGCGAGTGCCGAGTCGGGCGGCTCCCCTAACACTAGTTCCAGCTTAACAGATGCCACCCTCAACAACGATAGGCTAGCCACGCTGTCTGGCGCCGACCCGTTGACGCAGGTCGAGCTGATACTTTTTAATAGAGCCGTCAATGTAAAGTTTAGTGACGGCTCTCAGGCTCGATATCAACGTGACAAGACGTCGGAGACAGTCGCTCGGTCAGGAAGCGCACTAATTAGGTACGTGCGAATAATGAATTTTGCGCTTGGATCATCGATCAAGGCGGACGCGTTGTTTAAGGAGGCAGTTGTAGTGAGTATCACGATTGCTGCCGATATGCTGAGTCGGAATCAGGAGGGCACAACAAGTTTCGTCAAATGCGATACGCCCGATACTACTTGACATAACCATAGGTTATCGGTGAAATATGTTGCAGCGCAACAGATCTCAATCCATCGAGCTGTCACGTGACGTAACTGCGGTGTCAGGTCAGGACCATGTCATCGTACTGGCTCAGCTCGATCCGCCCGCCCGTGGCCTGCTGGGCGGCGCTGCTGCGGGCCGCGACGGCTGGTTGAAGGACGTCGGCTTCGACGAGGTCGGGCATGGCCAGACCTGCGGTGCTGGCGATGTCGGAGATGGGTAGCTGAAAGGTTCGGTAGGCGCCCAGCGGTGGCGCGGTGTGCGCTTGCCGGTCTGGTGCGGCGAGGATGCGCTGTACCAGCGCCGTCTGGTCCAGCACGTACCCGGACGCGGCGAGTCGCTGATCGCCCAGCCAGGCGGCGATCTTGTAGAACCGCAGCGGGATCTGGGTGCCGCGGTATGTCGGGTCATCTGGTAACAGGATGGGTCGGGTAAAGACGGCGAGGCGCTCTTCGTAGGTGGCTGCGTGTTGAAGGACGTAGTCCTCCAGGCCTGCCCACAGTTCCTTGGATTGGTTGAACCCAGACGCCTGTGGTGCGGCGTTGGTGTAGTGGAACGTCGCGTCGTTGGCGGCCTTGGCCTGCGCTGCGGTGCCCCAGCCGAGGTCGCGGCGGCGGGTCAGGTGGCCGCGGTCGAAGTCGTTGGCGTCGTACACGGTGTTGTCGAGTTGGTCGGCCGCTGGTATCCGGGGATCGAGCACGGCGGCCGGCGAGGTCCTTGCCCATGAGCACCCTGCACTGATCACACGATCTGGGCCGAACGGCCAATGGGCCGCGCACCTCGGGCCTACCAACTACGAAAACCTCGCCGGCGTCACGACCGCCAGGCAGTATCTGACCAGGCTCTGGAGCCGCATCGCCCCGCTGAACAAGGAGCTCACCGCACACCGCACTCATGTCGATCATGCAATCTCAACAGCAGCGAGTAGTCATTGTGCGGGCACCAGGCACTCCAGACGAGGTCCGGACGCCTGTTCAGGCGCACATCCAAGCCGCGAAAGGCTACTTCGATGCCGACACCCAGATCTTCGAGAGCGACATCGTCGAGGCCGACGACCCACGTGGCTTCGTTGACCGCAAGTTCGTCCAGGCGCTGAAGATGAACCATGTACCCGGGTCCGCGCTGTCGCACATTGCCGTGACCTGGGGACCCGAGCCAACTGCCGGCGCCCATCGCCTCAATCGAACCAACCGAGCCGATAAGCAAACGATCTTCTTGGTGCACGGTCAGGACAGCGCGACGAAAGAAACCATCGCCCGCTTCCTCGAACGATCCACCAACAACCTCGGAATCGTCACCATCCTGCACGAACAGCCCAACGGTGGCCGCACACTCATAGAGAAGTTTGAACAACACGCTGGAGCCAGCAGCTACGCCGTGGTGCTGCTCACGCCCGACGACGCGGGCGGACCCGCCGGCATCCCCTCACAGCAGCCCCGAGCCCGCCAGAACGTCATCTTCGAACTTGGCTACTTTGCCGGCCTCATCGGCCGCAATCGAGTCATGGTCATCAACGCCGGCGTCGAGAAGCCCTCCGAAATCTACGGTCTCGTCTACATCGCCTACCCGGACGGCAACTGGCAAGCAGACGTCATTCGCGAGCTTCGACATGCTGGATTCGACGCGCAGACCCGCTGACGCCCCGTTTGGGTAGGCTCGCAGTCACGTTGATGCTGATGGGTGTGGGTAGCGGACGAAAACCCGCGCGCCCGCCGGTTCTATGACCGCTTCGGCTTCATCACGAGTGGTCGCAGGCAGCCGCTGCCCAGCGCCCCCGAGGTCGGTGAAGAGCTCCTACAACGCCACGTCGAAGGCCCAAAGCGAGCAGGAGGCGGCCGTGCCTGAACTGGACCCGGCGATCCTCGCTTTCTACCGGGACCGCTACGACGAAGAGCAGCGGCTCGTCAGCTCACCACACGGCCAGCTCGAGTTCCGGCGCACGCAGCACTTTAGCTGCAGCACCTGTCCGCCCGCCCTCGCCGGTTCATGTGACCGCCGACGGGGCTGAACTAGTATTCACCCTGCGGCAGCACTCAGCGCGCGAGCGCGCGTACGAACGCGATAACGTGTAACCGACCCGCTAGTGCTCGAGGAGGGCGATTTGAGTATTGCCGACTTGGTAGCCGCGCCTGATCGGCGGCAAGGGTCGCTCAAGACGCTGGCCCATGTGGAGTTTCAGTTGCGTGTGCTGGGCCTGCTCTGTGCCGCAGCAGCCGAGGCACCAACGAAGATGACCCTGCCGGGAAGCCTAGATCTCTGGTCTCGCTACATCGTGCTGAATCGCGATGCGTTGGATTGTGCCACCTGCCAGTCCGCGGCGCTAACAGTTGCTGAGAGTGTTTCTACAGAGGTCGCCTCTGCCACGTCGATCCGGCAGATGCGGAACCAAGTTTTCCATGGTGGCCCTGACCCCGAGAACGTCGACCTTGACGTTCTCCATGAGGTGGTCTCAGTTAACGCGAATCACGTCGTGAAGATTTACGATCATGGTCATGTCAGCCGAATTGATCCGTTTTTCGTTTTCGTTAACGGGGAGCTCGCTGCTCTAAAGGATTTTACCGAAACATCCGCGACCTACTGGCCCCGCCGTGGAGCGGCCAGCGACGTCACCGAGTCAGCGGTGCTTGATGAACTTCAGCAGCTAGTACCCCAGGGTGGCAATCGCTTGTTCGAAAGCTTCGCACTAGATATCCAGAAAGATCTGCGAGGTTTCGCCGAACGGAATTCTATCTATGCCTCTGTCATACCGTCGCAGCCAATCGTTGTGCGTTGGGATCTGCGCACTTCGAGTGGCGCTATGGCCCGAACCGACCAATTCGAACTGAATACCGACCAGGCTCGTATTTGGCAGTCGGACACTGGTCCCCAGCCATACAAGGCTTTTCTCGCGGATATCTGTAATTGGGAGGTACTTAAGGAGCGGCTGCTGGAGGAACTCGAAGAACAAGTGGAACTCGAGAGTCAGATCAGTGAAGAGTTGTTTCCGAACCTCAAGCCTTACATATCGAACGTCGCCGCTCAAGTTAAGGTCGGCGGGATCCTTGGCGATGGCAGCAATGTCACCATAACTGAAGCTTGTGAACGTATTTCGGCACAGACTAACACGTATACTTCATATACCAATCTCATTACGCTTACAGGCGAAGCCGGATCAGGCAAAACTCACAGCTTGCTGCAATTCGCCCGCGATTCATTATCCAGCTCCGACCAGCTAAAGCCCCTTGCAATTTACATTTCCTCGAGCGGCACGAGCGCAAATAGCCTCGACACTCTTTTAGACGCCCGCATGGCACGCACCCGCATTCTAGATAAGAGTTCAGTGTTGGCGCTCTGTCGTGCTGGCCTCGCCATCCTAGTGATCGATGGTTTCGACGAGCTTCTCGGCTTCCGTACATACGACAATCCATTGATAGGCTTAAAACCCATCCTCGACGCTTTGCGTGGGATGGGGACTGTGATCTTGTCGGCACGTTCGAGTTACTCGGACGCTCGTCTCCAACAAAGCTTAGATCTTCACGACACTCTAGACCGGCCTCCGTACGTCACCCCACTCGAGTTGGTGCGTTGGGAGCCGGCACAATTGCGAGAACTCGCGCGTCAGCTGCCTTTTACGACTCCGGAGTCGGACGTATCGTCGAAAATCGGCGACCTGTTGACAACACCCTTTTTCTGCCTAGCTTTCGTAGCTTGGGTCCAAGCTGGAAAATTATTGGACTTCTTGCAGTTCGTAGTCGAGGCATATCTTCAGCGCGAACGGCGGAAACTGACAAGCCAGGGAGGCATTGAACTATTTGGCTCAGAAACATTGGCGGATATCTTTTCCGAAGTTGCTGAGCTGGTAGCACGGAAAGGCGCCTCGGCGGTCTCGGAGGAAGAGCTAGAATTAGCGGCGTCTAGTGCCCTGGAGCGCGAGCTTACCCGAGAGGAGAAGCGCCGCTTGATCGCGCTTTGTGCAATAAGTGTAGAACGGGAAGAGGACGATCTGTCTTTCAAGTTTACACACCTCGCGATCGCCGAGCAGTTTTTGGCTAGACAAATTACACGGTTGCCAATTAGTCAAGCGGTTGCTCTGCTATTTAACATCCCGGTGTCGGCACTTTGTGCAGAGCTAATTGTATCAATTTGGAAATCTGAACACGACGACGCCCCTACCGAGCAGATTGCTGCACTTCAAGAGCGAGTGATGGCAGCCACGCCTTTCAGTAAAAATCTGCCCGGTGCGATCAGTCTCGGGCGGCTGTGGGCGAAAGTGTATGCAACAAGTGACGGCCCTCGCATCGGTCGGCGAATTACGATCGACCATCTTGAACTTAGTGGCGCGGGGCTAGTCACGCTTCAGGAAGCGCACATTGAACATTTAATACTGGGACCGAGTATGGAGCTGTTACTGAAATCGAGCTACATCGATCAGCTAGACATATCAAAGGGCCCCTGATTCCATTCTTGTCGGGGAGTCCTACAAGCAGGTACTCGAGTTGGTCACCAAATCCGAGTTGGCTGTAGGCGAGTACAAGATTGCACATGCGCTTGGGCTTGTCGACCTGGTGGAAGACAATAGCGAAGTTGACAGTTACTTCAAATCGTATATAGCGTTGGGGCGCTCGCCGATCATTGTCAGTGCGGGAGACCTTGCTCCTGAGGACGACCACCGACTCGACTGGGTACTGGCTTATGGTCTTGATAGCTGGCAGGGCTTCGTCCGTCGGATGCAGGCCGAAGGCAGAGTTACCCTTACTAATGTAAATGCGGGTGGGCGTCGGAAAGTGAAACTACGCCAGACTGATCAATTCAATGCCTGAGATCGAGCTGATCGGTTTGGTGAAGCGGCTTTCTTCGCAGATGAGGGTGTAGCTGGGGCCGGCGCGTCGAGGCCCGGGATAGAGGTCGAGGCCTTCCGAAGATGGAAGTTCTCACACTGCCATCCGGAAGACCTCGACATGGCTGACTCTACTTTTGCCACCCCAGATCCTGACCGCCGAGCCGAGGCGGTGTCGACCGACCGCTGTTGCCCCGGCGTGCGCCGGTAGGACGGAGTAGGTGTTGCCGCGGAAGGACACCAACCCTTGCGCCGACACCTTCCGGGTCACCGTCGTCACCGCGACCGGCGGGTCCTTCGGGACCGGTCGGAGCGGTTCAGCGCCGGCCAGATCGGCGACGGTGCAACGATTGCCCTCGCGGTCGAGGCGTTTGCGTTGGTCGGCGATGCTCGAGCAGAACTTTTCCAGCAATGCCTGGGCCTGCGCTGCGGTGACCTCATCGGGCAGCGACCGCCACCACCCCTGCGCGGCGGTGTGGTTCGCCTTCTCCACCACGCCTTTGCGGTTCCCGCGCCGCGGTGGGCAGGGCCGCACCCGCACGCCGAAATGCTTGGGGACCTGCCCATATGTCGCGGTGACCGCCCCGGTCCAGGGGTGCACCACCGTCGCCATCCGGTCGAACCGCCAGTCCTTCGTTACCCCGCCGGGCTTCGCCGCGATCTGGTACTGCGCGTCGGCGAGCTGCGGTTGCTCCATCGACTCGCACAGCACCCCGCGCCACTTCGACGAGTGGGACAAGGCTCCCATCAACAGGTATGCGCGTTTGCCGTAGCCGTCCCACCCGGTGGGCGCGTCGGGCAGTTCCACCCAGTCCCTGGGCTTCCTCACCCGGCGAGTGCTCGATCACCGCCGCCTGGCGGCCCTTGGTGGGGTGGCACGGCTCGCACGCCGGCCGCAACCCCCGCAGTCGCAACGCCCGAGTGAACGACGGATACGACCGGTCATAGCCGAGCTTCACGACCTCGTCATGCAGCGCGGTGGCCCACAGGTGCGGGCCCTCGGCCAGCCAGGCGGCGGCGTAATCGACGAACCGGGCGAAGGTGTCCTCACCGGCCGGTGTCCGCTGATCGACCTGCCGTTTCCCCTCGAGATAGGCCCGGACCGTCATTCGGTCCCGGCCCACGTGCCGGGCGATCGCCGAGATCGGCCAACCCCGTTTTCGTAGTGCATGGATGTCCACGTCGTCCTGCTGTGTGAGCATGAAGCGGGGCCCTGTGGGGAATTCGAGTGAGCAGGTCTGGGGAAGGTCAGATGAGCGCCATCACACGTACATACACGACCCGAAGGCGGCGGCTGATGCCGAGAGCGTTTACGATCACCTTGCACACCCAGGCCGCGGCGCTCAAAGCTGCCGGCAGCATATACCGAGATCTAGCACTCGGCATCGCATCGCCGCCCGGGCCGATGCGCAGTGGCGTGAAAAGTCCACCAATCTAGAGTCGGATGCTAACCGCATGAGGTTGGCGCCGTCATTACGTTATTCGACGCATTTCTCCCAATGGATCTCCTTAGCGCTCGAGCTAGTATGGGCAGCTGAGCGGCTAGTCGAAATGGAAATCTACCTGGCTAATAGAAGCGGAGGCCTTCGGAATGAGATTGGAGATTCGCTGGGGGATTAGTCGCCAAGCGGCCTATGAAAGATACGGGACGTAAGAAGAGGAGGGAGTCATCCGCTAGAAGTGCTCGGGTCCGGCGGGCTGGAGACAAGAACCGCGAACTACTAGAGTGAGAGTTGACAAAGTTCTTCGAGAGCATTCAACACGAGCAAGCCAGCTGCATATGATGAGCATCGACGACGATCGGCGCGCAATCTCGCGTGCTTTTGGAATGGAGGAACAGCTGCCACTTTGGAAGGCGGGGGTGCTCTAATCAACCAGCTGGGGCTGAATTCAGCTGACTTAACTCGTGCCAGAGGCACCTCTTAACGCGACAAAATGCGTTCGTGGGAAGCCTTCGGCCGACTGTACTGATTACCGCTGATAATCGACGGTCTGGGCTGGGTTTGCTAGAGCGCCTCATCCTCTGTGTCGAGGTCGTCCGGCCCGTCGGCGAAGGCTTCGGGGGCCTCCGTGTCGTCGGCGTCTTCATCCCAGTCACGGTTAGCCGGCTTGCCCATCGCGCCTTCAATTAGCGCTACCAGGGATTTTCGGCGCGCGGCGAAGTAGGTGTCGAAGTCGCCGGAACGTAGGGTCGCGGGATCGATCGCATGGCTTCGGATGATCTCGTCGACGGCGTCGGGGGTAATGCCGTTATTATCTAGGCGCGCCATGTACTGCTTGGGAGAGACGCCACCGAGCTGAATGTTGGTCCTTCTCGCCATCGGGGTCTTGTTAATGATGCTCTCGCGGTAATTTGGGTTGATGCTGTTGTCAAGGCACCACTTGTGCGGAAAGACGTGGTGGATGTCGACCTGCAGGTCCTCATAGGTCGCTTGGTCGATAACCTTGTGAAATTTCCAGTCGACGCACGGCGCTGGCTGGGCCATCAGTAGCGCATATACGCCCTTGTAAGCGGCGGAGCCGCGCGTGCGCATTGACAACAGTCGGGTCTCGGCGAAGGTGGCACGGACGACCGTGTCGGGCTGGGGCGCGGGCGCGCCGCTTTTGGCCGCGCGAGCCCAGTCCGGTACCTGCTCGGCGTCTCGCGCAATCTTAGTTTCGATGGTACTCCCGTAGAGTTCGCCCAGGACGCCGCACCAAAACCATTGCCGGATCCGTGACCGGACTGCGTACAGGTCGATGTCATCGCCGACGAGTACTCGGAGTACGGCGAGAGAGACGAGCTGGCTTCGATATGCAAGGCTGCCCGCGGTATGGAAGTGCTCCGCCTTGAGGAAGTGCGCAACCCATGGCAGCGAACCTCGCAGGTCGTTGGCCCAGCACAGGTATTCGCGCAGGTCGAGGCCAAGGATGTCGTCCTTGCGTGCGCTGGTTGCCGTCGGCTTAGGCTTGCGGGCGGCGACGTCGTGTCGTCGCCGATTCAGGGTGGAGAGGATGCTTACGCCTTGGAGAAAGTCGGTGGCACCTAATCCGGACAGCACCGGAAACTTGTCCCGAACGGCGCAGGTGGCAGACCAATCCTCACCTAATCGGAAGTCCGTGCCGTGCTCATCGTAGTACGGGCGGTCGCCAGCGATGATGGCGGTGAGCAATTCGAACACATTGAGGGCAAGACCGCCGGTGTTGACCTTTTCGAACACTGTGGCGACGGCGTCCTTTGTGGTGCCCTGCCCGAGCTTGATTGCGGGGACGCGGTAGCTGGTAAGCGGCAGCAGCACCTGCTGGTTGAGCTGCTGCAGGAGCCCTTGGCGACGCGCCGCATCCCCCTCGCCGCCCACGGCGAGGTAGCCCAACAACCATGTCATGGCCCCGCCTGGGGCGAACGGCGCCGTCATTGGCATGAGGCCGAGCTGTTGCTCCTTCTCGGTCGTCGACACGTCAAGCACGACGTCGCGATGGCATCGGCATCTCGTTCACAGCGCCCAGCCGCGGGAGGTGCCTGCTACACTAACCATCAATACCTGACATAATGTCCATTATCGGCACCAGCGAAGCGCGGCGCTGGGGCGGCGTCGAAGGTCATGTGCGCCGGATTGCGGTATGTCCATGAGGCGTGACCTTGTGGCCGGCTTCGTCCCACCACAACGACGTGACGTCGGACAGCAAAGCCCCTAGTCGCTGTGAAGGTCGGCGGTCCGGTGGAGGTGTCCGGCCGCATCATCAGCCGCATAGTGCAGCTCCCGACCAAGCGCGGTTGGCCGGAGCAGCGTCGCGGCTTGGCGATTAGGTGAGGCCCTTCAGCGTTATTGTGTCACGGTGACGGAAAGTGGTGCTGCTGGCTGTCGTAAGCCTGGACACCGAACGTTGAACAAGCCTAGATTGCCTCAATCGCCGAGTACTTGAATGACGGACGTTTGCGGATGTTCCAGTCGAGTCGCTCGAATTGCTACAGCGGCGTCGGCGGTCGTCCGCTCTAGCGTCAGGCGTTGGCCGATCAGTTGCGTAGAACGAGCGAGCACACCAACAAGACCACCCAGACAATGAGGAACGTCGGCGGCGAGAAACGGAATAGCAGCAGGCTGCGGCGTTGCCCGGCTTCTCGAAAACGTCGATCCTGCAAACCCCAGGATATGGGGCTGGCACTTTGCACCTCGGGGTGCTGCTCTTCCAAGTTACCGATCTGATAGGTCCAATGCATGACCAGGCGCGCCGTCGTATTCACCCCGGGCCAGGCAAGAGCGGCGAGCAGGAGGCCTAGACCGGCAAGAATTGGGGCGACCACCGCGGCCCATGATCCGGCGCTGTTCATGGTGGCGGTGTAGGCGATCGTCAAGAAAGCCTCCGCGGCCAGCAGGGTGTTGACGCGTTCGTGCAGAAGCTGTAACTCGAACCTCGTCTGTTCCCGGATGCCCGCCAGCAGTACCGCAAGGTCGGGCGGAGGGTTGGTCACTCTTGGTGGAACACGAGGTGAAGCACGGCGACGCACGTCGGTTCGTCGCCTTGCGTTTCGCGGTAGTGAATGTCCGCCTCGCCATTGTCTGTACAAGCGGCAAGGACGGCACCTATGGCAGTGATGAGGGGCGCATGCGTCGGACTGGCACTTTGCACCTCGGGGTGCTGCTCTTCCAAGTTACCGATCTGATAGGTCCAATGCATGACCAGGCGCGCCGTCGTATTCACCCCGGGCCAGGCAAGAGCGGCGAGCAGGAGGCCTAGACCGGCAAGAATTGGGGCGACCACCGCGGCCCATGATCCGGCGCTGTTCATGGTGGCGGTGTAGGCGATCGTCAAGAAAGCCTCCGCGGCCAGCAGGGTGTTGACGCGTTCGTGCAGAAGCTGTAACTCGAACCTCGTCTGTTCCCGGATGCCCGCCAGCAGTACCGCAAGGTCGGGCGGAGGGTTGGTCACTCTTGGTGGAACACGAGGTGAAGCACGGCGACGCACGTCGGTTCGTCGCCTTGCGTTTCGCGGTAGTGAATGTCCGCCTCGCCATTGTCTGTACAAGCGGCAAGGACGGCACCTATGGCAGTGATGAGGGGCGCATGCGTCGGACTGTCAGTAGCCATGACGCGTCGCTCTCGTCGAAGGTGGTCCCCGGGCCAGCATAGGACATTGAGCCCGGAAAGCTCGTTTCGGTCTATGGCCAGAGGGCCGTGTCTGGCAGCAGCCGCCTCGGCCGGTCGAGTGAATACGCCGGCAGCAGGTCCAGGACCTGTCAGCTGTTCTGCTCGATGTACTCTTCCGGGTCCTTGTCGACGACCGGAACCCCGGTGACGTGTTCGGCCTCGTAGGCGACGAACTTCACGGCGATCTTGTGCCGGGTATCAAGATCGACGTGCCGGCGGAAATCGGCCAGGCCCTCGTGTTCCTCCTCGCCCATGTGCTCGTCATTGGCTTCGCGAGCTGCCTGCACCCCGGCCCACCAACCGTCCGAACCCGGCTCGTGCTTGGCTGCCTCGAGGATGCCGTCGCGAATGTCGTTGTGATCGCCGATCGCGTCCTTGGTCTCCTCCACTTCGGTGTCGTCGTGCAGCCGCTCCCCCAGCGCCAGCAACTCCGGGTAGAAGAATTCTTCCTCTGCCTGCGCGTGAACCTCGAGCATGGCGGACAACCGGGTCCACAGTGCCCCCAGCGACGCGGCGTCGCGCCGGTCGATGTCGTCGAGCCGGGCGAACGCACGTCTCTGTTCTTCGTGATCGGCCAGAATGATCTCGGTGATGTCCATGCCACCATCCTTCGCCATCGGCGCGAGAGCTCGGACCACCGGGTCCGGCACGGTCCAGCTCCCCCGCCCGATCACGTGCCAGAGTGCAGCGCCAGAGTGTACTGCGCGCCATGATCGAGCGTCTGGCTCCGGCGCTCCCGATGGCACCGCCGCTGACGTAGTGTTCTCCTTCTCGACGCGACGTTCCTTACCGGCATCGACCTGCTCGTCGACGGAGGCGTCATCGCCGCCCTTCACAGCGTTCAGCTCACCGTCAACCCACACCCGCGCGGCAGACGTCGGTCAAGCCCTTCGCATCGAAACTCCGTTGTGCCGTCGAAGGAGATGGAATGACCATTGAAGCCGTGAACCCGCCCCCCGCCCCGAGCTTCCTCAGCGACGCGGCCCGCGCCGGGATCGAACAATCGATCACGCCGACGCAGTATCCGTCGGTGGGCGACCGCGCCGGCTGGGAACAGTGGGTGGCCCAGACGGACGCGATGGTTGCCGAGATGCTGAGCGGCCTGCCGCCGCTTGCGGACTCCGAACTCCGCGACATCGCAGGTGTCCCGACCTACGTCCTCATCCCGAAGAATGCAGAGGTCGCCGACGACACACCGGTCTACCTGACCTTCCACGGCGGCGCGCTGGTGATGGGCGGCGGTGACCTCACCAGGGTCATGGCGGAATTCAACGTCGCGGTCACCGGGATTCTCAACTGGGCACCCGACTACCGCATGCCCCCGGCGCACCCGTACCCGGCCGCACTCGATGATGCGGTCGCGGTTTACCGTGCCCTGCTCGAGGTCCGCCAGCCGTCCCACATCGTCGTCGGGGGCGGGTCCGCCGGCGGCAATCTTGCCGCGGCTCTGCTGCTCCGTGCGAAAGACGAAGGCCTGCCGATGCCCGCCGCGCTGGTGCTGCTGACCCCGGAGATCGACCTCACCGAGTCCGGAGACAGCTTCACCACCCTCGCCCACGTCAGCGTCGGACTGCAGACGCTGCGCGACGTCAACCTGCTCTACGCCGACGGGCACGACCTGCAGGACCCGTACCTGTCGCCGCTGTTCGGTGACCTCACCGGATTCCCGCCCACCCTGCTCATCGGCGGCACCCGGGACCTGTTCCTCTCCAACACAGTTCGCATGCACCGCCGACTCCGCGAAGCCGGCGTCGACGCGGACCTGCACATCTTCGACGGACGCCCCCACGCCGGTTACGGCAACGCCCCCGAAGAAGCCGCGGTCAGCGCTGAACAAGCCGCGTTCGTCCGCCGGCATCTCGCGCGCTGAAGTGCCGAAGCCCCGCAGGCCGAGCGCGACGACAGGAGACGTACACGTCATGAGTCACGAATTACCCAGGTACAGAACCATTGCCGCCCTTGGTAGCTCGTTCGCTGCCGGACCCACGCTCGAGCCGGTGGACGACGTGGACGCGATGCGGTCCACCCGAAACTACCCGCATCTGCTGGCCACAGCGTTGGGCGCTGACGTCGTCGATCTCACTGTCTCCGGGGCTACCACCGCGAACATCCTGCACACTCCACAGCAGACGATGACCGGACGGCAGTTCGCCCCGCAGCTGGACGGATTACCGTCGGACGTGGACCTGGTGACCATCACCGCCGGTGGAAACGATCTCCAGTTCATCGGATCCATGCTGTTCGCCGCCTGGTCCCGGCACGAACCAGCCGGACCGCTGGTCCAGCTGCTCGGTCAGAATTTCACCAACGGGTTGCCCGACGCCGCCGAAGAGGATATCGAACTGGCTGCAGCGGGTCTCGCCGCGATCGTGGATGCGGTGCGGGAGCGTGCCGCACACGCCAGGGTCGTCCTCGTCGACTACCTGACAGTGGTCACCGAGCACACGCCCACCGGCGAAACCGCAATCTTCGGCCCGGAGGAACTGCAGGTCTTCCTGCGCCTTCAGGCTGCGCTTGCGCGGGCCTACCGGATCGCCGCGGACCGGTCCGGAGCTGAACTACTGACCGTGTCAGCGATCAGCGCCGACCACGGACTGGGCTCCGACGTCCCGTGGGTTTTCGGATTTCAGCCCGACATGGCCACCACTGCTGGTTCTTTTCACCCCAATGAAGCGGGGATGAAGGCGATCGCGGAACAGTGCTATGGCTTTGTGCACTGAACGCGACCACCGAACGGGCCCGCTGGCTCACCCGCTCGCCGGGGCAGGGATGAGGCTTGGGCTCACCGTTGTTGGGGATGGTTGCCGACGTGAGCTGGGCACGGTCAGTGATGCTTACTGCGCTTGAACGTCTATGTGGAGGCGTCCTGCCAATCGTCCGGTCCGGCGGTCATCGAGGAGTTGGCTGATCTGCTGGGGGCCGGTGGGGCGAGCATACCAATACCCCTGGGCGAATCTGCAGTGCAGGCGGCGGAGCACATCGGCTTGTGTTGAGCGTTCGATTCCCTCTGCGATGACGTCGAGGCCGAGGTGGCGGGCGAGGGTGAGGATGCCGTCGAGGAGGTGCTCTGCGGTCGGGTCGGTGTCGATGTTGCTGGTGAAGCTCCGGTCGATTTTCAAGCTGCTCAGGTGAACGGTTTTCAGATGCAGAAGTGAGGAGTAGCCGGTGCCGAAGTCGTCCAGGGAAAGGTGTACTCCGATGTCGCGCAGCTGACGGGTGACGTCCCGGGCGACAGGCAGGTCGGCCAGGAGCGCCTCTTCGGTGATTTCCAGGACAAGTTGCCCGGGATTGAGGCGGTGCCGGTGCAGCAGGGCGGTGATGGTCCCCGGGGTCGCTCGGTCGGTGATGGCACTGGGCGGGATGTTGACAGCAACTTGGAACTCGGTGTCGCCTGTCTCGGCGGACCAGACCGCGAGCTGCCGGCAGGCCTGCTCCAGCATGTGATCGGTGAGTTCGCCGATCACGCCCGCCCGGTGGGCCATGGGGATGAAGCGGTCCGGCGGAATGGCTGTTCCTTCGTGGTTCCAGCGTGCCAGGGCCTCTAGGGTCACGACGTTTCCGGTGTCGATGTCGATGATGGGCTGGTAGGCCACCTCGATGCGGTGATCGATGATGGCCTCGATGAGCGGCTGCCTCAAGGTCAGGTCGTCGGCGTTGGCGCTGCTCATGGAGGCGTCGTAGCAGGCGAGTTGGCCTTTTCCGGCGCGTTTGGCCGTGTACATGGCCACATCGGCGTGTGCGAGAAGGGCGTCCACCGTCGGTGTCGGTTCGTCCGGCAGCAATCGGGTCAGGCCGACGCTGGCCCTGACGGTCACCACGCCGCCGCGCAGCACGAACGGGTCGTACAGGGCTTGGACCAGGCGGGCCCCCACGACCGCCGGTTCGCCGTCATCTTCCAGCAGGACGGCGAACTCGTCCCCGCCGAGCCTGGCGAGGGTGTCACCGGGTCGAAGTGCTCCCCGCAGTCTTTCGGCCACCCTGGTCAACATCTCATCGCCGGCGGCGTGGCCGAGAGTGTCGTTGACGGTCTTGAAATCGTCGAGGTCGCAGAACAGCACGGATACGGCACGCAGGTCACGACGGTGCAGTTCCAGAGCGTGCTCAGCACGGTTGATGAACAACGCCCGATTCGCCAGGCCGGTCAGCGGATCATGAAAGGCCTGCTGATGGAGCTGACTCTCCCGGGCGGCCACGACCCGCAGGAGCTCCCGGTTCTCCCGGACCGTGAGGTACTGCCGGGCGAGCACCATCGCAAGCGCCACAGACATGCTGAAGAATTCGACGAAGTCCACGCTGATGCCCTGGAGCTGGCGAACGACGAGCACCACCGCAGCGCACAACAGCGGTAGGTACGGCAGCATCGTCGATGCCGCAGGGCGCCCCGTATCCACCACCGGCGAGCTCACCGGGACGGTGCTGGTCGCGGCGTTCACCCCGGCAACGGCCAACAACAGGAACGCCGCGACCCACCCGATGTCCGACAGGCTTCCTGTTGCGTACTTTCCCGTCGCGTTGAGGTAGGCGAAAATGGAATCGGCTACCGCCATCGCGGTCATCGCCAAGCTCAGCAGCACCAGTTCACGACGCTGCGCATGGGGACGGCAGACCGCGAGGATGGCCATGCTCAGCACGAGGATGTCACCGATCGGATAGGCGATCGACACCGCGAACCCGAAGTGGGAGTCACTGGCACTGTGCGCCACCGCGCCGAGCGTCGTTGCCCAGGACACCGTGACCAGCGAAGACACGATGATGCCGCCGTCGAGCAGCCACCGCCGGCGAGCGCCTCCGCCGATGGTCGGCAACAATCCCAAGCCCACCGCCGCCCCCACCGGGAACAACAGGTACCCCGCGTCTGCCCACGAGGGGAACGGTGTGGACCGGTCAGCGATCAGCTCGTAGAAGGACCACAACGCTTGACCGGCCGTCCATGCACCTGCGCCCACACACACCGACGCCCACGCGGCACGCCCCCGACCGGTCCGTCGTCGGGCCGCCCAGCCGGCGCCGAGGGCCGCTGCACCGGCCGCACCGAGTTGCGTCAGATCATCGATGATCAGCACACCGCGGGGCCCACCCGCCCGGAACTTCAGCGCACACGCGAAGGTCACCAGCAGCGCGGCGGCGGCCCAGCATGACCACAACAGCCACCGACGACCCCCGACGATCGTCGACGACGTGACCCTTGCCACCACCTTCACTGACGCCATGAGCAGCCTCCACGACCGGTAGCGATTCTGCTGCCTCTGCCGGTTCTCACGCTGAACCGGCTCGGTGTTAGCCGCGCCCGAAGCATCAGGGTCTCCGTCCCGGACCCGACGAAAGCGCTGAACCCGACGCTACGCGACCAACCGATCACATAGATGACTTTGGCAGCGTTGAGCCGCTTGATGCTCGATCCGGTCGCCCAGAGGCGCGGCGTACAGCCTCCTCGGGTCGATCGTGCTGCCCGCACCCGGTGCCGTCCATGCGTCTCGCGTTGACCGGTGATCCGCCGCGCTGATACCGGGGCTTGCCGGGTGAGCGCGACGTAGCAGCGCCCGTGGTGTGGAAGGAGCACCGGGTGCCGGCCACTTGATTGTTTGTGTGGCGCTGGCCATCGGTGCCCGAAGGCAAACGACTCACCGTCTGACACAGCCCGACAATGGATCCCGCGGATCATTCCCGGGTGAACTGGTCGCATTCCACAGGGCCGAAATTGCCGATCGGGCCATCACCGACGTAAGTCGGCGACGCAGTGCCGACAACATTGACTCGCCCGTTGAGGATCCAGCGCGCCTCGAACACGCCATGGCCAGTGCTGTAGTGGCTGCTGAATGTTCCGTCAGCCCGCACGGTGGTTGCGGGCAGGGTGTGCCAGGGGTACGCCGCGCTGTATCGCCACTGGGCGAGCGCATAGGACCCCGCTGCGGCAGATGAGGTCCGGCCCTGCCATTCTATCCACGCATTGTCCGGGAGATCCGCACATCCTTTGATGCCAACGGCGGCGAACGACTGGTGGACCGCGACGATCGTCGTCGCGTCGGCCGTTGAGCCTCCGTGTCGACCCCGAAAACGAGCCATCGTCACCGACGCCTGAGCGTAGGACTGCCGGACCGAGTAGCCGCCGGCGCGGGTGGTCCATGCATTGGCGGTGTGCCGCCACGCCGACGAACCGACTGGACGCACCCAGATTTCGACCGGCACGTCGGCCACGGCGCGGCCAGACTCCCGGACATGACCGGTGACAATGGTGGATCCGCCGACCGGCAGGTCGGTGGCGCTTGCGCGCACGGAGATCGACGCCGGCGCGTTGGCACCGGCTGACGGCGCAGCCACGACCGGCAGAACGACAACGACCACCAACGCTGAGAAGAATGCGCTGATTGTCCGCTTGTTGACGGTCATGGAGGACCTCCGCGATATCCCGAGGGAATGGCACTGCACCAACGATGTCTCCGTCGCCGACGAGTAATAGCCCCGCCGGGCCCGGCAATGCCGGGCGCCGCCTCTGAGCTAACGCTTGTCGTTGGCGAGGTCGTCGGCGAACTCGTCGACCTTGTCGACATGGGGAGCAGAATTCGAGGCCGCCTCTGCCTGCACGTCGTGGGTTTGTGCGTGCCGGCCCTCTGTCCCACCCTGATCCGAGTACGGCTGCCGGCTGTCCCCTGTGCTGTGATCGTCGTTTCTGGCCACGGAACTCTCCTTCGTTGGACGGGCTGTCGATCAGCCGTGAGTCTGCTCTGTCGACGGTACCCGCTCCCCTTCCGCGAACGTGCCGGCCGATAGTGACCGACTAAGTCCGCTATGGGGATGCCCAGGGATGCGCAATAGCTACGCAGGTTCCATGGCCGGACTGGCTCCGACGCTGTCCAGAGCCAGTCCGAACCTTGGACTTCAAGCACGGTGACCGCTTCGGCAGGTCGGCCGGAACTCACGCGAGATGACCCACGCCGAGGCCTCGTGGCCGATCCTGCTGCCGTCGGTCATCCCACGGCGGAAGTGCAGCCCGAGCCAGATCCGGGCGTTCTGCGTCTGGGCGTCGAGCGCCCTCACCGAGTCGAAGTGCCGGGTGGTACCGGTCACCGACGACGCGATGTTCATGTCGATCGACCGCTGCCCAAAGAGGTACCCGAAGGTGTTCGTGGCCGCGCCGGTGATGCACGCGTGGCCGCTGGCGTACTCCGGATAGGGCGGCGTCGGCACCAGGGGCTCCCAGGCCGGGTCTGCCGCGGTTGCGGGGTTGCCGTCGGTGTCCGCCAGCTGGATCGCCGTGATCGGCCGCCAGGTCGCGTAGTGATACTTCGACCCCCAGCAGGTGATCAGCGAGTCGGCCGTGCCGACACCCAGCAACGCGAACGCCCGGGCACCCCGCACGATGCTCTCCGGACGACGGTTGAGCCGGTCTTCCAGCGCCACCTGGTACTGGGCGACCGCGTTGGCGTTCCAGAACAGGGCGGTCTGCGTCTGCGCCGCAGTTCGACTGGAGCCCGTCTTCGCCCCGTACGCCTTGGTCTCCTGCCACTCCTGTGCGTACGCGGCGGACGTGAGGTCCCGCGGCCCCGCCAAGAACACCTGGGCGGGGCTGCGGAGGGACAGCGGCGTCACGAATGCCAGCCACGGCACCAGCATCGGGGCGAGTGCCGGCGGTGTCGGTCGCCAGACACCCGGCGCCGGAGTGACGTCGAGGGTGATCGGCGCATTGCGTCCGTCGTTGTTCCGGACGGCGATGATGGCCGCGGCCGACGCCTCCCCCACCTGCCGGCCTCCGGTCTTGCCGGGTCCGTCGGGAACCCCGGCCAGGAAGGCAGTGAAGTCGGCGTCGAGTGCGGCAGTCGACGCCGGGAAGTACTGGACCAGTACCCGATGGGCGGCGGTCGCCGCGGCCACCCTCGACGAGGCGTGCGCCGGAGCTCCGCCCTCGTAGACGTAGGGCTGATAACCGCCCTCAATGGCCACGACCGCGTCGAAGACAGCGATGGAAGTAAACCCGAAGTAAAGCCCCGACGACGGTACCGGCGTGAGGTTCTCGGTGAAGATCGTCCGCACTGCAATCGCGTTCCAGGTGCTGACGACTGCTGAATCCGCTCGCTCCCGCCTCGGCGCGGCCAGCGCCGATGGACTGACCATGAGTAAGGAGAAAATCAGTGCGACAACGGCTATCGATGAACCGACCACTCTGCGCAGTCGTGCGGACATCGGTGCCTCCGGTGTACGTTCGGCCGGCAGGATCAGCCGGGAATCCAGGACCGACGCGGGCTCGCCACGTCCGATCAGGTACAGCTTGAGCCAGCCCCCGCGAACACGCCATACGCCTTGAGGCGTATCCGTGATTCCTGCATTCGGCGGATTGGAAGCACTGTCGTCGGCGATAGCATGCTCCTTCGACGGACAGGAGCCGAGTTGGTAGACCATCGCGATCGCACTTTGCTGACACTGGTCGACGCCATCGACGAAATGAACGCGGACCTGGGCGGGCCGACCATTCCTTGGAGCTTGCTCACGGTGGTCAACCGCCTCGTTGCCACGACAGAGATTGCGTTCGTGGTGATGGACTATCGGCGACGGCGGTTCACCAGCCACCAGGTTCTGGAGGAGTCGTCCCGTCTGTTCATCGGTGACACCGACGCTGCAGACGAGCAATGGTGGTCCATGGCCGCAGTGGCGGAAACCGGGGCGAATCCGCGACGGTCGGCAACAGGCCGCGTCGAACGGTGGACCGCCCGGTTCAGCACATTGGAGATCAGGTCCTGGCCGCTCTATCGGGAGTACTGGCGCGGAGTCGGCGATCTGCTGTGGGTCGAGTTTCCGGCTCCGCCGGGTTTCACGCGACGGCTGTTGCTCTGGCGCGACGCGCCGGAGGTATTTTCGCCCTCGGACGAGGGCGTCGTGCGGTTGCTCCGACCACACCTGTTCGAGATCGACCGCCTTGCTCGTCGCCGGCAGCAAGAGTTGCCTCAGCTGACCGCACGGGAATGGCAGGTGCTGGAACTCGTCGCAGAGGGTGCCAGCAACGCCGAAGTGGCCGCGGCGCTGGTGACATCGGTTGCCACGGTGCGCAAGCACATGGAGCACATCTTCGACCGCGCTGGGGTGCGGACCCGGAACGCAGCCGTCGCACGGCTGATCCCCACCCACGCATCTGAGACCCCGGGGCTGCTGAGCGTATAGCGATCAACCCGTCCCCGCTGCCGTCCGCGGCAGGCACGCTGCCCTATGACGATGTCCCCTCCCGCGCCCCGCTCGTCGGGCCGGATCAGGCACCATTCGCGCTTGAGAATGGAACGGCCGGCAAGGATGGTGCATCGGAGCATTCGTGCGCAGCCCACCGCCACTCTCGCGGCAGCGCTGCCCACCTGGACTCCTCCACACCGACCGGCGGAAATGCAGGCCAGGTGGGACTGGTGTCCTCGCGACGGTTGAGACGGCGGTCGAGAAACCGCTGGCACCGGACCAGGCCGTCCATCGCAATCGCTGCGTCGACAGCGCCACCGGTCACCGCATCGGCCAGCTCGTCGAGATCGAGCAGCCGGTACGGCGTCGACGGTGGACCAACGAGAACGTCGACGTACAAGTCCTCCACGACAACGAGTTCACCACGATCTTCGACGGTGATCAGGTCGACGTACCACCAGCCGCGTTGTGGACCGTCGAACAAGACCGGTTGAGCCAGCAGGAACCCCTCCGCCATCAGCACGAACGACAGCTGCTCGACTGCTCGACCCTCGGACTCGAAACCCCACCGGAAAGCGACCACATCGTCGATACGGCCACCTCGCGCGAAGAGCGTGCCCTCCCGACCGTGATACCGGACGTCGACTGGCTGCACGGAGAGAACCTACGCGGCCGTGGAAGTGCAGTGAAACGTTCGACTGTGGAATCGTCATGATCATGGACGCCGCAGACTTCTACACCGGGATCGTCACTGACGTGTACGCCGCGCTTCGGAGTACTACTTTCGGCGCCGACCGTTATCGCGACTTCGTCCGTCGCGCCGGGCAGCCAGCCCTGGAACTTGGCTGCGGGGACGACGGGCCCTTCCTCGAGCTCGCCCGAAGTGGCGTGGACGTCGAAGGGGTCGACTCGTCGCAGGACATGCTCGACCGCTGCCACGCCCGGGCTGACCTCGAGGGTTTCCAGATCGTGACGCACTGCCAGCGCATGGAAGACCTCGCGTTACCCCGGACCTACCGCGCCATCTATCTGGCCGGCCCGACGTTCAACCTGCTCCCCGATGACGACGCGGCCGGCAGGACGCTTGACGGTATCGCCGCGCACCTCGAGCCCGACGGACAGGTCATGGTGCCCTTGTGGATCCCACCCCCGACCGGTCGACAGGAATTCGGTCGCACTCACGAGGCGACCACCGCCGCGGGGATGACGGCGCGGTACACCGTCGAATCCGAAGCCTACGACCATGTTGGACGAACTCGCTGCACACACACGCGCTACGAACTGGACGACGGCCATCACACCGAATCCGTGCGCCGCGACTGGATCATTCACTGGCATTCCCCGGATGGTTTCGCCGAGCTTGCCTCCGATTCCGGCCTCGCCGTCGAATTCATCCCCGTCGAGAACCGGGAATTCACCGCGTACCTCCGGCGGGGCTGACACCGGGACCGGCCAGGACCGGCGCATTCAGAAGAGGGAATGCTGTCGCCGCACCGGGCGCGACGGCACCGATGACGACTGGACCGGCGCGGCAGGAGCTGGCGGCACTTGCGGTGCATTCTTGAGTGCAGTATGGTGCACCACATGGATGACGCCCCACCTCTATCCCAGCTCATCGGCGAGCGAGTCCGGCAGGAGCGTCAGGTTCGACAGTGGACGCTGGACCAGTTGGCAGCGGTGTCCGAGGTCAGCCGGCGCATGCTGATCAACATCGAGCAGGGCGGGGCGAACCCGAGCATCGGGATCCTGCTCAAGCTCAGCGACGCCCTCGGGGTCGGATTGTCGGCGCTGGTCGACTCCCCCGGGCCCACCGCTGTCAAGGTGACCCGCAGCGGTACCGGGCCCGTGCTGTGGTCCGGCGAGGCCGGTGGACGCGCGATCCTGGTCGCCAGCACGCTTCCACCCGACGTCGTCGAGTTGTGGGACTGGACGCTCGGCCCGGGTGAGCGCCACACCAGCGACGCCCACACCGCCGGTACCCGTGAGCTGCTGCACGTGCTGGCCGGCATCGTGGTCGTCGGGGCCGCCCAGCAGGAGGTCACCCTGCAGATCGGGGATGCCGTGTCGTTCCCGGGCGACGAGCCGCACACGTACGCCAATCCGGGATCTGATTCGGCCCGCTTCGCGCTGTCGGTCTTCGAGCCGGCCGTCGGCACGTCTCCGCGGAGAAGGACCACCCATGCGTGACCAGAGCGCACTGCGCACCTTCCTGAACCAGGCCGAGGTCGCCGACGCGGTCGCATCGCTGCGACCGGACTACCGCGCCCTGCTGCTGGCGGTCGACGGCATCGAGCCCGGTCCGAGCGACACCGGGTCCGAGCAGCTGTTGCAGCAGGCGGAGGCCGCGGCGCGCGCGGCACTCCAGGAAGGGCCGGTCGAGGACCTCCCCCACGTCGCGGCGTGGCGGGACGCGTACCGGGCGTTCGGCGCCAAGCCGCAGCGCACCCGCAACAGCCTCGAGGCGCTGCTGCGCCGCGCCGGGACCGGACTGCCCCGCGTCAACCGGCTCACCGACGTCTACAACGCGATATACGTGCTGCACCAGGTTCCGCTCGGCGGCGAGGACCTGGCCCGCTACGCCGGACCGCCTCGATTGATCCGCGCGACCGGCCGGGAACCGTTCGATACCACGTCCGCCGGCGAAAACGTCGTCAACCACCCCGATGTCGGCGAGGTCGTCTGGTGCGACGACGTCGGCGTCACCTGCCGTCGCTGGAACTGGCGACAGGCCAGGCGCACCCAGCTCGACAACAGCACGACCGCTGCGCTTTTCATCCTCGACGCCCTCGCGCCGCTGTCGGAGGAAGCGCTCGCCACTGCGGCCAACGACCTGATCGAACACCTGAGCCAGCTCGGGCCTGACGTTCGAGTCGTACAACGCCTGGTGAGCAACCCGTGAGCCACGGGAAGTCCGGTAGCGGGCACGATCGAATCCTGTTGTCTGCCAGCACTGCGGAGCCGTCATGATCCAGATCGACCTCCCCGACGGGCCGGCCAGCCCGCTCGTCCGCGGCCTCGCCGCCTGCCTGTCGTCCGTCGTCGAGGTGCCCCTTACCGAGCTGCCCGACTTCGACGACCTGCCGGTCACGCACGCGCTCGCGTCGTGGAAGAGCTGGCTCGCCGGCCGCGGTTTCGGCATGGTCCCGATCGCCGAGCCTCGTTCGTTCCAGTGGGCCGGCTGGTGGATCGCCCTCGTCGACCGCAGCGACCGACCCGTCACCGATGGCGCGGAGCGGCAGGTCGCAGTCCTGGCGTTCGGCACGCCGCCCGGCGTCGTTCTCAGCCCGCAGGAACCGGCACTGCTCGGGCGGGCAACCGCAGACCTGGACATCTCCAGCGCCTACGCCGTCGCGTCGCTTGATCCCGTACTTCCCGCGGCCTCGGCCGGACCCCCGCTGAGGGGCGTCGTAGAGCTGCTCGCCGTCGCACCGCTCGCCGAGGCGCCCATGCGGCTGGTCCGGCAAGCCCGTGCCATGGCCGGTCAGGGCCTGGAGGGCGACCGCTACGCCGACGGGGTCGGCACGTTCAGCCCGCGGGGTGCTCACCGGCCCGGGTACGAACTGACTCTGATCGCCGCGGAAGTGGTCGAACAACTCACCACCCGCGACGCCGCGCTCGACTTATCAGCCACCCGACGCAACGTCCTCACCCGCGGCATCGACGTCAACGCGCTCGTTGGGCGGGACTTCCGCATCGGCGACGTGCGTTGCCGCGGAATACGTCTCGCCGAACCGTGCGCACACCTCGAACGGCTCCAGGGGCCCGGCCTGCTGCGACCGCTCATTCACCGGGGCGGGCTGCGCGTCGACATTCTCAGCGACGGCTCCATCACCGAAGGCAGCCCGATCCGTACCGAAGCGCCGCACCGTTGAGCCGTGCCCGAGCTTCGACCGCCTCTGGGGTCGGCTCCCGAACGTGAGCCGTCGAAGACGACTCGATCCCGCACGTCGAACCCGGACCGGTCAAACGCCGGATACGAATGAGTCCCGATTGCACCGACGCGCGTCACGCGAAGAAAGGCACCACCCATGCAGCCCGCACCGGCCACCCCGCAGATGACCAATTCCAGCCGCCCGACAAAGAACGACTACAGCTCGATGGACGACCATTCCTGGGCCGTGCACGGCGGCAATCGCCCCGACGAGACCACAGGTGCGATCCGCACTCCGATCATCATGGCCAATTCCTACCGGCTCCCGCAGGACCCGACCACTCTGGACGGCGCCGACGTCGACGCGTTGGTCTACACCCGGGAATCCGGCGCCAATCAATTGGGTCTGCAGGGCAAACTGGCCCGACTGGAACATGGTGAGGCCGCCGCCGTTCTCGCCAGCGGAGTGGCCGCGGCTCACGCCGCATTCTTCACCCTGCTCAACCCGGGCGACCACGCCGTCGTCTCCAACGTCGTCTACCTGCGGGTCTGGGGGCTGTTCGACAGCGTACTGCCGGCGAAGATGGGCATCGACGTCGACTTCGTCGACATCACCGACCTCGACGCCGTCCGCTCGTGCATGCGCCCGAACACCCGGCTGATCCACACCGAAGTGATCTCCAACCCCGACCTGCGTGTCGCCGATATCGCCGGCCTGGCGCAGATCGCGCACGCCGCGGGCGCCCAGCTCACCGTGGACTCCACCTTCACGCCGCCGCCCCTGATCCGGCCGCTCGAGCTCGGCGCAGATCTGGTCATCCACTCCCTGACCAAGTACATCAACGGGCACGGCGACGCGATGGGCGGAGCTGTCATCGGCGCCCGAAGCATCATCGACCAGATCAAGTCAGGCGCGACCATGCACGTCGGCGGGGCGATCTCCCCGTTCAACGCCTGGCTGATCATGCGCGGTTCGGTGACCCTGCCGTTGCGGCTGCAACGCCAGTGCGAGAGCGCTCAGGCGGTCGCCGAGTTCCTCGCCATGGACCGCCGCGTCGGCTACGTCGCCTACCCGGGGCTGCCCACCGACCCCTTCCACGCCCGCGCCGCCGCCCAACTCACCGGCGGCTACGGCGGCGTCCTCGCCATGGCGATCGCGGGCGACCACGTCGACCGTGTCCGTTTCGTCAACGACCTGCGACTGATCACCTCGGCCGTGTCGCTGGGGCACGACGAGACCCTCATCGCCTACGAGCAGTACCCGCCTGCCCGGGCGGCTGCCTTCGCCGCGCCCTTCCGCGACCATGGCCTGATCCGCATCGCCGTCGGCCTGGAAGCCCCAGGTGACCTGATCGCCGACCTGGACGGCGCACTCACCACCGCCTACGGCCCAGCCTGAATGCGGCGCGCGCATCGGATCAGACCTGCATGGACCTACCGGTTCGCGGTGGTCGCATTGGCTGGGCCGATGACACGATCACTCGTTCGACCCAGTGCATCGTTGTGGGGCCCCCGCTGACGCGCTGGACCAGTAGATTCGCGGATGACCAGGGAGGGAGTGATGACAGAGTTTCGCTCGTGCCCATCGCCGGAGAGCAGCTCCGACAGCAGTTTGAACGCACGGGCTCCCAGGTCATCGAAGTCTTGGTGCACCGTCGACAGCGCGGGTCGCTGGAATTCGCCCAGCGGATGGTCGTCGAATCCCATCACAGATATGTCCTCCGGTGTCCTGAGGCCTCTATCGGAGAAGGCTCGCATCACGGCGATCGCCACGTCATCGTTCGCGCAGAAAACGGCGGTGATGTCGTCCTGCCCGGCCATCTCGGTTCCGATGCGGTATGCGGACCGTGGATCCCAGGTAGCGTGCACTACCTCAGGAACTTCTGCCCGGGCCTCGTCCAGGGCGATGCGCCAACCGGTCGTTCGGCCCGTGGCACGGCCCATCGTCGGTTGCGCGATGTGATGCACGGTCCGGTGACCCAGGCCCAGCAGGTATTCGGTCACCGCCCGGCCTGCGCTGCGTTCATTGAGCAGTGCATAGGGCACCTCACCGCCACGACGGGTGCCGCCGGCGGCAGCGACGACCGGGATACGGGACGGAAGCTTGTGGAGGACTTCTCGACCAGGAACGTCGAACTCGAGCACGATGACGCCCGCAACGTTCTGCGACAGGACGAGGTCGACGGCTCGGTCGACGTCGCCCGGTTCACCCGATTCGACGACGGCGACGATGACGAGGAAACCGGCTTTGCGGGCGGCCACCTCGATACCTTGGATCGTTCGGGCCCAGCCGAAACGAGCTGTGTTTCCGGCAAGCACTGCAATCATCGACCGCCGTCCGGATACGAGGGCACGAGCAGCGCCGTTGGGCCGGTAGCCGAGTTCCTCCATCGCCTGCGAGACGCGGGCGCGCATCTTCGGGCTGACCGGCGTCTTCCCGGTCAGGACTCGTGACACCGTCGGCAGCGAAACGCCGGCCAGACGTGCGACGTCGGCAATAGTGGGCGGCCGATCGAAAACCGCAGACACCTTGCTCTCCCTCTCGCACCTGTCGGAACTGCGGAAACCTGCCTGATCCTAGTGCTTGCCCCCGGGCCGTCCGAGCTACCCGAACGCTGGGATGTCGACCGGCTCGCCGCCCTTCATGGCGGACAGGTGGGCGACTATTCCAGCCGCTGTCCAGTTGGCGGCTGTGACGGCGTCCACCACGGGCTTGCGCCGCTCGACGATGCTGCGAACGAATTCGTGGACCAGGTGCGGGTGGGATCCGCCGTGTCCGCCACCCTGGACGAACGATGCGTGGGTGCCGTCGGAATGGACGCTTCGTGTGGTGTGTGCTGCGATTTCCGGCGGTAGCCGGTCCGCCCGGTCCGGCGCGGTGATCCGCTCGGCTCGGATGTGCCGGCCGCGTGAGTCGGTGGTCGGCTCCAGCGTGAAGTGCAATGGCGCCTCGTCCTCGAGTTGCGGCCATTCGAACCCGTAGCGCTCGCCGTAGATGGAGAACGCCTCGGTGTAGGAGCGTGCCGCTTGGAACAGCGTTCGGGAAACCTCCACGGAAGCGGTGGAGCCGGCAAGTTCGAAGATCGCGGTTTCGGCCGGATAGGGGTTGCCGTACTGCAGAGCACGGTCGTCGGGCAGCCGGCCGGATCCTAGGCATCGCACCGTACTGGCGCGGGTGCCGAGCAGTTTCAGCACCGGTGAAATGGCGTGGGTCATGTACCACATCGGCGGAAGGCCATTCCAGTACGCCGGCCACCCTTCCATGTCCTGGTAGTGCACCCCGTTGGCGAAGGTGACCGAGCCGAACGCGCCGGAATCGAAGATCTCCTGGCAGTGCAGGAACTCCCGCGTGTAGACGGCGGTCTCCATCATCATGTAGTTCAACTCGCCCGGCCGCTGCAGGCTGACGATCTCCGACAGCTCGTCGAGGTCGACGGCCATCGGAACGGTTGAGGCGCAATGCTTTCCCGCATTCAGGACAGAGATGGCCTCCTTGCCGTGTTCGGTCAATCGGGTGACGAGGTGAACAGCGTCGATGTGGTCCTGCCGGAGCACCTCGTCGAGACTGTGGTACCGCTCCGCAATCCCGAATCTGTTCCCGACGCGGTCGAGAACCTCGACATCGGCATCACAGATGGCGATCTGAGCAACGTCGGGGTGGTCGCGGTAGATGGGAGCGAACTCGGCGCCGAAGCCAAGGCCGACGAGAGCGACAGTCATCGGCCGCCTGAGGTCAGTGGTCATCGTGGTGCCTTTCGTGGACGGAACCGGCCCGGTCATTTCACTGCCCCGGCGGTGACGCCGGAGATGATGCGGCGCTGGGCGACGGCAAAGAGGACGACCAGGGGAAGGCTGGTGAGTACGACGAACGAGAAGATGAGGTTCCAGGAGTCGGTGTACAGGGACACGCTGGCCACTTTGTACAGGTTCAGCGGCAGGGTGGTGCTCTTGCCACCGCCCAGAACGAAGAAGGCGTAGAAGATGTCGTTCCAGGCGAAGAGCGTCACCAGAATGGAGCAGGTCGCGATGACGGGCGAGAGCAGCGGCAGGATGATGCGGAAGAACACCCGCAGCGGGCCGGCTCCGTCGACGCGCGCGGCTTCCTCCAGCTCGAACGGAATGGTCTGGATGAAGCCGGTCACGAAGAAGATGACGGTCGACAGGTACAGGCCCATGTAGACGCCGACCATGCCGACCTGCGTTCCGGCGAGGTGTAGCTCGCGGAGAACGAGTACCACGGTGACCGCTGACGGTGGCACCAGGACCCCGGAGATACCGACGGCAAACAGGATCGACGTCCAGCGACTATGGCGTCGAGCAAAGACCCACGCCGCCATCGAACCGAGCAGGATCACTCCTACCACGGCTGGCACGACGACGCTCACGCTGCCAAGGAGCGCCTTGACGAAGGCGCCCTGCGTCAACGCCTGCGAGTAGTTCTTTCCTACCTGCCAGCTTCTTGGCAGCGCGAGGTTCGGGTTCAGGGCTTCACCCAACGATTTGCTGCTCGTCACCAGCACCAGCCAGAACGGCACCCCGATCAGCAGGATGAGCAGGACGATGACGGTTGTCCGCTGCACGTAGCCGGCTTGCTTGCGACCGCGCATCCGACCGGCGGTGCGTGGTCCGGAGATCACCGACCCGGTCATCCCAGCGCCCTCTCCCGGTGGCGCAGATACGTCACGAGCGGGACGGCGATGATGATGACGGTCAGCAGGAGGACAAAGCTGATCGTCGTCGCCTGCGCGTACAGGCCGCTGCCGAAGGTGCGGAAGATGTACAGATTCAACACCTCGGTCGACCGGGCCGGCCCGCCGCCGGTGGTGGCCTGGACGATGTCGAATCCGTTCAGGGTGCCCAGCAGTGCCGTCGCCACGTTGAAGGTCAGAGCAGGTGCGAGCAGCGGGAACTTGATGGTGCGCAGGGTCTGCCAGGCGCTGGCGCCGTCGATGTGGGCTGCTTCGACGAGGTCCCCGGGGACTGTCTTCAGGCCGGCCAGGTACACCAGCATCGCCAGACCCATCCACTTCCACCCGTGCACCAAGGACACCACGACGATGGTCCAGGTCGTGCTGCCCAGCCAGGGAATGGCGACCGGATGACCGACGAGGGAACCGAGGATGTGGTTCACCGCGCCGTCCGGCTTGAGCAACGCCTGGAAGATGTAGCCCGCCGCCAACGCCGAAATCAACACCGGCAGGAAGAACAGCGCCCGCGCGATCCGGTTGAGAACCGTGTCCTGTTCGAGCAACAGCGCCAGCGCCAGCCCGAAAAGGTTCTGGAAGATCGCGACGAGCACGGCATAGATGACGGTGATGCGCAGGGCTGGCCAGAGCGAGCCATCGGTGACAACCGATCGAAAGTTGTCCAGCCCGACGAAATTGATCGACGACTTGAAGGCAGACCAGTTCGTGAACGGGTAGACGGCGTTGAAGACGGTGGGGAGCAGGAAGAACACCCCGATGACGAGGAACGCGGGCACGACGAAGAGCAGTGGATGAGCCTGGCGACGCCGGCGCCGTGCGGAGCGTGGCGCCTCCAGGGAAGTCGCCTCCTGTGGGTGCATCGTTGTCGGCGTTGCGCTGGACTTCCCCTTGAGGTGCGGTGTGCTGTAGTGATCGTCGGTGTTCACCGACAGCGGCCGCGTGCCGGCCATCGTCAGAACCCTCCAGCGCCGAGGGCCTTCGCCACCTGGACGAATTGCGCCTGGGTGACCTGTGCTACCTGCTCGGGTGTCTTCTTCCCCGCGTAGAGGTCGACCATGTTCAGGTAGAGATCCGGGTTGACGATCGCGTCGTTCTGCATGGATCCGACGACGGTCTTGACCGCGTTGGCGACGTTTGCCTTGCTCGCCTCGGCGATCGTGTCGGGCGAGGGCACAGTCGTCTCGAGCGAGACGTACCCCTGCTTGGTGATGAACTGTGAATAGTAGTCCTGCAGCCAGAATTCGAGGAACTGCCGGGTCGCCGCCTCCCTGGTGGCGTCACCGGTCTTGAAGGCAACGACGGTGTTGGTCTGCTCGGTGATGACGGTGCCGGTGTTGCCCTGCGGCGAGATCGGGAAGAAGCCGACGGTGTCGTCGACCTGCTTGAGGGTGTGGTTGGCCGATACCTCGTCCATCAGCGCGTTGACCTGGATGACCATTCCAGCGTCACCGCTCATCAAGGCATCGCCCTGGTCGACGAACTTCGCCGTATTGATGTTGGCGTTGCCGTACTGCTGGTACAGGTTCTTGCAGTCGGTGATAGCCTTGATCACGGCAGGATTCTCGAACGAGTCCTTGTTCTTGTTCAGTCGGTCCCAGAATCCGGACTTGGCCAGGTCGGCCAGCTGCGTCTGGACGCACCACTGGGTCGGCCATCGGTCTGCGGCCGCCTCGTAGACCGGCGAGGGAATGCCGGCGGCCTTGAGCTTCTTGGCGGCTGCGAGGAGTCCGTCGTAGCCGACCGGAGGGATGGTGATCCCGGCCTTGGCGAAGTCCTTCTTGTTGTAATAGACCCCGATCACGCTCGGCGCCTTGATGGGAGCGGCGTAGTGGATACCGTCGACGACGCCGATCTGCTGGGATGGTTTGTTCAGGAGCTTGATCCACGGCGCACCGTCCAGGCGCTGCAGATCGGTCGAGGCCTTGATGGCGGCCAATTCGGATCCGGTTGCCTGCCACAGCATCAGGTCTGGCTTGTCACCGGTGGCTATCTTGGTCTGCACATTTGTCTCGTACTGGTCGGGCACGGTCACGTTGGTGACCTTCGCGCCGGTCTTCGCCTCGAACGCCGTGATGACGGCAGTCGGGACGGTGGACGTCGACTGGGCTGTCCAGATCGTGATGTTGACGCCGTCCAGCTTGGTGGACGTCGCCGGCCATGAGGCGTCCGAAGCCGCCCCGGAGACCGAGGGAGCGCCGGTACTCGAATTGGATGCCGTTGGTGCGGTCGTCGGGTCGGAACAAGCGGTCACGAGCAGGATGGTGATCGCGGCGGCGCCGGTGCGTAGCGCGAATCGATGATTCATGGGTAGTCCTTTCGAGGGAATGGATGGGGAAGCGCAGGCGCGAAAAATGGCGGGGTCGATGATGATGGGTGCATCGCGCTCGTCCGGCATGGAATGCGGTGGTGCAGAACAGCACGTGAGCTTCGAAGGCTGGTCAGCGGCGCAGCTCGAGCGTTCGCTTCGCCCGTCCAGTGCTGAGCGCACCATGCCCGTCCTACCTCCTCGTCGAGGTGTCCACGACTCGAGCGCCACGGCGCAGTCCGATCGCTGAAAGCGTTGATCAGAAGTCATGAAAGCGTTGATCAGAACGGATGGCAAGAGGCTGAAGGTCTCGTTCTGGTAACGCTCCAGAGCGTAACGGTGTGTGCGGTCCGCTGTCGCCGAGCACTTCGGTCAGGTTCGGGACGACGATGGCTGCGCGCTGTGGGCGTCGCTGCGCTGGCCCGGCGGCAGGCCCGTCAAGGCGGACCTGCGCAGTGACGTCTGGGGAGGGCGGAAAATGTTCGATCGACCATGCGCCGTAGAATCCGTCGACGGCGTCGGCGCGATCAAGAAGTATGGGACATCGGCCGGTTCAGCGATCGCCTCTCGTGCACGTGGACGAGGACGATGACGTCATCCCGGACCGCTCGCGCCGCCGACTCCATTCCTCTATCATCGCGACGCACTGGTTGAGAAACCTTGCTTCCGGTGCGCCGTTCGCTCCATCCAGTGAGACCAGCGTGTCAGAGGGCGATGTCGATCCCCGCCGTCATGGCGGTCGGGTCATCGGCGCTGACATCGTCGGGGTCCGGCAGCATTCCGAGGCACACTCACGGCGCGAACGACCAGGACAACTGCACCCGCCCCCTTTCGGGGGCGATCGTTGGCACGGTCACAGTTCGGCGACGAGGTATCTTTTCGGCCAACGTCGGCCGCCGGGCCGGTCGAAGGTCGCAGGCGGCATGACCAAGCCACCGTCTGCACATTGGCGCCGCCGCAGGGTGTGTCGATTCCGCTCACACTCAACGCAGATGACGAGACCCGGTCTTGCCCGTCCGGCACGGCCGGCAACTGTCCACAGCCGCAGAAGAAATGAGGAATCACCGTGACACGAGGTGGTGTGACGTTCGCCCGCGACGTCGTCATCGAGGAGCAGACCTGGGGCCGGTTGGAATGGATGGTCGCCGGGCGACTCGGCAATTCCGACACGCTGACCGTCGGCCGCTGCTACATCAAGCCGGGAAGGAGCAACCCGCTGCATCACCACCCGAATTGCGACGAGGTGCTGCACGTGCTGCACGGCGCCATCGATCATCGGGTGGACGACGGCACGGTTCGACTGGAAGCCGGCGACACCATTTCGATCCCGGCCGGCGCAGTCCACCAGGCCGCCAACATCGGGCGTGATGAGGCCGTGCTCGTCATCGCGTTCTCCACGCCGGAACGGAAGACGGTCGGCGAGTGAGCACAGCGAAGGCAGTGACCAACGTGGCGGTGGTCGGTCTCGGCTTCGGGGTCGATTTCGTGCCCATCTACCTCTCGCACCCCGGCGTCGGCCGGGTGGCCATCTGCGATGCCGACCTGGAAAGGCTCGCCGCTGTGGGTGACGAGTACGGGGTGGTCGACCGCTTCCCCTCGATCGACGCCCTGCTGGCGGATGATGACTTCGACGCAGTGCATCTGGTGACACCGGTGACCCTGCACGCAGCCCAGGCGGTGGCGGTCCTGCAGAAAGGCCGTCACGTCGCATCGGCCGTGCCGATGGGTCTGACCCTGAACGAACTCGACGCCGTCATTGCCGCCGCAGACACCAGCGGAAAGAACTACATGATGATGGAGACGGCCGTCTATCAGCGGGAATTCCTTTACGTGCAGGAACTCCTCCGGGGCGGGCAGCTCGGTCAGATCTCGTTCGTCCGGGGCAGCCACATCCGGGACCGCACGGAGATGCCCGCGTACTGGCGGGCCTTTCCGCCGATGAAATACGCGACCCATGTCGTCAGTCCGCTGCTGGCGCTCCTGGGCACTCGCGCCCGGTACGTCCACGGTTTCGGGTCAGGCCAGCTCTCGGCGTCGCAGCTCGGCGACTACGGCAACCACTTCCCACTGGAAACGTCGATCTTCTCGCTCGCCTCTTCGGAGGTGACCGCAGAGGTCACTCAGGGATGCTTCAACATCGCGCGCTCGGCAACGGAGGGTTTCAGCGTGTACGGCGACCGGATGAGCGTCGAGTGGCCGACGCTGGAGGAGGACGACGGTCTGACCGTCTTCACCATGTACGACGAGGCGGAGCCCGGGCGTGACCGGTTCCGCCGGGTGGACGTCGAGATTGTCAAGCCGCCAGACGACGTGAGCGGATTGCCGGCCGAAATCGCCCGATTCACCCGGCGCACCTTGTGGCAGCCCGATCCGACCCGCGACGGAGTCAGCGTCCCGGCGCATCACGGAGGGTCACACCCGCATCTCGTCCACGAGTTCGTCTCCAGCATTCTGGAAGGCCGGCGGCCACGTATCGACGAGCGGACCGCGGCAACATGGTGTGCGCCCGGTATCTGCGCACACGAATCGGCTCTCCGGCACGGCGCCCGGATAGAAATACCGAATTATTCCGGATAGCTCGTCGGATGAAGCCCAGTGGAGGAGGGCCGTGATGAGGTGCGCGGCGCACCACTGTTGGCCTTGAACGTCCGGGACTGCTGGACCACAGGATGCATCGCCTCAGTCCTGCCGGCGCCTGGAGAACAGCGCCGGTTCCCTTCAATGGGCCCGGCCCGCAGTCGCGGCCGCCGGTGTCGGGCTGCCCGCGAAGGGGTGGTCGATGACGTATTTCCAGGTGCCGTCGGGTTGGCGGCGGAGGATCTCAGCGGTGACGCCGTCGAGGGGGACGGGGTTGCCGTCAGCGTCGGAACCGCCTTCCATGTGGAACGCGACGCTGCTGAGTGCCAGGTTGCCGTTGACGACCCAGTGCAGCGGGGTGAAGTGCAAGGTGCCACCGAGCGCCAGGAACCACTCCAGGGCAGCGCGGATGGCCGCGGCGCCCTGCACCGGATCGGCGCCGGGACCGGGCACCAGGACGGCGTCGGGTTCGTACATGGTCATCAACGCGGCGAGGTCGCCGGCGTTGAACGCCGCGGCCCATTCCAGGTTGAGCGCGTTGGGCAATTCGGTGGTGGTCATCTGTCCTCTGCTTTCTGGGAGTGTTGGTGTTTCGGCTTGTTCGGTGTGGCGGTAGCCGGTCGGCTGCGACCGGATGGAGCGCTGACCGTCGAGATGGCTGAGTTGGGCCCCAGCGGTTGTCGGGAGCTGGTCAGGGCCGCGAGGTGCCATGAATGCGTTGCGCGTGGCGGGCGTAGATGCGGGGAGCAATCAGCGGCACGATGACGCGGGCCGGCGGCGGGGCGGAGTGCAGCATGTCGGCGACGACCTCCGGGTCGCCTTCGTAGGCAAACATGCCGAAGACCAGCAGCATCTTGGACTTCGGTACCGATGCGGCGCCGGCGGCGCCGACCGCGGCCCATTGCGCCGGAGTGAGATGAGCTGCGGCCAACGGCAGCAGGGTGCGTTCCTCGGTGTCCAGGTGTTCGGCCAGCAAGCCGTGCAACCGTTGCAATGCCGCGATGAGTTGGTCGCGGCTGGTGTCGTCGACGTCGGTGGTCCATCGGATGCGCGCGGTGTCGACCTGGCCCAGAGCGTGGTCGATATCGGCGTGTTGGGCTTCGGCGTCGTCCAGCAGCGCGAGCCCGGCCGCGGGCAGCAGGCTGCGCAGCGGCGGCCAGAGCAGTTCGTCCTCGCCGGTGTGGTGGTGGTGCAGCAGGTCGCACAACAGAGTCAGGTGGGCGTCGACGCGCCGGGCGGCCCGGCGGTCGCCGGCCGGTATCCGGGCCACCGCGGACGGCGCCAACCGGAACTCCCGCAGCATCGCGGTGTGCACGACGATCATGTCGCGAACGTCGACCATCGGCTGGTCGACGGCCGGCGTGGGTGACGCGGCCGGTGGGCAGACGAGCCGCGCTTCCCGGTGATTCCACCAGCACGCGCTGGTGTGCCGGTGGGCGCTGTCCAGGGGATGAATCAGGGGCGAGGGGTTCTGTGTCATGCCGATAGCGTGGGCGGCCGCGCCGCTGGTCGATATCCCAGGAAGTTGGGATCTTGTCTTCGGCGCCGATCTGCCCAAGATGGACAGGTGCAGATCAAACCGTGGCGTGCCCTGCCCGATGTGCTGGCCGACGCGTCCGCCGGCGAGCACCATCCGACCGACCTTGCCGAGATCGTGTACTCGACGGTCGCCCGGTACGTGCCCTTCGATTTCGCTTGTTTCGCGCTCACCGACCCGGCGACAGGGCTGGTGACGTGGGCGTCGAAGAGCCGGCCCCTGGGGATCGGTGACGAGGAGTTCGCCGCCGTCGAGTACGGGCCGCCGGACATCAACTCCTTCGCCGAGATCGCCTGCCGGACACCGCCCGTCGGCGTCCTGTCGGTGGACACCGACGGCCATCCGGAAAGGTGCCGGCGACACCGGGAGATGATGCTGCCCCGTTTCGGGTTCACCGACGAGCTGCGGGCGGTCTTCCAGAGCCGGGGGGTGGGTTGGGGTGTGATCGGGATGTACCGGGCCCACCAGGACCCGCCGTTCAGCGCCGCCGACGGCGGCCAGCTCGCGGGCATCGCCGGCCTCGTCGGCGCTGCCATCGCGCGTAGTCTCTTCCGGGCAACCCAGCAACCGCAGAGCGGCGGCGCCGCGCCGGCCGTAATGATCGTGGATGCCGGCAACCGCGTCACCCAGCTCACGGCGTCGGCAGAAGCGGCCGTGCAGGAACTGGGTGGCTGGGACTACGGCTCATTGCCGGCCAACGTCCAGGCCGTGGTCGCGTCGACCCGCACCCGTCACGCCAACACGGAAACCGTGGTCCACACGCCCAACGGCAGCTGGCTGACGTTGCGGGCAGCGCCGCTGTCCGGGCCCGCCGGCGACAGCGATGTCGTCATCACCGTCGAACCGACGCCGCGCACCGCACTCGGCCGGCTCGCGCTGGCCGCCTACAACCTGACGGCACGGGAAGAGGACGTCGCCCTCCTGGTCCTGCAGGGTGCTTCCACCCAATCCATCGCCGCCGCGCTGCACCTGTCCCCCCATACCGTGCAGGACCACCTCAAGAAGATCTTCGGGAAGACCGGCGTTACCAGCCGACGCGACCTCACCGCCCGCCTCGCCCTGCAGTGACGCCTCGAGACTCCTCACCCGTCGCCGTCAGCGACGACGTTTGACCCGTTTGTCCCGATTACGAGACGGGCCCCTCGTGGTGTTCTGCGTTCGTCGGCGATCGGCCGGGATGGGGCTGCACGCCCGGTCCTGGACCTTCAAGATCACGTCGGCCTCAAGATCAGGCCGGTCGTGCTGGGTCTTGCTGTGCACATGGTTAAGGTCCGGAGCGTGACCAGTGATCATTCCAGCAGCTCCGCCGGCGTCCTGCGCCTGGCTGTCGTCGTCGGTGCCCTCGGGGTCGTCTTCGGAGACATCGGGACCAGCCCGATCTACACCCTGCAGACGGTGTTCAGCCCGACCGACCCGCACCCGGTGCCGGTGACCGACGGGAACGTGCTCGGCGTGGTCTCGTTGGTGTTCTGGTCGGTGATGCTGATCGTCACCGTCACGTATGTATTGCTCGCTATGCGAATCGACAACGACGGCGAGGGCGGCATCATGGCCCTCATCACGCTGCTTCGCCGCTGGGCGTCGGAAAGCAAGGCCCGGACGACCGGGGTGCTGGCGGCGCTGGGCATCTTCGGCGCCGCTCTGTTCCTCGGCGACAGCATGATCACCCCCGCGATCTCGGTGCTCTCCGCAGTCGAGGGCTTCAAGGTGGTCGACCCCACGTTCGACAGGTGGATCATCCCGATCACCGTGGTGATCATCGTCGGTCTGTTTGCTGCGCAACGCTTCGGCACCGCCGCGGTCGGTCGACTGTTCGGGCCGATCATGATCGCCTGGTTCGTCGCCATCGGTGCCTGCGGCGTGCGGGGCATCATCGACCAGCCGGAGATCCTCAAGGCGCTGTCCCCGACCTATGCCATCGGCTTCCTGGCCGGGCACTTCGATCTGGCCTTCTTCGCGCTGGCCGCCATCGTCCTGGCGGTGACCGGGGCGGAGGCGCTCTACGCCGACATGGGCCACTTCGGACGGCGCCCCATCTCGGTGGGGTGGATCTTCCTGGTCTTCCCGGCCTGCGCTCTGAGCTATCTGGGGCAGGGGGCGCTGATCCTGGCCGATCCCGCGAACGCCAGCGCCCCCTTCTTCCTGCTCGCGCCCGAGTGGGCGCGGACGCCTCTGGTGCTGCTGGCCTGCGCGGCCACGGTGATCGCTTCGCAGGCCGTCATCACCGGCGCCTTCTCCGTCGCGGCGCAGGCCGCCCAGCTCGGCTACCTGCCGCGACTGCGGATCCTGCACACCTCGCGCTCCACCTACGGCCAGATCTACGTCCCCTGGATCAACTGGCTGCTGCTGGTCTCGGTCGTCACCCTCGTCTTCGCATTCCGCAGCTCGCTCGCTCTGGCGTTCGCCTTCGGCATGGCGGTCACCGGCACCATCACGATCACCACGTTGCTGTTCTTCTACGTCGCCCGCCGCCGGTGGAGCACCCCGGGGTGGCTGTTGGCGCTTCTGGCAGCCCCGCTGCTCGTCGTCGACCTGCTGTTCCTCTCGGCCAACCTGACCAAGATCGTCCACGGCGCCTGGCTCCCGCTGGTCATCGCGGCCGTCGCTTTCACGGTCATGACGACCTGGCAGCTCGGTCGACAGCTCGTGACCACCCGCCGGGAGGCGTTGGAGGGGCCGCTGCGAGCGTTCGTGGACGACCTGAACGCCGATCCGTCGCTGGCCACAGTGGTACCCGGCACGGCCATCTTCCTCAACCGCGGCACCGAAACGACCCCCCTGGCACTGCGGGCCAACGTCGAACACAACCACGTCCGGCACGACCACGTCGTCATCGTCTCCATCGACGTCGACACCTTGCCTCGCGTCCCGGACGAGGAGCGCGTCCTGGTCGACGCCCTCGGCAGCACGCGGGACGGCATCACGCACGTGGCGATCCGCTTCGGGTACACCGAAACGACGGACGTACCCGCGGTCCTCCAGGCGCTGAGCCCCGAGCAGACCGAAGGACCGATCGACCTCGCGGGGGCGACCTACTTCCTCTCCAAGATCGAACTACGTACCGGCGACTCCGACCAGATGGCCACGTGGCGCAAGCGACTGTTCCTCGCCACCTCGCACATCGCGGCCGACGCAGCCGAGCAGTTCCGGCTCCCCCGCGATCAGGTCGTGCTCATCGGATCGCACGTCGAAGTCTGAACCGCCGGCGTTTCGTCGGTGTCGACGTTTCGCAGACCAGTTGATGCGATCGGGCGACGCCGTGCGTCACCGCGGACGCGATGGAGGTGCGTCGACGTATTCGGTGTTCCACGGCCCGGTAGCGGTACCGATGAGGATGGTGTCGTCGAACGCCCCGTCGAAGTGGACTGCTCCGCGAGGCACGAACAGGAACGAGCCTGCCGGGAAGACGCTGGTGTGGTCGGGATCGAACGCCGTTCCGTAGCCGAGTCGAAGTTCCCCTCTCGCCACGTGAAGATGGGCATCGGCGAGGTGAGTGTGTGGGGCGTCGAAAACACCCGCGGGTATGAAGAAGGCATAGCTGAACGTCACCCCCGCATCCCGGGTGCCGACGAGGGTTGCGGACCTGGTCCCGTCGCCGTGGGTGATCTCCCAGGGAATGTCATCCGGGCCGAAATGAAGAGGTGTCGGCTGTCGGAGTTGCACGCCGCTGACGCTAGTCGAGTGCGCAACCGCCTTCCTTCGTCATCACTTCCTGCTGCGGGCCCAATGCCCGCCTGATCCCCCTCCAGCAGCTAACGGTCCTTCGAAGGGTCGAGGTGGTCGCCCAGCCGGACAGCCTGCTGGCAGGCCAGAACGAAGTCGTCGACGGCGGGGTTGCGGGTGTCGTGCCGGTGCGCGACGGCGACGGTGCTCGACCGACAGGTTGCCGGTATCTCCCGACCGCCCGTAGCTCGGATGACGGCAACGACGGACTCGACCGGTACGACGGGGACGACCCTGCCGGCACGGTGCCCGCGGTCGTGGCGGTCGCCGGCTGCCGTGTTCGACGCCGCGGTGCGACAGGACGCGCCGACGACTTTCCAGACCCGGACCACATCTTGATGGCTACCGTGCGTCTTACATGGACATGGACGAGGTCGGGTTCGACGGATTCGCCGCGGCGGAGCTGGACGGGCTGTTGCGGTACGCGACGGTCTTGAGCGGGGATCGGGAACTGGCTCGGGATCTGGTGCAGGACGTACTGCAGAAGGTCTATCTGCGGTGGCCGCTCGTTGCCGCAACAGATCGTCCTCGGCTCTACGTACGGACGATGATCACCCGCGAGTTCCTCTCGTGGCGCCGGCGGTGGTCGACCCGCAACGTGGTGCTGCCGTTCGGTGACCTTCCCGACGGACCGGCCGTCGCCGATCACGCGGTCCGCATCGCCGATCGGGATGCGGTCTGGCGTCAGCTCGCCGCGTTGCCCTTGCGCCAGCGCACCGTACTTGTCCTGCGGTACTACGAACGTGCGACGGACGTCGAGATCGCCGCCATGCTCGGCTGTTCCGCTGTGACGGTGCGCGGCTATGCCGCCCGTGCGCTCGCGAGCCTGCGGAAGACCATGGAACCAATCGTCGTCGTTGCCCGGGAGAGGTCATGATCACCGAGGAAGCGGCCGAGGACATCCTGGTCGACCTGTTTGCTCATCGCGCTGAGGACCATGCTGATTCCGTGGTGGTCCTGCAGACGGTGCGCAAGCGTGTCGCCCGGCGCCGCAGCACCAGACCGTCCCGGTCGATGGCGACGGTCGCCGCCGTGGCCGCGGCGGTTGTTGCGATCGTGGCCGTGTCGACCTTCCTCCGCGCTGAAGGAGGCAGCGGGTTTGCTTCCGGTACACAGCCGAGTTCCGGGGCCGGCAGTCGTCTCGGGGAGGACCAGTTGACCGGCACCTGCCTGGACATGGCGACGGTTCTCGCCAGCTGGGGCAATCCGAAGACAGGACAGGGCGGTATTGCCACCGATCTCCCCGACGGCACGCAATGCTCCCACGAGGCCGACATCGTTTCCTCCTCCCGACCGCAGGTTGAGTTCTCGGTGGTGACCGGAGAGCGAACGGTGTACATCGCAGCATCGCCTCCAGGCATCCGGACGGGTTTCCTCGAGCTGAGCGCGACCCAGTCCGCTGCGGCGGCGGCCGCGAGCGGAGGCACCTTGCCCGCCGACCGACCGTCCTATCTCATTGTCTCGATACCCGACGACAATCCCCAAACCGTCCTGGTCGCGATTCTTCAGCAGTTCCAAGTTCCTGGATGAGCTGTGCCACTGGCGCCGTGGTGACTGCGCATGGGCCAGCGCCCGGAATGGACGGCGTTGTTCCGATCGCCTACCAGCGCGACCGCTGGCCCCAGAACCTGCCTGACGCAACTGATCACGCGCTCCGGGAGACCAGGACCGGACGCGGGTGGAAGATGGGGCCGATGGCCAGCTCCCCGCCCATCGTCTTGTTCGGCGCGGCCATCGGGTGGAACATTCGGGTGATGACCGACTATCACCGGTTCGAAGTCCTCGACGGCCTGTCCGGGCAGGGTTATCACTGGCAGGTCGATGCCGGAGGGACCGAGGGCGACTTCATGACGATGATGTACCTGTTCGAAGGAGACCGCCTGCTGCACAGCGGTGGGATGGGCGGCCCCAAGCTGTACTCCGGCTGCGTGATCCCGGCCAGTCCCGCTTCATTCCGGGACGGCGAGGGCTGTCACGCCGTCGTCGATGGCAAGTACAAGCGTCTGGGAAGCAATGCTGAGCGAACGACAGATTGCGGCGCACGAGGACCAGCGAGAACTCGAACCGATGGGGACCAAGACCTCAAGAATTTACTGGCCCACACCTTTCGCGGCGTGGTCCTGGATGCCGGTAGAGGAACCGGCACAATCTGCGTCACTTTGGCGGCACTCGGCTTGCAATCGATCCTGTTGGACCTGTCGGCCGAGATGATGACGGCGACCGGCCGACTCGACGTACCGCGCGTCCAGGCTGATGTGGAGCACATCCCTATGCGCTCGGCAAGTGTCGACGGCGTGCACGCGGCATACGCCCTGCAGAATGTTGCCAACTGGCGGGCTGCTGTCGGGGAGGTGGCCCGGGTGGTGCGGCTCGGCGGCCCGATCTTGGTGGCTTGGGGTAACGGACACCTCGATGATGTCGTCAGCGCCGTCCAGGGCACGTACTTTGCCGCCTTGCGGGGTGGAGCCGGAGTTGCCGCGGAGAGTTCGGGCCTTCACAGTATCGCCCAGGCAGACAGGGCATTCGACGTTCATCACTGCCAATCCAAGACGTCAGTGTGGTGACCGGAACGCAACGACGGACCATCCGTCAGATCATCAGCCGCACGGCGGAGAACCCCTTCCAGTCGCACCCTTCTGACTTCTAACGCCGCCACGCCATGCAACACAGTTTGTCCTGGGCTGCAGCAGAGATCGGTGATGTCGACGTGCCGAGAGTCTTCACCGTGAACCGTGAATACCGTCGCTACATCAGGATCGGCTCGACACACGCGTAACGACACCGGGCGGTCCCCGTGCGTCCGCTCAGTGGATTGAGTCCAATGGGGGGGAGGTGCGGTCAACGGTTCCTGGCAAGCACAGCCGGAAGACGGCCCCTGCCGACGTGTGCGTCGCCGGGGTGAATGCTGGGCGGCGTGGATGACATGTCGATGGTGCCTTCCAAGCCGTACCAGAAGCAATGGGAGCTGGCCGAAGCACGCCGCTACTTCGCCCGCTCACCGGGCCCGTTGGCCATGTCGCTGCTCGACGAGCGCACGGATGACCGTCTGCTCTGGCGCGAGGTGGGCTTCGCAGCGGACGTCGGAGTCGAAGCGCTCGCCACCGTGGTGCTGCCACTGTCGACGACGGTCACCTTCGGGGTGGTGGTGGCGCATGGTGGCAGCGAGGACGGGCGACGGTTCTTCCTGTCCGAAGCAGCCGCACTGGCCGACCGGGGTGCGGCAGTGATCCTTCCGGCTACCCGGATCAGAAACAACGACGGGGTCGATTCTTTCGCCACCGATGTCAGGATCGCGGTCCTCACCGAACGCGCGGCCCTGGACGTACTGCTCGAGCTCGGAGCGCCGGCTGATGCCTTGTCCTTTCTCGGGCACAGCGCCGGTGGTGCGCTCGGGGCCGTCCTGAGCGCCGTCGAGCCGCGATTGACCCGGCTGGTGATCTTCGCCAACGGCGCCGGCGCGCTGTTCCGCGCCGATCTGGCTCGCGGACTATCGGGCGGTGGCGTCGTTTCCCAGGAGCTCGTCGCTGCGACCGATTGGTTCGACCCCGCGCACTACGTCGCCGTCCGCAGACGAGCGCAGCTTTTCGTCCAACACGGGCGCATCGACACCACGGTGCCTATCGAGGCCGCTAGGGCGTTGTTCGAAGCAGCGGCCACTCCGAGACTGTGGACCGAGTACGACTGGGACCACGGGCTGGATGCTGATCCGCAAGCCCGGAACGACCGTGCGCATTTTGTGATGACCGGCGAACTGAGCACCAGCGGTTGCTAACCCGAGGACCGAAAGCAGATGATCGGGAGATCAAGGCCATCGGCGAGCGACGCCGCCCGGAGGTACCAGTCGACTGTTCGCTGATCCAGGACGGCCGAACGGTGTTCGGCCTCGGCGCCCGTCATGCGCCGTAGGGTCGGGCGACAGTGATCGGTCGGTCTCAGGCCCTCGTACCTCCGGCCCCTTCGTGGGCGGCGACCGGGTCGAACAAGTCGTGTCACGATGGGGTATGGATCCGAACCCTGGGCGGACGAGCAGCGTTGGCCCGATGCGTGCTCAATTCGTTGCCGACGCCGGTGTCCCCCGCCGCCTAGCGTCCGCGTCCCTGGCGGCCAGGCTCAACCGTCCGCAGAACTTGGCCAGCTGGGGCTTATTGGTCGTCTTCGCCGTCGTCGTCGGTACTTCCACCGGCAATCTCGTTGGCTTTGTCGTAGGAGCCGTGGTCTTCCTCGGCATGCTGACGGTGCTGACCTACCGAGGATCGCTCCGACTCGGGCGGCGCAGTTTTCCGGTGGGTTCGGCTCATACGAGTGCGTTCGGCCCTGAGACCATGACCGTCACGGGGCCACTCGGGAGCTCCGAGATCCGCTATGTCGCCTTCGAAAAACTGTGGTCTTCCACAGGGGCGCTCGTGTTGCGCATGCATGGAACCGCAAACGTCATGGTCATACCGGGCGAACTGATTCCTGCAGGGGCCGTCGAACTCGTGCGTTCTCAACTTCGCCGCTGACGGGACAGCCCCTTCTCAGGTGGTAGGCACTCGGCTGCAGTCGTTGGTGAACGCGGCCCACGGACAAAGCCGTCATAGCTTAGTTCTTCCACTTCATTCGACCGCCAGGCAACAAGGACGTACTCGTCAAGCGCGTGTGTAGGTGCAGCCGATCATCGAAACAGCACACTCGACACGGTCCGGTTCGGCCGTGATCAGCCGCGGTAGAGCACGCTGTCGTCACGGCCGGGTGCAGCGGGTTGGGTGCGGACCGAGATGAGGCAGGTCAGTCCGCTCGTTGCGTCCACGCTCAGATCGATCTCGCGCACAGTGGTGTCGGGAACCGGTGTGCCGGGACCCGTTGGCCCCCCCGTGGTGACGGTGTCGAAGGCGCCGACCAGCCGCACGGCGATGATGGTGCCCGAATCACAGGTGTGTCCGGTGTTCGAGTCGGTCACGGTACCGGGCTGGACGACCGCCGTGACGGCGCTGATACCGCTCGGCCAGCCGGAGACCTGGGGACGGTCTCTTCCGACCGCAACCTGGTTCGCATCAAGGTGCGCCGCTGCCAGAGCGAGGGCACGATGAGGTGCCGAGAGCCCATGCGACGTGGTCGATCCGGGTGAATCCTGAGCGAAGGTGGGGGCCGAAGAAACGGGCGCCGCAGGAGCAGACGTTGACACGGCTCTCGCCGGTTGGTCGGATCGGCCAATCGATGTGCAGCCTGCAGCGGCCAACGCAACAATGACCGACACTCCGACAAGCAAACCTCGGCCAGGCATCGTCACCTCCGTCGTTCCGAGCTTTTCACCCAGTAAGGCATTTCCTACAGGGTGGACGGGGCGGTTGGCTCCGTCGGTTGCGTGGGCTGGCGTATTTCACTTTGCCGGCGAACAGGAAGGTCGCTGCGCGAAGGTGGGCCATGTCCTACCAGCACCATTGACGGGCCGCTGTGCAGCTCGCGCGGCTACTGCGCTGTCAGGGGCGGTGCGCGAGCCAGGCGAAGCGAGTGGCCCGGACGGTCAGATCGTCCCGGCGCAGCACGCTGTCCGGCCGATCGTGGTCGAGCAGGGCGTCGAGAACGGCCTCGTCGTCGGGGGTGATGAGCCCGACCAGGCCCGTCCGCATCTGGCGCAACGACAGCTCGGCGTACCGCCGGCCGGCAGCAGCCAGCGGCGCGTCCAGATGGACGTCGAAGGTGCGCTCGACGTCCAGTACGAAGCCGGCGCGGGCAAGTCGAGATCCCCAGTCCGAGCCCTGGTGCGGCACCTGTTCGGCGCGCGCGTGAGCCAGCGCCGCATGGCACCGCGCTTCCAGACCGGGCGTGCCGCGTCCGACGTCGTCGGGCAGGAAGCGCGGGAAGGATGTCATCTCGGTGACCGCCAACAGCCCCGCGGGCCGCAGCACGCCTCTTATCTCGGCCAGAGCGTTGTCGGGGTCGGCCATGTGGTGCAACGACGAGGACGCCCACACCAGATCCACCTGTGAAAGGACCGGCCACCTTGTGTCCAGGTCGGCCTGCACGGTGCTGACCCGCTCCGCCGCGCCGCGACCGGCTGCCCGGCCCGTCAGGTGGTCCAGCATGAAGCGCGACACGTCCAGAGCGACAACCTCGGCTTCAGGCCATCTCTCGAGCAGGGCGAACGTGCCCGTGCCGGTGCCGGCACCCACGTCCAGGATCCGGTGCACCGACCGACCTGCGGTCGATGCGGCGATCCAGCCGGTCACGCCGGCCAGGTAGTCGCGCAGCACCTCACCGTCCAGGTCCAACAGTTCGGCCATCGCCGTTGCGTCGGCCGCGGCGGTTCCGTGATGGTGGGCACGAAGTTCGTTGTGATCGGGCATCGAGCCAGCGTATGTCCAGCCTTGCTGTGGACGCATAGACTCTTGCGTGTGACGCAAGACGAGGTGATCGACGAATTGGTTCGCAGGCGTATTCGCGGCCTGCGTGTTGCTCGGGGCTGGTCCCTCGACGACCTTGCCACGGCCACCCAGCTGAGCCCGTCAACGCTCAGCCGCCTGGAAACCGGGCACCGGCGGATCAGCCTCGACCAGCTCACGGCCATCGCCCGCGCGCTGGGCACAACCTTGGATCACCTGGTGGAATCGGTGTCCGACGATGACGTCGTCATCCGGCCGGAAAGGCATGGCGGAGTCACCTCCTGGGTGCTCAATCGTGGGACCGACCAACCGGGTCTGACGGTGGCGAAGATGCGCATCACCAAGCCGACCCCGCAACGTGGGGCCGATGAACTGCGGGTGCATCCCGGCAAGGACTGGTTCACCGTGCTGTCGGGCGCCGTCGTGCTGCTGCTGGGCGACCGGACCATCACGGTGCAGACCGGGGAGGCCGTCGGGTTCTCCACCATGGTCCCCCATGCCTTCGGCGCTGCGGACGGCGTCGCGGAGATCATCGGGATCTTCGATCAGAGCGGTCAGCGCGCCCACCTGTCCTGACCGCCGATCCACACTCCGCAGCAGACGAAGGTGAAGGTGAATCGGATTCAGCCCAGTGAGAACGCGGGCGACCAGGGGGGGAGCGAACATTCCGCACGCCCGAATTGCTGAGTCTGTCGTTGTTCGCCCTCCCCGGAGAAATGACAACAGCAATCCGGCCCCCTCCGCTCCTGACTCGTTGGGTGGTCAGGTAAACGGGCCTGTTCCATCGTCCTCGGACGCGTCGAGCGTCATAGCGTCGTGCGAGATGACGTTAGCAAGGTTGAACTGCTCACCCTGCGGACCATCGAAGGCTCGCCCCGCTCTGGACGGGTTGTCACACTGGCACTTCGCGGCATTGTCGACTGCAACCACGGGCCCTGCGTCGTCGCGTTGCCAGATGGCGAGGTGAGGTTGCCGGTGGGAACATCGGTGCTCTACCTGACGGACCGACTGGGGCGCGACGAGCTTGGGCAAAGTCGAACTGGCGTCTACTGAATTGCTGATGAAAATTGCTGATGAAAAGGTTCGCCCGGTCGCCGGTGACCCTTTCTTCAACGAGGTCAGCCGGCCGGTCGATAAAAGATTTCCTCGAGCTCCTGCGCGGCTGATTCCTGGTTCTGTCCTCGCGATCCCGCCATCCGGATGCGCGCACGGCACCCGGGCGCCGTCCCCCGGCGATACACCCGGCTGATAGCCACGGTGTGTGCCGGGTGGCGATGGGCGCCAGGCGAATGTGGACGCTCCGACGCAGTAACCGGGGGGCAACCGGCAGGACTGTTGTACCGGCACTCGGCTAACAGATCTGACCGAAGGAGTGAATCAACTCGGGCATCGGTGACCGAAACCCACCATTGTCCCGTTATTCGGCTCCGCACGTGATGCGATCACCCGAAAGGAATGGTAGCGCATTACATTGAGTCACCGGGGCCGTCCAGTGATGTGGATGTCGGCTCGAATCTTCGCCGATGCGCCTACAGTGGATGGATGTATGCGCAGGTCAGGCAAGGTCGGAGCGAGCCGCCCACGGCTCGGCCAGCGACGACCTTCCGTTTGGCGGACCGCCGGTCGCGGTTGCCGTTGATGGATGGGCACCGGCCCGAGGAGCCCCGAGGATGGCGGTGAAACTCGATCTGGACGACCTGGTCGGTTCTGTCGCAGCCGATCTCATGGCGGTCACGCATTCGACCCTGCCCGCCCGATCGCAGCAGCTGCTCCATCGACTGGTCGACTATTTCGAGGTCGACCTGAGCTTCCTCCGACGGAACGACCACCAACTCGGCGCCACCGTCCTTGTCGCCGAATGGCCACCCCGACTCGACATTCCCGATCCGGATCCGTTGGGCGTTATATTTTTCGCCACTGCCGACCCGACGTTCGCAGGCGTGGAACACATGTCCACCGTGTCAATTGCCCGGCCACAGGACGACGACCAATACCAGGCCCGGGTCAAAGAAGGCTCCGGCGTCGCGGGTGTATCGCTGGCCATGGTCCCGTTGATGATCGGCCGGATCACCACTGGGACCCTGGGTTTCATCAAGTACGGCGACCGGGAATGGCACGCCGACGAGATCAACGCCCTGCGGGCGATGGCCGCCCTACTGGCTCAGCTCCAGGCCCGGGTCGACGCCGAGGAGCGGCTGCAATTTCTGGCCTACCACGACGAGCTGACCGGGCTGGCCACCCGCCGGGCGCTGTCGGACTACCTGGCCGGCCGACTGCAACCGGGTTCCGACGGGCCCGTTTCCGTCATCTTCATCGACGTCGATCGGCTGAAGTCGGTCAACAGCTTCCTCGGGCACGCGGCCGGTGACGAGCTGCTCCACAACCTGGCGCAGCGGTTGAAACACGCCTCGACCGAGGGTCACTTCATCGCCCGGCTCGGCGGAGACGAGTTCGTCGTCGTCATGAAGGGTGCCGCGGGCGAGGACCGGGCGCTGCGGTATGCCGAACTGCTGCGGCAGGCCGCCAACAAACCGGCGCTGGTCGGTGGCGAGGAGATCAACCGGGCGGTCAGCATCGGTGTCGCCGTCGGTGACCCGGCCGTGGTGACCGTGTCGGAGCTGATGGGTCAGGCCGACCAGGCGATGCTGCAGGCCAAGTTGGCCGGCGGCAACACGACCTCCCTGTTCACCACCCGGATGCGAGAGCAGAACGAATTCCGCACCGACATCGAACTCCACCTGGTGACGGCGATCAGGTCGGATTCACTGGTGCTGCACTATCAACCCCAGGTGCACCTTGCCGACGGGCGGATCACCGGTGTCGAGGCGCTGGTCCGCTGGCCGCACCCGAATCTCGGACTGCTGTATCCCAACGCTTTCATCGACTTGGTCGAGGCGACGAACCTGGCCGGCGAACTCGGTCGATGGGTGCTGGGTACCGCCTGCCGACAGCTCAGGACGTGGCACCTGCGATTCCCCGACCGGCCCCCGATCAGCATGAGCATCAACGTCTCCCCCGCCGAGCTGATCACCACCGACTTCGTTTCCACCGTCTCCCGAACGCTGGCCGACTGCGGTCTGGACGGTCGGCACGTGACGCTGGAGATCACCGAGAAGGCGATCGTGCGCGACACCGAGCAGGCGTTGATCACGCTCAGCGGGCTGAAGGGCATCGGAGTGAAGGTCGCCATCGACGACTTCGGCACCGGGTACAGCTCCTTTGCCCAGCTCAAGTCGCTGCCGGTCGACGAGATCAAGATCGATTGCGGATTCGTCCGCCAGCTCGGCCACAACGACGACGACCTCGCGATCGTCCGGTCGATCATCGGCCTGGCTGATTCGTTCGGTCTGGAGACGGTCGCCGAAGGCGTCGAGACGGAGATCGCGGCCGTTACCCTGATCGGCCTGGGATGTATTCGCGCACAAGGTTTCCTGTACTCGCAGCCGGGTCCGGCCGATCAGATCGAACGAATCCTGGCCATGGGCGACCGGACGTTGCGACACCCGAACTGAGTCCGAGCGAGCCGTCACGAACCGTGGGCGCCCGCGGCCAGGACTGGAGCCGCGCGACCCACAGGAACCCGGGGCGGCGCTCCGCTGCGGTTTAGGCTTCACGAGGGGCGGGCAACACCCGCATGCAACAGCCCGAGGAGAAAGGCATTCACCATGAGCGTCGTCGTCGTCGCCACGATCCACCCGTCCGCCGACCACCGCGAGGAGGTCGTCGCACTGTTCGAGGAGACGATCGCGCACGTGCACGCGAACGACACCGGTTGTGAGCTGTACGCGATGCACGAGGACTCAGACACCCTCGTCATGATCGAGAAGTGGTCGAGCGCCGACGATCTGGAAGCGCACCGGGTGAGCGAGACGATGAAGGCGCTGGACCCCAAGCTCGCGGGCAAGCTGACGGAGAAGACGGTGGTCAAGATCTACTCCCAGCACCCCGCCGGCACGCCAGAGCAGGGCCAGCTGTAGGCAGCAACGGCCACCGCAGCACCGGCTGCCGCGGAACCGCGCACCGGGCTACCGCAGCCGGATGCGCTGGTGCCTCGGCAGGGTGTCGACCACCAGATCGAATGAGTCCTGCACCCAGTCCAGGATCAGCCGGTCGGGAATCGACCCGTCGACCGTCACCGTGATCCAGTGCCGTTTGTTGAGGTGGTAACCGGGCGCCACGGCCTCGTGCGCGGCCCGGAGCCCGACCGCGATCTCGGGGTCGCTCTTGAGGCTGACCTCCAGCGGGCCCGGCGCCGACAGTGCACTCAGTGCGAACATCTTGCCCATCACCTTGAACACCGAGGTCTCCGGACCGAACGGGAACTCTTCGACCGCAGCAGGGAGGTCGAGGCAGTGCGCGCGCAGGCGTGCAGCTGACAGCATGAGGGTGTCCGCCACTCAGCCCAGGTGCTCGCGCAAAAAGGCGATATCGGCGCGCTGACCCTCGGGCGGAGTCTCGACGATGACATCGCTGCCCGCCGCCTTCGCGACGGCGGCGATCTGGTCGGGGTCGATGGTGCCGGAGTCGAAGTTGGCGTGCCGGTCGGCGCCGGAGTCGAACTCGTCCCTGCTGTTGTTGGCGTGCACCAGGTCGATGCGCCCGGTGATGGCCAGCACCCGGTCCACCACGCCGGGCAGCTGCTCTCCCCCGGCGTAGGCGTGGCAGGTGTCCAGGCAGAAGCCGACGCCGTACTGCCCGACCGCGTCCCACAACCGGGCCAGCCGCTCGAAGTGCCGGGCCATGGCATGGTTGCCGCCGGCGGTGTTCTCGATCAGGATCGGCAGCGGGAACTGTTCCCGCTCGAACACCTTGTGCCAATTGTCGAACCCCTTGTCCAACTCGTCGTCGGACGACACGTGACCGCCGTGCACGATCAGTCCCGCGGCGCCGACGCCGGCGGCAGCGGCGGCGTGCTGGGACAGGATCTTGCGGCTGGGGATGCGGATGCGGTTGTTCATCGTCGCGACGTTGACGATGTACGGCGCATGGATGTAGATCGTCATGTCGGTGGCCCGGATGGCATCGGCCTGGGCGTGCTCCGCCGGCTTCTTCCAGCCCTGCGGGTCGGCCAGGAAGAACTGGGCGGCGGTCGCTCCCACTCCCTCGGCAGCCGGCAGCGGATCGACCGAATCGACGTGTGCACCGATGGCAACCATGCCGTGGACCGTAGCCGAGACCACCGACAGCGTCCCGTGGGCCTGGCCAGGGTCGCCGGCGGGGCCGCCCGCACACCGCGACGGCGCGCCGTCCTATCGTTGACCGATGACCCCTCAGGACTCCCCTACGCCGGCCATCGACCTGCGTGACAACACGGTCGAGGACAAGTTCGAGCTGTACGTGAACGGCATGCCGGCCGGGCTGCTCACCTACAGCATCGACAACGGCCTCTACGCGCTGCACCACGAGGAGATCGACGAGCACTTCCAGGGCCGGGGCATGGGCTCGCAGCTGGTCTCGCACGCACTCGAGAAGATCAGGGCGAGCGGGCACGGCGTCCTGCCGTACTGCCCGTTCGTCCAGTCCTACCTGCAGAGCCATCCCGAATACCACGACCTGGTGCCGGCCGGCCGCCGCGCGGAGTTCGAGTTGCCGGCCGCCTGACCCTGGTTCACCGACCGCTGTCGGTGCCTGCGGCTATCGTCAGCTGGAGAGACGGCATCAAGCTGTTCGACCGGAGGGCGGGGCATGGCGAAGACGGTGGCAAAGAAGCGGACGACGTTCCCAGGCATCAGTTCCCGGGCGTGGGAGCACCCGGCGGACAGGTCGGCACTGGTCGCCCTGCGAGCTGTTCCGGGGTTCGACACCGTCCTCAAAGCGCTGGCCGGGCTCTTCCGGGAGCGCAAGCACCGGCTGATCTTCCTGGCCTCCGCGGTCCGGGTCAGCGAGCGCCAGTTCGCCGAGATCGACCGACTGCTCAGTGACGCCCTGCTGGTGCTCGACTGCCCCACCCGCCCGGAGCTGTACGTCCGGCAGAGCCCCGAGGCCAACGCCATGTGCATCGGCATGGATGAACCCTTCATCGTGCTCACCACCGGCCTCCTCGAGCTGCTCGACGATCCGGACGAGGTGCGGTACGTCGTCGGGCACGAGGTGGGGCACGCGATGAGCGGTCACGCCGTCTACCAGACGATGCTCAACCACCTGCTGCGGATCGCCGACAACCTCGGCTGGATGCCGCTCGGCGGTCTGGCTCTGCGAGCCATCATCGCGGCCCTCTACGAGTGGAGCCGCAAGGCCGAGCTGTCCGCCGACCGGGCCGGGATGCTGGTAGCGCAGGATCCCCACGTCGCCCTGCGGGTCAACATGAAGATGGCCGGTGGCGCCAGCCTGGGCAAGATGGACACGGTCGCTTTCCTGGAGCAGGCGGCCGACTACGAGGCAGCCGGGGACGTCCGCGACGGCGTGCTCAAGCTGATGAACCTCGAGCGGCAGACCCACCCGTTCTCCGTGGTCCGGGCAGCCGAGATCCGCAAGTGGGTGGAGCACGGCGACTACAAGGCGATCATGGCCGGGGACTACCCCCGGCGAGCCGACGATCCCAACGCCTCCATCGCCGAGGAGATCAAGGCCGCGGCGCGCAGCTACCGCGACGGCTTCACGCAGTCGAAAGACCCGCTTGCGCAGACGGTTCAGGGTGTGGGCCGCGACTTCGGCGGTGCCGCGCAGAGCGTCGGGCAGAGCGTGGCCGACACGTTGAGCGGTCTGTGGCGGCGGTTCGACGGCGGCACCGGCGGCGCGGACGGCGGCGGTGTGGACGGCGGCTCGGGTAACGGCGGCGCCCAGCCCGACCCTCCCGCCGACGGCCCGAGGTCCGGTGGCAAGAAGGGCAAGGGCGGGTCGTAGCCACGTGACAGCCGGTCCTCGGCCGAAGCCGTACAGGTGAGGATGGGTTGATGCGACCCCGCCGCAGTGTGTTCCTCACCGTCCTGGTGGCCGTCCTGCTGTTGCTGCACGGGCTGCCGTGGTGGCGCCTGGTGCAGGCACCACACTGGCCGGCCGGCGTCACGGTGGCCGGCACCGTGCTCGCCGTTGTCGCGTTGGTCGGATTTCCGCTGGCCATGTGGCGGGGACACGGGCGCGCGCACCGCGATGGCCTCGCCGTCGTCGGCGACACCTGGCTCGGTGTGGTGTGGCAGCTCTTCGTCTGGACGCTGCTCGGCACGGTGCTGGATCTGGTGCTCGCGCTCACCGGTGTGCATGATCCGGGTCGGGCGCGGTGGGTGGCGGGCTGCGTCCTGGTCTGGGTGGTGCTGCTGTGCAGCTGGGGCATGTGGCAAGCCCGTCGCGTCCCGCCGGTCCGGACGGTGGAGGTCTCCCTTCCCCGGCTCGCCGCCGGGTTCGACGGGCTGAAGCTGGTGCTGATCACCGACACCCACTTCGGCCCGATCAACCGCGCCGCATGGTCGGCGGGGCTGGTGCGCCGGGTCAACGCCCTGGAACCGGACGTGCTGGTGCATGCCGGTGACCTGGCCGACGGGTCGGTGGACCAACGGCGCGCGCAGGTGGCGCCGCTGGGCACGGCGATGGGCAGCCTCGGCAAGTTCTACATCACCGGCAACCACGAGTACATGTCCGGCGCCCAGAGCTGGATCGACCACATGGCGACGCTCGGGTGGACGGTCCTGCACAACCGCAACTGCGTGCTGGAGCGCGACGGCAGCCGGCTCGTCATCGCCGGGATCGACGACCTGACTGCCGGCGGGTCCGGCGTGCCCGGGCACCGGGCCGATCTACCGGCGGCGCTGGACGGCGTGCGGCCCGACGACCCGGTGATCCTGCTGGCACACCAGCCGAAGTCGGTGCGGATGTCGGCGCCGGCCGGCGTGGACCTGCAGCTGTCCGGGCACACGCACGGCGGCCAGATCTGGCCGTTCCACCTGCTGGTCCGCGCCGAGCAGGGCGCCCTGGCGGGGTTGTCCCGGCACGGTGAACGCACCACCCTCTACACCAGCAGGGGAAGTGGCTTCTGGGGCCCGCCGTTCCGCATCTTCGCACCGAACGAGATCACCGCACTCGTACTCCGGGCCGGCGGCTGAAAGGGGTCGGGCGCCGAGTCGCCTCGGGGCGACTGGCCGAGGTGGCTCCAGCCAGCCCGGAGGCTGCGGTAGTCCACAACGGCATTTTTGTTGTGAGGCCCGGGGATCGGCGCCCGACCTCCTGTCGTAACGAGCGACGGGCCTGTGGTGTTCCCACCCGGAGGTTCGTGGCACGCCGATGCGTGCCGGCCGCGCCGGATGTCCGTCAGCGAATGTGTTCGGCCGTGCGGGCCGCGACCAGCAGCTCGTCCACCAGCGTCGCCAGCTCGCCGGCGCTGGCTCCCTCGGTCAGCGCCGTCGCGACGTCCTCGGCGGCGCACCGCACCTGGTACAGCCGGTCGGCGAGGTCGTCCCGTTCGTCGGTGGACAGCACCACGGCATCGACCGGTAGCTCGCCGCGCTGCAGGGCGTGACGGTTCTCGTAAGCCCGCTGCCGGCATGCCTGGGCGCAGTATCGTCGGCGCCGTCCCACCGAACCGGCAGACGGCAGCTCCCGGGCGCACCACAGGCACCGGGTCGGACCCTGGTCCCGACCGGCCGAAGCCGGCCTTGCGGCAATGACGGCGCGGGCGTCGCCGGCCTCCCTGTTGCTCACCGCAGCGCCACCAGCCATCGCACCACGGTATCGGGCGCCACCGGGGTGGGCCGGCAGGACATGCAACACTGCAGCGATGACGGGCTATCTCGCCGGCTCGGGGCCGCGGGCGTTCGCCCATCGCGGGTGGCACATCGGCGACCTGGCCGGATGCGAGAACACCATGGCGGCGTTCCGGCGGGCGGTGGACGAGGGCTACCAGTACCTGGAGACGGACGTGCACGTGACGGCCGACGGTGCTGTGGTGGCCTTCCACGACTATCACTTGGACCGGGTGACCGATCGCCGCGGCCGGATCGCCGAGCTGTCCTGGGACGAGGTGAGCTCCGCGCGGATCGGCGGCCGGGAACCGGTTCCGCTGTTGACCGACGTCCTGCGGGCGTTTCCCGAGACCCGGTTCAACATCGACCCCAAGTCACATGCCGCGGTCGGTCCACTCGTCCAGGTGCTGCGCGACTGCGACGCCCTCGACCGGGTGGGACTGGGCTCGTTCTCCGACGCCCGGCTCGCCGCTCTGCGCCGCGCGGTCGGACCCGAGGTCGCCACGTCGCTCGGGCCGCGGGGTGTCGGCCGGCTGCTGGCGGCCGGGGTGGTCGGTTTCCCGGCGAGGGCTGCACCGGCCAAGGCCGCGCAGGTTCCGGTGCGGTTCGGGCGCCTGCCCGTGGTGACGCCCCGCTTCGTCCGGGCCGCCCACCGGAACGGCATCGAGGTGCACGTGTGGACGGTGAACGACGACGCGGAGATGCGCCGGCTCCTGGACCTCGGGGTCGACGGGCTCATGACGGACCGGCCGGACGTCCTCCGGACCGTGCTGCTGGACCGCGGCCAATGGCAGAGGTGAGGGCTTTATCAGTACAGTCCGCCTCGTGCCAGGACAGACCGCACCACCGACGTCGACGGCGCTGTCCACCGTTCCGGCGGCGGGTTCCCGACGCGGCCAGGCGGCGACGGGAACCGTCAAGTTCTTCTACGGCCCGATGGACTGCGGCAAGTCGACCCTGGCGCTGCAGCTGGACCACAACCACTCGCGGCAGGGCCGCCGGGGCCTGCTGCTGACCCGCCTCGACCGGTCGCACCACGGGCAGATCACCTCGCGCATGGGGATCGCCCGGCCGGCCATCGAGGTGGACGACGACGTCGACCTCGCCCAGCTGGTGAAGCACTCGTGGGCGGCGGGCCGTCGGGTTGACTATGTGATCGTCGACGAGGCGCAGTTCTTCAATCCGACCCAGATCGATCAGCTGGCACAGCTCGCCGATGACGCGCAGGTGGACGTGTACGCGTTCGGTATCGCCACCGACTTTCGCGGCAGGCTGTTTCCCGGCTCGGCGCGGCTGTTCGAACTGGCGGACGAGGTGCTGCCCATCCAGGTCGAGGTGCTGTGCTGGTGTGGCGGCCCCGGCCGCTTCAACGCGAGGGTGGTGAACGGCGAGATCGCACGGCACGGCGCGCAGGTCGTCGTTGCCGACACGGTCTTGCTGGACCCCGCAAACCATGACGTCGTGCGCTATCAGGTGCTCTGTCGCCGACACCACCGCTCCGGGGATCTCGGCCCGAACTCCGACTCCACTCCGCTTCCGATGGAGCAGCGGCCGTAGGCGCGCCCGGTGGGGATGTCGCCGCTGTGCCAAGCGTCACTCGACGGCTCGACTGTTGCCATTCCTCCGCGGCCAGGTTGGATCGTGCGCTAACCTAATGGGCCCCCGATGTAACGGCGAGCGAGCGCTCCTCGACGGTCCACGCCGCCGGAAGCCATCCGTTCGACGGGCGGGAACGAACTTCCACCCGACGGCGTTACTACCCAGTAGCGCCCCGAAGGGGCTGCCCGCCGGGTGACTTCTCCCGGCCACGACGTCCCGCCCCGGCGGATGTCGAACGAACGCCAGAAAGGAACACCATGGCTGACCGCGTCCTGCGCGGAAGTCGCCTCGGCAGCACCAGCTACGAGGCCGATCGCAACCACGACCTGGCTCCACGCCGGACGGCGACCTTCCGCTGCCCCCGGGGCCATGATTTCACCGTACCGATGGCCGACGAGGCCGAGGTGCCGGCCAACTGGGACTGTCGCATGCATGGCCTCGAGTCCGCCCTGATCGACGGGTCCGCGCCCGAAGGCAAGGCGGTCAAGCCGCCGCGCACGCACTGGGACATGCTGCTGGAACGTCGTTCCATCCCAGAGCTCGAAGAAATCCTCGGCGAGCGGCTCGCCGCTCTGAAGGCTCGTCGCACGGCATCATGATCCAACCGGCTCGCTGACCCGAGCCGCACACTGAACCATCGACATCGGCCCCGCACTCCACGAGTGCGGGGCCGCTGTCGTGCGCGGACTCCTCGCTGGCGGCAGGTGAGGTGCTGGTTGCGGACAGATGCTGCTTGCGGGACAGGTGCTGCTCGCGGGACAGCGGCGTTTGTGGTAGTTGGTGTTTGCTGTTAGTTGGTGCTTGCTGTCAGGTGGTGCTCCCGGTCAGCACGCCCTTGACCTGCTTGACGCGCCGGGTCAGGCCCCACAGCGTGATCTTGACCAACGCCTCCCGGACGATGCTGCCGCTCATCTTCGACACGCCGACCTCGCGTTCGGTGAACGTGATCGGGACCTCGACGACGCGAAAGCCGCTAAGGATGGTCCGCCAGGCCAGATCGACCTGGAACACATAACCGTGCGACGCCACCTGGTTGAGCGGGATCGCCTGGATGACCTTCGCCCGGTAGGCGCGGTAGCCGGCGGTGATGTCCTGGACGTGCACCCCGAGCACCATCCGCGAGTACAGGTTGGCCCCGCGGGAGAGCAGCTGGCGCCGCAGCGGCCAGTTGACCACCGACCCGCCGCGGACGTATCTCGAGCCGATCACCAGGTCGGCGTCGCCGAGCGCACCGAGCAGTCGGGTCAGTTGTTCCGGGGCGTGCGAGCCGTCGGCGTCCATCTCGACCAGCACGTCGAACCCGTGGTCCAGGCCCCAGCCGAAGCCGGCGAAGTAGGCCGGGCCCAGCCCATTCTTCTCCGACCGGTGGAGAACGGCGATCATCTCGTCGGACGCGGCCCGCTCGTCGGCGATCTGGCCCGTGCCGTCGGGGCTGCCGTCGTCCACGACGAGCACGTGCACCGTCGGAGCGGCCGTCCGCAGCCGGTCGAGAATGCGCGGCAGGTTCTCCTTCTCGTTGTAGGTCGGAACGATCACGAGAACACGGTCTGCGCTGGCGACACTGTCGGCGGGGCTCACTGGTGCTGCTTCTCCTTCTCAGGGCGTCCGGACGGTCCTCCGGTCGATCGGTTCCAGCACGCCCGTCACCGATCCGGCCCCCGGCGCGTGCTGGTCAAATCTAGAGGGCATCCGGGGCACCCGGGGACCACGCTGCGGGCGAGCGTTCGCCGGGTACGGGCGGGACAGTGTCGCGGTCCGCCCCACTTCGATCGGCCCCGGCGGTACGGCGCCCATCGGCCAGGGCGGCACCGCGCCCATCGGCCAGGGCGATACCGCGCCCACCGGCCAAGGTCGTACCGCGCCGCCCGACCGGGGTGCTGCCGCGCCGACCGATCGGGGTGGCGCCGCGCCGACCGGCCAGCGTGGCGAGGAAGAGCGCGAGCAGCACGGCACCGGTGAGGATCCACTCCACGGCACCGCCGATCGCCGTGCCGGGGGTCGTCGCGGAGATCAGCGGCACCTGCGCAGTCAAGTAGCCGGCCGTGAACAGCCCGATGCTCGACTCGACGCTGCCGTCCGGCCTGATCACCGCTGAGACACCGCTGGTCGAGGAGATCAGCACCTCGCGGCCGTGTTCGACGGCCCGGACCCGGCTCATCGCCTGCTGCTGGTAGGTCTCGTTCGTCCAGCCGAAGGTGGCGTTGTTGGTCTGCACCACCAGCAGCTGCGCGCCGCCGGCCACCACGTCGCGGACGATGCCGTCATAGACGACCTCGAAGCAGATGACGTCGCCGACGGCGATGCCACCGACGTCCAGGTTGCCGGGCCGCGTGCCGGGCAGGAATTCGCCCTGCTGCAGGTCGACCTTGTCGGAGAACAACCGGAAGAAGGAGCGGTAGGGCATGTACTCGCCGAAGGGGACCGGATGCATCTTGCTGTAGGTCTGGTCGGACAACTTGGCGGCCGGCCCGGTGACCGGGTCCCAGACGATGCCCATGTTGTAGTTCTTGCCGGGCGTCCCGCTACCGACCACAGCGCCGACCAGCACCGGCACGCCGATGTCCTTGACCGCGGCGCTGATCACCGCGGCGGCGTCGGCGTTGGCATAGGGATCGATGTCCGACGCGTTCTCCGGCCAGATCACCAGATCCGGTTTCGGTGTCGTGCCGGCACGGACGGCCTCCGCCAGCTTGTGGGTCTCCGCGGCGTGCATGTCCGTCACCGCGCGCCGCCGGGCGTTGAACTCCAGCCCCGGCTCGGGGACGTTCCCCTGCACGATGGCCACGGTCGTCTCCGGCGCGCCGCGGCCGCTCTGCTCGGTCGCCCGACCGGTCACGCCCAGGACGAACGGCACCGCCACCAGCACGACCGGCCCGAGCAGCAGCAATGGCCGCAGCCGGCCGCGAGCGTCCCAGGCGGTGCGGGCCAGCCCGGCCAGTGCGAAACCGCCCAGCGCCGTGAGAAAAGCCAGGCCGGCGGCACCCAGCAGCGAGGCGCTGGGCAGGAGCGGCCCGTCCGGCTGGGAGTAGGCGATGCCGCCCCACGGGAAACCGCCGAACGGTGCGCGGGCGCGCAGTGCCTCACCGGCCACCCATGCCGCCGCCGCCCACACCGGCCACAGCGGCAACCGGCGGGACGCGGCCGCGACAAGTGCACCGACCGGCATCAGCAGCAGCGCCTCGGCGACCGCCAGCGCGGTGGCGACCGGGCCGACGTAGACAGTGGTCCAGTTCAACAGGGGCAGATAGAACGTCAGGCCGAACAGCAGCCCCAGACCCAGCGCCGGCCGCATACGCCGACCGTGCACCGCAAGACCGAACAGGCCCAGGCCCACCAACGCCATCCACCACAGAGTGGTCGGCGCGAAGGCCAGGTTCAGTGCGTAGCCGCCGACCAGGGCCGCAACCACCCGCAGCCCGGCAGGGCCGGCCAGATGACGCCGCAGCCGTGCGCCACGTCCGGGGCGCCCGGCGAGCGCGAGCTGTTTGCGGGTCGCGCGAACCAGCTGCGAAGACGGCGCTGGACGGACCGTGGGAGATGCCACTCCGACAGCGTAGTGGTGCACGCGCGGTGGACCGGTGAGGTCCGAGCGACCGGGCGGTCGACCGGGACAGCCATGATCCGGGCACGGGCCGGTGAGCCGGCACGGACCCCAGGGACTGTAGGGCGCCGGCGGCCGCTGCTCAGGAACCCCCTGCGGGTACGTCGCCGAGCAACCCGGTGTCGAACGCGACGTGACCGGCGACCAGCGTCGCGAGGGTGACCGGCAGGGCGACCCCCGGCGTCAGGTCCGGGAGCAGCGGGACGCGCGAGCGCGGGTCGGTCGACCAGCGCGCCACGGTCGGGTTGGCGGGCGGCCGGACCAGCTCGCCGGCGGCGAAGAAGGCCAGGTGGGCCGGCGCCCCGACGGTGATGGTGCCGATGCCCCGGTCGGTGCGACCCGCGGCCCGGTGACCGCCCCTGGTGTGTGCGGTGAAGGCGCCCCGTGGCGACAGCCCCGACCCGGCGGTGCGGTGGTGCACGGCGGCCTGGACGGCCCGCCACGGGTCGGCCGGGGTGACCGGGGCGTCCGAGCTCAGCGCCAGCGCGACCCCGGCGGCGGCCAGTGTGGCGAACGGGTTCATCGGCTCTGCCCGGTCGCGGCCGAGCCGTTGCGAATACATCCCGTCCGGTCCGCCCCACGCGGCGTCGAACAGCGGCTGGACGCAGGCCACCGTGCCGGTGGCGGCGAACGTCGAGATGGCCTGTGCGTCAGCCATTTCGGCGTGTTCGATGCGCGGCACGCAACCGGCCATCCACACGGTGCCCGGATCGGGCAGCCGCGCCATGGCGCGCCGCAGCCCGCGGGCGACCGCGCTCACCCCGTCGTCGCCGATCGCGTGGAAGCCGGGTTGCACCCCGGCCACCGCGCACGCCCACAGGTGGTCGGCGATCTCGTCGTCGGACAGGTACCGCGTGCCGTGACTGCTGGTGTCGTCGGTGTAGGGGTCGTTCAGCGACGCGGTGCGGGAGCCGATGGCCCCGTCCACCGACAGGTCGCCGGCCAGCGCCACCGCGCCGGTCGAGGCGAGCAGGGCGACCGCCTCCTCGGGCGACGACACCGCGGCGGCAAGGTAGCCCAGCACGGACACCGGGGTGGCCAGGCCGAGCAGGGCCTGCAGGTCCTGACGGCCGGGCTCGTCGCCGGCTGCGCACTCGTGCACCTCGACGATGCCCGCCGCGGCGGCGGAGGCGAGGAACGCGGACTGCGCAGCCGCGCGGCGGGCCGGGGTGAGCATCGCCTTCGCGGCGTTGCGGACGGCATGGTGGGCGCCGCGGGTCTGTGGCAGGTCGGGATGGACGTCGCCGGGAAGAGCGCCCTCGCGGGCCGCCGCCTCCACCAGGGCGGTGCTGACCAGCGCCGAGTGGACGTCGATGCGGCTCAGGTAGAGCGGCCGGCCGCCGGCCACGGCATCGATCTCCGACCGCGTCGGCGGGCGGTTCTCCGGCCAGCGGGTCTCGTCCCACCCGTGTCCCCAGACCAGGTCCGCCGGACCGAGCGCGGCGGCTGCGGCAGCGATCCGGGTCAGGCAGTCGCCCAGTGACGACGCGCCGCCCAGGTCCAGCCCGGTGAGGGCAAGCCCGGCGTCGGTGCTGTGCACGTGCGCGTCGACGAACCCGGGGGTCACCAGCGCGCCGTCCAACTGCACGACGGCGTCCACCTGCCCGGCGATCTGCACCGCGTGCTCGCCGCCGATCCAGCTGATCACCCCGTCGGTGACGGCGAGTGCGGTGGCGTCGGGGTCGGCGGCGGTGTGCACCCGGCCGCCGCGGTACAGCACGGTTGTCACCGGCTCGGGCCGGACTGGCGGGCGGTGGGAAAGCCGCCGAGGGTGGGATGGTTCACCGCGTCAGTCAAACACCCGGGTCCGACAGCCGGCGACCGGGCGCGTGCACCGGCGTCAGACGACGACCTGGTCGCGGCGCCGCGGAAGCAGCAGCACCGCGGCCGCCATGCCCACGCACAGCACCGCGACGGCGAGGAACACCGCATGCGAGGCCGGCGCCACGGAACCGGACGTGTCGTCCGGGAAACCGGAGGAGGCGATGACGCCGTTCGCGATCGCCCCGAACAGCGCCACCCCCACCGCCGAGCCGATGGAGCGGCTGAACAGGTTGGTGCCGGTGACGACGCCCCGTTCCGCCCAGCCCACGCTCGACTGCGCGGCGATCAGCGTGGGACTGGCCACCAACCCGAGGCCCAAGCCGATCAGGAAGCAGAACCCGCCGACCGCCAGCAGCGACGAGTCGGCGTCCAGCGTCGTCATCAGGGCGGTTCCGACCACGGCGACGCCGCCGCCGATCAGCGCCGTCGTCCGGAAACCGATCCGCAGGTACAGCCGGCCCGAGAACGCCGCCGCGATCGGCCAGCCGAGCGTCATGGTGGCCAGGGCGAACCCGGCGATCAACGGGGATGCCCGCAGCACCACCTGGGCGTAGGTCGGCACGTAGGAGGTCAGGCCGAGCAACACGGCTCCGACGCTCAACGCCACCACGCTGCCGCCGACCAGGACGCGCCGGCGGAAGATCCAGAGCGGCAGCACCGGCTCGGCGGCCTTGCGTTCCACCAGCCCGAAGACGATCAGCGCCACCACCCCGACGACGAAGATCAGCACGCTGACCGGCGACGTCCACCCCCAGGAGTTGCCGCCCTCCAGCAGCCCGAGGATCAGCAGCGAACAGCCGACGGTGAGCAGGCCGGCACCGGCGTAGTCGATCCGGTGCCGCTGCGGCACCACCTTCTCGTGGAACTTGCGCATCAGCATCGCCCCGGCCAGGAAGCACAGCGGGATGTTGACGAAGAAGATCCACCGCCAGGACACGTACTCGCTGAACACGCCGCCCAGCGTCGGTCCGACGACGGACGAGATCCCCCACACGCTCGCCAGGTAACCCTGCACCCTGGCCCGTTCCTCGAGGCTGTAGATGTCACCGACGATGGTGATGCCCATCGGCTGCACGGCGCCGGCGCCCAGACCCTGCAGGGCGCGGAAGGCGATCAGCGCGGGCATGCTCCACGCCACGCCGCTGAGCACCGAGCCGACCAGGAACAGGGCGATGCCCAGCAGCATCACCGGCTTGCGGCCGAACATGTCGGCCACCTTGGAGTAGATCGGCACCGAGACCGCCTGCGCCAGCAGGTAGATGGAGAACAGCCACGGGAACTCCGCGAAGCCGCCCAGGCTCTTGACCACCGAGGGGACGGCGGTGGCGATGATGGTGGAGTCCAGCGCCACCAGCGACGACGTCAGCATCAGGGCGATCAGGATGGGGCCGCGCTCGGATCGGAACCCGACGGCCCGCACTGCTGCGTCGGGTGCGGTGGAGGTGCTCACTTCAGGTGTTCTGCTTCCAGTCGGGGACAGAGCGTTCAGGCGCGCGGCGAGCTGCTGCACCCCGACGTTCCCCATGCTAACCACATTGGGCCGTCCGGCCATTCCCGTGCCAGGAACCGTTGGGGCCCGGCGATCGGCCATCGGGACCACTACCGGCCGCCGACCCGCGAGTGCCGCTCAGGCCGGGGCGGGTGCCTCGAGCCCGGTCCAGGCGGCGGCGAAGGCGAGCTGGTCGGCGTACTCCTGCGCGAGCGCGGTGGCCGGCTTGCCCATGCCGTGGCCGGCCCTGGTGTCCACCCGGAGCAGCACCGGTGCGCTGCCGGCCTGGCAGAACTGCATCTGCGCACCGAACTTCAGCGAGTGCGCCGGCACGACCCGGTCGTCGTGGTCACCGGTGCTGATCAGGGTCGGCGGGTACGCCGCACCCTCCCGGAGAGCATGCAGTGGCGAGTACCGGTGCAGCACCGCGAAGTCGGCCGGCAGGTCGGGCGTGCCGTACTCGCTGGTCCAGGCCCAGCCGATGGTGAACAGGTGGAACCGGAGCATGTCCATCACGCCGACCGTCGGGAGGGCGGCGGCGAACAGATCGGGGCGCTGGGTGATCGCGGCGCCGACCAGCAGCCCGCCGTTGGACCGTCCGTGCACGGCGAGCTGGGACGACGTGGTGATCCCGTCCGCGATCAGCGCCTCGGCGCACCCGAACAGGTCGTCGAACACCCGCTGCTTGGCATGCAGCATGCCGGCCTCGTGCCACGAGCTGCCGAACTCCCCGCCGCCGCGCAGGTTGGCCACCGCCAGGACGCCGCCGGCCGCGACCCAGCCGGCGAACAGGGCGGAAAAGCTCGGCTGCATCGGGATGTCGAAGCCGCCGTAGCCGTACAGCAGGGTGGGCCGGGGACCGGCCGGGAGGTCGGCGAGCCTGACGACGCTCATCGGTACGGACGTGCCGTCGGCCGAGGTTCCGGTCCGGCGCTCGGCGAAGATGGCCGGTAGCCGGACGCTGCCCGACGGCCCGGGCAGGCCGGCGACCGTACCGGAGGTGTCCAACCGGTAGACGCGCAGGCGGTGGTCGAAACCTGTGGTGCCGACGAACATCTCCTCGCTCACGGTGCGCGACCTGATCGCGGTGAAGGAGACCAGACCGCCCAGGTCCGGGGTGCTGCGCACGGTTCCCGACCGGTCGGTGAGCTGCAGCTGCTGCGCGGTGTCGACGGACCACACCAGGACGAACGCGTCCTGCGCCGAGGTGACCCCGGCGAGCACCCGGTGCTCGTCGCCGGCGGCCAGGGTGCGCCAGTCGGCACCCGGGCTCGCCAGGTCGACGGCGACGAGTCGCCCGGCCGGGGCGTCGCGCTCGGTGCGCAGGTACAGGGTGTCGCCGTCGGCGCTGATCACGTGATGGGCGTCGGTCAGTTCGGCGATGACCGTGCTCTCCCCCGGCAGCACCACGCTGCGGCCGGCGTCATCGGTGCCCAGCCGGCGGACCGCGATGGTGGTGCGGGAGTCGGTGCCGGGTGAGGAGGTGAGGACCAGCAGCGTGCCGTCCTCGCTGATCCAGGGGTCGACCATCCACTCCTTGGCCTCCGGCTTGCACCAGACCACCTCGTCGTCCTGCTGCGGCGTGCCCAGCCGGTGCAGCGCGAGTTGCCCGACGCCCGTCGCGTCGGTGAAGGCACCCGCGTCGCCGACGTCCGCATCGGGGTACCGCCAGTAGAGGAACGACGCGTTGTCCGGCAGCCAGGTCGGTTCCAGCCACTTGGCGCCCTGCAGCCGGTCTGCCAGGTGCTCTCCGCTGGCCACGTCCAGCACCCCGATCGTCCGCCAGTCCGACCCCGCGTCGGACCTGGTGTAGCCGACCAGGGTGCCGTCGTCGGACACCCGCAGGCCGGTCAGCGCGGCGGTCCCGTCGGCGGACCAGGTGTTGGGGTCGAGCAGGATTCGGCCGCCGTCCAGCAGTTCCGCCAGCGAGTTCCCGACGAAGAGTTCGTCGTGGTCCTTGTGGCCGGGATTGCTGATCAGGAAGTAGCGGCCACCGCGCTCCCACGGCACGCCGCCGCGCGGCGCGGTCAGCAGCTCCGTGGTCCTGGCGGCGAACTCGGCGCGGCCGGGCAGCGCGTCCAGATAGGGGCGGGAGAGAGCGTTCTGTGCCTCGACGAACGCCACCGTCCGGGGGGCGTCCGGATCCTCCAGGTAGCGGTAGGGGTCCGCGACCTCGACGCCGTGCAACACCTCGACGACGTCGTCGCGGTCGGCTGCCGGGTAGTCGTCCTTGCTCAGGGATCGCGGGAACATGCCCCGATCACATCATGAGGTGGGCGAACGGTCGCTACCGGGCGGTCAGCCGCCGGCGGCCGCGACCCGGTTGCCAGCGGGCTCCGTCGCAGAGGCGTTGGTGGCGGTGGCCGCCGCCGCGTCGGCAGCCGTGCCGTCCGGCGTGCCGGTCACTCCGCCCTTCGGTCCGGTGACCGCGTCGGCGACCGGCCGGTCCTCGAAGGGGGTGGAGAGCACCACGGTCGTCCTGGTCGAGACGTTCGCGGTGGCGCGGATCTGCGCCAGCAGCGATTCCAACGCCGAGGGCGACGCCACCCGCACCTTGACGATGTAGGACTCGATCCCGGCCACCGAGTAGCACGCCTCGATCTGCGGCAGCGGCAGCAGTCGCTGCGGGTAGTCGTCGGGTTCGGCAGGGTCGATCGGCGTCAGGGACACGAACGCCGTGAGCGGCAGCCCGATCTGCTCGCCGTCCAGTCGGGCCGCGTAGCCGCGGATCACCCCGCGCTGTTCCAGGCGGCGGACCCGCTGGTGCACCGCCGAGACCGACAGGCCCACCTTCTCGGCGAGTTCGGTGTAGGAGCAGCGGCCGTCCGCCGCCAGCACGCCGGCGATCCGGGCGTCGATCTCTTCCAGCACGCCGGTCAGCCTCCGACCGTGACCAGCGACTTCGGCGCCTCGTTCAGCACGACCGGGCCGTCCGGGCCGACCACCACGATGTCCTCGATGCGCACGCCGAACCGGCCGGGCAGGTAGATGCCCGGTTCGATCGAGAACGCCATCCCCTCCTCCAGCGGCAGGGTGTTGCCGGTGACCAGGTAGGGGTGCTCGTGCACCTCCAGGCCGATCCCGTGCCCGGTCCTGGTGATGAAGTACTGGCCGTAGCCGGCCTCCTCGACCACCGCCCGGGCGGCACGGTCGACCGATTCCGCACTGACGCCCGGCCGTACCGCGTCGATGCCGGCCTGCTGGGCCCGCCGGACGACCTCGTACACCTGCGCGAAGTCGGGATCGGTGACCGGACCGGCGACCCGGTAGGTCCTGGTGCAGTCGGAGAAGTACCCGGCCGGGCTGGGGCCGCCGATGTCGACGACCACCGGGTCCCCTGGTTCGACGACCTTCGTCGACGCTTCGTGGTGCGGGCTGGCACCGTTGCGACCCGACCCGACGATGACGAAATCGGCGGAGGTGTGTCCCTCCTCCACGAGCGCCGCGGCGATGTCGGCGGCCACCTCGGCCTCCGTCCGGCCGGCCTGAAGCCACTCGCCGATCCGGCACTGCACGCGGTCGATCGCCGCACCGACCTCGGACAGCGCGGCCACCTCGCCGGCGCTCTTGCGCATCCGCAACCCGGCGATGATCTCGCCGGCGAGCGCGAGCTCTGCACCGGGAACGGCCCGGGCGATGCCCAGCGCGTGCATGGCCGGCATGTGGTCGTCGACGGCGAGCACCGCGGCGCCAGCGGGGAGCAGGGCCGCCAGCACCTGGTGGGAGTCGGTTCCGTCGGTCCACGTGGTGAATCCCAGGCCGAGACGCTCGGCTCCGCTGCCCGCCCACCCCGGGCGTTCCAGCGCGGGCACCACCAGGAACGGCGCGCCGTCGACCGGGACGACGAGGGCGGTCAGCCGCTCGTGCGAGGACACCGAGTGACCGGCGAAGTACCGCAGGTCGGCGCCGGGTGAGATCACCACGGCCGCGACGCCGGCGGAACGAGCGGCTCCGGCCAGGCGGGCCAGGCGGTCGGCAAGGGCCGCCGGCCCGCCAACCTGCGACGTCGGCTGGACAACCTGATCGACGGACATGCCCGGAGCTTAGTGGCTGCCTCCGGGCCGCCATCCGACCGCCGCAGGAGGGTGACTCAGGTCGGGAGGAGGACGGTGTCCCGGGTCGGCGACCCGCGGATCGGGCCCCTGTCGGACCTGGCCGGTAACGTCGGCCAGCATGCTGCAGCTGCTGGATCTTGCCGGTATCTACTTCCGCGCGTTCCATGGCGTCCCGGCCACCACGGTGAGCCCGTCGGGCGCTCCGGTGAACGCTGTCCGCGGGTCGTTGGACATCATCCGGCGGGTGCTGCTCGACGCCCGCCCCCGCAGGGTCATCGCCTGCCTGGACCTGGACTGGCGTCCGGCGTGGCGGGTCGAGCTGGTGCCCTCCTACAAGACGCACCGGGTCGCCGTCGATCCAGACTCTCAACCTCTGGTCGAGGGTGAGACTGCGGTGGAGGAAGTACCCGATCTGCTCAGCCCGCAGATCCCGGTGCTGCTGGAGGTACTGGCCGCGATCGGCATCAGCACGGCGGGGGCGCACGGATTCGAGGCCGACGACGTGATCGGCACGCTCGCCGCCCGTGAGCGTCGCGATCCCGTCGAGGTGGTCACCGGTGACCGGGACCTGTTCCAGATAGCCCGGGACGAACCAACCCCGGTGCGGGTGCGGTACGTCGGCGCAGGGATGAGCAAGGTCCAGGTGCTGGACATGGCGGGCGTGGCGGAGAAGCACGGCATACCGGCTGGTCGTTACCCCGACTTCGCCGCCCTGCGCGGCGACCCCTCCGACGGGCTGCCGGGCGTGCCGGGCATCGGTGACAAGAGCGCAGCCGCGCTGATCAGCACCTTCGGTTCCATCGAGGCGGTGATCGACGCCGTCCGGGATGCCTCGTCGCCGCTGAGCCGCGGCCAGCGCAGCAAGCTGACGCCGGCGCTGGCCTATCTCGAGGTCGCGCCCAAGGTGGTCAGGGTGGCCACGGACGCGGAAGTGCTGGTCGAACCGGCGGGCGACGGCACGTTGCCGCAGGCACCTGTCGACGTCGACCGGTTGCTGCAGCTGGCGAAGGAACACGGGCTCAGCTCGCCGGTCGCCCGGATGATCGACGCGCTGGGCGAGCTGGCCCCGACCTGAGCATCAGCTGGGGACGCCCACCTCGTACTTGCCGTCGTCGTCCTTCACCGTGATGGTGATCGACTTGGGCGAGCCGTTGATGGTCGCGGTGCAGCTGAACGTGGTGTTCGCCTTCACCGGGCGGTCCGACGGACACGTCACGTTGGTGACGCCGGTGGTCCCGTAACCGGCCGGCGGCGCGTCGGTGAGGATCTTCGTCACGCCGGCTGCCACCTTGTTGCTGTCGAACGTGTCGCCCTTGCGGAGCGGGCCCGGGTAGACGAACAGCACCAGGGCGGCGATGACCAGCACGGCCACCGTCGCGATGATCGCGATCAGCAGACCCCTGTTCGACTTCTTCGGGGCGTTCGAGGGCTGCCCGTAACCGGCCTGCCCGTAGGCACCGGGCTGGCCGTAACCCGCCTGCCCGTAACCGGCCTGCCCGTAGGTACCGGGTTGGCCGTAGCCCTGCTGGTCGTAGGTCGGTGCTGCGCCGTACGCCGGGGCGGCGCCGTAGCCGCCCGGTTGGCCGTAGGACGGCGGCTGCCCATAGGAGGGCTGCCCGCCGGTGGGTTGCCCGGCCGGCGGTTGGCCGTAGGACGGCTGACCATAGGAGGGCTGACCATAGGAGGGCTGACCGTAGGTCGGCTGACCGTAGGCGGGCTGGCCGTAGGAAGGCTGTTGGCCGTAGGACGGTTGGCCGTACCCGGCCGCGTACCCGGACTGGTCGCCCGCGGGCGAGTAGCCCTGCTGACCCGATGCGGGCTGCGCTGCCTGATCGCCGCCCGCCCCCGGCTGGCCGGATGGCCCGTACTGCGGCCAGTGCTGCGCCGGGTCGCCGTGCTGATCGCCCGAGCCGTAGGGGGTGCTCATGACCGTGCCTCCTCCATCACGCGGGCCCACGCGGCCGCGTCACATTGCTGATCAAACCACGCGCCGCGCCGGGAACGGCGGAGCGCCCCGACGTGGCCGACCGGAGCCGGACAGCTGTTCCTCCGCCGTGGATCGCGTCGGGCGCGCCGGTATTGTCGCGCATTCGCCGGGACGGTGGACGTGTTTGCGTCAAAGAGGCACCGACCACGGCCAGCAGGCAGGCGACCGGCGTCGGCTAGACCGCGCCGAGCGCGACAACGCCCCGTCGCAGGGCGGTCAGTGCCTGCTTGGCGGTGCCGGCCAGCGGCTGCGCAGCGACGTTGCGCACCTGGTCCAGCAGGTCGATCACCTGCCGGCACCAGCGCACGAAGTCGCCGGCGGACATCTCCGTCCCGGTGGCGTTCGCCACGGTCAGCGCCTGGGTGAGCGTCTCGCCCTTCGCCCAGGACGCCACCGCCGCAGCGAACCCGGCATCGGGGCTCCGGGTGGCGGGCAGGCCGGCGTCGGCCTCGGCGGCGCTGATCTCGGCCCAGATGCGGGTGGTCTCGGCGATCGCGGCGGACGCCGCCCCGGCCGGCGGGCGCGGCGCACTGATCCCCTCCCGCCGCGCCTCGAACACCAGGATCGACGCCACCGCTGCCAGATCGGCGGGCCCGAGGTGGTCCCAGACGCCGTGCTGCAGGCACTCCGCCACGACCAGGTCGCTCTCGGACCAGATACGGGACAGCATGCGCCCGGCGTCGGTGAGCTCGTCACCGCGGACGTATCCGTGCCGGTCCAGCAGCCCCAGGATGCGGTCGAGGGCGTGTCCCAGCGACTGCTTGGTACCGGCCACCCGTGCCTTGAGCGCGGCGTTCTCGGTGCGCAGGCGCTGCCAGCGGCGTGCCCACTGCAGATGGCTCTCCCGGTCGGCGCAGCCGTGCACGGGGTGGGCGCGGACGGCGCGGCGCAGGGTCGCCAGGTCCAGGTCGTCATCGGCGGTGCGTGGTGCCCGGCCCCGGCTGACCACCGCCCCGGTCGAGGCGGCGGCGTCCAGGGCGGACGCGATGTCCCGCCGCACGCCGGGCGAGCGGTGGTCGACGAACTTGTCCAGCTTGATCCGGCCGAGCGCCGGGACCGGGCCGCGGAAGTCCGAACTGGAGAGCCGCCCGGCCCACCGTCCGGCGGTCACCACGAGCGGCCGCACCACGTCGTCGGATCCGACGCCGGGATCGAGCACCACGGCCAGCCCCGCCCGGCGACCGGCCGGAATGGCGATGACGTCACCGCGCTTGAGCGACATCAGGTCGTTGGTGGTGGCATCGCGGCGGCGGGCCGCACCGGACCGCGCGAGGCTCTTCTCCGCCGCCGTGAGCTCGCCGATCAGCGTCAGGTACTCGGCGGTGTCGCCGAGGTGGCACGCCATGGCGCGGTGGTGCGAGGCGATCGCCTCGTCGTCCCGGCGGACCTGCCGGACCAGGCCGACGACGGCCGAATCCGCCTGGAACTGCGCGAACGACTGCTCGAGCAGTTCCTTGGCGGCCTCCCGGCCCATCCGGTCGGTGAGGTTGACGGCCATGTTGTAGCTGGGGCGGAACGACGACCGCAGCGGGTAGGTGCGCTTGGATGCCAGCCCGCCCACCACGTTCGGATCCATCCCGGGCGACCAGAGCACCACGGCGTGACCCTCGACGTCGATACCCCGGCGTCCGGCGCGCCCGGTGAGCTGCGTGTACTCCCCCGGCGTGAGGTCGACGTGGCCCTCGCCGTTGTACTTCACCAGCTTCTCCAGCACCACGGTCCTGGCCGGCATGTTGATGCCGAGGGCGAGCGTCTCGGTGGCGAACACGGCCTTGACCAGACCGGCGACGAACAGCTCCTCCACCGTCTCCTTGAACGCCGGCAGCATTCCGGCGTGGTGCGCGGCGATCCCACGCTCGAGTGCTTCCCGCCATTCCCAGTACCCCAGCACCGCGAGGTCGGCCTCGGGCAGGTCGGCGGTGCGCCGGTCGATCACCTCGCGGATCCGCACCCGCTCGTTCTCGCCGGTCAGGCGCATGCCGGAAGCGACGCACTGCGCGACGGCGGCGTCGCACCCGGCCCTGGAGAAGATGAACGTGATGGCCGGCAGCAGTCCCGAACCGTCCAGACGTTCGATGACGTCGACGCGGGACGGCGGTCGCCACCGGGTGCCGCCGGAGGAACCGCCCATGCCGGCGCGACCGCCACGGTCGCCGCCCCGGCCACCGGTGCGGCCTCCTCGCGAGCCGCCACCGAACCGGTCGGCCAGCGCCTCGGCGTTCGCCACCGCTCTGGCCAGCGCGGGTTCGATCCGCATCCGGGCGTGCGGACGGCTAGGGTCGAAGCTGTCGCTGGAGGTGCTGAACAGGTCGAACAGCCGGCGGCCGACCAGCATGTGCTGCCACAGCGGAACCGGGCGGTGCTCGTCGACCACCACCGTGGTGTGCCCGCGGACCGTCTGCAGCCACGCGCCGAACTCCTCGGCGTTGGACACCGTCGCCGACAGGCCGACCACCTGCACGACCGCCGGCAGGTGCAGGATGACCTCCTCCCACACCGCGCCGCGGAACTTGTCGGCGAGGTAGTGGATCTCGTCCATCACCACGGCGGTCAACCCGGCCAGGTCCGGCGAGTCGGCGTACAGCATGTTGCGCAGCACCTCGGTGGTCATCACCACCACGTCGGCATGCGAGTTGATCGACGTGTCGCCGGTGAGCAGTCCGACGCGGTCGGGGCCGTACTCGGCGACCAGGTCGGAGAACTTCTGGTTCGACAGGGCCTTGATCGGCGTCGTGTAGAAGCATTTCCCGCCGGTGCGCAGCGCCCGGTACACCGCGAACTCGCCGACCACCGTCTTGCCGGCACCGGTCGGCGCGCAGACCAGCACCCCCTGCCCCTCCTCCAGCGCGCGGCAGGAGTCGACCTGGAAGGGGTCGAGGGTGAACGGCCGGCCGGCAGCGAAGTCGGTCAGGAACGGGTGGCGCGCGCGGTCCCGGGACCGGGCGAACCGCTCGGCCGGCGACAGCGTCTCCGCGACGTCCGGGTCGAGCTCGAGGTCGTGCTCGGTCACGTCGCGTCGCCGAAGTCGTCCGGCCGGTTCACCACGATCGGCTGGGGCGCCGGGACGGGGGTGGGCCGCTCGACGGCCGGCGACGCCTCCGTTCCGCCGTGCACCCCGGCGGTGATCGGACTCGGCGACGCCTCGTCATCGGACAGGTTCTCCAGACCGGCGACGGCCAGCCGGGACACCTTGCGCTTGTCGTGCACCTTGGTCACCTGCACGGCGACCTCGTACAGCACGACCAGCGAGACCGCCAGCGCCGACATGGTGATCGGGTCGTTGCCGGGGACGACGAGCGCTGCGAACACGACGATGCCGAAGATGGAATAACGCCGCGCCTTGGCCAGTTTCGCGCCCTTGATCAGCCCGATGATGTTCAACATGATCAACATCAGCGGGAGCTCGAACGAGACACCGAAGATGATCAGCAGCGCCATCAGGAACTGGAAGTACTTCGACGGGTCGAGGCCGCTGACCACGCCGGACCCGGCGAAGCCGAGGAGCACGGTCAGGCCCTCGCTGATGACGAAGTAGGCGAGCACCGCGCCGCCGGCGAACAGCAGCGCCGCGCTGGAGACGAAGATCCGGGCGAACTTGCGTTCCTTGTCGTACAGCGCCGGCGTGACGAACGCCCACAGCTGGTACAGCCAGACCGGGCAGGACAGCACGGCGCCGACCATGAACCCGGCCTTGAGCCGGATCTGCAGTGGGCTGAACACGTCGGTGGCAAGCAGGGCGCACTCGTGGCCAGGAACCTCCAGCCGCTTGCTCGCCGGGACCCGGCAGTACGGGCCGGTCAGGATGTCGCCGAGATTGGGGATGTGCAGGGCCGGGATCGCCACGGTGTACCAGACGAAGCCGACCACCGTGCCCAGGGCGAGGCCGAGCGCGGCCCAGCCGAGCCGCTTGCGGAGCTCGTACAGGTGCTCCATCAAGGACATGGTGCCGTCGGGCTTCGGCTCGTCCTTCTTCCGGCGCAGCAGCACTGAACACTCCCTGATGACGAGCGGGCCACTTCGGCCCGTCCTTGCGATGATGCCATGCGGCGACGCGCCGGCGGCGGTGCGACGGCGGTCCGCCGTCCCGGCCCTGGTTCGTCGCCGCGCGCGCGATGGACGGTGCGCCGGCCGCCGGCGACGGGATCAGCGGTAGGCCTCCAGCGCTTCCGCCGCCCGGTCGGCGACCCGCAGGGCCAGGTCCGGACGGTCCTCGATCACCGCGGCACCGCCGAGCGAGAGCACCAGCCGGACCACCCAGTCGTCGCCGCCGGCGCGCAGCCGCACGCGCAGCGCGGCCGGTGCACCGGGACGATGCGCGTCGCCAGGGTGGTCTGCGTTCCTGGAGCCGTCGTCCGCCGGCAGCTCCGTCACGTCCTCGGCGAGGTAGTAGTCGGCCACCCAGCGGGCGGCGGGAGCCAGCCGCAGCGTCACCGGCGGGATCTGCGGGTCGGGGTGGAAGACGCGGTCGGGCACGTCGGAATCCACCCACAGCTGGCCCTGCGCGGGTTCGTCCAGCACCCGCACCTCCTCCATCCGGTCGACCCGGAAGTGGCGCACCGCGTCGGCAGAGTGGCAGTACCCCTCCAGGTAGGCGTGCCCGTCGGTGACCAGCAGCCGGATCGGGTCGACGATCCGTTCCGACAGTGCGTCACGCGAGGCGGTGTAGTACCGCATCCACAGCTGGCGCGACTGGTCCACGGCCTGCCGCACGGCGCCCAGCGCCGGGGCCGCGTCCGCCGCCGCCACCCGGACGGCGCCGGCCGTCTCGGCCCCGGCCTGCTCCAGCTTGGCCAGTGCCGAGAACACCGCGTCCGCGTCGATCAGGCCGGGCAGGTCGGCGAACGCCCGCAGGGCGACCGTCAGGGCGACCGCCTCGTCGGAGGTGAGCCGCACCGGCTGCTCGATCCCCGCGTCGAACGCGATGGAGACGGTGCCGCCCTCCTCGTCGAGCACCACGTCGATCAGGTCGTCCGGGTAGTAGCCGGGCAGCCCGCACACCATGAGCAGGTCGAGGTCGGCGGCCACCTGCTCGGCCGTCACCCCGAACTCGACGGCCAGGTCGGTCAGGGCCACCCCCGGCCGCCGGGAGATGTAGGGCACCAGCGCCAGCACCCGCGCCAGCCGGTCGGTCGCGGTCTCGTTCATCTGCGTTCCCGGGACGGTGCGGAGTCGGCTGCGGACTGCCCGGCCGCCGACCGCTCGTCCGCGGACGGTTCGGACGCCGACGGCCCCGACGCCGGCAGGTCGGATGCCGACAGCTCGGAGGGGAACCGATCGGAGGGGCGCTCCGGTCCGGCCGATCCGGAGTCGCCCACGGCCGGTCCGTCGCTGGATCGGGCTCCGACCAGCATCCGGATCACCGCATCCCGGAGGTCCTCCGGTTCGACGACGTACACATCAGGACCCTGTTCGGCGACGGTCCTGGCGGTCTCCCACAGGTGCGCGAACGGGATCCGCACCACGTCCCAGCCCGCGTGCCGGCCGGTCGGGTCGAGCTCTGCCGACGCGGGCAGGGCGGCCTCTCCGCGCTGCTCCCGGCGACGCAGCCCGGCCGCCGCCCCCGGACGCACCAGCAGGGTGGCCGCCCGGTCGGCGGGAACCTCCACGCTGCCGGCGACCAGGGCCAGCAGGTCCAGGCCCGGCGGGACGGACACCACACCGGCGCGGCCGACCGGGGTCACGGTCCCGACGATCCGGGAGAGTCGGAACGTCCGGCGCGCACCCCGGGCCGTGTCGTGTCCGACGAGGTACCAGCGGCCGGCGAACGACACCATGCCCCACGGCTCGACGCGTCGCGGCTCACCCGTCCCGGACGGGGACTTGCGGTAGTCGAAGGTGACCGCCCGGCCGGCCCGCACCGCGGCGTACAGCGGGGCGAAAGCCGGGTCGCCCGTGCGCACCCGGGGTTGTAGCAACGTTGCGGCCTGCAGCTGCTGGTCGACCTCGGGGTCGGGAGTGGCCACGTTGCGGATCTTGCGGAACGCCGTCGACCCCGGCCCGGCGAGCGCGGTGGTCTCCCAGAGCCGCGCGGCGAGACCGAGCGCCGCGGTCTCCGCCGGGGTGAACGTCAGCTCCGGAAGCGCGAACTCGCCCGGTGGGATGCGGTAGCCGTCCGTGCCGTCGTCGGGTGTCTGCAGCGGGATGCCCAGGTCACGCAACTCGGTCTTGTCCCGCTCGAACGTCCGGAAGAACGCCTCCTCGGTCGGCGGGTCGGCGTACCCGGCGACGTTGCGCCGGATCCAGCTCGCCGTCCGGAACCGGGGCGAGTTCAGCAGGGCGATCACCAGGTTCAGCAGTCGTTCCGCCTTCGCCGTCGCCACGCCGTCCACCCTTGCACACCGGGCGCGCCCACCACCGCGTCACCGGTCACCGCACCACCGCGCTTATCAACTGGACCCGCGCGTACGAACTCCAACCTATTGGGACTGGAGTGACGCGAGTCGCCGACTTCAGGCGCGCGGAACTAGTTGATAAGCGCGGCACACGAGCGACCGGGCCGGTCCGCTACAGCGAGTCGATGAGCTTGGTGACGCGGTCGTCGGTGTTGCGGAACGGGTCCTTGAGCAGCACCGTGCGCTGCGCCTGGTCGTTGAGCTTGAGGTGCACCCAGTCGACGGTGTAGTCGCGCCCGGCGTCCTGCGCGGCGGCGACGAACTCGCCACGGAGCTTCGCCCGGGTGGTCTGCGGCGCGACGGTGGTGGCTTCGGTGATGGCGTCCTCGGTCACCAGCGTGGCCGCCAGCCCCTTGCGCACCAGCAGCGAGTGCAGGCCGCGCCCGGGGCGCACGTCGTGGTAGGTCAGGTCGATCTGCGCGATCCGCGGGTCGGACAGCTCCATCGAGTGGCGCTCGGCGTACGAATCGATCAGCTTCTTCTTGATCACCCAGTCGATCTCGGTGTCCACCGAGGACAGATCACCGGTCTCCACGCCGCGCAGGGTCCGCCCCCACAGGTCGAGCACCCGCTCGGAGATCGGGTCGCTGCCGCGCGAGGCGACGTAGGCCACGGCCTTGGTGTAGTACTCCTGCTGCGCGTCCAGCGCCGAGATCTCCGCACCGGAGGCGAGCCGCACCGTCCGCCGCCCGGTGATGTCGTGGGAGATCTCCCGGATGGCCCGGATCGGGTTGTCGAAGGTGAAGTCCCGCAACGACACCCCGGCCTCGATCATCTCCAGGACCAGCGCCGCGCTGCCCACCTTGAGCAGGGTGGTGGTCTGGCTCATGTTCGAGTCGCCCACGATGACGTGCAGCCGGCGGTACCGCTCGGCGTCGGCATGCGGCTCGTCCCGGGTGTTGATGATCGGGCGGGACCGGGTGGTCGCCGACGACACGCCCTCCCAGATGTGGTCGGCGCGCTGCGACAGGCAGTACGACGCGCCGCGCGGGGACTGCAGGATCTTGCCCGCGCCGGCGATCAGCTGGCGGGTGACCAGGAACGGGATCAGCCCGTCGGCGATCCGGGAGAACTCGCCGGCCCTGGCGATCAGGAAGTTCTCGTGGCAGCCGTAGGAGTTGCCGGCCGAGTCGGTGTTGTTCTTGAACAGGTAGATGTCGCCGCCGATGCCCTCCTCGGCCAGCCGCGCCTCGGCGTCCACCACCAGGTCCTGCAGGATGCGCTCGCCGGCCTTGTCGTGGGCGATCAGGGTGAGCAGGTCGTCGCACTCGGCCGTCGCGTACTCCGGGTGCGACCCGACGTCCAGGTAGAGGCGAGAACCGTTGCGCAGGAACACGTTCGACGACCGGCCCCAGGAAACCACCCGGCGGAAAAGGTATCTGGCCACCTCGTCCGGGCTCAACCTGCGCTGGCCGTGGAAGGTGCACGTGATGCCGAACTCGGTCTCGATACCCATGATCCGCCGCTGCATGAGGCGAGACTATGCCTTCCGCCGCAGCACCCGGCCGCGATCCCGGGTGGTCTGCGTCGCTGTCCGGCCCATGGATCCGGAGTGCTGTGGCTGCCGCCGGGTGGCGTCCCGCACCTCGCCGATCAGCTCCTCGATGACGTCCTCCAACGTCACCAGCCCGAGGCGCGCCTCCGGCAGCGGCTGAGCAGGCGGCCGGACCAGGGCATTCAGCCGGCCGGCGGCGGACCCGGACGTGCTGCCGTCGGCGACGGCGGGCGTCTCCGCCGCGGCGACCTGGGCCAGGTGCGCCCCGCGCCGCCGCATCCGGTCCAGCGCGAGCCGCAGCTCCGAACCGGCGATCACCACTGGCAGCGGACGGATGAGCTTCTCGGGGATCGGCGCGTCGCGACGGTCGCCCGGCACGTCCAGCACGTCCCGGATGTGCAGGTAGCCGATGTACCGGCCGTCGGTGCCGCGCACCGGGAACCGGGAGAAGCCGGTCCGCGCGCAGGCCTGTTCAACCTCGGCGGCCGTGACACCGGCGTGCAGCGACACCACGTCGGCGTCGCGCAGCAGCACCCGGTCCACCGATGCGGTGTCGAACTCCAGCGCCGAGGTGATCAGGTTGTGCTCGCTGTCCTCCAGCAGCCCCTCCGACCTCGACTCGCTGACCAGGCCGGCCACCTCGTCCCTGGTGAACGCCGACGCCACCTCGTCGCGCGGTTCGCGGCCCAGCAGGCGCACGACGCTGTTGGCCGCGTGGTTGAGGAACCGGACGATCGGCCCCAGGAACAGGGCCAGGGCACGCAGCGGCGGCGCCAGCAGGATCGCGGTGTTCTCCGGCCCGGCCAGGGCGATGTTCTTGGGCACCATCTCGCCGAGCGCCACGTGCGCGGACACCACCAGCACCAGCGCCACGACGAGGGACACCGGGTGCAGCGCACCCTCCGGGATGCCGACGTGGGAGAACACCGGCTCCAACAGCGACGCCACGGCCGGTTCGCCGACGGCGCCCAGCAGCACACCGCAGACGGTGATGCCGAGCTGCGCGCAGGCCATCATCAGCGAGACGTTCTCCATGGCCTTGAGCGTCGTGCGGGCCCGGGCGCTGGTGACGGCCCGCGGTTCGATCACCGTCCGGCGGGCGGAGATCAGCGAGAACTCGGCGGCCACGAAGAACGCGCTCAGCGCCAGCAGGACCACCACCGCGGCGAGCAGACCCCAGCTGCCGCTCACCGCAGCTCACCCGCCTCTTCGACCACGGCGACCGCGGACAGCACGATCGACTCCACCCGGCGGCGGGCCTGGGCTGCCACCGTGAGCCGCACCAGGACCACGCGGGGCAGGTCGCCGTCGGGATCGGCCGGGACGGCGACGTCGTCGACGGAGCCGGGCACCCGGACGGAGAGCACGCCCAGCGTCACCCCGGCCTCGACCGTCGCCTGCACCTCGACGGTGTCGGCCGTCTCCGGCACACGGCCCAGCCGCGCCATCAGCAGCCCTGCCACCGTCTCGTAGGCGCTGGACTCCGGCAGCGTCACGCCGGTGATCTCGGCGATCTGGTCGGGCCGCAGGTCGCCCGGCAGCAACCAGGTGCCGTCGTACTGGCGGGTCGCCCGCGGATCGTGCGGATCGTGCTCGTCGGTGATCTCGCCGACGAGTTCCTCCACCACGTCCTCGAGGGTGATGATGCCGGCCGTGCCGCCGTACTCGTCGGTCACCACCGCCATCTGCAGCCCCTGCTCGCGCAGCAGGTCCAGCAGGTCGTCCAGCGGCATGGTGGCCGGTACCACCGGCACGTCCACCATCAGCTGGGACACCCGCACCGCGGTGCGCTCGGCCGGAGCGATGGACACCGCCCGCTTGAGGTGGACCAGCCCGACGACGTCGTCGGAGTTCGCCCCGGCGACCGGGAAGCGGGAGTGACCGGTGGTGCCCGCGGCGGTCAGCACGGCGTCGGCGGAGTCGGCCGCCTTGACGAAGTGCACCCGTGTGCGCGGGGTGAGCACGTCGGCGGCGGTCTTGCCCGAGAACGAGATCGACCGGGACAGCAGTCCCGCCGTCGGCGCGGCGAGCGTGCCCTGCGCCGCCGACCGGCGGACCAGGGACTGCAGTTCCTCCGACGAGCGGGCCGAGCGGAGTTCTTCCTGCGGCTCGATGGAGAAGATGCGCAGCACGCCGTTGGCGATGCCGTTGAGCACCCAGATCAGCGGACGGAACAGCCAGGTGGAGATGCGCAGGGTGGTGATCACCGACTTCGCGGTGTTCAGCGGATCGGCGATGGCGATGTTCTTGGGCACCAGCTCGCCGAACACCATCGACAGCAGGGAGGCCAGCGCCAGCGCCACCGCGACGGCGACCGGCTCGGCGGCGCCGCCGAGCCCGATGCCGTGCAGCGGCCCGGTGAGCAGTGCCGCCAGCGACGGCTCCATGACGTAGCCGAGCGCCAGCGTGGTGATGGTGATGCCCACCTGGGCGCCGGACAGCTGGGTGGACAGCGACCGCAGCCCGGCCATCAGTGACGACGAACGACCGTCGCCGGCCGCCGCCTCCTGCGCGACGCTGGCCCGGTCGACCGTCACCAGGCTGAACTCGGCAGCCACGTAGACGGCCGTTCCGGCGATCAGCACCACGCCGACGACGAGCAGGATCAGCTGGGTCAGCACGGGCGGGCCCTCGTCGCGAATCGGGACAGCCATCGCGTCGACTGCAGTCGTGTCGACGGTCGCTGTGTGTGGTGGCGACGGATCGCCGGGGTCGGCGTGTGCGTGTCCATGGATTACCGCCCACGATACCGGGCGGACACCGGCGCGACGGGCCGATCGCCCGGCTGCGGTCGACCGCCGCGACGAACGAGCGCCGGGCGCCCGTGCCGGACCGGCGTCAGGCGCCCACACCGAAACAGCACAGCGGCACCGGCGCACCGTCGGCACTGGCCACGGCTGCCGCCAGAGCGACCGCGGGACCGTCGCCGGCTCGCAGCCTGCGGTGGTACTCCACCAGCACGCCGGCGGCCAGGGCATCGGAGATCCGTCCCACGCCGGCCACGACGGTCGAGACGCCGCTGCGCAGCAGAGCCGCGGCCAGGCCGACCGGTTCGCCGCCGGGCCGGTCGTCGCTGCGCCCGACGTCACAGCTGGCCAGCACCACGTGGTCGGGCAGGACGGGATTCGGCGCGATGTCGTACCCGTACAGCGGACCGTCGGCGAGCTGCACGTAGGAGAACAGCGGGGACTCCGTCTCGTGGTGGCCGTGCGCGGCGATGTGCAGCAGCCCGCCGTCGGGAATCCGCTGCAGCATCGACGTCCCGGTCGCGGCGGTACCGGTCAGCGACACCGCGCCCGGATACAGCCCGGCCACCGCCTCCGCTTCGGCGGCCCCGTTCGGCAGGCCAGGCCCGGACACGGCGAGCAACTCCCCCGCGCCGGCCCGGCGGTCCGGCCGGGCAGCGAGCGCGGCACTGATCGAGGCGGTCACCGACACCGCCCGGCCGCCCAGTCCGGGGAGCAGCCCCCACGGCACGGTGGTCAGTGCGCCGAGCGCGGTGACCAGCAGCGGGCCGGTGCCGAGCAGCGCGCCGAGCGGGTCGATCAGGTCCGCCTGCAGTGCGGACCGACCGATCGCCGCCGACCGCTGCGCGACGCGCCGCACCGATTCCGGCACCCGCGGCGCGGCGAGCAGGTCGAGATCCGCCGTCAGGCGCCGGAGGCGGGCCTGGATCCCCGCGGCCGGGCCGAGACGACGGAACACGGCGTTGCCGGCGGTGACGACCAGTGCGTGCAGGGCTCCGTCGCCCCGGATGTAGGCGACCACCACCCGGCCCGCCGGGTCTGCGCCCAGGCGGCGCTGGACCTCCGCCAGGGACAGCGGCCGCTGGACCTGGCCACTGCCCTGCGCCGACCAGGCCAGCGCCCGGATCCGGCGGCGCTGCTGGCGGACCCGCGCCTCCAGTGCCGGGTCGCGGGTCCCCGACAGCAGCGCCTGTCTGGACTGCTCGTAGAGCGCGCGGAACTCGCCGAGCTGCCGCGCGAGGTCCGGATCGGCCGGTGGCCGGACCGCCGGCAGCCGGGTGCTGACACCGCGGGCCCGTTCCAGCCACTGCAGGATGGCCCCGGGTGCGCCGGTCTGCACGGCGGTGCGCAGGCCGAGCCGGGCGAGGTCGCGGCCGTGGACCGACGACGCGGCCTGCAGGTCCTGCGATCCGAACCGGGCGCGGAACGCCGACAGCTCGTCCAGGCCGCGCCGGACGGCGGCCAGGCCCGCCGAGCGATTGCCGTCCGCCAGGGCGAGGCGTGCGTCCACCAACCGGGCCTGCAGCGTGGTGGCAAGCCGGCCACCCGGCCGGCCACCGGCACGCGATGCCACCGCCCGGGCGGCGGCGACCTCACCGGCGTCCAGCAGTGCCTCCGCCTGCAGCAGCAACGCAGTTCGCGCCTCCTCCTGCAGGCCGACGGCTTCGGCCTCGACGGCCAGGTCGGCGGCCGCCCGGGCATCGCGCAGGGCGCCGGAGGAGATGCGGGCCGTCCCTGGCGGTGCGATCTCCCGTGCGGAGGCCCGCTGTGCCCGGGCAGCCTGCAGCGCAAGCGTTCTCGCCGCCACGGCGGCCGCGTGGTTGCCCCGCCCACGGGCCGTCCGCTCGGCGAGCCGGGCAGCGACGGCCGCAGCGGCCGGTTTTCCGGCCAGCAGGTCAAGCTCCGCGCGCACGCTGGAGGCCTCGACCAGGTCGGCGGTGGCGTGATTGCGGTGGAACAGGCGCAGCGCAAGGTCGACCTGTTCCCCGGCTGCGTCGATCAGCCCCGCAGCGGTGAGCACCCGCGCCCGGTCGAGCGCGGACACGCCGTCCGCGGCAGCGTCGGGACCTGCGGCGGCGGCCGCTTCCATGGCGGCCAGCGCGGCCGGCAGGTCACCGGCCAGGTACCGGACGAAGCCGAGGTTGTGGTCGGCCATGACCTCGATGTCCCGCCGGCCCAACCGCCGGGCGACGTCGCCGGCGGCCTGGGTGTCGGCAGCCGCCGGCCCGAGCCGCCCGGCGACGATGTGCAGCAGGCCCCGGTTGAGCAGCGCGCCGGCCAGGTCTTCCAGCACGGTCGGCCCGTGGGCGGCCCGGAGCATCTCGACGGCCCCGTCCAGATCGGCCACCGCGGCGTCGGGTCGCCCGGTGCGCACGAGGATCAGCCCGCGCGCCACCCGGACCGCCGGCAGTACCTCGGCGCAGCGGGCGGCCTCGTCCAGCAGATCCCCCGCACGCGAGGGATCTCCCCGCTCGGAGTGGTTGTAGGCGAGGGCGACGAGGATCCGCGCGCGCAGCACGGGGTTCGCGTTGCTCTGCCCGTCGAGCGTCTGCAGCGCCTGCTGGGCCAACCGCAGACCGGCCGACCACCGCCCCTCGTCGCTGGCCGCCCGGGACCGCACCCACAGTGCGGTGGCGCGGTCAGGACCCGGCCGCGTCGTGGACAGGTCGGCGGACAGCCGGGTCAGAACTGCGGCCTCGCCGTTCACGCCATCAGTTTTGCAGGTGGCGCAAGTGGCTTTGGCGCCGGTCCGTCAGGTGCCGGCGCTCTCACGCGCCGGCTCCGAAGCAGGTCAGCGGCGCGGGCGCCCTGTCGGCGGACGCCACCGCGGCAGCCAGCGCCACCGCCGGCCCGTCGCCGGCGAGGAGGCGCTCGTGATAGACGACCATGGTTGCCGCTGCCACGTCGTCGGCGATCCGGCTGACCCCGGCCACCACCGTGGAGACGCCGCTGCGCAGCAGCGCGGCAGCAAGCCCCAGCGGCTCGCCGCCCGGGCTGTCGGCGCTGCGCCCGACGTCGCAGCTGGACAGCACGACATGGTCCGGCAAGGCGGGGTTGGGCGCGATGTCGTACCCGAACAGCGGCCCGTCGGCCAGTTGGACGCTGGAGAACAGCGGGCTCTCCGGTTCGTGATGACCGTGGGCGGCGATGTGCAACAAGCCGCCCTGGGGCAGCTGGCCCAGCACCGCCTCCCCGGTGGCGTCGTCGCCGGTGAGCAGTCCGGCACCGGCATGCAGGTGCGCGATGGCCGTGACCTCTTCCGGGCCGCCCGGGACATCGGGACCGGCGACGGCGAGCACGCCGCGCAGATAGGCCCGCCCCGGTCGACCGACCGCAGCCATTGCGGAGGTGACCGACGAGCTCACCGACACCGGCCGTCCGGACAGGGACGGCAGTAGCCCCCACGGCAGGGTGGCCGTGCTGCCGACCGCCACCACGATCACCGGCCCGCCCTGCAGCCGGTCCAGGATCGGCGCGACCAACTCCCGCTCCAGGGCCTCGAGATCGGCCTGCAGGGACCGCCCGCCCACCGACCGCACGGCCCGCGGAATCCGTGGCGTGGCCAGGAGATCGAGGTCGGCGGCGGTGCGGTGGATCAACCGCTCGACCTCGGGGCGATCGCCCAGTCTGCAATGCACCGCCCGCTTGGCGTCGACGACCAGGACGTGCTGTTCCGCCGCGCTGTTGAGATACGCGACCACGGTCGGCCCGTCGGGGTCGGTGGCCAGCAGGCGCTGCACGGCCCGGAGGGTCAGCGGCCGCTGCGCGGTCCCCGACCCGCTGACGGTCCAGGACCGGGTGCGCACCTGCCGGCGGAGGTCGGCGATCCGCTGGGCCAGCACCGGGTCCGGCCGGCCCGACACCGCCGCCGCCCTGGCGTCGATCTGGGCCAGCCGCAACCGCCCCAGCGCATCGGCGAGTTCGGTGTCCGCGGGCGGCCGGACAACCGGAAGCCGGGTGCTGACGGCGCGCGAGCGTTCGAGCCACTGCAGGACGGTGGCCGGTGACCCGGCGGACACCGCGGTGCGCAGCCCGAGCCGGGCCAGCCGCGCACCGTGGATGGCGGCTCCCGCCTGCATGTCCTGCGAGCCGAACCGGGCCTGGTAGTCGGCGAGCTCGTCCAGGCCGGCGCGGATCGATGCCAGGCCACGGGTGGGAGCCGACCGCGCCAGCTGCAGCCGCGCCGTCACCAGGCGGGCGTGCACGCGGATGGCGATCGGCGTGGAGGTGGTGACCTGCCCGTCGGCCGCGGCGGCGTCGGCCGCATCCGGGTCCCCGGCGTCCAGCAGGGCCTCGGCCGCCAGCAGGGATGCGGTGGTGGCGTCGGCCGGGAGGGTCGCGCGGAGCGCCGCGGCAAGCTCCGCCGCGTGCCGGGCCTCGGCCCTGGCTCGACGGCGCGGAGTGGCGCTGCTCCGCCGGAGGCCGGTGGCCGCCTTGACCTCCATCAGCTCGCTCAGCAGCTCCGCGGTGGCGTTCCGGCGTCTGCGGTTCAGCGCCTTCGCCCGCCGGGCGCTGGCGAGCGCACCGCCCCAGTCCGCCTGCAGGAGGTCGGTTTCGGCGGCGACCATCAAGGCGTCGGCCAGTTCGCCGTTCGCGTGGTTGCGCTCGAAATCCGCGGCGGCGAGGGCGGTGAACTCGGCTGCCTCGGTGATCAGCCCGGCGGCGAGCAGGACGCGGGCCCGGTCCATCGCCGGCATGCCCACCGGTGGGTCCTCGACCGCTCGGGCGGCCGCGTCCATCGCCGACAGTGCGCCCGGCAGGTCGCCGGAGAGGAATCGGATGTACCCGAGGTTGTGGGCTGCCATGTGGACGCCCCAGGCGTCGTTGCCGGCTTCGGCCGCACGGTAGGCCTGCTCGGTATCCACTCCGGCCGGACCCAGCCGACCGGCCCCCATGTGGGCGAACCCACGGTTGAGCAGTGCCGCGGACAGCACCCGTGGATCGGCCCGATCGGCCGCGGCGACCACCTTGTCGATTGCTTCCAGGGCCGCCGCCTCGTCGCCACCGCGCAGCGCGATCGCCGCCCGGGCGCCCCAGACCGCCGGTTCCAGAGCCGGGTCCTCGACGAGCGCCCGATCCAGGGCCGCGAGGGCGGCTCCCCGGTCCCCGGTCGCCGCGTACTGGTGCGCCGAGGTGATCAACACTTCCCCGCGCAGCCTCGAGCGGGCTTCCTCGTCCGCGTCGCCGGAACCGTCCGCCCCGCCGGACTCCAGCACCCGGAGCGCCCTGGTGGCCTTGCGGAGCGCATCCGCGGGACGACCGGCGTCACCGGCCGCCCGGGCCTGCTCGAGCAGCTCGGCGGCCGCACGGCGAGCGCCGTCACGATCCGCCCGGACACCGGCGGCGCGAGACCCGCCGGCACGGGAGCGTCCGGCGCCGGGCCGGCCGGCGCGGGGGCGAGCAGTCACTCCAGCAGTGTCACAGGTACCACCGGCACCGTGCGGGTGCGGGGCGCTCGATCTCGCACGCCATCACCCTTGCTCACCGTTCGGGCCCGCCGTCCGCGTGCCGGTCCGGTGCCCGAGCGGTTACAGGCGCATCGCCGGCGTCATCACCGGAAGCGCGACGACCGGATCGGATTCCTTGGTCGGGTGGAACAGCAGTTGCACGGACCCGGACGGTACCGATTCGAAGACGAAGCGGCCCGTCTCGTCGCACTCGGTGTGCAGGGTGGCGGATTCCGTCCGGAGCTCGGCCCGCAACCGCCCTCCGGGAGCGGCCCAGCCGTCCAGCCGCAGGGCGTGATCGGCCTGGGCCTGCACCGAGATCATCACGGTGAGGCTGTCGCTGGAGAAGGTGATCCGCTTGGCATGTTCCACCGAGCGGGTGCCCACGGCGCCCGACAGGCTCAGCTCGGTGTCCACCAGCCGGGCCACCTCGGCATCCAGGTCGGCGATCTGCAACCCGAAGAGAACGAGCTCCGGCAGCATCGGGGGCATCGGGTCGAGCTGGTCGTAGATGCCGACCAGATCACCCAGGATGTCCAGATCCTCGCGGTCCATTCGGTCCATGTGCCCTCCTTGGTTCACGACCACTCCTCGCCCTGCAATCGGTTGCGCAACTTCTCCAGGCACCGGCCCCGGGTGGGCCCGATGGATCCAACCGGCATGCCCATGTCCTTCGCGATGGCGGCATAGTCCGGCCGCGGCGAGAACGCGATGACGGCGAGCAGTCGCCGGCAGCGGTCGGGCAGCGATCCGACGTGCGCCCACAGACGCCGCTGCTCGTCGGTGAGGACTGCGGTGTGCTCGGCCGAGTCCGCACTGGGCAGGTCGTCGTCAGTGGGTTCGGCACCGGAGCGACGGGTCACGGCGGCGCGGTCCCGCCAGGCCTGCCGTCGTAGGGTGACGGTGAGCCAGCGGACGACGGCCAACGGGTCGGCGATGGAATCGCCGCGCCGGACCAGGGTCAGAAAGGTCTGCTGGACGGCGTCCTCGGCCTCCGCGGTGGACAGGCCGCACTGCCGGGCGGTGTGCCACAGCAATGGGCTGACCAGCCGCACGAGCCGGTCGATGCCGCCCGCGACACCCAGTCGGTAGTCGGTGAAGGCGAGCGCCGCCTGGCTCACCAGATCACCCAGGTCCCGTGACGGGCTGGTCGCCGATCGCTGCCTGGGCACCGGTTCGCTGGAGGTGGCGCCGGGGGCCGGGCCGCGCGCCGGCTGGGCCGGGACCGGCGACGGAGGACGGGTGTCCGTGGTCATGACGCCACCGCCGAATCCGCCGGGGCGCTCGCGGTGTCCACCGTCGTGACGTTCTCGTGTTTCCCGGAGCTGCGCGCCGGAACCAGCTTTCTGCGCTCCGCGGGGTCGGACGGGCACTTCTCCTGCACCAGCGCGGCGAGGTAGGTGCCGGCCAGCACCGGTGCGGCGAAGCTCGTTCCGCTCCAGGTGGCGAAGCCGCTGCTGAACTGGTCGGGGTCGATGGTGCCGCGGGGACGGCCACCCGGTCCCGACAGGGACGTATCGGCCGACCAGGCGCCGGACGCCAGCACCGGTGCGGTGCTCACGACGTTGGCTCCGGCGGCTTCCCCGGTGACCCAAGGGCCGTCGTTGGAGAACAGCGCCACCGACCCGTCCGGGTTGAGGGCGGCCACCGAGACCAGCGGCGACACAGCGGGATTGCCGAACGCCGGACGGTCGGCGAACGCCGCGGGGTAGGACCGCCGCTCGGTGCAGTCGTTGCCGGCGGCGGCGAAGGTGGTGACGCCGCGCTCCGCCAGGTGCAGCAGCAGCACTTCCAGCCCGGCGGTGTAGGTCGCGTCGTCGTCGGTCTCGGCGTAGTAGCCGAGGGACAGCACCAGCGCATCGATGGGAGTGTCCTGCAGGGCCACGGCGAGCCCGGTCAGGGCCGTGTCCAGCTCCCCTTCGGCCACCACGCCGTCGCCGTCCATGATGCGCAGCGCACTGATCTGCGCTTCCGGGCAGGTCTGGCGCAGCAGGCCGGCGATGAAGGTGCCATGCCCGGCGTGGGTGGACAGCAGGCCCGTCATGCCATCGGGCACGGCGCCGGCGGCCTCCGGGTCCGTGGCGATCGCGTCGGCGTCGTTCGGGTCCATCCCCACCGGATCGCCGTTGGGCAGCGTGATCGACGATTCCGCGGGCTGCGCCGTGAACCACGGGTGCTGCCCGATGCCGGTGTCCAGCACCACGACGCGGGGGCGGCACCGGCCCTCGGCCGCAAGCGGAGGCGCCAGCACCACGCTGACCGGTCCGTGCCCGCCGGAACCACCCTGCAGATACTGGTCGACGCCCGACGCCGTACCACGGATGTAGGGGTTGCCGGCGATCGACACCGTGCCGCGGATGTACGGGTTACCGCTGATCGCCGCGGTGCCGCGGATGTACGGATCACTGGTGACGGCCGAGAACATCAGGTGGTCGAGCCCGACACTGCCGATCAGGTCGTCGTCGCCGGAGGCCCGGACGGCCTGCAGCAGCGGCCAGACGTCGACGGCCGGGGCCGGCCCGTCCAGCGTGGATTCGAAGGTGACCGGCACGACCAGCGGGATCCCCGCCGCCGCGGCGAGGCCCAGCACCCTGGCCCGGCGGTTGTGGGCGACCGTGTCGGGGGCCTGCTGATCCCGTCCGTCGATCTCGGTGAACGCGTCCGGCTCCCGGGGACGGAGGTCCAGCCCCGCGGCGAGAGCGGCCAGCGCGGCCGTCCGCGCGGCGGCGCCCTCCTGGCTGTCGGCGGTCACTAGTAGCACATCCCCGCGGTAGACCGTCCCGGTCGGTGCGGGGCCGCCGGGGAGCCGGACGGCGACGGCCGGGTCGAGCACGCGGGCTTCGTAGCGAACGAAGGGGTCGGACGACCGTCGGGCCGCCGGCGCTTCCGCGGGGTCGGTCACGATGCCTCCAGGGAGGAGATGCGCGAACCACGCCCGGTCGGGCGCGGCCGGCGGTCGGGCCGCCAGAGAAGAACACTAGTAACGGCCCGCGGAGCGGGAAACGGGTCACCCGCTCCGCGGTACTGGAGGCAAGGAGCAACCGCGGAACCGGGTGATACATCCGCAGAAGTGTTCTCCCGCGGGGTCGCCAGGCGTCCTCTCCCACGGGTCATGTGGACGTGGTGGATGCCTCTGCCGTGCGACGGCGCAGCGGGATCAGCGATCGCCGCTCCGGTATCGGCGGGAAGCCGGCAGCGGCCAGCGCCCGCAGGTACTGCCCGGCAAGCACCGGGGCGGCGAACGACGTGCCGCTCCAGGAGGCGAATCCGGACGCCAGGCTGTCCGGGTCGACGGTCGAGCGGGTCCCGAACCGGCCGGTCGTGCGCTGCGCCGCCCGGGCGGAGCCGTCGGTGCTGTCCGGGGCCGTGGAGACCAGGTTGACGCCCGGCGCCGCGGCGACCACCCACGGCCCGTCGTTGGAGAATGGCGCCAGGTTTCCGTCGGGGCCCAGTGCCGCGACCGAGACCAGTGGCACGACGTCGGGCGCGGCGAAGGCCGGGTCGATCGCGAAGGCAGCGGGATAGGACGGGCGACTGGAGGCGTCGTTGCCGGCGGCGCAGAACACGGCGACGCCGAGGGTCGCCAGGTCCAGCAGGACCCTCTTCAGCGCGGTGTTGTAGGCGAGGTCCGCACGCGTCTCGGCGTAGTAGCCGAGGGAGAGCACCAACGCGTCGGCCCATCCGGGCTCACTGCGCTGCTTGGCCAGCACCGTGGCCAGGGCGTCGGTGAGCGTCGACTCGGCCACGATGCCGTCGGACCCCATCACCGCGAGCGCCACGATCTCCGCCGCGGGACACGCCTGCCGGAGCAGACCGGCGATGAAGGTGCCGTGGCCGGTGTGCGTGGCGAGCGTGCCGAGCAGGGCGTTCGCGGTGGCCGGTTGCCGGTCGCTGTCCACCCGGGTGATCGAGTCGGGATCGATCTGCGGACCGACTTTCGTGCCGTCGGCCAGCGTGATCGTCGTGGCGGACCGCCCGTCCCGGAACCACGGATGGTCGCCGAGGCCGGTGTCCAGGACGACGACCCGCGGTGCGCGGCCCGGCGGCGCCGGCGGAGTTCGCAGTACCAGGCTGACCGGCCCGCGGTCGCCCGCGCTGGGCGAACCATAGCCGTCGAGGCCCACCCTGCCGTGGCCGATGGCGAACGGGTTGCCACCGACCTGCTCGGCCATGGTGAGCAGGTGGTCCAGACCCACTCCCGCCGCGATCTCCGGATCGGGGTGCTGCTGCAGGGCGGCAACGACCTGCCAGGGGTGGACCGGCGCCGTGGAAGCCGGCCCCGGCCGCATCCGAACGGCGCCAGGACCGGGTTCGGCGATCCAGTCCCGGCGGGCGAGCACCTCCCGGATCGCCGACCTCACCCTTTCCTGGGCGTCGGGCCCGGCGGGATGGACGACCAGTCCGGAGTCTCGGTAGGCGGTGACGTAGTCCGGTCGGCCGACGAGGTCGACGGTCCGTGGGTCGAGGATCGCCGCCTGCCATCGGTGCAGGGTCGGCAGCAGATGCGGCAGGGCGTGGTTCGGCAGGGCATGGTTCGGCAGGGCGCGGTTCGGCAGGGCATTGTTCAACGCTGCACCCCGCGGTATGGCGCCCGTGGTCGCGGCGCCGGGAAGACCGGTCACCCGGTCATTCTGCGGCCCGCCGCCGGCCCGCGCCGGGCGGCGGTGGATCGGCGTTGCAGCGAGTCGCTATCCGGCGTCGCCCCGGTCGCTGCCGGTGCCATCGGGGCGAGGCTCACCGGGCGCCGTGTCCGACTCGCCGGCCGGTTCGGCGCCGGCCGAGTCGGCGCCCGCCGAGTCTGCGCCGGCCGAGTCGGCAGTGTCGGCCGCGCTGTCCGGCTCGCCGGCCGGTTCACCACCAGGCCCGTCCGCTTCGCCGCTGCGGGAGGCGGTCAGCAGCTCGTCGAGCGTCTCTCGTTCCAGCCGGCGGAAGGTGCGGTCGGGGACGGTGCGCTCGAGCAACGCAACCTCGAGCTGCGCCGGTTCGAGGATCCTCGGCGCGCCCTCGCCACCGGCACCGAGCGAGGTCACGGCGGCGGCGAGCGCCTCCGGCAGGCTCCACCCCACGGCGAACAGCCGCTCCATGGACGACGAGACCGGTTCGGTGGCGCCGCCCATCACGATGTAGCGCGTCTCCTCCATGATCGATCCGTCGTAGGAGATGCGGTACAGCTGGTCGCGCTGACCCGGTGCGCCCAAACGGGTCTCACCAGGGGCCGGGACCGGTTCGCCGACCGAGCGTGCCACCTCGGCGACGCACAGCTCGACCTCGTACGGCTTCTGGTGCTCGGAGAAGATCGAGCCGAGCGTCTGGGCGTAGGCGTTCGCCAACCACCGCGCGGTGACGTCCCGACGGTCGTAGGAGTAGCCGCGGACGTCGGCCAACCGGATCCCGGCGGTCCGCAGGTTCTCGAACTCGTTGTACCGGCCGACCGCCGCCAGCCCGATCCGGTCGTAGATCTCGCTGACCTTGTGCAGCGTCGGCGAGTGGTTCTCGGCCACGAACAGCACGCCGCCGGAGTACGTGGTCACCACCACGCTGCGGCCCCGCCCGATGCCCTTGCGGGCATAGTCGGAGCGGTCCCGCATGAACTGCTCGGGTGATGCGTAGACGGGCATCGTCACGGTGCTGGCGCTCCTGCGGGTGCTGGTGTCGGGTGTCGGGTCGGTCGTGCTGCCGGAGCCGGTCAGCCGCCGGGATTGACCATCCGGCCGGCGACCACGGCCTCGGCCACCTGTCCGACCTCGCTGTCGGGCAACCGGCGGGCGCCGGAGGTCGTCACCGTGACGACCACCGGGTAGATCTTGCGGGTCAGGTCGGGACCGCCGGTGGCGCTGTCGTCGTCGGCCGCGTCGTACAGCGCCTCGACCGCGGCCCGGATTGCCGCCGGCAGGCCGGCGGACCGCTCGAACCGCTTCTTCAGGGCCGACCGGGCGAACATCGATCCTGAACCCACCGCGTAGAAGTCGTGCTCCTCGTACCGCCCGCCGGTGATGTCGTACGAGAAGATGCGGCCGGCCTCGGCCGCCGGCAGCCGGTCGATGTCGAAGCCGGCGAACAGCGGCACCACCGCCAGCCCCTGCATCGCCGCACCCAGGTTGCCGCGGATCATCGAGGACAGCCGGTTGGCCTTGCCGTCCAGGGACAGTCGGACGCCCTCGATCTTCTCGTAGTGCTCCAGCTCCAGCTTGAACAGCCGAACCATCTCGACGGCCAGGCCGGCCGTTCCGGCGATGCCGATGGCGGAGTGCGAGTCGGCGACGAACACCTTCTCGATGTCGCGCTGGGCGATCAGGTTGCCCATCGTGGCGCGCCGGTCGCCGGCCAGCACCACCCCGTCCGCGCAGGTCAGCGCCACGATGGTGGTGCCGTGCGGCGCCTGGTCGGCGAGCGCCTGTACGCGGTTGCCGGGCAGCAGGTGCGGCTCGGCCCGAGCCAGGAATTCTGTGAAGGAACCGGGACCCGGGGTCAGGTACGCGGACGGCACCGCGGCGACGGGCCAGGGCGAGGACGGGTGGTCGGGGGTCACTGCCCGCCCTTCTGCACGTACGACCGCACGAAGTCCTCGGCGTTGGACTCGAGGACGCCGTCGATCTCGTCCAGGATGTCGTCCGTCTCGGCCGAGAGCTTCTCCCGCCGCTCCTGACCAGCCGCGTCGCCGCCGACCTCCTCGTCGTCGGAGTCGCCGCCGCCCTGCCGGGTGGTCTGGTCCTGTGCCATGTCGATCTCCTCTTCGCCGCGCCGGTCAGCGGGATCCTGCGATGTGCCCTCGACGCTTCGTCCGACTTTACCCAGCGGGTACGACAACCGGGCCGAACCCGGGGCGACGAACGCGTAACGGGCGCGGTCCGGGCCGCCTCACTTGCGGGTGAGCGCGTCGACCAGGTCCCCCGCGTCGGCCGAGGCGTCCAGCAGGGCACCCACGTGCGCCTTGGTGCCGCGCAGCGGGTCCATCGTCGGGATGCGCACCAGCGACTCGCGCCCGACGTCGAAGATGACCGAGTCCCAGGACGCCGCCGCCAGCCGTTCCGGATACTTGGACACGCACCGGCCGCGGAAGTAGGCGCGGGTGTCCTCCGGCGGCTCAGTCATCGCCGTCCGGATCGCCTCGTCGGTGACCAGGCGCTTCATCGACCCCCGGGACACCAACCGGTTGTAAAGCCCACGATCCATCCGGACATCGGCGTACTGCAGGTCGACCAGCGCCAGCCGGGGCGCCGCCCAGCCCAGCCCGTCCCGGCTGCGGAAGCCTTCCAGCAGGCGGAGTTTGGCCGGCCAGTCCAACGTGTCGGCAAGACGCATCGGGTCGTCGGCGAGCTTGTCGAGCACGTCGGTCCAGGTGGCCAGCACGTCGGCGGTCTCCGCGTCGACGTCCGCTCCGTAGGTGTCGGCGACGAAGGCGTGGGCGGCCTCCAGGTAGGCGCGCTGGATGTCCACCCCGGTGTAGGCACGGCCGTCGGACAGCGGCACCGTCGTCCGCAGGGTGATGTCGTGGGAGATCTGGTGGACCGCCGACACCGCGTGCTCGAGCTCGACCGGCATCGGCCAGCCCGCCTCGATCATCGACAGCACCAGGGCCGTGGTGCCGAGCTTGAGGTAGATCGCCGTCTCGGACAGGTTCGCGTCGCCGATGATGACGTGCAGCCGCCGGTAGCGGTCGGCGTCGGCATGCGGTTCGTCGCGGGTGTTGATCAGTCCCCGCTTGAGCGTGGTCTCCAGGCCGACCTCGACCTCGATGTAGTCCGATCGCTGCGCCAGTTGGAACCCGGGCGTGGACCCCGACGGGCCGATGCCGACCCGGCCCGCGCCGGAGAACACCTGGCGGGACGCGAAGAACGGCAGCAGGCCGGCGATCAGCGCCGGGAACGGGGTATCCCGCCGGCACAGGTAGTTCTCGTGGGTGCCGTAGGAGGCGCCCTTGCCGTCGGTGTTGTTCTTGTACAGCTGCACCGGCCGGGCACCGGGGACGGAGGCCGCCAGCATCGCCGCCTCCTCCATCACCCGCTCCCCCGCCTTGTCGAAGAGCACGCCGTCGAGCGGGTTGGTCACCTCGGGTCCGGAGAACTCCGGGTGCGCGTGGTCCACGTACAGCCGGGCGCCGTCGGACAGGATGACGTTCGCGGCGCCGATGTCGTCGATGTCCGGCTCTGCCGCCCCGAACAGCGCGGACAGGTCGTAGCCGCGGGCATCGCGCAGCGGTGACTCCACCTCGTAGTCCCACCGTGGGCGGCGGGCGCGGGGGGCCGCCACCGACGCCGCGTAGGCCAGGACGATCTGGGTCGAGGAGATGACCGGGTTGACCCCCGGTTCGCCGGGCACCGAGATGCCGTACTCCACTTCGGTCCCCATGATGCGGCGCACTGTCATGCGCTCCAAACTACGGTGCCCGACCTCCGCGGGAACCGCTGGAGGCCCGGACGTGACGGGTCGCTCACGGGTCGGGCCTGCCGTCGAGCTCGGCCCGCAGGTCGGCATTGTCGGCCTCCAGCGCCAGCACCATGGCCACGCCCGCCAGGTTCAGCCCATCGGCCAGCAGCGTGGAGATCCGGCGCAGCCGGTCCAGGTCGTCGCGGCTGTAACGGCGAGTGCCGCCGTCCGTGCGGTCCGGTTCGAGCAGTCCCCGGCGTTCGTAGAGCCGCAGGTTCTGCACGCCCATCCCGGTCAGCTCGGCCGCGACCGAGATGCCGTAGACCCCTCGCGCGGCATCGTCTTCCTCGTCGGCCATGTGTGTTCCACCTCACAATCGCCCGGATGTTGCGACGCACTTTGCGGCTCTGCTATAACAAACCTATCGCAGCTGATACAGATCAGACCAGTTGCGAAACGGATGGGCAACGACCAGGAGACTGTCTGTGGAGAAGGCAGTCATCGTGTGGAGGTGGAACCAATGCTGATGCGCACTGATCCGTTCCGGGAGCTCGACCGGCTCTCCCAGCAGGTGTTCGGCAACGCCGGCACCGTGGCCAGGCCATCGACCATGCCGATGGACGCCTGGCAGGAGGGCGAGACGTTCCTCGTCGAATTCGATCTTCCGGGTGTGGAACCCGGCTCGATCGACCTGGACGTCGAGCGCAACGTGGTGACCGTGCGGGCCGAGCGCAAGCCGCTGGGCCAGGATCGCGAACTGCTCGCGGCCGAGCGGCCGCGTGGGATCTTCAGCCGCCAGCTGATTCTCGGCGACACGCTCGATACCGAACGAATCCAGGCGTCCTACGACGGCGGCGTGCTGCAGTTGCGCATTCCGGTGGCCGAGCGGGCGAAGCCGCGCAAGATCCCAGTCGAGCAACCGCAGCAGAACGACCGCCAGCTGATCGACGCCTGACGACAGCGGGTGTGCCATGCCGGTCGAGCTGGACACCGCGTTCCTCGGCCTGCAGCTGGACGAGGAAATGCTGAAGGAGGAGTTCGACGCGATCATCGGCGCCGGTTGGTCCACCTCCCGGGACCAACCGCGCCGCCTGCCGGCAGGCCCGCGTTCGCCCGCCCTGGTCGGCGCTCATCCGGACGGTCGAGCCTCGGTGGTCGCCGAATTGTTTCTGGGCACTCGACTGCGCGGTGGGGGGATCCCACGGGAGGCGCCGATCCGGGAGCGGGGACCCCCGAAGACCGGGTAGGCGACCGATCACATCGACCAGGGCCGGCGCGTCCGGCCCGGAGGAGGTAGCCGTCATCGACGATGTCCATCCATGACGCGTGATCCCCGACGAAATCCTGCAGCTAGCGAACAATGGCCCCGACCGGTCGGTCGGGGCCATTGTTCGTCTCGGCTCGCTCTCCCACGTCCCAGCGGACGGGCAGCATTTACTACTACAGGTACTGACCGGTGTTCGACGCCGTGTCGATGGCGCGAGAGCCCTCGGACTGCTTGCCCGACACCAGGGTGCGGATGTAGACGATCCGCTCCCCCTTCTTGCCGGAGATCCGGGCCCAGTCGTCGGGATTGGTGGTGTTCGGCAGGTCCTCGTTCTCGGCGAACTCGTCCACGATGGCGTCCAGCAGGTTCGTCACCCGTAGACCACCGGACCCGATGGCGCCCTGCTTCTCGATTCGTTCCTTGATCGCCGACTTCTTGGCCCGGTCGACGATGTTCTGGATCATCGCGCCGGAGTTGAAGTCCTTGAAGTAGAGGACCTCCTTGTCGCCGTTGGCGTAGGTGACCTCGAGGAAGCGGTTCTCGTCCGTCTCGGCGTACATCCGCTCGACCGTGTGCTCGATCATCGCCTGGATGGTGGCCCGGCGATCACCGCCGAACTCGGCCAGGTCGTCAGGGTGGATGGGCAGTTCGGGCACCAGGTACTTGGCGAAGATGTCGGTGGCCGCTTCGGCGTCCGGACGCTCGATCTTGATCTTCACGTCGAGCCGGCCGGGCCGCAGGATGGCCGGGTCGATCATGTCCTCACGGTTGGACGCACCGATGACGATGACGTTCTCCAGCCCCTCCACCCCGTCGATCTCGCTGAGCAGCTGCGGCACGATGGTGGTCTCCACGTCGGAGGACACGCCCGTCCCGCGGGTGCGGAACACCGAGTCCATCTCGTCGAAGAAAACGATGACCGGGGTGCCTTCCGACGCCTTCTCGCGCGCGCGCTGGAAGATCAACCGGATGGTGCGCTCGGTCTCGCCGACGTACTTGTTCAGCAGCTCCGGACCCTTGATGTTGAGGAAGTAGCTGGTGATGTGCTCGACGCCGCGGGCCGCCGCGACCTTCTTGGCCAGCGAGTTCGCGACCGCCTTGGCGATCAGCGTCTTGCCGCACCCGGGCGGCCCGTAGAGCAGCACACCCTTCGGGGGACGCAGCTGGAACTCGCGGAACAGCTCGGCGTGCAGGAACGGCAACTCGACCGCGTCACGGATCTGCTCGATCTGCCGAGTGAGCCCGCCGATGTCGCTGTACTCGACGTCCGGCACCTCCTCCAGGACGAGATCCTCGACCTCGGACTTCGGCACGCGCTCGTAGGCGTAGCCGGCCTTGGTGTCGACTAACAGGGAGTCGCCCGGCTTGAGCGGCAGGTCCAGCAGCGGGGCGGCCAGGTGGATGACGCGCTCCTCGTCCGCATGCCCGACCACCAGCGCGCGGCCGTCGGCCAGCAGTTCGCGCAGTGACGACACCTCGCCGACCAGCTCGAACTCGCCGGCCTCGACGACCGTCAACGCCTCGTTCAGGCGGACCGACTGCCCCCGGCGCAGAGCCGGGACGTCGACCGAGGGCGACACCGTCAGGCGCATCCGGCGGCCGCTGGTGAACACCTCGACCGTGCCTTCCGGGCCGGAGCCGAGGAAGACGCCGTAGCCGCTCGGCGGCTGGGCGAGCCGGTCGACCTCCTCC
>CAXTBG010000005.1:0-114175 GCA_964242105.1 uncultured Nakamurella sp. | reverse complement strand
ATCAACTCCGGGCCACAAGATCAACTATCCGGCAGGGCGGCGTATCCGGGCTTAGATGGCGCTCCGCCGCTCCTCATCTTCAGCCTACGGTGTACTCCCTGCCCGGCTGCAGCGGACCGTTGGCCCGTTCGGCGATTTAACGTCCTCGGTTGGCACGCGGCCGCTAGTGAGAGCGAACGTCGCGCAGCGGGTTGTCGGCCGAGATGACGTCGTGGACATGCATCCGATTCCAGGTCTTCCGGTCCAGGAAGACGACGTGGTCCTTGCCGTTCTCGTCTCGCACCGTCAGAATCCACCGGTCGGCCGACGAAGGGATAGGAATGACAGCCCCGGAGCCGTCGAACATCGTTCGCGGCCGGGCCGTCCGACCACTAGCTGAGCTGATCCAGTAGGACTTCGTCACGACGACGCCCGCACCGGACCAACACCAGTGCGGGAACCACTTCCGCGCCAACCGCAACAGAATGCCTTTGTATGTCGTCATCGCTTCAGTTTCCCTCAAGTGGTAGACGACGCTTCCGACACAGCACCTGCCAGCGACCCGCCCACCTGCGGGTGTGCCAACCGGAACCAGGCGAATCGTGGGTCAAGCGTTTAGCTCGGTTCGGGGCCATAGAAGTCTCGGTCCCTGAAATTTCGGGTCCGTCGGTTGGAGCCTGATCTGGGCCTGCCGTGCTCCTGGCGGTCCGTGATGGACCACCATCCCCAGGTAGTTGAACTCCGTGACGGTCCCGAGCTGCGGCCATTGGTCCACGTCGCGAGGCAATAGGAGGACGTCCACGAAGGCGGGGACGGCGAGTCCAACGTCGATGCCTAGCCCGACGGTGCCTGGCCAGGGGAATGCGAAGACGACGGTTCCGGTCATGATCTGCCCGAGGTGCAGTGTCTGTTGGAGAGCTTCCAGCGCTTCGTCGTCCAGCATCAGTCCAGTTTGACGCATCCGATGCGCCGTTTCCGACGACAGCACAAAGACGGATAGCACGGACCCAGCATCTGCCCTGAGACCCGCCTGACCTGGCCCTGTGCCAACCGGCACCCTTAGCCTGTGATTGCCGTTCCCGCAGGTCAGAGGCTGCGCAGGTCAGCGGATTACCTGAACAACCCACACTGGGATGTTCAGGCAACTCTGGGGATAAAGCTCAGATAACCCCGATCCGGCTCCGGCCAGGTCGGGGTTCTTGCGTTCCTGGCCGAGTTTAGGTTCAGGGTGTGCTGCGGATCAGGCCGCAGCGGTGCGGGTGAGTAGATCCGGCCGTGTGTTCCGGTAGGGGGACAGCAAAACGCCCACCAGATCGGGTCTGGTGGACCTTTTCGGGTACGGCAGATCCCCGGCGGGGTTAGGTGATGGAAGTTCGGTTCATGACGCGGCCTCAGCGTCAGGTTCGTTGGGATCGCCGGGGACATGACGAAAGTAGACCACGTACCTGGCCGGGCAGCGGGACCACCTTTACAGTGATGCGGACGCCTGTTGTCTCTTACAGCGGGGGGGGGTGAGACCCATGATGCGAACGATGCTGGACTACGGCGATGCGCGGCAGCCGCAGATCGCCCAGCTGCTCGATCGGCGCGGGGATCCCGTCCTCACCACCGACGGGGAACGCGTTGAGGTGAAGCTCTACGTGAGGCAGGGAAAGACGCCCCATCGCACGTTGGCGCACGACATGTTCCGTTATCGCCGTCTCCGTCAAGATGGCCCTGGCCGATGGACTTACCAGGAGCTACCGCTAAGTGCACACGGTTGGGTGCTGGCAACAGACAGCAGGCAACGCCCACTTCGAACGCAGACCTGGGGACCAACAAACTGACTTCGCCCGGGCGGCTCGGATGATACCCAGGTGACCCCTGTGGACGTTCACGCCGCGATCTTCAGTTTCCCGGAGCCGACACCCTTGACCCCTCGTGCATCGTCCCTGACCTGGCCCTGCGCCAATCAGCACCCTTAGCCTGTGCTGGCCGTATCCGCAGGTCACAGCCTGCGCAGGTCAACGGGTTAACTGAACATCCCACACTGGGATGTTCAGGCAACTCTGGGGATCAGGCTCGGAGAACCCGCTGAGGCTTCGACCGGGGCGGGGTTCTTGCGTCCTACCAGGGCGCGTCGTACGCTCCGCCGCCTGTAAGTGCTGTGCAACGGCAACCGGGCTAGGTGTGCTGGACATCCCGAACCGGTTCACCGACCAACTAGCCTGATACCGCTGGGCGCAACCGCCCGCACTGACCACCTCTGCGGGCACTTGCAGCGAAGGATTGATGCGCAGACTGTGCAACAAACATGCCTGTCGTGGCATTAAGGGGTCAACGAGACAGCAGGAGTTCAGTGGGGGGTTGGCGGGTGAGTTTCGATGAGTTCCTGCAGGCCAACATGATCGCCTTGGGCCGATACGCCGCGGTGCTTACCGGCGACCGCCACCTGGCCGAAGACGTACTGAGCGACGCGCTGATCACAGCATCGGCCCGATGGGGCGACATCGAACAGATGGAGTTCCCGCTGGCCTACGTGCGACGGATCGTCGCTAGCACGTTCATTGCCGATCGCCGTCGACACCACCGCCGGAACACAACTACACGAAGCGACCCGGCCGGCAGTATTGCTTCACTGGGTGATCCCCACGGCCAACTGGACGACCGCGACCAACTCGACAGGCTGCTTCGAACGCTGACGCCAAGCCAGCGGGCTGCAGTGGTCATGCGCTTCTACCTCGACTTACCGGACTCCGACATTGCCGAAGCGCTCGACTGTTCGTTGAGCAATGTCCGATCCACCATTTTCCGAGCGCTGAGTGCGCTTCGGCTGGCGCAGACCGCACGGAAGGGCTGATACAGGATGGACCTTGACGAAATCCGAGCCGGGCTGACAGAGCAGGAACGATTCACCCCGGATCTTGACGCTGTGCGGGAGCGTGTCCGGGCGGCGACCGAGCCGCAGCATCACCGCCGCGCGTACAGCACCATGTTGCGCCGAAGCCTGCCTGTTGCCGCCTCGATCGCGGCAGTGGCCCTGCTGGCCCTGGGTATCACCATCGCGCGCGGCGGATCGCAACCCGATCATGTCGCCGCGCCGCCTACCGCCATCTCGACCCCTGCCACCGGCAACGTCGAACCCACCACCAGCTCTGAATCGGCGCGTTCGTCGCAGCTGTCGAGGCGGACCGCACCGACCCCGGCCGACATCACCGCATGCCGGACGGACGCCCCGAATTCGCCCCCACCAACACATCCGTGGTTGCTCTGCTTGTTCGTTCCGACTGGCACGTCCACATCGGCCGGTGCGCTGGTCATCGGAGTCGTAGATCCCCTTGCTGTCAACGACCTTCACAAGGGACTGGCGGCGCACAGCAATCTGTTGTGTCTCCGCGCTTATCCACTCTGGCTGGTAGCGGGAGACGTAGGCCGTCGCCAAGAAACCGGATGCAACGATGGGGTGATCTGGCAAAACGCTATAGACGATGCTGCCCAGCACACCAGCTGGACCGTGGTTGATTCTGCACCCCTGTGCGCGGGCACTAGCGGCAACATTGTCCCCGCGCACGACGTCGTCGACAAGAGGGTCGCTCCAGTCCGAATGGCGGTGCTCTGTCGCCCCGACGCCACAGCGACGGTGTTGACCGGAGCTACGGCAACGTCACTTGCTACGGCCGCGCAGGTATCTAGCGTCGGGAGCCCGTGCACTTTGGCCGGCTGGAGTCTGACTACCGTCACCGGGTTGGCGTTTGACCGCGTGACTCTGCCGACCGTCAACGACGTCTCGGGTTGCCGGCTCACGTCACAAGTGCAGGCTCTGGTCGAACATCCCTGACGTGGCCCTGTACTAACCGGCACTCTTAGCTTGTACGCACCGTATCCGCAGGTCAAAGCTTGCGCAGGTCAGCGGGGTGGCCTGAACAACTCACACATCTGACCTGCAAGAACGTCTAGAAGTAGGACGGGAAACAGCCAATTTAGGACGGAGACCGCTATGGTCGGCCTGTGGCCAGCTTTCGGCGACGTCAGCGATCCGATGGATCGACCAACTACGAGGTCCGGGCGATAGGCCCTCAAACTGGCAAGCGGGTGTCGGTGCCCTTCAACTCGGCGACAGAGCCGAGAAATACAAGACCGTGTGGCCACTCACAAAGGCGTTATACGCCAGTCGCTGGTAACCCTCTCGGCGAGCCGCCGATCCGTGCCGCTGGTGGTTGACGTGCTGAACGAGCACATCGACCTGTTGACCGGTGTGTCCCCTGAACAGCTCACGCGGTATCGCCACCAGGTTCGTGACCATATGTCAGGTCCGCTGGCGGCCACGCCCATCGACACAGTCGACCTTCGCCATGTGACGCGGTGGATTCAAGGGCTCGTCGGCCGGGGGCTCTCCGCGAAAACCATCAGGAATCTGCACGGTCTTTCTCTTCCATGGAAGCGCACAACCCTATTTGCGCGACGTCATGGCCGCAGGGGTTTCCCTACGATTCCAACGGACATTGGCGCGCTTCCGCCGTGTTCTAGTGCACTTGGTTCATCGAATACAATAATAATCGCGCAGGAGTTTGCTGCATCTACCATTGGACTTCAGGATGAAATCGTCCATGCGATCGCTACGAACAGCGATCTTGGTTCCGGCCGTCGCTTCTGTAGTCGTGTCGGGCTGTGCAGGACGAAGCGAAAGCGCTGCCGCGCCACTCGTCACTGCAGCCACCAGGTCCTCGAACGTAGATCCATCCAAAGCGGCTGCGCAAAGTAGTGACCGAGCACGATTGTCAGCTGAGACAGAAGACCCTCAGACCATCATCGAGGAGGACAAGGCGCAGAAACTTCAGGAATACAAGAACGGTGGGGCCTGGGTAAAGAAGTTCGGCACTCGAATCGCCGATCTTTCACAAGCTATTCATCAACTTCCGATCACCAACAATACCGGCGATCCTGTGGGAGGCTATTCACCCAGTGTGAAGGCGGCCGTGTCGCAAGCAGCCCAGATCGTGAGGGCAAAGAGCGTAAATTTGATTGCAAGCACTGAAAACGGTAAGGTCGCCCTCGTGGTCGACATAGAAGAAGGCCTTAAGGGAGAGATCCCGAAGGGGCCGTTCGTTGTCAGTCTGCGAGCAATCGTCTCTGTTCTCCGAAACAGTCCTGTCTCGTTGCAGACCACAGTCGGCACAGATGTCTCGGCTGACAATACGGAAGTCTTCCTGTTTCTCGATAAAGTAGCGGACGAGTACGTGACGCAATCTGGATCGGGATTGTACGAGGTTGGCCCCCAGGGCATTATCGCTCAAGGGTCGAATCCTTTTAAGGAGCAGGTCGACGGACTCCTGCCTGATGACTTCGAGCAGGTGGTGCGGCAGTCGTCATGAGATTCTAGAGATAGTCGGACGGCGACCTCGGACCGAACCGGGGCATAGCGACCCCTACGACCGTGCTGTTGCGGTGGCGCCGAGGATGGCCCACCCGCCGGTGCCCTGCGTCAATGACTGGTCTTCGGGGGCCCGCCCGGCGGGAGGGTTGGATTCGGGTTGGCGGCCAGGATGGGAGGCCCGGGTCACCTTCGGCGAACCGCTGGTAGACCGCGGCGTAGCCCAACGCCCACCCGACCCGGCCCGGGGTGGTCAGCTCGGGGTTGTCGTTGAACACCCGCTGCCGGGAATGGGACCGGGTGACCAGCAGGTCATCGAGCAGCATCGCCACCGACTTGCTGGTCATCGACGGGACCCGGTCGGCGTGCACCACCGCCGGGACTCCTTGGACGCCGAACACCGCAGTCAAGATGGCCCACTCGGTGTCGTTGGCGACTTCCGCTGGCCTCAACCGGCTTGACAACTTCCGGGGTCACGAACCGCCGCATTCCGTTTGCTCGTCATGCCGCTCCCCCACACAAGTGAGCCCCAGGCCCATCCCCGCGTAGGTGGAAGGGGTTCGATGCTCGCCATGCGAGCGTTTAGCTCTCTGGATTAGACCAAACGTGGCATGATCGCGCTATGCGCGCAACGCGTCCCAGGCGGACCCGTCAGCCGATCATCTGGTCGGCGACGGATCTGAGCGATTGGTGGCCGCGCGCCGTCCTGGTCGTTGCCGTGCTGGGCGGACTCCAAGTTCAAAACGGCTGGTGGTCCTGGGTGATTCTGATGGTCATAGGGATAACGTGGAACTGCATTCCGCCACTTCCCCGGAAGCAACCGGACGCGTCGAAGCTTGTCAGCACGGACCAAGATCTCCAAGTAACCGACGATGGCGGAAGCGACCTAGCAGACGACAAGAAACCCCTGTCGGCTGCCGAGTTCGACGCAGTTTGGCAGAAAGCCAAGGAGTCCGGCGAGAGACTTTGACAGCTGGCTCCCACGGCGCAGGTGAACCGCAACATCGCGGCCCCGCAATCTCGATTGCGATAACCGGTGCGCCCACCCCGCCGCCCGCGAAGGCGAGCGCTACTTCCCGCGAGGTCGCGGAGCGCCTTGTCGGAGTCCTGCATTGCGCGGCCGGCCTTCATGCGCCGCCGCCCTCATCCTCCAGATTCACGGCGTGCCCTCGGCTGCAGCGGACCGTTCGCCCGTTCGCAACGTTCGATAGCTTCGCGGGCAGCTTCCCGCCGCACTCCGGGCACTTCAAACCAAGATCAACGTCCATCGGGTAGTCCCTCCGTCGGGTACATCGCCATCATGACCGATGGCACCGACAGCACCCTGCACGGCAACAATGCACCCCTACCGCACCTGCGCGTGTGCCAACCGCAGCCCTCGGCCCGGCGGCCGTATCCCAGGTCACGGGCTGCGGCAGATACCGGATCACGAATATCGGGTGACGCTGGCTGCCCAAGCGACCAGTTTGTTAGCGAAATCGTCAACCCCGCAACGGTTCGGGTCCATACCGAAGTGATCTTCAATCTCATACAAGAGGATTTCGGAGATGGATGAGCGGTCGCCACCTTCGATGAGCTTCAACCATAGAGGCACCAGCATGCAGTCGTATTCGTCGTCAACGAGGTATGCGATGCCGATGGGATCCCATTGATTGAGCAGGTAGCGCAAGTTGGCCTGCAATAGCTGAACATGGTCGGCATCTTGCCTTGACATTAGCGGGCGTCGTGACGAGACGCGAGACGGTGAGCAGGAAAGTGAACCGATAATGTACCACAGCCGCCGTCGGTGCCTGCCCGTATGCCAACCGGCACCCTTAACCTGTGATGGCCGTTCCCGCAGGTTAGAGGCTGCGCAAATCAGCGGATTACTTGAACATCCCACCTTTCGAACTGCAGGACAGTCGAGAACGAGAACCGGAAACGGCCGGTTCAGGACGGCCCTGACCGCAGGGTCCGACACCGCGAAGCTGCACCTATTCGGCCTCAAGGTATCGCCGGCCGTGCTGACCGCTGAGCTCGAACAAAGACCGTCGTCCGTTGCGCAGCATCCGCATCGCCGGTCAGCACCCGCCCACAGCGGTACACCGCGGAATCTCCGACTGAATGAGCTCATCGGAGTGGTGGGCAGCGTTGCGGACGAGGAACGCAGGCAGCTCATGCCGTGCGAGTTGCTGCGCGTCGGCGACGCCACACCGACCGCAGTCGCCATAGCCGGCCGACGAGTACGGCCGCGATCCCCAATATCAGCCAGGCGAGCGGACTGAATGCACCTCCGGTGAAACTGTTGGAGCCGTTGACGAAGGTGTACTCCACAGATGTCTGCAGATAGTCGATGCCGTTCCAGGCGAATGTGCCGGTGGCGTGTGGGTTGGCGGCGAGGATGCCGTCGCGGTAGGCGATGACTGCGTCGGAGAGCAGCGACGTCCCCACCAACACTGCGGTGAGCAGGAACAAGCCGGCAGCCGTCCAGGACGGTCTGGGCCCGTTGCCGAACTCGGCGGTGAGATACTCGGTGGCGAGTTCGCGGCTGTTTCCGAGTCGCGCCAGGGCTTCGCGAGTGCCGATGTCGCTCGCGGCCGCGCAGAGGTTCGTGCGCACCTCCCTGCGTTTTTCGATACGGGATCTTCGTGGCAGCTCGTAGAGGCGTTGGTCGAGCATCCACACGACTCGCTCGATGCGCATGCGGTCGAACCAAGAAACGTTGTGTGGCATGGTCAAGCTCCTTTACTGGGTTCGCGGGGAACCGGACGATCGAGCACCGTGCCCACGATGGTGGACAGCGAGCGCCAACTTGAGGTGCCCTCGACAAGGGCCTGGTAGCCGGCCGGTGTCGGCCGGTAGTACTTACGGGCGGGGCCGTATGTGGACGCAACGAGGCGGGCCGAGACTCGGCCCTCGCGTTCGAGTCGGGCCAGCGCGGGATAGACCGTGCCTTCGAGCACGTCGCTGAGGCCGGTCTCGTGCAGACGCTGCACCACTTCGTAGCCATAGGACTCGCGCTCGGCGAGAAGTTGTAGCAACAACAGCGACAGCAGGCCCTTCAGCAATTGCGCGTCATGAGTCGGCGTCATGCAGCTAGGTTAAGCCCACTACTAGACAAACACAAGTAGCGACTCCGAGGTGTGGAGTCTGCACCGCAGCGAGGCTTGGACAACGGTGCGGTCTACTGCCCGGCCGGTGACAGTGGTGGCAAGCATGCCGGCCAGTCGGTGCCGGTGCTGGCCCGGAAGACGCCAAGCGGGTGGCGGGCGCAGGCCGACCGGGAGACGTCGAGCTCGGGCCCAGGACGCGGTCCCAGGTCCACCCCAACGCGCTCCCACCGTTCCCGATGTTCCCGCCGCTTCGCCAGGCAAGAGGGCTTCGGGTCTGCCAAGATCTGTTTGTCTTGGGGGTTCAATTCCCCCTCGGGCACATATCTCGTGTGCGAGATGTCGGTATGCATGCCCTGAAATGTCCAGTTCAGGACGATGACCGTCGCACGCGGGCCGCCGAGACGTGGTCGGCCGCCAGCTCTCCGCGAGCTTCGGTCAGGCGCTGATCGGGGCCCGATGCCTGGACTGTTCGATGTCCCAGTGATCGCCCTCATCGCCACCGAAGGTGACGGTGATCCGGCCGGCGCCGGCGTTCCAGGTGCGCAGGAGGCGTTCTGCCATCACCGCGGGGCTGGTGCGGGCGTGGTCCAGGCGAGGCGGTACCCCGTCGATGTCACGCATGGACGTCGGCCGAATGCTCAGGCAGAACCGCGGTGTCGTCCGAGTACCTGGCCGCCGGGGCGCTCAGGTTCCGTCGGTCCGTCGCGGAGACCTACCCGGCGGGTTTCCGGAGCGCGGCGTCCTGGCACAGCATCACCCTGCGGGCGATGGCCTTTCTCGCCGCAATCAACGCGTTCATTTTGTTGAACTCCCATTGTCGATGGAGAGGCCACAGTGCCTACCGGTACCGACGCCTACCGGCGACGTTGATAGCAACCTTACCAACTAAGTCCCGCGCATTCGGCGGCGAAAAACATGGCCGCCGGCAACGGTGCGCGACCGTACTGGCCCACGAACGGTGCGCGGTCCGGGAGGCGCGACACGTCGTTGACGCAGGGTCAGATGCGGCCGCCGGTACCGAATATTTCGAGTGATTCCTGCACTCAGGAGAGGAGATGCACGCAACTACCGTCGCGCGGTGGAACCCGCTGTCTCCGCTGCGAGTAGTGCGCAACTCTTGCACATGCGCAACTCTTGCGCGTATGGTCGGCGTTATGGATGACCCGATCGACACCCACCTCCAGGCGGTCCGCGACCGGCTCGCGCCGCCGCTGCCCCAGGCCGCGGTCGAACTGACCGAGCTGCTCACCGAGGTGCAGCTGCACATCACCGCCGCCCTGGACGAAGCAATGGCGAGGGCCGCCCTCACCGGAGTGTCCATGCGCGCCATTGCCTCCAGCGCGCAGCTCGCCCCCAACAGCGTCCCACCGCGACTGGCCCGGTCTGCCGCGCTCCGCACCTACGCCGAACGGGGCAAGGTCACCGCCGAGCAGATCGCCGTGGCCCGGGCCGACCACCGCCAGCAGGGCGAGCCCAACACGCCACCGCCACCGTTCACCTTCCAACCCCGCAGAAGGAGCTCCTCATGACCGACGCCACCCATACCCACATCGCCTTCCTGCTCGACCGATCCGGCTCGATGCAGACCATCAAGACCGACACCGAGGGCGGGTTCGACGCCTACATCGAGTCGCAGAAAGGTCAGCCGGGCCGCTGCACCGTCACCCTCGCCCAATTCGACAACCATTACGACGAGGTCTACGTCGGTAAGGACATCACCGATGTACCGCCGCTCGACCTGCAGCCCCGAGGGGCCACCGCGCTCAACGACTCCATCGCCCGGCTGATCCACTCCACCGGCGACTACCTCGCCGCGATGCCCGAGGACCAGCGGCCCGGCACCGTCATCGTCGGGATCATGACCGACGGCCACGAGAACGCCTCGAAGGAATGGACCCGCGCGGCGGTGAAAGCACTCATCGAGCAGCAGGAGAACCAGTACGACTGGACGTTCTCCTACATGGGCGCGAACCAGGACGCCATCGAAGTCGGCGCCACCATGGGCATCGCCGCCGAACGGTCGCTGACCTACGGCACCGGCAATGTCGCCGATGCGATGGTCGCCGACAGCGCGTCGTCGAGCACGCTCCGCAGAGCCGTGGCCGCCGGGGTTGACGTCCATCAGGCCCGGGCGCAATCCGGGTATTCACCGGCGCAGCGCGCGGCCGCCGCCGGCAAGCCCGACACCACCCCGGCCCCATCGGACGACAAGCCGAAGGGGGCTGAACGCCGCCGTAGGTGACAGCCCGAGACAGTGCAACGGACACCCGGCGGGCGGCTCGGCAGCGAAGGCCGCCTTATCGGCCGGTGTCGGCGGCTTCGGGCCCGTCTGCAGTCTGGACGCGCCGGCTGCGGGTCGGCGACCCCGGTCGGTGTCGGTATCGAGCTTTCAGTGCGCGGCCGCCGCCACGTTCGACTCCGGCGGGACCCCGTACCCGGCCATCAGGTGGATGAGGCGGCCGGCGTCCACGGTCGAGATGGCGCCGTCATACAGCACTGTGCCCAGACTCAGTACGACGACGTGGTCTGCGACGTCGATCACCGAGTCGACGTCGTGGGTGATCATGACGACGGCAGCTCCCTGGTCGGCCAAGGTCCGGGCAAGGGCCAGGACGTTGGCTGTCTGCCGGACACCCAGGGCGGCGGTGGGTTCGTCAAGAATGACGACCGACGCGCCGCCGACGTTGACGCGCGCGATCGCCACACACTGCCGCTGGCCGCCCGACAGCTCGCGGATGGGCCGGAAGTAGTCGGAAAGGTCGATGCCCAGCGCCGACAACCTCTGCCTGGCGGTACGTTCTGCCTGCGCCCGGTCCAACCAATCGAGCCACCGAAGCCCCGGCCGGCGTGGCTCGTCGCCCAGCACCAGGTTCAGCGACGCTCCGAGGTTGGTGCACAGCGCAAGGTCTTGATACACGGTATGGATACCGGCGGCGCGTGCATCGGCCGGCTCGTTGAACTTGAGCGGCCGGCCGTCGAGTGTGATGGTCCCCGAATCGGGCGTGATCACTCCACTCAACATCTTGATCAGGGTGCTCTTGCCGGCGCCGTTGTCGCCGAGCAAGCAGGTTACTTCGCCGCGGCGGGCCTGGAACCCCACGTCTTTCACCGCAGCGACCGCTCCGTACGACTTCGACAGATTCTTGCAAACCAATGATCCTGTTGCCGGTGATGGTTCGGGCGATCGGCTCTTCCTCGGTGTGGGAGCGTCGCTGTTGGCTTGGCCGGCGCCAGAAGAACCGATTCGCCGGCGGCGTGCGGCGAAGATCTGGTCCGCACCGAGCGCACCCAGCAGTAGAACGCCCTTGGCGAGCAACTGGTAGTAGCTGTTGAAGCCCTCGAACACGAACCCGGCTTGCAGAATGCCCAGTGCGACCACGCCGATCAGAATGCCTGACCAGCGCCCGGCGCCACCGTTGAAGGCGACGCCACCGAGGATGACGGCGGTGAGGATGTCGATTTCAAAGCCCACTCCGTTGGTGGGAGAGGCGCTTCCGATGGTGGCGTTGACGACGGTGCTCAGCAGGGCGACCGAGACACCCATGTACATGTACAGCAACAGCACATGCCGATCCGCGCGGACGCCCGACAGCCTGGTGGCTTCGATGCTGCCGCCGATCGCGTAGCTTCGCAGCCCGGAAACCGTGCGGGACAGATGCAGGGCTCCCAGGGCGAACACCAGGACGGCGACTATGACAGTCAGCGGGATGCCGGCGAGGAAGATGATGCCGAGGTCGCTGAACCCTGTGGGGAAGTTGTAGAGCGCGTTGCCGCCCGTGGTGATGAGCGCAATAGCCGTGTAAACGGTGCCCAGCCCCAGGGTCACGATGATGGGAGAGATGGCGAGCACTCGAACGAGGAGGCCGTTGAAGGCTCCGACGATCGCGCCCGCGACCAAGGTGAGCGGGATGGCGAGCAACGGCGACTGGGTGGTATTGACCAACCAACCCCCCAGCACCCCCAGCATGGCGTACCCGCCAGCGATCGACAGGTCCACGTTCCCGGTGATCAGGAGCCGGGCGGCCGGAATGGCGGCGATCAGCGTCGGAGCCAGGTTCTGCGCTATCTGCACGAGGTTGTCACTGGTGACGAAGTCACCGACGTGCAACTGGAAGAAAATGACCATTGCGAGCGCCAACAGCCAGAGCCCTGTCCGGGAACTCGACCGCTCGATCTGTCGGCGGTTCTGCCACCGTGCCCACGGCCGTGCCTGGGGCACCTTCACTGTTGCAGTCACGGCGTCGCTCACTTCTGCAGCGTGGGGAGCTTGACGGGCAGGTCTCCGTCGTAATACCCGTTGCGGGTGGCATAGCTGATCTCTCCCCGCGGGATCACGTACTTCATATCGCCGTCCAGCATGTCCTGGTACAGATCCGGGCACCGGGTCAGGTCCTTCTCGAACGCCCTCGCCGTGTCAGCGGAGTCGATCAGGAAGCTGGGGTACTCCAGGAACTGAGGAATCGTCAGGCCGTCCGCCCAACGTCCGATCAAACGCCCGGGTACGTAGCCGACCATCGGGAAATGCACGGCGGACGTGGCCTTGAACGGGGTGTTCCCCGCCTTGATGTACGCCACAGCTTGCGGAGTGCCTTCGGCACCGATCACCGCGAGTTTCGGTATGGCGGTCCACTTGCCGGCCGCCTTCAGCGCTGCCATCGCGCCGAGCGCGAGTTCGTCCTGCGCACCGGCGACCACGTTGTAGTTGCCGGACTTCTGCAGGGCGGTGTTCATCAGCTTGTACGCGACCTCCTGCGTGCCGATCTCCCCCGCATCCAGGCTGGTGATCAGTTCCTTGGCGATCCCGGCCTGTTCGAGTGCGTCGAAGAACCCCGTTTCCCGGGGCCGCAGCGTAATGCTCCCGTTCTGGTTGATGAAGAGGATCTTCGCATCACCGCCCAATTCGTTCTTGATGTAACTGGCGGCGAATTGTCCCTGGGTGTAGCCGAACGTGTATTGCACCGCGGCCATTCCGCAGGTGACGCTGCCGGTATTGAACAGGAACATCGCGCCACCCTTGGCCATGTTGGTCTGCATGGCGGCGATCTGGGCTGGAATGTCCTGCGCCGGCGCCACCATACCCATGATTCCACGCGATATCGATTGTCTCATCTGCGAGATCGTGGCTGCGGAGTTCCCCTGGGAATTGGCACTGATGTATTGGAACTTGATTTCGTCGGCAGCCTGGTGCAGCCACTTGTCGGTCAGGTCCAGGGCCGCGGCGCCGGAGACAACGTTCTGGAAGGCGATCCGTCGGTCAAGACCGGGTTTCTCACCCGCGGCCGTCCCGGGTTTCCACAGCTTGCTCGGGAAGGCGGTGGTCTTGGTGCCGGCGCCTCCGCCGGCACTGCTGGACGAGCTCATGCTGCCGCCCGGACTGGTTCCAGAGGCTGCTGGCCCGCTGGACGGGGCCGGGATCGGCGTCGTGGCCCCGCTCTGGCTCGCCGTCGAACGCTTGCTGCAGGCTGTGAGGAACGGAGCCGAAGCAAGTCCTGCGCCGGCCAACAATGCGGCTGACAGAAAGCCACGGCGGGTCAGGGTGGCCGGTGCAGGCTCCGTCGGCTGTGGCACGGCATCGATGATCATGGCTGTCTCCTTTGACAACTGCTGGGGAGGCTCCGCTTCGCGGGTGACTGCGACAAAGGGTACGAGCGACTCGCTGAGCAGACCATGGAGCGTATGGCCAACTCGGCCCGGTACCAATGGACTTATCCTCCATACCGGAACGGGCTCTCCCTGGGCTGCAATCGTCACTGTGCAACCTCGTCGTTGGCAGCTCAGCTGGTGGACCTCGGGTAGGCCAAGGACGTAGTCGTGTCAGGTGGTGCAATCGCTTGCCGTCAGAGTTGAGGGAGACCGTGAGGGAGGAGCCCGTGCAACCGCAGAGCAAGCTGCACCTCCAGGACTCGCCCTGGGTCGGCCCAGTCGCTGCCCAGCAACTCGTTGATCCGCTCCAGTCGTTGGTAGAGCGTGTTGGCATGGATGTGCAGGACTGCGCACGTCTGCGCGTGGTGCCGAGAATTTTGCAGGTAGGTCGCGAGTGTCAGGGCGAGGTCCCGGCCACGGTCCCGGTCGTACCGCAGCAGCGGCCCGACTGTGAGGTCGACGAAGGACGAGATCTCCGCCCGTCCCGCCTGGCTGAACAACGACCGGTACACCCCCAGCTCGGCGGACATCGCGCAGTCACGGTCCCGGCCCAGGGCGATCAGCACAGTTGCTGTCTGCCTCGCTACTTCGTGCGCAGCGCGCACTGCCCGAGCGCCTCCATCGCACGACGCCACGCCGACCGCGCACGGCAGGGGCCCGGAATGCAGACGGCGGAGCATCTGCTTCACCGCATCGGGGTCGACAGCGCACAGCAGCGCAACGATGTGGTCGGCATGTGTGGCAACCACATCACCGGCCTGCTGGGCGAGCCGTTCACCGAGACGGCCGGCGAGGCGTATGTCGTGCCGGCCCGGGTCGAGCACTACGACCGTTCGCACGTGCTGGAGTCGGATGGAGAGGCTGTTGGCCCGGCGGCTGATGCTCGAGTCGTCGGAATGCGGAGACAACAGGGCGTTGAGGAACTCGCCCCGGTTCCGAAGTTCCGCCTCGGCCACGGACCGCTCGGAGGCGACCACCAAGGCCACGGCCGTGGCGCCGATCGGGAGCAGCCGTCTCAGTTCGTCGTCGACGGGGTCCGAGGAGCTCGCCAAGAGGGCGCCGGCGTATCCACCCCGCAGCAGCACCGGAGCCGCGATCGCCGGGCCACGGGAGGTTGCGATGGGGCCGACTGCACTCGGCGCCTCGCCCTCCCACTCTGCGGGCCACCAGTTGCCGTCTCCGGCGAGCAGACCACCGTCGGCCCCGTAAACGGCAACCGGCGCACCGACGAGTCGCTCGATATGCCTGCACACCTCGATCAGCCCGCCTCCTCGAATGATCTCCGCGGTCAATTGGTCACGCAGGTCGCTCGCTCGTTGGCGCAACTCGTTCGTCCGCTGCAACGCAGCGTTGGCCTGCAACAGGTCTTGCGCGGCGGCCTGAGTCTGCTTGAACAGGTCCGCGTTGCGAATGGCCACTGCCGCGTGCGACGCGAGCGCGGCCAACAGCTCGACCTCGCGACCTGCGAAGCGCCGCGGGTGCCGCTCGGCGGCCAGCAGTACCCCGATCGTTTCGTCACCCACCAGCAACGGCACGCCGAGAATGCCGCCGAGCTGCTCGTTCACCGCGGCCGAGTCGACCGCACTGACATGAGGAAACGACGGGTCGACCAGGTAGTTCTCGCTCCAGATGGGTCGGCCCGAACGGACCACCTCCCCGCCCAGCCCACTGCCCGGGCGCAGGACGATGCCGCGCAATGCCGACCCCATCGAGCCCTCGACGAACTCGATGACCAGTTCTCCGTGTTCGTGCAGCAGCATGATGTAAGCGACGTCGACCGTGAGCAGCCGCCGAGCCTGCTGGGCGATCTCCTGCAGGACCTCGGCCGGTTCACGCATCGACGCGAGACGACGTGCCAGGTGGTTGAGCACCCCGAGCTGATCCGCATGCTGCTTGCGCTCTTCGAGTGCTCCGCGGATCCGCAGCGCCTGCGCTGCCTCGCGTTCGATGAGGGCGACGTCGGTAGCCGGCCTGTCGGCGATGCGCCGGCGGCGGAACCGCTCGAGATCCGAGGGGCTGCAGTCGTCAGCGAGAAGCTCCAGCCAGGTCTCCGCCTCGACAGTCTCCGACATGGGCCCATTCTGGCTCAGTGCATGCCTTCATGGACACATCGCCCACTGACCGGCAGCAGGGACGGACATCCCGTCCGTGCAGCGAAGGAATCACGATGAACAAGAGAATCACCACCAACGATGGTGTCGAGCTGGGCGTGACCGACGAAGGAAGCGGATCGGTCATCGTCCTGGTCGCCGGCTACACGGCACCGCGCACGTCGTGGGTCTTCCAAATGGAGGCGTTCCTGTCGGCGGGCTTCCGCGTGGTGGCCATCGACCGCCGGTCACACGGTAATTCCGACCGCCCGGCTCACGGACAGCGCATCGCGCGGCACGCAAAGGACGTCGACGACGTGCTGACCGCGCTGTCCGTCGACGAGGCAATCCTGGTCGGCGGCTCCATGGGTGCCAGCTGCCTGTGGGCCTACCTCGACCTGTTCGGCACCGACCGGGTGAGAGGTGTGGTCGGAATCGACCAGACGCCGAAGATGATCAACGACGACGACTGGCCGCACGGCTTCTACGGGTTGACCAACGACAATAGCGGCTCCCTGTTCGCGGAAGGCGTTCCGCAGACCGGGCGGGGACGCAGCCCCGCCGATTCCATCGCGGCGCTCCAACGACTGTCGGAACGGCTCGGCGGCGGCGACCTGCGCGGGCCGGCCGGGCCGGAGACCCTGCCGCTGCTTCGAGACCACGTGCAGCAGGACTGGCGGGACGTCATTGCCCGCCTGGACGTACCGCAGCTTCTGGTGGCCGGACGGTTGAGCCAGGTCTGGCCGTGCGAGCACGCGGCAGCAGCGACGGCTGGGATTCCACTCGCCCGGGCGATCGTCATCGAGGACTGCGGGCACGCCGTCAACATCGACCAGCCCGAGCTGTTCAACGCCACCGTTCTCGACTTCGCGGCCGCGCTGTGAACGGCGCCCTGCTGGGCGGTCTCGGCGTACTCGACGAGTTGGACCTCGCGCTCCCAGCAGGTCGGGTCATCCGTGATCCGGACGTGGTGGCGGCGTCCAGCCACGACCAGGCCGCCTGGGCACCGGTCGGCGCAGCGGTGGCGCTGGTGCGCCCCATCAGCGCCGAGGAGGTCCGCAGGACCGTGGAGGTGTGCGCCCGGCACAGGACGGCCGTCGTCCCCCGCGGTGCCGGAACCGGCCTCTCGGGCGGCGCGAACGCCGTCGACGGGTGCGTCATCCTCTCGCTGGAGAACATGAACGCGATTGTCGACATCAATCCGCTGGAACGCTTTGCCGTCGTACAGCCCGGTGTCATCAACGACCACCTGCGCGAGGCGGTGGCGCAGCACGGGTTGTGGTATCCACCCGATCCCGCCAGCTCCCCGTGGTCGACGATGGGCGGGAACGTCGCGACGAACGCCGGCGGGATCTGCTGCGTGAAGTATGGCGTCACCCGCGACTACGTCCTGGAACTCGAAGTGGTCACCAGCCGGGGCGAACTGGTGCGTCTGGGACGACGAACCGCGAAGGGCGTGGCCGGCTTCGATCTCGTCGGTCTGCTGGTGGGGTCCGAGGGCACGCTCGGCGTCATCACCGAGATCACCGTCAGACTTCGCCCGTTGCCGGCGCCGGCAATCACCGTCGCCGGCCATTTCCCGTCGCTGTCACATGCGGGCGAGGCGATTCGTGCGGTAGCCGAAGCCGGGCTCACGCCTGCGGCGCTGGAACTGATCGACCAGCATTGCCTCCGCGCCGTCGACGCATGGAAGAACATGGGTTTGGCGACGGAAGCGGAGGTCGTGCTGCTGGCGCGGGTCGACGAACCCGGCCACGCCGGGGAGGTCGCCGCCGACCAGGTCGTGCAGTGCTTTCGTCGCAGTGGAGCCAGCTGGTCGGACCGCTCCACCGATCAGCTGGAGGCCGATGCGCTCTTTGCAGCCCGCCGCCTGGCCTACCCGGCACTGGAACGGCTCGGGCCCGTGCTGACCGAGGACGTGTGCGTCCCGAAGGCCCAGGTGCCCGAGATGCTGTCGCGCATCGAGCGAATCGCCACGCTGCACCGGATCACCATCGCCAACATCGCGCACGCCGGCGACGGCAATCTGCACCCGCTGCTCATCGTCGAGCGTGATGACGAGGAAGCACGGGGGCGCGCTCAGGCTGCCTTCGTCGACATTCTCGACAGCGCATTGAGTCTTGGTGGCACCGTCACCGGTGAGCACGGCGTGGGTCTGCTCAAGCGCGACGGCCTGAGCGACGAACTCTCGCCCGCGGTGCTCGACATGCACCGGGCCGTCAAACGTGCACTGGATCCGGACAACATCCTCAACCCCGACAAGATCTTCGTGACCGACGGACGCACGGCCAGCTGAGTGGTCGCTGGACGTCGTGGCCAGTTGGGATAGGCGTGTGGTGGCAACGCCTCTGGTGGTCCGGTGTCATCGGTGGGTCACAGCTGGCCGCTCGCCTCTGATCGGTGTCCGAATCGATGACCGGGACGAAAGTCGGATGACGACCGAGCTCTCGCCCGGTAGACCGACATCATCACGGTGGGCGGTGATCCGCCGCCATGGCGGTGTCCCCGAAGTGCCTCTGGCGCAAGCGGATGAGGGGGGATACTCTACGCCGCAGAGTCCGACGTCATCGAATGGAGAATTGCCGTGGCAGATTCCCAGGACCGGTCCCGTTCCATATCGCCGACGAGCAGGTACGTCATCATCGCCATCGTCGCCGGTGCGTTGTTCGCCCTCGTCGCGATCCTCGATCTGCCCGGCGTCTGGTATGCGGTGATCGCGGTCCTCGTCGGGGTGGGCTACTCGCTATTGGCGTTGGCTCGGCGCGGCGACACCAGTGGCCGGAACAGGAACCGAAACCGAAACCGCCGGTGACGAAGGCACTGTGGGCGGCAGTGCATCCGACGCCCGGATGATCGCCTCCAGCGCCCGGACGTGGTCGTCGAATGCGGCATGACCGGCTGCGCTCAGCCGGTAAAAGGTGGTCCGGCGTTTTCCACGCCAGTTCTCCTGCTTGTCGACGAATCCGGCGTCGGCCAGGATGCGAAGGTGCACGCCCAGGTTGCCGTCGGTTATCTTCAGCACCTTCCCCAGTGTCGTGAACGACATCGCACCTCCGGACGAGAGTGCCCGCAGCGCTGCTTGGATGCGGAGTCGGGTCGGGTCGGTGAGCACCGGATCCAACGGGCTGCGGAGGCGGCCGATCAGGTCCGCGACGAAGTAGTCCGATTCGTCGTTCATCGGGCGGTCCACATCCGACGGACGCCGAGCAGCGCCAGCGCGAGCCCGCCCGTCACGCCGACCGTCACCATCGCGGAGGCCGGGACGGTCAGCCGGGCCAGCGCCGAGATCACCAGGACGAACCCGCCGACCGCTGCCATCGGGCGGTCGTTGGTCCCGATCCCGTACAGCAGCATGCCCAAGGCCCACAGGCACCCGAGGAAGATCACCAGGACGTCTCTGTCGGGCGGGGCGACGACGACCACCAACAACGGTGAGCTGAGCAGCAGGACCATCCAGCCCACTGCGAACTGACGCTCGAACCCCCGCACCAGCTGCCGGTCGACGCCGAGCCAGCTCACCGCGGTCGCCAGCACGCACAGCACACTACCGACGGCGGCCCCGCGCCAGTCGGCCAGGACGTGCAGTGCCACCGCTCCGGCAATCCACGCGACACCCCATGCGACGAGCGGTCTGCCCATCCCCGCATCGCGGATGATCTGCCGACTCCGGCGTTGCACCGGATGCAGGGCCGCCAGAGCGGTCGAGGCGTCGTGCGCGGTGGGAGCGTCGCCAGGACCTTCGACGGCCATCTGATCCGACACCGAAGTCTCCGTCCTCCCGGCGCACAACGTACTGGCCCAGTGTGCGCGGCATTCGTCGGCAATGGAATTGGCCGGACCCAAGGTGCCACCCGGGGGCTCCTGCGACGCCGCGGTGGATTGGCCTCCGGGCAGTGGTGTTCGGCGCGGCGCGGGTGGCGGCGATACTGGGGACCATGACGGGGTGGCGTAACGGTGGCCGAGGTTGTGCCTGCACGCCCGAGCGACCCCGACGGTCAATTGAGCCCGCTGAGTAGGACCCCGGTCCGACGGCTGTCCACGGCATTCGGCGGCGCCGGTCGACTGCGGATCATCGTGTTGCTGGCGGCGGCGCTGGCACTGGCCGCGGGCGATCAGACCATCGCCGGCGCGGTCGCGCCCGACCTGAAGTTGGCGCTCCACATCGACAACACCCGGATCGGCCTGCTGGTCACCGCGGCCAGCCTGATGGGGGCGGCCACCACCCTGCCCTTCGGCTTGCTCACCGACCGTACGGCCCGGGTCAGGTTGCTGGCCGGTTGTGTGGTGACCTGGTCGGCATCGATCGTGGTGGCCGGCACGGCGCACAGCTATTCGGTCATTCTGGCCGCGCAACTGGCCCTCGGGGCCGGTATCGGGGCGGCCACCCCCGTCGTGGCTTCGCTGACCGGTGACCTGTTCCCGCCAGCTGAGCGTGGTCGGGTCTATGGCTACATCTTGGCCGGTGAGTTCGCCGGGGCGGCGTCCGGCCTGCTGATCGCCGGCGAGGTGGCGGCCTGGTGGTCCTGGCGTGGCGCCTTCTGGGTTCTTGCCGTGCCCGGACCTTTCCTGGCCCTGGCCCTGGTGCGGTTGCTGCCCGAGCCGGTCCGCGGTGGGATGGGCCCGCTCTTCACAGGCGACCCGCCGGCGGCCGACCGCGTTCCCCCGCCGGCCGAGTCGGCGGCAGGAGTCGTTGCTTTGGGGGACGGCGCCGACGGCGCGCCCGGGCTTGCCGGGCTGATCGCGCAAGCGGGGATCCGACCGCATCCCGAACTGGTGCTGACCGAGGATCCCACGAACAGGACGATGGCCTGGGCGGTGCGGTATGTGCTGTCCATCCGCACGAATGTGCTGCTCATCATCTCGTCCGCACTGGCCTACTACTACGTCGCGGGAATGCAGACGTTCGCAGTGGTCTACCTGCGGGGGCGGTTCGACCTCGGGCAGGGTGCTGCCACCGTGCTGCTGGTGGTCAGTGGATCCGGCGTCATCGTCGGAACCCTGATCACCGGCCCGTTGTCCGACAGACTGATCGCTCGCGGCCGCATCGCCGGCCGCCCCCTGATCGGCGGGCTGTGTCTGCTCCTTTCCGTCGTGTTCTTCCTGCCGGGATTTCTGGCCACGGCCATCGTGGCGGCCGCTTCCCTGCTGTTCCTGGGCTCGGCCGGCGTCGGAGGCGCAAATCCACCGCTGGACGCCGCCCGATTGGACATCATGCATTCGCGGCTCTGGGGAAGGGCGGAGAGTGTCCGGAACTTCCTGCAGACGCTCCTGAAGTCTTCGGCCCCACTGGTGTTCGGCTTCCTGTCGACCCTGATGTCACCCGCCGGGGCCGACCCGGATCAGGTACAGGGCGGCGGCGCGATCGGGCTGGTCCGCGCCTGCCTGGCAATGTTGGGGGTGCTGGTGGTGGCCGGGGCGATCCTGCTGCTGGCCGCCCGTCGGCTCTATCCGCGAGACGTGGCGACCGCGATCGCGTCCGAGCGGGCCACCCGGCGGCCCGGCGGATGACCTGACGACGAGGCTCGATCGGCGATCAACCCGTTGCCGTCGGCAACCAACGGGTCAGGGCCCGGACCAGTTGCGGTGACAGCGGTCCCGCGCTGGTCGGCGTCACCGGGCCGGCCGGGTCGTTGAGCGTGTGCACGGCATCGCTGAGGGTCACTGCGGTGACCCGCGACCGCCCGGCCGCGCGGATCACCGTGGCGGCCTGACGGCACGGCACCTGCAGGTCCTTGGTCGAGCAGGACACCAGGACCGGCAGACCAGCCGGCAGCCGTCCGGCCAGTGCGGCCGGGTCGGCCCGGTCGGCCTGCTGCAGGAAACGGGCGTTGACCGAGGCGAAGCCGGACTCCTGGAGCAGCAGGGGCAGCCCGTCCGGAACGGTGCCGTGCGCCCGGATCGCGCGGATGGTCGGCGCCAGCGCGGCCGCCGCCGCGTTGGCGTCGGACCGGCTCACCTGATGGGCGGCGACCACGGCCGGCAGGGCAGCCCCGATCTGGCCGGCGATCAGATCCAGGTAGCGGGTGCCGGGTGGTTCCAGCAGCGCCAGGGCGGAAATCCGCGGAGCGCCGGCCGGACGCGCGGCGGTCATCGACAACGCGATCAGCGCACCTTCGCTGTGCCCGATCACCATCAGGTGGTGCTGGTCCACGCCAGGCTGGCGGGCCAGGAACGCCAGGCCCGCTTCGGCCTCATCGACGAACGTGTCGTAGCCGATGGCGCTCGGTGTCGCGGCGAAAGGCCCGAGCCCCGTGGTGCCGGAGCCCAACTTGTCGTACCGCAGACTGGCGACCCCCTGGTCGGCCAGGACGTCGGCAAGATCGGCGAGCGTGTCGAACTTCTGGGCGACGAGGGCGCTGTTCCCGTTGCGGTCGGTGGGTCCGCTCCCGGCCAGCAGCAGCGCTGCCGGTTGCCCCGCCGCGGCCCGGGCGGGAATTCTCAGACTGCCGTGCACCGTCAGACCGTGCACCGTGAAACTGATGTCGCGGTCCTTGCCCGTCCCGGTCGTCCCGGCGGTCCCGGTCGTGGCGGCAGTCCCGGTCGTCGCGGTCGTATCGGTCGTCGCGGTGCTCCCGTCGGCCGTGACAGGGCGGGTGGCCGGCGATCCGGTGGCGGGCGTACCGGGGCTCGGTGACCCGGCAGTGGGTGAGCCGGCCGTCGTCGAGGCGACGACCGGGCTTGCCACAGATCCCGTGCTGGAGCCCGTGTTCGAGTGAGAATCCGAGCAGGAAGCGACCGACAGCAGCAGGCATGCGGAGAGGAACGCGGCCCGTCGATGCATCTGGCTCTCCCGGATCAGCGCACGGCGAGAGCGAACAGCAGGACCACTACCGCAAACGCTGTCATCACGGCCCACCCCTGCCAGGTCTGCGGACGCAGCCCGAAGCCCACTCGCTTCGGCCCGAACCAAGGACGGCGGGAATCATTCCTCATGGAGGTCGACCTCTCGTTCTGCGCGCGCCGTGACGACCAGCAGGCCGTCGGCTGGGTGGATCAGGATGCACCGGTGTCGGTCAGGCGTGCCTGCAGGATGCGACACGCCACGTCAGGATCCGGGGTGCTATCCCGGATGACCTCGCGCCGCGCAGCCGGTGGGCCGAAGCTGATTCCGGCCGAGGACTCGACTGCTGCGCCGGGCCGGTGTGCGGTGACAATCCGAGCGGCGGGTCGTCGTTGACATCGGTCAGCGAGGCGGTGCATTCGTCCGCTGCGTCCGGGCCGACTCGATTCGGCGGCTCACGGCACCGCCCACCATGGCGCCGACGAAGAGGCCCACAGCGACCACCCAGAAAGGATTGTCAAACGCATCACTCTTGAGCGCGTACTTGCCGACCAATCCGACAATCAGGCCAAGGGCGGCGAAAACGAAGCCCATCACGGTGATCCGGGCGATGGTTCGAGAGAACACGGCGACCTCCTGATCGGCGACGGCCGTCGGTGCGGACCGGCACGTCTGTCCTGGGCGGACGGTTCCCATTATCCGGACGGGGGTCGCGGACGAGCACCCGGACCCGCACCCACCGACAGCTTCGTCCCGGCGACCGACGCAGTCGAGCGCTCCTGGGTCGGTGCAGTTCGTGGGCGATCCTTCCCTGAGCGGCCCACATCCGGGGCACAGCGGACACAGCGACGGCACCCAGCCCGGTCGGCAACACTGGTGTGACGACGACTTCAGCAGGGCCCTCCGACCGTCGCCGAATCAGGGAGCACCACATGAGCCGAACTCGCCGAACGGCCACCGGAGCCCTTCCCACCTACGAAGGACGGCTCCTTCCCCGGCCGGACGAAGAGGTGGTCGACCAGGGCCTGGCGTTCGACGTCTCCACCCTGCTCAATCGGCGCGGCCTGCTGCGCGCAATGGGTCTTGGGCTCGGATCGCTGACCCTGGCCGCTTGCAGCACGTCGACCGATTCCTCGGCCGTCACCGCCACCGCATCCACGTCCGACGCGACCCCGTCCGCCGCGACACCATCCGCTGCGACCGCGTCCGCTGCGCCGGCGTCGTCCGCGGGCGCCACCACGGTGTCACCGGCTACCGGCACGGCGGCGGAGATACCCGACGAGACCGCCGGGCCGTTTCCGGCGGACGGGTCGAACGGGGTCGACGTGCTGACCCGGAGTGGGATAGTCCGCCGCGACATCCGCGAGAGCTTCGGCGAGACCTCGACGACCGCCGACGGTGTCCCGCTCTCGTTCGAGATCACCGTCCTGAACGTCGCAGACGGCGGCTCGCCCTATGCCGGTGTGGCCGTTTATGCCTGGCACTGCGATCGGGACGGCAACTACTCGCTCTACTCGTCGGGAGTGGAGAACGAAAACTATCTCCGCGGTGTCCAGATCGCGGACAGCGCCGGAAAAGTCAGCTTCAGCAGCATCTTCCCCGCCTGCTATGCGGGCCGCTGGCCCCACGTGCACTTCGAGGTGTACCCCGACCAGGCCGCCATCACCGACGCCACCGAGGCCATCGCAACGTCGCAGCTGGCTCTACCGAAGAACATCTGCGACACCGTCTACGCCACAACAGGTTACGAACAGTCGGTGACCAACCTCTCGCAGGTGACCCTTCAGTCCGACAACGTCTTCGGCGACGACGCCGGAATCCACCAGATACCGACGGTGACCGGCAGCCTGACCGCCGGCTACCTCGCGGTGCTCACTGCACCCGTCGACACCGGCATCACACCCGCTGCCGGCAACGCACCTGGCGGTGGTCCGGGTGTCGGCAGACCACCAGCGGGTGCCGGCCCCAGCGGCGTTCGATCGTCAGACGCCCGAACAAGACCGACCAGCTGACCCCTGATCGACGCGGAATCGGCGCGCTGGTGTCAACTCACGGAGTCGCGTCGTGCTGGGTCGCCGTGCGGGCGTGCAGCGGCGGCAGCCCGGACGGTCGCTCGACGGCCGGTCCGAGCCCGAGCAGCCGACCACGCACGGCCGCGGCCACCAGCGCGGGATGGAACAACCGGTGAGACGGCAACATGAGGTGGTAGACGCCGGACAACGTCTGTGCCGCTCGTTCGTTACCGTGCCCGGCAAGCCGGCCCAACTCCATTCCCCAGCTGTTGGACAGCGCACCCCACCGCGTCGGTGACCCGTCGCTGGTCGGGAAGCGCAGGTCCTGACCGGTCGCAATGGACCACGGCAACGCCGTCACCCCGGCGAACCGACGCTGCAACCGCCGCGTATCCATCGCGGCGGAAGCTCCGGGACGCCCGGCGGCACGGCCTGCGCTGCGCAGCAACGCATTCCGCAACAGCACGGCTTCACAGGCGGCGACGGCGATGCCCTGGCCGTAGACGGGGTTGAAAGCGCAGAACGCGTCACCGACCGCCAACAGACCCTGCGGCCAGTCCGCCCGGTCCTCATAGTGCCGTCGACGATTACCCGTCTGCCGGTGCACGACCACGTCGCCGACCGGCTCCAACCGCTGAACCAGCTCTGCCACAGCTGGGTCCCGGAGCCCGGCGAGCAGGGCGTGAAACTCCTCTGGGTCGCGGGTCGGCCGCCGCTCGCCCAGACCCAGGGCGAGGACGATCCACTGTCCGTCCTCGACCGGCAGGGCCAGCGCGCCGACAGGTTCGGCGGGGGTGGCGAGAATGACGATGCCGGTGTTGCTCCCGAGGTCGGGACTCCCCCGGTACAGGCGGGAGGCGTAACCGATGCGGGCATCGACCTCCGTGACCCGCACCCGTTCCGGCCATGAGCCGCCGAGCCAGTGCATCAACCGGGAATTCCGTCCCGAGGCGTCGACCACGAGATCGGCGTTCAGCACATCGGTGGTGCCCGCCCCAACCGGGCGCCTGGTGCCGTCGGCGCTCTGCGCGGGGACGACGGACGCTGCGCCAGCGGCCAGCGTGACGCACCATCCGTCGGCGTCCTGGCGCACACCTGTCACCGACGATCCGTCGCGCAGGGACACCCCGGGTAGCGCCAGCACCCGCTGCCGCAGCAGCGCCTCCAGCAACGGTCTGGTCGTGGAGTAGACGGGATAGGCCGCGACCTGCGGGCTCCAGCCCAGCTCGCCGAGCCAGGCCAGATCACCGGTGTCGAAAGCGACCGCGCCGGCCGCCAGCAGATCGTCGCGGAATCCTGGCAACAGTTGCTCGGCAGCAAGCAGTCCCCGGTAGAGGAACACGTGCGGCTGCCGGCCCTGTGGCACCCCGGGCCGGGCGGTGGTGCTGTGCTCGAGCAGGTCCCGCTCGACGATGGTGACGCTCGCGCCGGCCGCCACCGCGGCAGCGGCCGAAAACAGCCCGGCCGCACTGCACCCGATGACGACCACCCGGTCGGCCCGGCGGCCGACCGGGGCTGGAACATCCGCATCTGCTGGCATGGCTTTCATGGTGGCACGGACGGTGTTCACCGTCACCGTTGCCTCAGCCTGAACGAGCCACCCGGATCCGGTTCCACCAGAGCGACAGCCCGACCGCGAGCGCGATCACCAGTCCGCCGGCACCGGCGAACCATGCGGCGAGGTCGATCTCCTTGTGCGCCACCGTGACATGGCTGGGCAGGTCGCCCAGCGCGTCCTGGAGCTGGTCGGCGTTCTGTGCCCGGTAGTACTGGCCACCGGTGGTTTTCGCGACGTTCTGCAACACGGCTTCGTCGATGATGAGCGGGTTCTGCCGTCCCCCGCCGCCGTACCCGCCGCCATATCCGCCGCCGCCGGGATAGTCCCCGATCTGCGCGCCCGTGCAGGCCATCCTGGTCGGGGTGGTGGTGCCGAAACCGATGGTGTAGACCCGGATTCCACGGGCGGCGGCCAGCCCGGCTGCTTCCTCGGGTTCGACTCCCTGGGTGTTCGCGCCGTCGGTGAGCAGCACGATCACATCCGCGGCGTAGCCGGCCTTGCGGCTCGACCCGAGATCGACCCCGCTGGGCGCCACCGATGGATCCATGGCGGCGATGCCGTCGATGGAGGTCAGCAGCGCGGCGCCGATGGCGGTGCCGCGAGCGGTGGACAGGTTCTGGATGGCGGCGACCAGCGCGTCGTCATCGGTCGTCGGCGGCACCAGCAGACCGGCGAAGCCCGCAAAGGTGACAAGTCCGATCCGCACGCCGCCGGTTTGTGACTTGATGAACGAGATGGCCGCCTGCTCCGCAACGGTGAGGCGATTGGGCGTCACGTCGGTCGAGCACATGGAACCCGAGGTGTCCAGCGCGAGCATGATCGTCGTGGAGTTGGACGGCAGCGGAACCGACGCCCGGGGCCGGGCCGCCCCGACGCCCAGGATCGCGATGCCGAGGACCAGCAGCGCGGCGGGAATGCGCCGGGTCCAGCGGGTCCGTCCCGGCAGCGCCAGGCGAACCAGAGCGATCGATGTGACTCGGACAGCCGAACGCCTTCGCCTGCGCCGGATCCACCAGGAAAGGCCCAGCACGATGGGCACGAGCAGGAGCGACAGCAGCGCCCACGGCCAGCTGAACGTCATCAGACAAGTCTCCCTGTCCGGATCGAGGTGAGCACAGCTCCCACCACCAGCAGAGCGAGGGCGAACCCGATGAAGGCGCCGGCCAGCGGGACCGCCTGGTTGGCAACGGTGAGCCGGAGGTCGATGGTGGATGCGGCGCCATCGAGTTCCGCGGCGTCCGAGGCGGGGTGGTACGTGCCGCCGGTGATCTTCGAGAGGGTGGTGAGCGTCTGTGCATCCAGCGCGGTGTGCACCTGGTAGTCGCCGACCTTGACCGTCGCTCCCGCTGCGGTACCCACCCCGACGGTGTCGATGTGGATGCCGGCGTTCTGGGCCGCGGTGGCCGCGGTCTGCGCGGCTTCGGGCTCGGCCTGGTCCTCACCGTCGGAGAACAGCACGATGGTGGCCGAACCCCAGTAGCCCAGGTCCGAAATGGTCCCGGTCCTGCTGATCGAGACGGTCCTGCCGGTGATCGCCGTCAGCGACGCCAGGATCGCCGCTCCCAGCGAGGTTCCACCCGACACCCGCAGACCCCGGATCGCCGCTACGGTCGCAGCCCGGTCCGCGCCGGGCAGGGACGTGGTGATGGCGCCCTGGTCGAATCCGACCACGCCGATGTCGACGTTGTCCGGTTGGGCGTCGACGAAGGCGATGGCGGCGGCCTGCGCGGCCTGCAGTCGGGTGGGTGCGACGTCCACGGCGCCCATGCTGTTCGAAACGTCCATCGCCACGATGACCGTGCCCGCCTCACGACCGACCGGGAGCGAGGCCTCCGGACCCGAAACGGCAATCGCGAGCACCCCGATCCCCGCAAGAGTGAACCAGGCGCCGATCTGCCGTCCGCGACGCGCAGGAGTCGAGACTCCCGCGGCGGAGAGCGCGGTGGCGCGGCGACGGGACAGCACCAGCGCCGCCGCAACCAGGGCCGCGACCACGACCAGGCCGAGAACCAGCAGCGCCGGTGACGACAGCGTCATCTGTCCCACCGCCTCATGTGCACCACCGTCCGGGTCGGGCGCGGATCATGCCTTACGCCGCTGGGTCTCGACGACGATCCCGAGCAGCGCCTCGAGGAGATCGCTGTCGGTGCCGACCCGGTGCAGGGGCACTCCGGCACGGCGCATGCCCGCCTGCAGTTCAGCCTCCCTGTCGTGGACGCCGTCCTGGAACCGGGCCCGGAACAGCGGGTCGCTGGAATCGACCAGCACCTGCTCGCCGGTTTCCACGTCCTCGACGACGACGAGGCCGACCTCCGGCAGTGAATCGTCCGCCGTGTCGATGATCCGCAGCGCGACCACCTCGTTGCGGTGGGCCAGGCGGAGGAGCGGCCGCTCCCACTCGCCGGTGCCGATGAAGTCGGACACCACGACCACCAGGGATCGGCGCCGGGCCAGCGAGGCGACCGATGCCAGCATCGCGGCCAGGTCGGTGGCCGCGCCCGCTCCGGGGGCGGCCGGGCGTTCGAGTTCCCGGCCGATGCGCAGCGCCTGGCCGCGGCCCGTGCCAGGGGGCACGACGCGGGTGGTCCCCGTGTCGTAGAGCACGGCACCCACCCGGTTGCCGCCCCGGCCCAGCAGCCGGGCGAGCGCGAGGGTCAGTTCGGCGAGGACATCGTTCTTCCTCCGACCCGGACGGCCGACAGTCATCGACGCCGACCGGTCGAGGACGAGCCAGGCGGTCAGCTCACGGTCCTCGTTGAACTCGCGCACCTGGACTTCGTCGAGCCGTGCAGTGACATTCCAGTCGATGTGACGGGCGTCGTCGCCGTCCAGGTACGGGCGCAACCCGGCCAAGTCCATCCCGGAGCCGCGGTGCGTCGTGCGGTAACCGCCCTGCAGGCGCCCGTCCAGGCGTCGGATCACCCGCCACTCCAGCCGGAGCAGGAGGCGGTCAACAGCTGTCGTCACCGTGGATCAGCGTCCCTTCGCTCGGCCGTCAGCGGCCCTGGAGGGCCACGTCGGGCACTGGGACGGCGCTGCGCACCCGGCTGATGACGGTGTCGGCATCGACGTCGTCGGCCAGCGCCTCGTAGGACAGCACCAGCCGGTGCCGCAGCACGTCGAGCGCGAGTTCGGCGACGTCGTGCGGGAGCACGTAGTCCCGACCCCGCAAAAAGGCCAGTGCCCGACCGCCCAGAACCAGCGCGATGGAGGCGCGCGGACTCGCCCCGAAGGTCACATAACGGTCCAGGTCACCCAGCCCGACGCGTCCCGGCGACCTGGTGGCGGTCGCCAGGCGGACGGAGTAGTCGACGATGGCCGGATCGACGTACACCTGCTGCACGCTCGCCTGCATGCGCAGCAGCGACTCGGGCGTCAGCATGGCCTGCGCGGCGGCGGGAGGTTGCAGGGCCCGCTCCACGATCGCGTGCTCCTCGGGTCGCGAGGGATAGCCCACTACGACCTTCATCATGAAGCGATCGACCTGTGCCTCGGGAAGTGGATAGGTGCCGTCGGACTCGATCGGATTCTGAGTGGCCATGACCAGGAACGGGTTCGGCACGCGGAAGGTCTCCCGCCCGATCGTCACCTGGCGTTCCTGCATCACTTCCAACAGGGCGCTCTGCACCTTTGCCGGCGCCCGGTTGATCTCGTCGGCGAGCAGCAGGTTGGTGAACACCGGCCCCAGCGAGACCTGGAATTCACCGGAGGCCTGGTGGTAGACCCGCGTTCCGACCAGGTCGGCGGGCACCAGGTCCGGGGTGAACTGAATGCGTTGGAACTGTCCACCGATGGCGCCCGACAGCGACTTGACGGCCAGGGTCTTGGCGAGTCCGGGGACGCCCTCGACCAGCAGGTGACCACCGGCGAGCAGCGCGATCGCCATCCGTTCCAGCAGGAGGTCCTGACCGACGATCGTCCGCTTGACCTCGAACAGGACCGTCTCCAGCGGTCCGCCCGCGGTGCCGGGGTGTGCCGACAGTGGCCTCATGGTCATCCCTTCTCCTGGTGCGTCGGTTCCGTGGCGACCGAGGTCCTGTGCTCGAGCGTCCTGTTCACAACAGCGGGCCACCGCCCGGGCCCGCTCCGGCCCCGCCGCCCAGGGCACCGGCGATCGGGACGGCAAAACCTATGCCGGCGAACGAGTCGTCCTCGCCAGGGTCCGCGATCGACACGACGATGCCGACGACCGACCCCTGGGAGTCGAGCAGAGGCCCGCCGGAGCTGCCCGGGTTCACCGCCGCGTCGAACTGGATGAGGCCGGAGAACCGGCCGGCGTCCGTCTTGGCCGTCCGGTTCAGGCCGGACACGATTCCACTGGTGGTGCTGTCGGTGAAGCCGAGGGGGTTACCGATCGCCACGACGTCTGCGCCGACGCTCACTCCCCCGCCGAGGACGGCCGGCACCACCACCCCGGGCAGGCCGGCCGGGGTCAGCACGGCGATGTCGCTGGCCGGATCGGCCGAGGAAACCGTTGCGGCAGCACGGGTCCCGTCGGAGAACAGCACCGCCACGCGCCCACCGTCGGAGATGACGTGATTGGCCGTCAGGATCTTTCCGGTGTCGGTGACGATCACGCCGGACCCGAGAGATCCTTTGGACGTGGTGATCAGGACGACGGAGGGCACGACCCGCTGGTACACCTCGGTCACCGCCAGCGTGGTCGGGGTCGTCGTCGTGGCGGTCGTCGCTGCGGGCGCCGCGCCGCTCGTGGAGGAGGAATGTGCGCCGAGCCGGAACGCCAGCACCGCGATCACCACGATCGCGATCACCAGCAGAGCACCGGTGATGGCGACCCACCGCCAGCCGACGACGGACCGGCTGGCGCTGGGCGGCTGGATCGGCTCGGCGGCCTGCCGGACCGGCACCGGACGCGCCCCGGGAAATCCGCCGCGCAGGTCGTAGTCGTCGTCCTCGGCCGCCGCCTGCCCGGCTCGCGCGCCGGTGGCGGGCGTCGCGCGCGGGGTCGGGGTGCTGGACGCCATTTCATCAATGTAGACAACGTTCCTGAGAACCTCTCGGTGCGCCTCTACGCGCGCCAGCGGCTTCTACGTCCCGCGAACCGGCTTGATCCGGCCCATCAGAGTCGGGGTTGCGATGCCGTGGGCCACCGCACCGCCTCGACCGGCAGCAGCTCACGGTCGAACACCCGCCCCCTCATTCTCCGCCGGGAAGGTCCTGCTGCACCAGAAGACGCTGCACGAGGAGCGGGTTCTGGCCGGTCGTGTCGGTCGTGATCCGAACCATCGCCGGCGTTCCGCTCACCGTGTCGACGACGGCATTCTTCAGCAGTTCCTTCCACGGCTGCTGGCTCGAAACGGACCTGCCCGAGGAGAGCGCGGTCCGCACCCGACCGGCCAGAGTGGTCGCCGCACCGTCGCTCGCCGCCCCCAGGCAGATCACGGAGGTGATCCTGTCCGAGGACGTGCGTACTCCGACCGCCTTCGCGGGAGACGCCGCTCCACTCCCGAACCCGGTGCCCTGAGCCAGTACCACGTCACCCAGACAGGCGGTGCCCGACGCGACCACCGCACCACCGTTCGCGCCGGACCCCGACGTGACGAGCGACAGGTCGGCACTGGCGAGGCCGACTGCGACATCAGCGCCGGTCGGGCGGATCTTCGGCGCGGCGATCATCAGGCCCGCCGTCGCGGAATCGGCGGTCGACAGATCGAGCTTGCGCGTCAGCGTGCCACTACCCACCCAACCGGACTTCGTCGCCGCAGCGGTGATCGACGCGGCATTCTGGCCTCCGGTGACGATCACCAGAGTGGCCGGCGGAGCCCCGACCGCGAGGGCCGAGTCGGCGGCTGTCAGGTTGATCCCGAGCGCCTCGGTGATGACCGCGCCGTAGGGGGCCAGCGACCCACTGCCGAACAGGACGTCCTGCCCCCACACCTTCTTGTCGGCGCCGGCCAGTGCCCGGAGACGTGCGGTGTCACCGAATTCGAACGAACCCGTGGTGCCCAGTGCGGCCGGCGCGACGGCGGACAAGGCGGTGACGAGGGCGGTCGCAGTCGGCTTGACTGGTGTCCCGCCGGTCCCGCCCGAACAACCTGCGACCACACCGGTGACCAGGATTGCGGCCGCGTACCGCACGCTCATCTTTGGCATCTGCCGACCGTAGTGCGTCTGGATCTGCGGTGCCGGCGCTTCCTTCCTGCCGTTGGAGGATCGCCTCGTGCGGCCTGCGCAGGCGCGGGCAGACGACCTCCGTCGGTAGGGCTACGGCAATGAATCACGCTCCGGAAATGTTCTGTCCGGTCTCCAGGCATCATTCTGGCGTCGGCCGGAAAGATCGACTCGTGGATTCCGGGTCAGGCCAGAGCGGGGTGACAACAAAGCCGTTTACCCGATGACGCGCCTTCTTGTCGGACATTTCTGTTTTTCGGTCGGGAGGGTTGTGATGAACCTCGGCCGGCACCACGCAGCGTCAGCGATCGCCAGCGGCACCGACCCGAGCGCCAGCGCCTCGGCCACGGAGAGGGGCACGTCGTCGGCATCGTCGGGCGGCTGGTCTGCCAACGGGACTTCGGCGTCACGCTGACCCGGCCGTCTGAGCAACAGCGCACCCGCGGACGTCGGCACACCCGTCGTCAGAGGTCGTGTTTCGCGCGCCCGTAGGTCCCTGATCAGCGCATCTGCCCCGCCAGGGGCGGGACTTGCTGCCCGCGGCCGCGTCGGTACCTGTCCACTGACGGGCGATTTTCGGCCGATGCACAGCACACGTTCGTGACGCCGAAGCCCGAAACGGTTGGCTGTGCGTGACGCGCTGCGCTGCCGATGCCTTCCGCGACCTTACAGGCAAAACTTCGGAGATGGTGATGACGCTCAGTGATGATCAGGCGACTATGCACTAGCGGAGGCTTTACATTGCAACCGTTCAACGAGCAGCCGCCATGCTAGTTTTGCTGCCGGAACCCCCACTCGGGGGGCGGCCATCTCGACTACTTCTCGACACGGCTGCATGCCCCCGTCCATCAGCAAGAAAGGCCGTCATGGCCCAGCGCACCTCCCGTTTCAAAAGGTCCATCGTCATTGTCGTCGCCGTAGTGATGGGCCTGGCCGGGGCCGGTGTGGCATTCGCCTACTGGACCTCCAGCGGTACCGGTGACGGCACGGCGACGACCGGCACGTCGGAGGACTTCACGATCACCCCGGCGGGTGCGGTCGGCGAACTGGCCCCGGGAGGCCCGGACCAGACCGTGGCATTCACGGTGGAAAACGATGGTAGCAAGGCGCTGTATCTGAGCGGTGTGACCGTTACGATTGAAAATACAGATGGCAGCGCGTGGGTACCGGCAGGCGACTGTCTTCCCGCCGACTACGACGTAACCATCACAACCGCGCCCCCTGTCGGAAACATTCTCGCGGGTGCGTCCGTGGCCGGCGAAGCAACCGTGACGCTGGACAACACCGCCATCAATCAGGATGACTGCCAGGGCCAGGTCGTTCCGCTGCATTTCGTCGCGGCCTGACCTTCGCATTTCCTCGGGGTGGGCTGCCGACCGGCAGCCCACCCCGAGCGCGTGTGACAAGGCGTTGCTTGCCCGGATCGCCCGATCCGAGCCCTGCCACTTTGCCAACAGATCGCTGTCATGAATGAGTTCGTCTCGCACGCGGAACCGACGCCGGCCGGCACGCAGCGCTCGGTGTAGAACCCGCATCACGGCCGCCCTGCTGGCCCTGGTCGCCATCATGGTGACAGCAGTCGGGACGCCGAGTTGGGCGTACTGGACCGCGACCGGCTCGGCGCCGGCGACCGCATCGACCGGAACCCTCAGCGCGCCCACCGGTGTCACGGTGCCCGCTGCCGCAGCTCCTGACGTGTCGGTCAGCTGGACGGCCGGCATGGGTGGCGTCACCCCGGTCGGCTATTTCGTCACCCGGCTTACCGGCACGACGGTTTCGCCGGCGTGCGCGACCAGCCCCACAACCCTCGTTAACAGCACGGCGTGCAACGACACCGCCGTGCCCGACGGGACTTTCACCTACAGGGTCACCGCCGTCTACCGGTCATGGACCAAAGCCGGCTCACCGAGCAATCCGGTGACCGTGCGCAATGCTGCTGCCGTCGCCTTCGTGGTCGAACCGACCGACACCCTGGTGAACGCGATCGTCACGCCCGCGGTGACCGTCGCCCTCCGCACGGCCGACGGCCAGCCCTTCCCGTCCCCGGGGGTGCCGATCACCCTGACCATCAACCCCAACGCGGGCGGCGGAGTGCTGACCGGAACCACCACCGTGAACACCGATTCCGCCGGTGTCGCCACCTTCAGCAGCCTCTCGGTGAACAGGTCCGGGATCGGCTACACCCTGACGGCGAACAGTCCGGGGCTGACCGCTGACGTCAGCGCGCCCTTCGCGGTGTTGACGCCTCCCCTTCTCGGAGCTGCCGCAAACTTCTCCATCCTGGCCGTCACCGCCGTGGTCAACACCGGCTCCAGTACCAAGGTCAGCGGGGACGTCGGCGTATCGCCGGCTTCCTGGGTCACCGGTTTTCCCGTCGGCGCCATCGGCGGTGACGTGCACGCGGGCGACGCGACCGCCGCCACTGCGCAGAGCGCCCTCCTCGCCGCGTACAACGACCTGTCGAACCGGACACCGGATCGCGAAATCGTCGGCGAGCTCAGCGGTGTCACTTTCCTCCCCGGCGTTTATCACAGCACGGCGGCGCTCGCCCTGACCACCACCGTCACCCTCGACGGTGGCGGCGATCCCAACGCTGTCTTCGTCTTCCAGACCGCCGGCGCGTTCGACACCGCAGCGGTCAGCAGCGTCAATCTGATCAATGGCGCGAAGGCTGCGAACGTGTACTGGGTGGTCGTCGGGGCAGCCGGAACCGGCGCCGGTACGTCGCTGTCCGGCAACATTCTCGCTCTCGGCGCCATCACCCTCGGGGACGGAACAACCCTCATCGGACGGGCGCTCTCCCGCGGCACCGTCACGCTGGCCGGAAGCACCATCCGGTTCACGGATGCGTTGCCGCCCACCATCACCATCGACGGTGGCAGCACCGCGACCACCAAGGACACCACGCCGACCATCAGCGGCACCAGCAACGCGGCAGCATCGAGCGCGGTCACGGTGCGCGTCAACGGACAGACGCTGCCCACCACGGTCAGCACCGGTGGGACCTGGAGCGTGACCGCAGCGGCGCTCACCGCCGGCACCCACCAGGTGGTGGCGACGGTGCGGGACGCTGCCGGCAACGGCACCGCCGTGTCGCAGTTGTTGACCGTCGAAGTGAACCCGGCGCCGGTGGACCTCGGCTCCGCGGCGAGTTATGCCGTACTGGCGACAAGCGGTATCACGAACACCGGGTCCACCGTCGTCAACGGCGATCTGGGCATCACCGGCCTCTTTGTGCTCGGCTTTCCGCCCGGTGTCGTCAACGGCAGCACCGACATCTTCGACGCTGCCTCGAGGCGTGCACAGGCCGATCTGGACGCCGCCCTCGACGAGGTCTCCGCCCGCACGCCGCACACCGAGATCGCCGGTGATCTCGGCGGTCAGACCTTCCACATCGGCATCCATCACAGCACCGCCGCTCTTGCCCTGACCGGCAACGTCACGCTGGACGCCGAGGGTAATCCGGACGCCATCTTCATCTTCCAGGGCGACGCCGCCTTCAACACCGCAGCGAGCAGCACCGTTACCCTTGCCAACGGTGCACAAGCGGCCAACGTGTACTGGGTGATCACCGGTGCGGTCGGGACCGGGGCAAGCACCCTGATGTCCGGCACCATCCTTTCCCGCGGAGCGATCACCCTGGGGGCGACCACGCACCTGGACGGGCGTGCTCTGTCCCGTGGCGCCGTCACGCTCGCCGGAAATGTCGTCGCCAGGCCAGGTTTCGGGGCCGCTGCCCGTCGGGCACCCGCCAGCACTGCCCCGAGCACACCGGCCAGCACGAGCGGCAGTGCGCCGGCCACGCCGACCGCCAGCAGCCCGCCGGCCACCACGAGCCTCGGAACCCCGACCACCACAGCCGATTCCATCACGACCACGAGCAGCCCTCCCACCACGGCTGCCAGCAGCCCCTCCCCGGCTACCGACAGCACGACATCCCCGACCACCGACGGCGGCCCATCTTCGACGACCAGCGACAGTCCTTCCCCGACGGACCAGGCGCCCCCCAGCACAACAGATCAGCCCGCACCGGAGGCTCCATCGCCCGAGACGTCTGCGCCCGGGTCCGGGATCTCGTCGGCAACGTCGCCGGGCCCTCCCGCGACCACCACGTCGACGAGCCAGGACCTGACGACCGACGCCAGCGCACCGGTCGGGGGGACAGCGCCATGACCTGCGATCCACTCGCCTACAGCGGGCCAGGTGCCAACGTCAGTCTGCTGGTGATCCTGGCAGTGGTCTTCCTGGTCGTCGGTGGGGTGATCCTGCTGTGGACCGGGCGACGGGGCAGGATCGCGTCCGGCGTCCTGCTCCTGCTGATCAGCGCTGCCGCCGTGACGATCACGGCAGGAACGCCGGGACGTGCCCTGGCCGCCACCGACTGTCCCTCGGCGGACAATTCGCTGACCATCGTCCAGACCTCTGTCATGGACGATCTTGCGCCGGGGACAGCACCCGTGCCGATCGCGGGCATGGTCCGGAACAACGGCGCGGACAGTACCTACATCGAAGCAGTCGACGTGAGGATCACCCGGGTGGTTCCTGCTCCCGGGGCTGTTCCCGGACTGTGCGACGCCAGCGATTACCTGCTGGTGAGATCGTTGATGCCTGTCGGACGGACCCTCGTGCCCGGTGGTTCGACCGAGTTTTCCGGAGCATCCATCGGCCTGCGCAACAAGTCCGTCAACCAGGACACCTGCAAGGGCGCGAGGATCGAGCTGCTGTACACCGCCAATCCGAGTTGAACAGCGGTGCGCGAATGGTTGCGGCGGGTGGGATCGAACCACCTGCCTGGCGAGAGATGAGCTGGGCGCTCTGCCGAAATGACCTAAACCGCAGTGTCCTGCCATGCTTCCCGGTTGCCGGCCGCGACCGATGACCCCGGTGCGGAGCGCTCGCCGAGCGCTCCGCACCGATGTCAGTTGCCCTTGACGTTCAAGAACTGCCGAAGGGTGTGGACGATCTCCACCAGGTCCTTCGAGTCCTCCATCACCACGTCGATCGGCTTGTAGGCCTGCGGGTGCTCGTCGAGGAAGGCATCGGACTCCCCCCAGACGATGCCGGCCATCCGGTCGTTCAAGTCGGCCCGGGTGAAGGCGATCTTCGCCTTGGAGCGGGAGTACTGCCGCCCGGCCCCGTGCGGCGCCGAGCACAGCGACTCCCGGTTGCCCAGGCCGCGAACGACATACGACCTGTCGCCCATCGACCCCGGGATCAAGCCCGGGGTTCCCTCGTGCGCGGCGATCGCGCCCTTGCGGGACAGCCACACCTCCCTTCCGTAGTGGATCTCCCGGGCGGTGTAGTTGTGGTGGCAGCCAGTGGACTCCGAGACCTGCACCCGGACGTCGAAGAAGTTCTCGACGCAGCCGATGACCTGGTCCATCATCTCGTCGCGATTGAGCGCGGCGAAACGCTGCGCCCACTGCAGCGCCTGCATGTAGGACCCGAACTCCGCGGTGCCTTCGGTCAGGTACGCCAGGTCTCGGTTGGGCAGCTTGATCCCGTCACGCAGGCACATTTCCTGCGCGACCTTGATGTGCCGCTGCGCCAGCTTGTTGCCGACACCACGGGACCCGGAGTGCAAGAACAGCCAGACCCGGTCGTCCTCGTCGTAGGAGCATTCGATGAAGTGGTTGCCCGACCCCAGCGAACCCAACTGCAGCCGCCAATCATTCTTCGCCCCGCGCTGCGCGACCTGCTCGGCCTGATCGATGCCGGCCATTCCTTCCAATTCGGCGATGCGCGCGCCGGCGGACTGCGACGGCCGCCGGTTGTAGTTGCCCGCCGACAGCGGAACCGCGGTCGAGATTGCTGCGTGCAGCCCGTGCAGATCGCCGGCTGCTTCGACGTCGAACCTGGTCAACTGGGTGCGTACCGCCCGCATGCCACAGCCGATATCGACGCCGACCGCTGCCGGGATGATCGCCCCGAGGGTCGGGATCACCGATCCGACCGTCGCACCCAGGCCGAGGTGGCAGTCGGGCATGAGCGCAAGATGCGGGTAGATGAACTCCATCGACGCGGTCTGGTACGACTGGGCCAGGGTTGCCGGCTCGGCGATCGAGGCGAAGTTGACGAAGCGTTCGGTGAGTATCTCCATGATGTCGCCCCTTTCCATGGGCTCGGGTGTATTCGGCCGAAGCCGTCTCACGCCGGATCGGCGTGCACACGGCCGTGCCTCTGGAGGGATTCGAACCCCCAACCACCTGATTCGTAGTCAGGTGCTCTCTCCGTTGAGCTACAGAGGCGAGAATGATGAAGTGCGTGCCACCGGAGGGACTCGAACCCCCAACCCCCCGGTTCGGAACCGGGAGCGCTGTCCTTTGCGCCACGATGGCTTGCCGCGATGGTCGAACTCAGCGAGGGTTCCAGCACCGATCAGCCGGACAACAAAAAGCCGCCACCAGGAAATCATTCCAGGAGGCGGCTCAGTCCCTTGGCCTGCGCAGACAGGTCAGAACCAGGTACCGCCCACGGTGGAGGACTGCCGATCGTTCGCCATCCGCCGCTGCGAACCGATCCGGATGGCCGAGTGTTCAATGCGTTCGTCGAATCGGGCGGCGGCCCTCGCGGGGTCGGCCGAATACGACCCGACGGCTGAGATCGACGAGGTCGATTTCATCGTCATGGGGTATCCCTTTCGGCGTTCCTGATGGTGTGGGCGAATGCGGCTCGATGATTCGGATGTGACTGACCAGCGCTGGGTTGTGACGTTCGGTCGGCGCGATCGGTTCCGGCTGTCCGATGGAGAACCTAGCAGACGCATCCCACAGGTGCGGCATCTTTTCCGTCACCGCCCAGCTGCACCGGTTCCGTCGTCAGCCCGACGGGTGAGAACAGCAGCGCAGAGGCATCATCAGGTGTCCAGGCCGAGCAAACGGCGACCTTTCGCATACTTCGCAGCCAATCGTTCGCGAACGGCCGGCTCCAGCAGCGCGGTGCGCCGGGGGTCGGTGTTGTCGTCGATGTCGGCGGTCTTCACGGCGACAGCATCCGGGCCGGCGGCGACCAGCCCGGCGTAGTAACGATGGTCGTGCTGATCGGGCAGCCTGGTCATGGCGACCACGATCCGCACGGTGGTTCCCGGGATGCCGGCGGCTCCCAGACAGGATTCGCTCCAGTCGGTGTCCTCCAGGATGTCGTGCAGCCAACCGGCCGCGACGACCTCGTCGGCGTAGCCGCGGGCGGCGAGCCTGCCGGCGACCCTTGCCGGGTGCTCGATGTAGGGGGCGCCCACCTTGTCGAGCTGGCCCTGATGAGCCTGGTGGGCGATGCGTTGCGCTGCCTCGGAAATCGGCCCCACCACGGCCAGTGCGGTCAGTTCGTTGGCAGGATCCATGCCGGACCGCTCCTTGCGCTGTCAGCAGTGAAGGTGAGTATCTCAGACCGTCACCACAGCAACACGAACAATTGATAACTGCCGGTCGTCCGGTGCTCCGTGCGCGGAAAGGTCCGTGGATCGGCCGGTGACCTCAGGCGGTGCTGGCGTAGGTCAGCAGTGCGGACACCATCAGCGCCACGATCACCGTGTTGAACACGAAGGCGATCACGCTGTGGGCGGTCACGTGGCGTCGCATCGCCGTGCTGAGCACGGTGACGTCGGAGGAGGAGAAGGTGGTGGACACCTGGCACGACAGATAGAAGTAGTCCCACCAGACCGGCTGGGCGCCTCCAGGGAACTCGAGTCCGGGGGTCATCGCATTCTCCCGGGCGTAGTCCAAGGCGAACGCGACGACCACCAGCACCCAGCTGGCCACGACGACGAGAAGCCCGAGCACCACGACGACGACGTTGTGTCGCAGCACCTCGATGAACGTCACGACGATCACCGCTGTCAGCGCCAGCACCGCGGCCTGCACGGACCAGGACGACGCACCGCCCCCGCTCATCAGCCACCCCCACCGGCCCCGACCGGTGGGAGGCGCGGTCCGCCGGATCCATCTGCCCAGCTCGGCCGGCGTCGCCCTCCGGAAAGTCCGCCAGGTCAGGGCCTCGTACAGGCCGAAGATCAGCAGGAACCCGGTGAGTCCACTGAGCGCCACCCCGACGACGGGTTCGTACGGCAGCCCTCTGCGAATCGTCAGGAAGATGTACCCGACAGACGTCAGGGTCGACGCCACCATTCCGATCCCGGTGGCGACCCACGCACGGAAGGGATCACCGGCAAGCCGAGGCACTGACGGGTCGCGTGGCACCCGGACATCGTTGCACGTGACCCTGATCGTTCGAGGTCCGGTGCGGGCGACCGCCGGCATAGCGGCACCCGACCATGGCTGAGTTCGACACCCGGCAAGGAGCCGTGAACAACGTCGGCGAGCAGTTCCTGGTTGGAAGGTTGAACGACAGTCGATCAGGAGACGGTGGACGTGGCCACCACCTCTCCGGAGGTCGTCACGCAGTGACGGTGATCGGGCCGGCACCAACCGGTTCGACGAAGAAGTGAACATTGGTGGCGTTACCGTCCACCAGGACCGCCCTGACACCGCTCGGGTGGGTTGCGTCTTGAATGATCAGCGTGTCCGCGGACTGCCGGACGGCCCCCGACACCGCCGAACTGCGCTGCAGCAGCGATGGCGGCTCACCAGTGCACGGGTATCTTTCCGCGGTATCAATGCTCCTCAGGGTCAGCCGGCAGGACGCCGGCCGACACGAGGGAGACTTCAACATGACCGGAACACCACAGATCGGCCGCCGTCGCTTGCTGGCTGCGGGCGGAATCGCCGCCGGCGCGGCGGCCGGGACACTGGTGGCCCAGGCACCGGCTGAGGCCGCCACCGACGGCCGCACCGCCGGCGCCGCCGTCACCGCAGCGCCGGGATTCACTGATGGACCTGGCGGAATTGTGGTGCCCTACCGGGCTTTCGACTCCCGGACGACACCGATCGCCAACGGCGGCGGCACTTTCACACCGGGAACGGTTCGCACCATCACCGTCAACACGAGCATCCAGGGCGGGCCGTCGGCCGATCACGTCTTCCTCACGGTCACGGTGACGAAGACGACGGGTTCGGGTTACCTGACGGTGTTTCCCGCCGATAGGTTCTACCTGCCCACCACGTCGACCATCAACTGGACCGGCCCCGGTCAGACGCTCTCGACCGGCGTGCTGACCCCGTGCCAGGTCGTCACCGTGTCGAAATACCTCCACCGGAGCAAGGTGAAGATCCATTTCACCGGAGTCGGGCACGTAGAGGTCATCGTGGATGTCGCGTCGACGTGGGGCATCCCGCACGACTGAGGCACGCCGCGCTGTCCGGCTCCGTACCGCCTGGAACGTCGGCGGGTGCAACGCTGACAGGTCGGGACGTTCGAACCGCACGCCGTCGGCCGCTGTTGAATCAGCCGACCTTCGGCGTGTAGGCGAGGTGGACCACGCCGTTGTCGAAGGTCTCGCTACCAGCCAGCGAGAACGCGGTCACCGGAGCACCTGTCGGGAACAGCACCGGCCCGTCGCCCACCGCTACCGGGTAGAGGAACAGGTGCAACTCGTCGACAAGGGTGTCGGCGAGCATGGCACGTACCAGCGTTCCGCTGCCGTAGCAGTAGATGCCGTCGGGAATGCGGTCCTTGAGGTCCTGGACGACCTGGACGTCGTACCCGCCGAGCAATTCCGAATTCTTCCAGCTGTCCACGCTGGCGAGCGTCGTCGAGACGACGTACTTGGCCGTGTCGTTGAAGAACGGGGCACCGGGATCGTCTGCCATGTCGCGACCCGACCAGGCGGGCCCCGATTCCACCCAGGTGGTGCGACCGAACAGGATCGCCGAACAACCACCGGTCAGGCGGGCCATGGTCTCCGCCATGCCCTCGGTGAAACCGAAGTCGAAGGTGAACGTCGGCGCCCCGATCACTCCGTCGAGCGTGATGAACTCGCTGACCAGGATCTTGCCCAACGTCGACTCGTTCGACCGGAACGGGGGGCAGGTGCGGCCCGTCGTCGGATCAAAGTACCCGCCCCCTGATGGATGCCCGCCGGTCGGCCGCGGCCGAGCGGTTCGCGGCATTTGGGCGCTTTGTGCAGATGCGTCATCTACTGTTCATCGGCGACGGAACCGGTGTCAGGCACAGTATCCGGATGGCAACCCTCCTTCGGCCCCGCCGGCGCGTGGTCCCCGCAATTGCAGTCACCGTGGCAGCGGTCGTCGTCGCGTTCGCTCCCGCCACGGCGGAGGCAACCGTTTCGACCACCGCCAGGCCGGACCACGTGGACGTTCTGTCCACCAGGGTCTCCGGCGTAGACGTGGACCGTTCGACGATTCCCCAACTGCAGGCACAGATGAACCGCGGACGGCTGTCGAGCACCGCACTCGTCCGCTTCTACGAGCGCAGGATTGCGGCGTTGAATCCCAAGCTGCATGCCGTCATCACCGTCAGCCGGACGGCGAACGCCGAGGCGGCTGCCGCGGATTGGGCACGTCGCCACGGCGACCGGCGGCCGCTGCTCGGCATTCCCATCCTCGTCAAGGACAACATCGACACCACCGGAATGCCCACCACCGCGGGTTCGCTGGCACTGGCCGGGAGCACACCGCCGGACGCGTTCATCATCTCCAGGCTCAAGGCGGCTGGCGCTCTCATCCTGGGTAAGACGAATCTCTCCGAGTGGGCCAACTTCCGGTCCACCCAGTCCTCGAGCGGCTGGAGCGCCGTCGGCGGCCAGACGCACCTGGCCTATGTGCTCGACCGCAATCCGTGCGGATCCAGCGCCGGGTCGGGGGTGGCTGCCTCCGCAGACCTGGCCACCGTGGCCATCGGAACGGAGACCGACGGGTCGGTCGTCTGCCCATCGGGTCAGAACGGATTGGTCGGCATCAAGCCGACGCTCGGCCTCGCCAGCCGGTCCGGGATCGTGCCCATCTCCTCCCAGCAGGACACCGCTGGGCCGATGGCGCGCAACGTCACCGATGCGGCGGTCCTGCTCGGCGCACTGACCGGTGTCGACCCGGCGGATCCAGCCACCGCGGCGCAGCGAGGAAAGGTGACCACGGACTACACCAAGTTCCTGGAGAACGGATCGCTCAAGGGCGCCCGCCTGGGGGTGTGGCGCGAAGGAAACTTCGGCTCGAGCCCGGAAACCGACGCGATCATGGAGCGCACCATCGGGAAGTTGAAGTCGCTGGGAGCCGTCATCGTGGATCCGGCAGATGTCCCGATCGAGGCAGCCTACGCGGACGAGACCACCGCATTGCAATACGAATTCAAGACCGAGATCGCCGCGTACCTGAAGAAGAACACGTCCGCCAAGTATCCGAAGACGTTGCAGGGGCTGATCAATTTCGACAACTCGAGCCCACGGGAGCTCAAGTACTTCGGTCAGGAAGTCTTCACCGCGTCCCAGGCCCGGGGACCGCTGACCGACGCCGCCTACATCAAGGCCCGCAACAGCGCCAGGTCGGTTGCCCGGCATTCCATCGACGACACGATGGCCAAGTACCATCTCGATGCGATCATCGCTCCGACCAATTCACCGGCCTGGACCACTGATCTGATCAATGGTGACCATTTCCTGGTGGGCTCGTCGAGTCCGGCCGCCATTGCCGGCTACCCCAACGTCACGGTCCCCGCTGGGTACTCGTTCCACCTGCCAGTCGGCGTCTCGTTCATCGGTGGGCAGTGGGACGAGGCGGAGCTCATCAGGCTGACCTACTCCTGGGAACAGGCCACGCACATCCGCCAGGCACCGCAGTTCCTGCCGACCCTGTCGACGGAGTAGCCCACCGGACCGGCCGGCGGAGCAACCACAGCGTTGCCGGGTCGGATGAAGCAATCCCGACGAGCGGTGCGCTCGCTCGGGTCCGATATTTTGTCCGTCATGTCCGCCGAACTGGTCTTCCAGGTGCTGGGTTCGGTGAGTGCCACCCGGGACGGACGGCCTGTCGACCTCGGCGGGCCACGGCAACGGTCGGTCCTGGCCAGGCTGTTGGTGGCCGACGGCCGGGCCGTTTCGGCGGAGTCGCTGGTGGCCGACCTCTGGCGGGAAGACCTGCAGCCGAGAGCGATCGCCCTGCTCCAGGCGCACGTCTCGCTCCTGCGCAGGGTGTTGGAGCCCGCTCGTGCTCCCCGGACGCCGGCAACCGTGCTGGTGACCGAGCCGCCCGGATACGCCCTGCGAGCTGGTGGCGCCGTCGACGCGCTGCAGCTGGTCGAGTTGATGGCGCAGGGTGATCACTCGTTACCCGGAGATCCTGTGCGGGCGGCAGCCAGGTTCGAGGCGGCGTCGGCTCTCTGGCGCGGTCCGGCATATGCCGAGTTCGCCGACGAGCCATGGGCCTCGGCCGAGATCCATCGGCTCGAGGAGCTTCGATTGACCCTGGTCGAACGCCGCGCGGCCGCCTACCTGGAGCTCGGGGATCACCCGGCGGCGGTCCGGCTGCTGCAGCCGCAGGTCGCGGACCACCCACTCCGCGAGTCGGCGTGGCGACTACTCGCCCTGGGCCTCTACCGGTCGGGGCGGCAGGGAGATGCGTTGGCGGCACTGCGTTCCGCGCGGGACCGGCTCGCCGACGAGCTTGGCATCGATCCTGGTCCCGAACTGCGCCAGCTGGAGAACGACATCCTCACCCAGGCGCCGCAGCTGACCGCGCGGCGGCCCGCAGGACAACTGTCGGCCGTCAGCACACCAGCCGCAGCGAGCCAGCTGTCGGCCGCTCCCGCATCGCCGGTCTCGGCCGCGTTGATCGGGCGCGACGACGAAGTGCGGCTGCTGACCGACGTCGCGCACCGGGCGGCGGGCACGTCGTTGCAGGTGGCGCTTGTCTCCGCGGAGGCCGGCGGCGGAAAGACGGCGTTGCTGGACGCGGTCGTCCGGCAGCTCCCCGGCTGGACGTCCTGCCTGGTGCGCTGCCCGGAAACCGACGGGGCGCCCAGCGGGTGGCCGTGGATCGAGGCGCTGCAGACGCTGTCGCGGACTCACCCCCCGACCGATCGGCAGCGGCTGGCGCCGTGGCTGGAGTCCGGCGGGGAATCCGATGCCGGCTCCGGTGACGAAGTGCGCAGTCGTTTCCAGGTGCACCGCGCCGTCGCGACGTGGCTGTCCGCGGTGGCCGCGGACACGCCGATGCTGCTCGTGCTCGACGACCTGCACCGGGCCGACGACGAGACGGTCACCCTGCTGGCGGATCTGGTGGCAGCACTGCAGTCCGCAGCCGTTTTCGTACTCATCGGGCACCGGCCCGAGTCGACCCCGGAATTGACCCGGACCCTGGCCATCCTCGCCCGGTTCGCGCCGACCCGCTTGGAGCTGGCCGGTCTGACGGCGACCGCGGTGGACGAGTTGGTCGACGAACTGGCCATGGGCCAGCTGGACGGACCGGCCCGGGCGTCCATCTTCGCCCGGACGGCCGGTAATCCGTTCTTCGTGCGGGAGCTCGTCCGGTTGCTCGGCACCGGCGCAGATGTGGAAGCGGTGCCGGACGGAATTCGTGATGTCGTACGGCAGCGGCTCGCCGCCCTGCCCGCCCAGTCCGGCACGCTGCTCAGGATCGCTGCCGTCGGCGGCCGGGAGATGAGCGTCGACGCGCTCCTGGAGGCCGGCCGGAGTGATCCCAGCGGGCCCGCTGACGACGAATCCCTGGTCGACGCTCTGGAACTCGGCGTGGTGAGCGGATTGCTGACCGAGCCTGCGCCCGGCCGGGTGCGGTTCTCCCACGCCATCGTCCGGGACACGCTCTACTCCGATCTGACGTCCTTGCGGGCCGGGCGCTGGCACGCGCGGATGCCCGGGCGCTGGAACGACTCGACCCCGGCGATGTGACCGCACTGGCCCACCACTTCGAATCGGCCGGGCCCGCGCACGCCGGAGCCACCTCCAGATACGCCGTCGCCGCCGCAGAACTGGCCGAGCAGCGGTTCGGCTACGCCGAAGCGGCCACGTGGTGGCGGCGGGCCGCAGCCGCTTCGGCGCTGCACCGGCCCGACGACGTGCCGACCCGGCTGGCCTGGGTGGCGCGGGCCATCCGGGCCGCCCAGCTCACCGGCAACATCTCGCTGTCCCGGTCGCTGCGCGCCGAAGCGCTGCCGGTGGCGGCTGCCACCGACGACCCGACGATCATCGCGTCGGTGATCCTGGCGGCCGACGTCCCGACGGTCTGGTCACCGCGATCGGTGTACGCCCTGGACCGCGCGATGATCGCACTCTGCGCCACCACGGCCGACCGGCTGCCCGAGCGGCCCGACCTGCGGTCCCGACTGCTCGGCGTCATCGCGGTCGAGATGGAGGGCGACGCCGACCCGGCCGGATACGAGGCGAGCGTCACCGCGCTGCGCCTGGCCCGGGAGACCGGGGATCCGGAGGTGCTGTCCTACGCGCTCTACTGCCGCTATCTGAACACCTATCGGGACGGCGCTGCCGGCGTGCGGGAGCGTGGCGCGGTCGGTCGGGAGATGTTGCAGCTCGGCCGCGCACACGGCCTCGGCCTGTTCGAAGTCACGGCCCACCTGGTCCTGATCCAGTACTGCTGTGCCGTGCTGGATCTCGCCGAGGCGGACCAGCACGCCGCCGAAGCGGGCCGGCTGGCCGGCGCCTACGGTCTGCCGTTGCTGGGCGGCATCGCCTCCTGGTACGCAGCGCTCCGGCTGGCCATGTCCGGCCGGTGGGACGAAGCCGAGGCTGCCTACGGTGAGGCCGCCGCCGAGGTCGGCGCCACCGGCTTCTACCTGCAGTCGGCGCAGATGACCTGGTGGACTTCCATTGTCTGCCTGCGCCTGTCGTCGGGCAGGTCGTCGGAGCTGGCGGACATGTTGGCCATGATGGTCGGCGCGGTCAGCGAGGAGATGCAGCACGACGCCGCCGAGCTGATCGCGGTCAGCCTGCTGGTCGGCGGCAAGAAGGAGCAGGCCGCCGCGCTGGTCGGGGAGATCTTCCCGATCCGTCCCGACTACTTCGCTCCGGTGGCCTATGCGCTGCGCGGCCTGGCCGGGGTGTACCTGGCTGATCGGCGGCGAGTGGAGCAGGCCTATGCCGCCCTGCTGCCCTACAGCGAGTCGGTGTGCGGCGCCGGGACCGGCACTGTTGGCCTGGGACCGACGGCGACCTTGCTGACCCGGTTCGCCGCCCATCTCGGCGACGGCGAGGCGGCGAGAACCCATCAGCAGCAGGCGATCCGGCTCGCCGAGGCGCTGGGCAACCCCGAATGGGTTCACTCCGCCCAGCACGCCCTGCAACCGCCGCCGAGCTGAGATCTGCCGCTCGGCAGCCACTCTGCGGCACCGGCCGATCGACTTTCAGCGCTTGCCAAGTCGACCGAAAGTCGACCCGGCCAGGCTTGCGCCCATGACCAACACCCCCACCCTTCCGTTTCCCGTCAGCCCCCGCCAAGCAGGTGAGCAGGAAGCCGACCTGTTCGGCTTCACGCTCATCCATCGCGCCCTGCGCTCCGGCTGCCACCTGCTGGCCGACGCGGTAACCGGCATCGCCGCCGGCGATCCGTGCCCGCCGGACCGGCACCGGGCCATCCTCTGGTTCGCCGGCCACGTGCTGGGCGAACTGCACACCCACCACACCAAGGAGGACGACATCCTCTGGCCGGTGATCGCGGTGTCGGCCGGACCGCACGTCGACCTGGAACCGCTGACCGACGACCACACCGCCCTGCACCAGCTCCTCGAGCAGGTCAACTCAGCGGTGAAGTGTTTCGCCGCCGATCATCGTTCGGGTGCAGTCGATCTCTCAGCGAAGCTCGCCGTGCTCGCGGCCGAACTCGACGAGCACATCGCCGACGAGGAAGCCACCGTCTTCCCGGTGATCCGCACCTACGTCTCGCACCGGGACATGGAGAAGTGCGAGAAACAATTCCAGAAGAAAGCCACGCTGCCGCACCTGCTCTTCCTGCTGCCGTGGATCAACGCGCAGTGCACCCCGGCGGACCTGGCACACCTGGACGAGGTCGCGCCGGCACCGATGAAGGTGCTGCTCAAGCTGGTCGACAAGAAGTGGCAGCGTCGCCGGAATCTGGTGGCGGGCCTGGGTGCGGCCTCATGACCGGGCCGAAGTCTGAGCGCCGCATCCTGGTGATCGGCGCCACCGGCACGGTGGGCGGGGCGGTGCTGCGGGAACTTTCGGGCAGCCCAGCGCAGGTCCGCGTGCTGGTCCGCAGGGCGCAACCAGCGATGGGCGACGACATCGTCCAGATCCTCGGGAATCTGACCGACGAGACCGCGGTGCGCGCGGCGCTCACCGGAGTCGACGTCGCCTGCTACATCTCGCCCCACGAGGAGCAGGAGGTCGAGATGGCGCAGCGGTTCGTGCGATGGTGCGAAGAGCTCCGCGTGCGGATCGTCTTCGCCGGTGTCCACGTCTCCGCCCGGTCGCTGGCCGGTCGGTGCCGGTTGCAGCTTTTCCGCCTGCTGATCCCCGCGTACAAACCGAAACTCCTGGTCGGGCAATTGATCGAACGCAGCGCCACCGATCCGGTGTTGTTCTGTCCGGCAAATTTCATGGACAACGACCTGCTGTTCCTGGACGACATCCGGGCCGGCAGCTTCCCCACGCCGCTGCGGCGCGCCAACCGGGTGGCGGTGTCCGACGTCGCTGCGCTGTGCCGGAAGGCGCTGCTGGATCCGTCATTTCCCGCCGGCAGCTACGACGTCAGCGGCCCGGCGGCGCTGACCGGGACGCAGTGCGCGCAGATCTGGAGCGATGTGCTCGGTCGCCCGGTCAGCTATACCGGCGGTGACTCCGCCCGGTGGGACGAGGTCGCCGACCGGCGGTTGCCGCCGGGCCGGAAGGGACGCGACTTCCGCACCTCCTTCCGGATGCTGGGCAAGATTTCCGTCGGGACCAACGCCAGAGCACTGCAGCAGACCACCCAGCTCCTGGGCCGACCGCCGATCTCGTTGCGGCACTGGGCCTCTGACGCCGAAGGTTGCACCGCACAGAACGGAGCTCGTTCATGACCATCGACATTTCCGCCCGGACCACCGCGCGAACGACCAGTACCCGGCAGTTGCTGCTGTACGCCGTGGTGGTCGCCGGACTTGTGCTGCCGGCCAATGTCTTCGCCGGGGCCATCGGAGCGAACGCCCGGGACGTGGGCTCCTCGCCGATCGGCGCCCAGATCGCCCTGTACGCGCAGGCCGTCATTCCGGCGGTGGCCGCATTCATCGCCTGGGGCGCCTTCCGGCAGCGACCCAGTTGGGGTTTTCGACGGACGCGATGGACGGTGCTGGGCTCCGCCTGGCTCATTGGCGTGCTGACCGTCGGCGTGGGTTACGGGGCCGGGTGGCTCACCGGCGCCGCGTCGTTCTCGGCCACGAGCCTGTCGTCGGCGAACGGCGGACTGCCGCCCGCGCTGGCTGCGGTCGTCGGACTGGTGCCAGGGATCGTGCCCTGGATGGGGCTGGCCATCGGCGAAGAACTGGGCTGGAACTCCTTTCTCACGGTGAGGTTGGCCGAACGGTTCAGGCCCGACCGGACGGCGGTGATCGTCGGGATGGCCTGGGCGTCGTTCCACGTGCCGCTGATGCTGTTCGTATCGGGTTCGGTCGCGCCGGGCGTGCCGACGGTGTGGGCGGTGGGCATGTTCACCGGCCAGTGCGTGGCGCTCGCCTTCCCGCTGGTCTGGGTCCGGCTGCGTACCCACAGCATCTGGCCCGCACTGGCGTTGCACGGCACGCTCAATGCCGCGCTGTACCTGGTGGTCGAACCCGCCACGCCGGCAACCGCCTCGAGTCGTTGGTTGCTCGGTGAAGGCGGCCTGCTCACGACCTGCGGCGTCATCGTCGCGGTGCTGGTGACCGCCCGCCTCTGGCGCCGCCGTGCGGTCGACTGCTGATGGTTCGGTGCTTCGCCGGGCGTCCGGCGGCCCCGAACCCGCAGGCGACCGACCTGCAGCCCGCGACCACCTCAGGAAGCCGCGGGGACGGCGTGCGAGCCCAGCACATACGTCTGGATGGCGATCACACCGCCGCCCCTGCACCAGTCCCGCTCGTCGGCCCTGTTGATGCGGATGTCCAGTGGCGAGACGAGGGCATCGCGGTCGCGAGCGATGCCCTCGTGCATGGCCGTCGAGGCCACATCGGCGAGCCGTACGCCCTCGCCGCCGAGAATGATGCGCTCCGGAACGGTCAGGTTCGCCACGGCGGCGATCAGCCGGCCCAGCCCGCGTCCGGCGTCGTCGATGATTCGGCGGGCGGCCGGGTCGTCGGCCTCGGCGAGATCCAGACACTGCTCGTAGGACACCTGCCGACCGAGAGCCAGTGACACTGACCGCTCCACGCCCTCCGTCGAGAGCACAGCAGCGGCGCATCCGCGATGTCCGTCCTTGCAGACCGGGCCGTTCGGGTCGACGGGCCAGTGACCCACCAGCCCGATTCCCGAGTCCGGACTGGCCACGATCCTGCCGTTGATCACCGCGCCGTACCCGACGCCGGCGCCGAGGGTGATCACAGCAAAACGTTCCAGGCCCCGGCCGGCCCCGAACCAGTGCTCGGATTCGGTGAATGCCAGCACGTCGTTCTCGATCACCGTGGGCAACCCGGTCCGCTCGGTCAGCATCTCCCCCAGCGGAACGTTCTCCCACTCCAGAAAAGGCGCACGGACCACCAGGGCAGAGTCGCGGACCAGCCCACCCAGCCCGACGCCGAGCGCGGTCACCGCGGCAACCCCTCCTCCCAGCCGGGTGGTCAATTCCGCCATGGTGTCGACGGCCCGCTGCGGTTGGTTGTTGCGCAACGGTATTCGCGCGAAGTCGCACACGGTCGACCGCAGGTCGATCAAGCACCCGAGGACTTCCGTCCCGGTCAGCTTGAGACCGACGAAATGTTTGGACCGTGGTACTACGTCCAGCGGGCGGGTGCGCCGGTCGGACCGACCGGAGCGGCCGGCCACCTCCACCAGCAACCCGGACTCGAGGAGGGGTGCGCTCAGGCGGGTCAGCGAGCCCTGGGACAGCTCCAGCCGGCGCGCGATCTCACTTCGGGAGATCGGCCCGTGGATCAGCACCTCGAGTGCTACCGCCCGGGACGCGCCGTTGTCGGGTGCCCAGGGCGTAGACACAGCGGTCACGCGTCCTCCTCGTCGTCGACTGCCCCATGCTGACATCCGTAGATGCTTTCGTGCAAGAACCAACCTGCTTCTACTGAACCGGGGAGGCGGGCAGATATGGTCTCTTGACAGCTGGATGGTTTCGGGACAAAAGTATCTGTCGAAGCCACCAGAGTCGGAATGAGCACCGCTCACCGACCTGACGGGCTGACCACCGTCCTGCAGAGTCGAAGAAAGGCAACGCAATGAAGCGTTCGGGAAGGGCCCGCGTGAGTGCTCTGGCTATCGGGATCGGGGCGCTGGCGGCCGCCTGCTCGTCCGGCTCGGGCTCCGCAGCGAGTTCGCCGGCGACAGCGGCGGGCACGTCCTCGGCCGGGTCTGTGGCGGTGAGTACGGCGGTGAGTACAGCCGCGAACAGTGCACCCGCCCCGACGGAAGCATCCTCCGGGCCGGCGCAGGCCAGCACACGGCCGTCGACTTCGCCGGGTTCGTCGGCCGCCGCCACCGCCCTCACCACAGCAGCAGCGGTGTCCCCGCCGGTGACGCTCACCATGTGGGGGACCTACGGCAACGGCGGCAACACCGCCCAGACCAGCATTCTCACCAAGACCTTGCTTCCGGAGTTCGAGCGGCTGAATCCAGGGGTGACCGTCAACTACGTCGACATCCCTTACGACTCGCTCAAGCAGAAGCTGACCACCGGCGCCGCCGGTGGCCAGCTCCCGGACCTGGTCCGGTCGGACATCGGCTGGGTCGCGCAGTTCGCCAAGCTGGGCGTCTTCGCCCAGCTGGACGGCTCGATGCCGCAATTCGACGCCTTGTCGAAGGCCGTCTACCCGGGGACGCTGGCCACCAATCTGTGGAACGGCCACTATTACGGCCTCCCGCTGGACACCAATACCCGGGTACTGATCACCAGCGCCGACGCGCTCCGTGCCGCAGGCAGAACCCAACCGCCGAAGACGTTCGCCGACCTCGAGGCCATGGCGGCCAAGCTCAAAGGCACGAACGTCCAACTGTTCGCCGACGGTGGACTGCAGGGCTGGAACGTGCTGCCCTGGATCTGGTCCGGTGGCGGCGAGATCACGGATGCGAAGCTGACCAAGGCCAGTGGCTTCCTGGACAGCGACAAGAACGTCGCCACCGTCCAGATGTTGGTCGATCTCTACAAGAACAAGCAGATCCCCAACCTCATCACCGGCAATCAGGGCGCCACCTCCACGTCGGACGGGTTGCCCACCGGGAAGTACGCCACCATTTTCGACGGCCCCTGGATGCGCGACATCTGGAAGGGCCAATATCCTGCTTTCGCGCCGATCTACGCGCCGATCCCGGCCGGTGGCGGCGGCTCGGTGAGCGTGGTCGGCGGAGAGGACATCGTCATGACCAAGGCGTCACAGCACGCGGACGCCGCCCGGGCGTTTCTCGCATTCACCCAGAGCAAGGATTTCCAGCTGGCCATGGCGAAATCCGGTCAGATGACGGTGGTGTCGGCACTCGGGGCGCAGGAGGTCGCGGCCGATCCGTACCTGAAGGTGTTCGCCGACCAACTCGCCACCGCCAGGCCGCGCCTGGCCATCCCCGATTCCGGGCAGGTCGACACCATCCTGCAGAACGCGCTGACGCCGGCGTTCCAGGGTCAGACGTCGGTGAAGGATGCCCTGACCTCCGCCGCCAAGCAGATCGACCCGCTGTTGACGACGAAGAGCTGACCGGTCTTGACCGCAGCGCACACCACCACCGGGCCTGCGGCCCGCCCCGCCCCGGGACGGGCCGCGGCGCCGGTGCGGGCAGACCCACCGCACCGGCGTCGCAGGGCGGGACTCGCCCCGTATCTCTTCCTGGCTCCGGGATTCCTCCTGTTCGCGACGTGCATCATCTACCCGACCCTCCGGGCGTTCCAGATCAGCTTCTACGACTGGGGGGTCGTGGCGGGGTCGGTCAGCAAGTACCTCGGGTTCGACAACTACCGCCGGGCGTTCCACGACGCCCATTTCTGGCTCACCTTGTCCAACAGCGGTATTTACATGCTGTTCACGGTGCCGCTGCAGATCGCGCTCGGATTGTGTGTGGCGTTGCTGCTCAAGGCCAGAAGCCCGGTGCAGCCGTTGTTCCGTGTTCTGTTCTACCTGCCGGTGGTGACCAGCTGGGTGGTGGTGTCGCTGCTGTTCAAGTTCCTGTTCGCCGACGGCGGCCTGGTGAACTACACGCTCGGAAACTTCCTGCACATCACCGACGGGCAGACGTCGTGGCTCTCGGAGCGCTGGACGGCGCTGGTGGCCATCTGCGCGTTGGGTGTCTGGAAAGGCGTCGGGTGGTCGATGATGATCTTCCTGGCCGCCCTGCAGGGCGTGCCGCAGAATCTGGAGGAGGCCGCAACCGTGGACGGAGCCGGCCGCTGGCAACGGTTCCGCGCGGTGACCCTCCCGGCGATCTGGCCCGCGATGGCGTTCGTCACCGTCATGCTGGTCATCGGCGGGTTCAACGTCTTCACCTCGGTGGTGTTGATGACGAACGGTGCCCCGGGCGGCCAGACCGATGTCCTGTTGACCTACATGTACCAGCAGGCCTTCGGGAACCTCGATTTCGGTTACGGCTCCGCGATCGCCGTGTTGCTGACCGTCGGGGTGTTCCTGCTGTCGCTGTTCCAGATGCGCGTCTTCCGCCGCACGGCCGGCACATGACGGCGCCGACCGCGGCACGTGCCGCGCGGCTCGGGGCGCCGGCCACGCTGATCCGCTACCTGTTGCTGGTGGCCGGCGCCCTGGTCATGGTGACCCCGTTCGTCTACATGGTGTCGACGTCGTTCAAGGCGCAGGCCTACGTCCTCACCATCCCGCCGCAGTTCATCCCGCACCCGGCCACGACGGCCAACTACTCCGATGCGTGGACCTCGCAGGACTTCTCACGCTATTTCGTCAACTCGCTGCTGGTCGCCGTCGTCTCGACGGCCGTCTCCCTGCTGCTGTCGTCGATGATGGCCTATGCCTTCGCCCGGTTCGATTTCGCCGGCCGGGAGGTGCTCTTCCGGATCCTGCTGCTGGGTCTGATGGTGCCCGCCATCATGCTGATCATTCCGCAGTTCATCCTGGCGAAGTATCTGGGTCTGCTCGATTCGTTGACCGGCCTGGTGGTCTTCTACGTCGCAGGATCGTTGTCGCTCAACACTTTCCTGTTGCGCGGCTTCTTCGAGTCGATCCCGGCCGAGCTCGACCAGGCCATGCAGGTCGACGGGGCCGGCCCGTGGGTGCGCTACTACCGCCTTGTACTGCCGCTGGCCAAGCCGGCGCTGGCCACCGCCACCATCTTCACCTTCCTGGCCTCCTGGGATGAATTCCCGTGGGCCCTGACGATCATCAACTCGCCGCAGAACAGGACCCTGCCGCTGGCGATCCAATTGTTCCAGGGCCAGAACGCCACGCAGTGGGGGCTGGTCTTCGCGGCCTCGCTCATCGCCATCGTTCCGGTCATCATCGTCTTCCTGGTCTTCCAGCGGTACTTCGTCCAGGGCCTGACCTCCGGGGCGGTCAAGGGATGACGACCACCCGCACCCCGCTCGTCGCGCTGCCCAGCCGGTCGATCTACTGCCCGGACGAGCCGGTCGTCCTCGACGTCGGCGACGAGGACATGGTCACCGTGCACGTGACACACCTGGGGGATCCCATGCGTACCGTTCGGGCGGCGGGTCCCGCGATCGACATCGGCGTGCTGCCGGCCGGCGGGTACGGCATCGAGGTGACGGATGCGGACGGACGGCGGCAGCACACCGCCGTGGACGTTGCCGCGGACGTCCGGACGCGACTCCGGTACGGCTTCGTCGTCGACTACTCCCCCGGCCGGGACACGGGCGAGGTCGAACGGCTGCTCCGGCGGCTGCACCTCACCGCGGTGCAGTTCTACGACTGGGCCTATCGCCATGCCGACCTACTGGGCCCGGACGACGGCGACTACGCCGACGCGCTGGGACAGCCGGTCTCGCCGGACACCGTGCGACGGCTGGTCGACGCGACGCACCGGGCCGGCGCGGACGCCCTCGGCTACGCGGCCGTGTACGGGGTGGGCAACGAGGAATGGCCGACCTGGGAGCACGATGCGCTGCAGGCACCGAGCGGAACTCCCTACGGCCTGGGCGACTTCCTGCGCCTGGTGGATCCGGCCGCGCCCGACTGGCTGGCTCATTTCTGCGCCGATCTGGCCGCCGCCAGGGGTTTCGGATTCGACGGCTTCCACCTCGACCAGTACGGCTACCCGAAAAGAGCCGTCCGCGCCGATGGACATCCGGTCGACCTGGCGGACTCCTTCGACACCACGATCGGCCGTGTCCGTGCGGAAATACCCGATGCCCGGCTGGTTTTCAACAACGTCAACGACTTCCCGACCTGGCGCACCACCGCCTCGCCACAGGACGCCACCTACATCGAGGTGTGGCCGCCGCACACCGGCCTCGCGGACCTGGCAGCGGTCGTCACCCGTGCCCGGGCGCTGGCGCCGACCCGGCCGGTGGTCATCGCCGCCTATCAGTCGGTGTACTCCGCGGCGGGAGCGGCGGAGGCCGATCTGGCCACCGCGTTCACCATGGCGACTCTTTTCTCGCACGGCGCCACCCAGTTGCTCGCCGGCGAGAACGGGCGCCTGCTGGTGGATCCCTACTACGTCCGTAACCACCGGGCCGAGCCGAGCACGCTCGAGTTCCTGGCCCGCTGGTACGACTTCCTGGTCGAGTACGGCGAATTGCTCCTCGAGCCCACGGCAGCCGACGTCACCGGTTCCTATGCGGGCGATTACAACGGCGACCTCGACGTCGCCTACCCGGCGGCGCAGGTGGACCATCGGCCCCGCCCGGGGTCGGTGTGGCGTCGCGTCGTCGAGGTGGACGGCCGGCTGGTCATGCACCTGATCAACCTGACCGGTCAGGCCGACACCGATTGGGACAGCCCGCGCCGCCGCCCTGGCCGTCCGGGAACTGCGACTCTTCGTGTGCGGCGCAACGGACCTGGAGTGCCTCGCATCCGGATCGCCGACCCTGACGGGCCGCTGGGCCTGACGCCACTGCAGGTCACCGTCGAGGGCGATCACGCAGTCGCCTCGTTGCCGGATCCATCCGTGTGGCAGCTGGTGGTTCTCGACGATCCCGACGACGAGGATTCCTGAGATGTCCACCGAGATAGCGGTTTCCAGGCAGCGCGCCGCACCGGATCACCCATGGTGGACCTCGGCCGTGGTCTACCAGATCTATCCGCGCAGCTTCGCTGACGGCAACGGCGACGGCATCGGTGACCTGCCGGGCGTCCTCGAGCATGTCGACCACCTGGTCGAGCTCGGGGTGGACGTGGTCTGGCTGTCGCCGGTGTATTGCTCGCCCGGCGACGACAACGGCTACGACATCAGCGATTACCAGGACATCGACCCCGTCTTCGGCTCGCTCGCCGATCTGGACGCGTTGATCGCGGCGCTGCACGCGCGCGGGATGACACTGGTGATGGACCTGGTGGTCAACCACACCTCCGACGAGCATCCCTGGTTCGTGGACTCGAGATCGGGCCTGCATGCGGCCAAACGGGACTGGTACATCTGGCGCCCGGCCCGCCCCGGCACCGTCGCCGGTGAGCCGGGTGCCGAACCGAACAACTGGTCGTCCTTCTTCTCCGGCCCGGCGTGGCAGTACGACCCCGGCACCGGCGAGTACTTCCTCCACCTGTTCTCGACGAAACAGCCCGACCTGAACTGGGAGAACCCGGACGTTCGGCGAGCTGTCCACGTCATGATGCGGTGGTGGCTGGACCGGGGCGTGGACGGGTTCCGCATGGACGTCATCAACCTGCTGTCCAAGCATCCCGACCTACCCGAGGCACCCGTCCGGCCGGGAGAGACGTTGGGCGACGGCTTTCCGTTCTACGGGTACGGCCCGCGGATCCACGAATTCCTGCACGAGATGCGCCGCGAGGTGTTCGGCGGGCGGCCGGGCGCGTTCCTCACCGTCGGGGAGACGCCGGGCGCCACCGTCGAGCAGGCGCGCCGGTATACCGACGCGGATCGCGGCGAGCTCGACATGGTCTTCCACTTCGAGCATGTCGGCATCGATCATGGAGCGGGCGGGAAGTTCGAGCCGGTACCGTTCCGGGTCGAACGGCTGGCAGAGGTCTTCCGACGGTGGCAGGAGGGCATGGCGGACCGGGGCTGGCTGAGCCTGTACTGGAACAACCACGACCAGCCGCGGGTGGTCTCCCGGTTCGGCGATGCGGGGCTGTTCTGGCGGGAGTCGGCGACCGCGCTGGCCACGGTCCTGCATCTCCAGCGCGGCACCCCTTACATCTACCAGGGCGAGGAAATCGGCATGACCAACATGCCGTTCGGTTCGATCGACGACTTCCGCGACATCGAATCGCTCCGGCACTACCAGGATGCGACCGAGCGGCGGGGGCTCGGCACGGCGACGGTGCTGGCGGGCCTTCGGGCGATGAGCCGGGACAACGCCCGGACGCCCATGCAGTGGTCGGCGGACGCGAACGGCGGCTTCAGCAGCGCGACGCCCTGGATCGCCGTCAACCCGAACGCGGACCGGATCAACGTTGCCGCGCAGCGCGGCGTCGACGGCTCGGTACTCGAGCACTACAAGGCACTGATCCGGTTGCGGCACCATCTGCCGGTCGTCGCGCAGGGTGATTTCTCGATGATCGACGGCTCGCCCGGCACGGTCATCGCATTCCTCCGGCGGCACGAAGGCAGCGAAATGCTGGTAGCAGCCAATCTCGGCGGCACCGACGTGGCGTTCCGCCCGCCGGGATGGCAGAACGCAGAACTCCTCCTGTCCAACTATCCGGACCACTCCGTCGAGACCCTTCGACCCTGGGAAGCCATGGTGCTGCTCCGCAGACCGTCGTCCTGAGGCGTGGAACTCCGGCACGAACCAGAGTTGGCTGTGGTAGGCGTCGAACGGTGACGGACACATCGGCTTCCGGCATCGCGGCCGCCCGCTGGTCCCGCCGTCGGACGAGTCAGCGGCCGGTGCCACACCCGATCGGGCGGTGCCTGCGGCCATGGGCGGCCCCTGATGCACCACAGGTTCTGACGGAGGAAGCGTGGCAACACCGCACATCTCGGCCGAGCCGGGCGATTTCGCACCGGCGGTGCTCATGCCGGGCGACCCGCGACGGGCGAGACGGATCGCGGAGAGCCTGTTCGACGAGCCGAGGCTGGTCACCGAAGTCCGCGGCATGCTGGGGTACACCGGCTCGGTGGACGGACGGCCGGTCTCGGTGATGGGGTCCGGAATGGGCTGGCCCCCCTCACCATCTACGCCACCGAACTGTTCCGGTTCTTCGGCGTAGAGCGGATCATCCGGGTCGGGACCGCCGGCGCCCTGCAGCCCGAGCCCCAGCTGGGCGACCTCGTCGCCGCCTTGGCCGCGCAGACGGACTCCGCAATGGCGGCGAGCCGGATTCCGGGCGTCTGCATGAGCCATGGGGCGGGGATGTGGATGATGGCGGGAGGGAGGTGAGGATGACGGTGTCGACGCGAACGGGTGCCGACGGGTACGACGACGCGATGGGGCGGGTGAAGCCGGCCAAGGGCGAACGCGCGGCACTCGTCGCGTACCTGGAACCGGACGAGCGCGTGCTGCTCCGCCTGCAGGCAGTCCAGGTGGGCGAGGCCGACGGCAGGACGTTGCTCGACGGTGACGCCGTCGTCCTGGTGACCGACCGGAAGTTCGTGGCGGCCCGCACGTCGGGTGGGTTCCGTCCGCGGTGGGAGGTGTTCACGCTTCCCTTCGGACATCTGGAACCCGGTGTCGCGGCCGGCGGGTCCGGCAGTACCGAGGTTTTCGTCCCGACGTCGGGCCGACGCTCCTACCGGGTGGACTTCTCCGGCGCCGAACTCGCCGCCCGGTTGGTCCGCGAGCTCGGTGACGCGCTCCGCGCCTATCGGCGTGACCGGATGGGATTGCAGGACCCCTAGAGGCGAACCGCTCAGGGGTTGGACAGCCGTCGGTCCGCGCACGTCAGTTCACACCAGCACGGAGCGGACCTCCTGGAGCCAGGCGAGGTCGGCTTGGGCTCGGCGGAGGCCAAAGAGCGCCGTCATCCCGCGGGCGTCGAGGCCGTGCAGAGCTCCGGAAGTTCCGGCCTTCTGATGGACGGTAGCGGTATCGGGGGACCCGTCGAGGGTCAGGCGGCGCAATTGCGCGGTGTCGATTCCGCGCTTCCCGAGGATGTCCGCGCAGTGTCGTTCGGTGTCCAGTGCCCGGGTCTCCCACGTGCTGAGCAACCCGCCGAGTCGTGCGGGGTCCGTGTGGGCGGCAAAGAACAGCTGGAGTTGCAGCGGCTGGCGGCTTCGTTCGTCGGTGAGGTCGACCTCGGCGATCCAGACCCGGAACGCCTGCCTCCCGGCCGTAGTGGCGGTGAAGACCCGCCGGTCGGGGGCGCCCGACTGAGGGATGTCCTGGGCGCTCGCCCATTTCCGATCGGCGATCTTGGGAAGTTCGGCGTAGATGTGAGCCCTGGTCAGCGGCCAGAAGTGGGCGATCGAACGGTCGATCTTGCGGGCGAGGTCCCAACCGGATGCCGGCTCGTCCAGCAGCAGCCCGAGCACCACGTATCCGCCGGTGGACAAGGGACGGGCGGACCGGACGGCACTCTCGGCGGTGGATCGCCGGCGGGACGGTGTCATCGGAACTCTTGCCCGGTAGCTTGCGCTGAGTACATGCCTTCCAGCATAGTCTGGGGCTGACTAGTCAGCTCTGGACTATGAGTTAACACCTTGGACGAACGACGGCGTCGCGGCCGGCCGGGGCGATCGGCTCCCTCGAGGTCGGTCGGTCGATCCCTTGTGTCAGTGGGGGCGGGGTATCACTGGCAAGTCCCGAGTTGATCGCCACCCATCAGCGCAGCGTTCCTGCGCCCCTCCCCCGCACCCCGCCGGCTCACCGCTGAGAATTCACCACACCCGAGGAGTCCACCCCATGAACGAACTGGCCAACACCGACATCACCCACGGCCTCGCCGCCGCGCTGACCATCGCCGGCACTCTTCCGGGTCGGCACTTCGCCGTCTGCATCGTCGACCCCGGTGGCCACGTACTCGGCCTTCAGCGTCACACCGCAGCCGCTGTCTCAGCCGCCCACAGCGCTGAAAGCAAAGCCCGCACCGCTATCTACCTGCGGACCGACACCGGGGGTGTACCACCCACCAGCCCGCTGATTCCCGCCCTGACCAGTGGTCTCCCGTATCCGGTGAACATGTTCGCCGGCGGCCTGCTGATCCAGCGCAACGGCCACATCATCGGAGCCGTCGGAGTCGGCGGCAGCCCGGATCCTCGAGATGACATGACAGTCGCCACCGCCGTCCGAAAGGCAGTGCTGGTGAAGAGTTGACCAGGCGCGAGCCGGCCGGACCGCGGAAGGCATGCACCTCCGCCCACCGCCCGGTCGCCTCACCCATCGGACGGTCCGTCACATCGGCCGGACGTTGAAGGAACGGCCGGCGATAGATCGCAATCCAACGGTCCGTCGGCCTTTCGGGATCATGGGATCCCACGTCAGGACGACGTCGTCGTAGTGGCTCGGGGTCGATCCCGTAGCCGTTACGGTGTCGATCCAGCACGCCGGGCGAGATTGCCGAGGAGGTACGCAGTGGGCACGCCGAGCCGCACGAGGAAGGTGTTGTGCTGGGTGACCGCTGGGGCCACGGTCCCCTATCTGACCATCAAGGTGCTGTGGATCTGCGGTAGCCATCTCGGAATGACAGATCCTGACCAGCTGGACACCGCCACCTACCGGGCGGCCAACGCGGTGACGGTGCTGCTGGATGCGACCGTCGTGGTCATCGCGGTGGCGTTGGCCTACGACTGGGGCCGTCGGGTGCCGGCTTGGTGCATCCTGCCGCCGATCTGGATCGCCACGGGGCTGCTGGCGCCGGTCGTGGTGCTGCTGCCGGTGGCCGCGCCTGTCGTCGTCGGCCGCGACTCCACGGGTGATGCGCTCGCGGGCTGGGTCTACGCGGTGGTGTACGGGGGCTTCGCCGTGCAGGGCCTGCTCATCGTCGCGGCATTCGTCCTCTACGCCCGGCGCCGGTGGCCGGCGGCCTTGGACGGATCGGTGCCGGACCGCAGCGCGCTGCTGCCGGTCCAGCGGTTCGTGGCTGCCGTGCTGTGCACGCTCGCGACGATGGTGGCCGGTTTCAACGCGGCCTGGGCCTTCGGCAGCACCGCCGGCCTGGGCGACTTGGCCCAGCGGCAGTCGCCGGCCGATCGGATCACGTTGGGCGTCTACGCGCTGTTCGCCGCGGCCACCGCGGCCGGGCTGCCCGCCTTGGTCGCCGGCCGTCCGACCCGCTGGCCGGCGTGGCCCGCGTTGGCACTGACCTGGTTCGGCTCGGGGGCGATGGTCACCTGGGGCCTCTACCTGCTCATCATCGCCACCAACGATCCGGCGCTGACCAGCCCCGGCATGAGTCTCCAAGTGGCCGTGAAGGTGATGATCGGGTCGGCGGCCGCGTTGCTGGGTCTGATCGTCGCCGCCGAGCGGGTGGGCGCCAGCACGGCGACCGATCCCGCCCGCTGCTGACCGGCCACGGCATGCGAGCGCGGCGACCGAATTGCCCGGCAAGAAGAACCACCTGATACGACGACGTCGCCATGCGACGACTGACGGATCCGTTCCGCTGCGGCGTGTCGGAACCTGCGGGGTCGAAAAAGCCTCTGCCGCAGCATCAACAGTCCGCGCACTACCTCACCGCGATGCGGCGCAACCGCACGAGTCCCGGTGCTGGAAGGTGCCGACGGGCCGTTCGGTGCGGGGTGGCTCCGACGAACCCGCTATCCGCTCCAACAGCATCGTCACGGACCGCTCGGCCAGCTGCGAAATCGGCTGGGCGATGGCGGTCAGGTGCGGCTCGAACACATCTGCCCAGTCGAAATCGTCGAAGGCGACCAGGGCGATGTCGTCCGGAACGGATTTGGAGTGGTGTTTCAACGACCGGAGCGCACCGATGGTCATGTGGTTGTTTCCGATCACCAGCGCTGTCGGCGGGTCCGGCAGCGCCAGCAGCGAGTCGACCGCGGTCGCCGCGTCCTCGGCGTTGGAATGGCCGGGCACCACCAGTGCAGGATCGAATCGCAGCCGATTCTTCCGCAACGACCGTCGATATCCGGCGACTCGTTCGACGGTGGTCTGCACGCCCGGAACCCCGGAGACGAAGCCGATGCGTCGGTGGCCGTGCTCGGCCAGGTGCGAGGTCAGCAAGGCCGTGGACTGCACGTTCTCCACCCCGATCTGGTCGAAGTCGTCCGCCGCGCAGCGGTCCACGAGGACCGCCGGGACCTGCAGGTCGCGCAGATACTGCAGAGCCGCCCCGTCCCGTCCGGTGACCGGCGCGAGCAGGATGCCGTCGACCCGGCGCTGGTGCAGCGACCGGACGACGTCCAGCTCTTCGGCGGCGTCCTCGTGGGTATCGGCCAGCAGCAGCGTGCTGCCCGCCGCCCGCACCGCGGCGTCGATGTCGCTCACAAGATCGGCGAAGTAGAAGTTCGACACCGCGGACATGGCCAGGCCGATGGTGGCTGTACTGGCCGACGTCGCCAGTGCCCGGGCCAGTGTGTTGACGACGAAATTGGTGGCCGCGACAGCGTCGAGCACTCGCTGCCGGGTGTCCGGATGGACGGCGCGCGTGCCGTTCACGACGTGCGAGACGGTCGATACGGAAACGCCGGCGCGCTGGGCTACGTCGGCCATGGTTGCCACGGATCACTCCTCGTCTTGCAGCTTCGGTCGGTCGGTGACGCGAGCAGGGAAACCGGTGCGAAGTGGGTTCACGGCGCCCGCTGACGCGGTCGACCGACGCCGACCGGCTGGGAGCGGGCCACAAACCCACACCGCGACACCGGCAAACGATCACCTTCACAGGGCCAAACGGGCGAACTTTATGCGCAAGCGCTTGCGCAAGCGCTTGCCTATGCGAGTATAGCGTTGCTGTGATTCGCGCAACAGCCGCCGATGCGGCACATTGCGAGGCAGCACGACGACGACCAGCCCCAACAGGAGGACTCCAGCAATGAAGCTCACGGTTTCCAGATCCGCTGCCCTGGCGGTCGCTCTCGGTGTGACGGTGACCTTGTCACTGTCGGCCTGCACCAAGAGCGACTCGACCGCCACCGCACCGACCTCGTCCCAGCCGGCAGCCGGCGGGTCGTCCGCCCCGGCCGTTTCGGGATCGCCCGCGGCGCCCGGCGGTTCCAGTTCGGCGAGCGCGTCGGCCGGTGGCTCGGGCGGGACCATCAAGATCGGGTTGGTCACCAAGACCGACTCCAACCCGTACTTCGTCAAGCTCCGCGAGTCGGCCAAGGCGCTCGCCTCCACCCAGGGCGCCGAGCTCATCGCCCTCGCGGGCAAGTTCGACGGCGACAACGAGGGCCAGGTCAGCGCGATCGAGAACCTCATCCAGCAGGGCGTCAAGGGCATCATGATCACGCCGAGCAACTCCGCCGGCATCCTGAACGCGATCAAGGAAGCACAGGCCAAGGGAATCCTGGTCGTCGCACTGGATTCCGAGACCACCCCGGCCACCGCGGTCGCCGCCACCTACGCCACCGACAACATGCAGGCCGGTGTCATCCTCGGCAAGTACGTCAAGGCCAAGATCGGCAGCACCGCACCCCAGATCATCGCGATGGACCTCGATCCGAGTGCCAGCGTCGGCATCCAGCGGCACAACGGATTCCTCGAGGGCATGGGCCTGCCGGCCGGCACCCCGCCACAGGTGATCGGCAGCGCGTTGACCGCCGGTGACCAGACCAAGGCCCAGGCGGCGATGGAGAACCTGCTGCAGGCGCATCCCACCGTCAACGTCGTCTACTCGATCAACGAGCCGGCCGGTCGCGGCGCGTATCAGGCGCTCACCGAGAAAGGCCTGCAGAGCAAGGTTCTGGTCGCCTCGATCGACGGCAGCTGCTCGGGGGTCCAGTACGTCAAGGACAAGAAGTTCGTCGCCACGGTCATGCAGTTCCCGAAGGTGATGGCCGAGGACGGCGTCAAGGCGATCGTCGCCTACGCCAAGAACGGCACGAAGCCCTCCGGCGTGATCAACACCGGCGCCACGCTGATCACCGACCAGCCGATCGCCGGCCAGGATTCCAAGGATTCGGCGTGGGGCCTGGCCAACTGCTGGGGATGAGTCTGACCCCCGGTACTCGGCCCGATCCGACAAGACGGCAATGTTTCGTTCTCCGGTAGTCGACAGCTGCAGCACGCCAAAGGAGGCGGCATGACAACCACGGCCACTATCGCCCCGCCGAAGGCCCGCGGAGGAGACCGGGCGAAGGAAATCTTCGCGCGGTCCCCCGCCCTGGGCCCGACCGCGGCACTGGTCATCGCGCTGGTGTTCTTCTCCATCGCCACCAGCACATTCCTCAATCTGGACAACTTCAGCACCATCGTCAACCAGACGGTCGTGGTCAGCACGCTCGCTCTCGGTCAGACGCTCATCATCCTCACCGCAGGTATCGACCTGGCCAACGGCGCGATCATGGTGTTCGCCACCGTGGTGATGGCCAAGCTGTCGATGCAGATGGCTTCCTCCGCCGCGGTTCTCATCGGGATCCTGGTGGCCGGCGCCATAGCTGCCATCTCCGGATTCCTGGTCACCCGACTCCGGTTGCCACCGTTCATCGTGACCCTCGGCATGCTCGCGGTGGTCACCGCGGTCTCCGCGCTCTACAGCGGCGGCACCACCACCGACGTCAGCTCCGACAGCACACTGACCCTGCTGGGCAAGCAGATCGCGCTCGGCTCGGTGAACATCAGCTACGGCATGATCCTGGCCGCGGTGCTGTTCGTCGTGATGTGGATCATCCTGGGCAAGACGGGATGGGGCCGGCACGTCTACGCGGTCGGCAACGACGCGGAAGCCTCCCGGCTCAACGGCATCAACGTCAAAGGCGTGCTGTTGTCGGTGTACATCGTCGCCGGCATCGTCTACGGACTCGCTGCGTGGATGGCGTTGGGGCGCAGTCCCTCCGCCGATCCCAATGCCTTCCAGACCGGCAACCTGGACTCCATCACCGCGGTCGTCATCGGCGGTACCTCGCTGTTCGGCGGCCGTGGTGGAGTGGTCGGCACCATCATCGGCGCACTGATCGTCTCGGTGCTGCGCAACGGCCTGACCGCCATGCAGATCGATTCGAACTACCAGAACCTCGCCACCGGCGTACTGGTCATCCTGGCGGTCGCGTTCGACCAACTCACCCGCAGGAGGAGTTCATGAGCGGCCCGATCACCACCAGTGGCCCGGCTCCCGCGGCCGGACCGGCCACCGGCAGCAACATCCCGCCGTCGGACACCGCAGGGCCGGCCCGGGGACCTGCTGGGGTGCAACCGATCCTGGCCGCCCGTTCGGTGGTCAAGCGCTACGGCAAGGTGACCGCCGTCCGGGAGTCGGATTTCGACCTCTACCCGGGCGAGGTCCTGGCCGTGGTCGGCGACAACGGTGCCGGGAAGTCGAGCATCATCAAGGCGATGACCGGAGCGGTGGTTCCCGACTCCGGCCAGGTGTACCTGGACGGCGAGCCGGTCCGGTTCACCAGCCCCAACGAGGCACGCAAACGAGGAATCGAGACGGTCTACCAGACGCTGGCCGTGGCACCGGCTCTGGACATCGCGACCAACCTGTTCCTCGGCCGCGAGATCCGCCGCGACGGCCTGCTCGGCAAGATGCGGTTCCTGGACCGGAAGGCCATGCGGACCGAGGCCAAGTCGCAGCTGGAGTCGTTGGGCATCGCCACCGTCCAGGACATCACGGTCCCGATCGAGAATCTCTCCGGGGGTCAGCGGCAGGCCGTCGCCGTCGCCCGGGCGGCGATGTTCGGTACCAAGCTGGTGATCCTGGACGAACCGACGGCCGCGCTGGGCGTGAAGGAAACGGCGAGCGTGCTCGACCTGATCAAGCGGATCAGTTCCCGCGGGCTGCCCGTCATCCTGATCAGTCACGACATGCCGGCCATCTTCGAGGTCGCCGACCGCATCCACGTCCACCGCCTGGGACGCCGGGTCGGAGTGGTCGATCCCAAGGAGATCACGATGTCCGACGCGGTCGCCTTCATCACCGGGGCGCTCGAGATTCCCGCCGAGGGCGAGCATCCGCATCTGGACGAACACGGTCGACGTTCCCTGAGGCCAGATCCCCAACGGTGAGCCCACGATGGTGGGGCACCCGGCTAGCGGCCGGATGTCCCACCATGCTGGGAAGCGGTCAGGCGCTGACGAGATGAACGGTCTCCCATGCCTCGCGATTTCGGAACCCACGCAGTCCGGACAGTCCGGCGGCAGCTACTGGTCCTGACCGCGGCGTTGCTGCTGTCGTCCACCGCCGGGTGCTCGGCCACCGACACACCGGGTGCGGTGTCGACTGCTCCAGCAGTTCCGGTGACCGCGCCTGTCACCACTGCGACTCCCGCTGACAGCACCACGTCGGCCGAGCGGACCCCGAGCGCGCCCGCCACGGAACCATTGCCCTCTCTGCTCCCGGAGTCGGCGGAAAGCGACGCCACGTCGGTGACCGTTCGTCGGCCGGATTCTCCGGCCGTCCAGGTGAAGGCGCCGACGCTCGGCGCCAACTTCACCGGCGACGGTGATTGGCATGCCAATCCAGGGACGGCGCTGACCAGCGTGACCTTGTTCTCCCACGGCCGGCGCGCAACGGCGGACATCGCTTTCACTCCCTTCGCCGTCGACGGGACGACCGGACTTGTCTATCTCGGCGGATCGATCACCCCGTCCGGCACATACTTCACGCTGAACGATGCTGCGTGCGTGGGTCAGCCGGTCCCGGCGACAAGGCCCGGCGAAACGTGCGCGTTCATCAGGTTCGAACCGACGTCCGAGGCGTCCGCGGCGAACCCGTCCCAGGCCACCTTGAAGCTGCAGGTGGAACTCAGCTGTGCCGGCCAGGACCACCCCCTGTGTCGAGATGTCGGGGCAGCAACCAGTCCGGGCAGCCCGGTCACCGTGACCTTCAGCCAGTCCGTCGCCCTGTCGGAAATGATCGGGTGCGGTCCGAGCGCCCCGACGGCGACGACCTGCGGCACAGATTCCACTGCGCTCCCGGACGAGCCGCCCGTGTCGGACGACAGCCGGCCCACCCCGACGCCGCCGGACACCGAACCGGCGGCCCCGTCGACGGTCGGCATACCGGGCACACCGGCATCTGCCGACAGCGACACGTCGAGTGGATGAGCACAGACGATGGTGACTCCTGCAACCGGCGCCGACGACACCGGCACGATCGCCCGCAACTTCCGGGTCCTGGTCGGATTCGTCGCGCCGACGACGATCCTCACCGCGTTGTTCCTCTACTTCGGCTATGTCTGGACCGATTCGTTCTACGAATACTTCGGGATCGACGCTGCCACGCTGCAGTTCTCACCGCAGGACTACATGCTCAGATCCGTGCAGGCTCTGTATGTGCCCGTCGGCACGATCCTGCTCCTCGCACTGCTTCTCGCCTGGGCACAGCCATCGATCGTGGTGTTCGTGCTGCGACGGCGGCACGTTCGATGGTGGCGCCTCGCCTGGCGCGCGATGCTCGGCGTGGGGACAGCGCTCCTGGCAGCCGGTGTCCTGTTCGTCCTGTTACCCGCGGCCACCGCCCGCAGCTCGATGCTCGCTCCCCTGTGTGTCGCCTCTGGCGTGCTGATCCTCGGCTACAGCCGGTCGCTGTCCGCCCTGCGCCGTCATGGCCGAAGGCGACGCCCCGCCGCACGCGACCGGACGGCAGCCGGGCTTCTCCTTGCCATCGTCACGCTGTGCCTGTTCTGGTCTGCCAACAGCTTCGCCCAGCAGTACGGGCGTGGCATGGCCATCGACCTGGGAAACAATCTGCAGCTCCGGCCGGCCGTCACGTTGGACACGACCGAGGAACTGTTCCTGCAACTGCCCGGCGTCGCCGAGTCCGCGTTGCCGGCGGCATCAACCGATCAGGCGTTCCACTTCCGCTACCGTGGATTGCGTCTGCTCGCTCAATCGGGCGATCGCATGTTCTTCGTTTCCTCGGCATGGTCGCCGGTCTCCGGCCGGGCGCTGCTGGTGACCGCGGGCGACGACACCAGGGTGCAGTTCTCCGCCGGCTGATTCGGCCCATCCTCGGATCGACGGGCCGACACCAAGAGCTCGGCACGGCACTCGTCGAAGTCATCGCGGTCAGCCGCCGGCGGGCGACCACGTCCGGACGGCCGTGACGCGCACCGTCCGGTCGTCGAGCGCGCGGCCGCTTAAGGTGAGCTGCACCGGCTCACCTGCGGTCCGGGAGCGAAGGACGTCGCCATGAAGCTGCTCGGAAAGATCGCCGCGTTGGTGCGTTCGTTCGGATCCCCGCGGAACCGGCCCCCGCGCTCCGACAAGTCCAACTCCGACGTGGAGCAGGCCCGAGTCCGTTTTCAGGCCAGGGACACCCCGCCCGGTGGTTGGTGATCCCTGACGAACTGCCGGCGGCGGGGTGGCCTGGCCCGTCCTGGTCGAGGAGGCCGCGGCCGCGCACGACCTGATGCGCACGCATCGTCGACTCTGGGCCGGGCGGCGTCCCGGCACTGCGACTCAGCGGGCGTCGGGCAATGGTCAGGCCGCGATCCAGCCGGCATCCACCGGGAGGATCACCCCGGTGATGAACGAGGCGTCGTCGCTGGCCAAGAAGGCGATCGCGGCCGCCACCTCGTCGGGCCGGCCGATGCGCGGAATGGCGTGGTGCGCAGCAACCATGGCATCCATCATCCCGGGATCGGCGTCGCCGGCGACCTTGCCGCCCCGGATGAGCGGGGTGTCGATCAGACCGGGGGCTACGCAGTTGGCTCGCACGCCCTGCCCGCCATGGTCCAGAGCCATTGCCCTGGTAAGGTTCTCGACCCCGGACTTGGCTGCGCAGTACGCCGACCTGTTCTTCTCGCCGACGGTGCCGATCGCCGACGAGACGGTGACGATGGCGCCGCTGCGGCGCTCCAGGAACACCGGCAGTGCCGCCCGGCACGCGTAGAACACACCGTCCAGATCGACGCTGATGATCGTCCGCCACTCGTCCAGCGTGGTGTTGGGCACGGTATCGCACCGGTCCACCCCGGCGGCCGTGACCAGGATGTCCAACCGGCCGAGATCTGCTGCCGCCCCGGCGATCGCGCCCCCGACCTGCTCCGCGTCGGCGACGTCGCCCTGCACACCGACCGCCCGGTCACCCAGAGCGGCGACCGCCTCGTCCAGCGCCGCCTGGTTCCGGTCGTAGAGGACCACCGTCGCGCCCTCGTCGTGCAGCCGGTGCGCGGTGGCCAGCCCGATGCCGGACGCTCCCCCGGTGAGAAATGCGACGCGATCGGTGAACCGGTCCGCGGCCATGGGGCTCCTCCTCGAGTCAGCTGCTCCGACCCGGCAATGCTAGGGGCGGCACGCACGACGGTCAAGGCGATCTCGCCATTTGTCTGATGAAATGATGGTTTGGTCGGGCAAATGCTTGCCGCGAACCCCGCGGCGCCGTAGCATTCCACCGGTGAACACCGATGCACCGCCCGGCGCCGGTCACCCGGGTGCCGGCCTGCACGGCCGCCTGGTCCGCTCGCTCGGTGTGCGGATCGTGTCCGGGCAGTTGTCGCCCGGCGATGCGCTGCCCACCGAGGCGCAGCTGGTGGAGGAGTTCGGCAGCAGCCGGTCCACCGTCCGGGAGGCGGTCAAGGTTCTTTCTGCCAAGGGCCTGGTGGTGGCGCGTACCAGGGTGGGGACCCTGGTGCAGCCGGAGAGCAGCTGGAACCTGCTCGACCCGGAGGTGCTGGCCTGGCGCTACACCAGCGACCCCTCGGGCGCCCAGCTGGACGATCTGGCCGGCTTGCGGGTGGCGCTGGAACCTGAGGCTGCACGGCTCGCCGCGTCGGCGCGGAACCGCCGCTGCGTGGCCGAGCTCCGCGCGGCGTACGGGCGGATGGAAGCAACGCTGGCCGATCCGGACGAATTCATCGAGCACGACCTGGATTTCCACCGCAGGGTCGTGGAAGCCAGTGGCAACCAGCTGCTGGTGCAGCTCAACAGCCTGCTGTTCCTCGCCTTCGAGGCGGCCCGGCAGGTGCACACCCGCAACGTTCGGCGCAACCGACGGACGCTCCCGGCCCATCTGGCCGTCGTGGAGGCGATCGAACGACGCGACGCGGATGCGGCGGCCTCGCTGATGCGATCGCTCGTCCAGGGAGCGCAGCACGACATCCGTCGAGATCGCGCCCGTACCATCACTTCTGCTGGGAGCAGGACATGACAGGGTCGGTACTGCAGGGCATCCGGGTGCTCGATCTGTCGATCGCGATGGCCGGCCCATTCGCCACCATGCGGCTGGGCGACCTCGGGGCGGACGTCATCAAGGTCGAGCCGATCACCGGCGAGTGGCAGCGCAGCCAGCCGGCCGGCGGAGCCGAAGGCAACGAGGTGAACGCCTCCTTCCTGTCGCTCAACCGCAACAAGCGCAGCCTGGCGGTGGACCTGAAGTCGGCCGACGGCCGGGCCGTGCTGAGTGAACTGGTCGCCGGCGCCGATGTCTTCCTGCAGAACTACCGGCCGGGCGTGGCGACCCGGCTCGGCGTCGACTACGAATCGATCCGCGCCCTCCGGCCGGACATCGTCTACGTGTCCATCTCCGGCTACGGCGAATCCGGACCGTACGTGTCCAGGCCGGGGCAGGACCTGTTGCTGCAGGGCATGAGCGGAGCCCTGTACAGCTCGGGGACGACGGACCAGCCGCCGCAGCCGGCACCCTTCTTCCTGGCCGACGCGATCACCGCGTATTCCTCGGTCGAGGGTGTGCTCGCCGCCCTGCTGCACCGGGAACGCACCGGCGAGGGACAGCTGGTGCAGGTCAACATGCTCGACGCGTTGATCGCCATGCAGGCCCAGGAGCTGTCGGTGCGGACGGTGGGTGGGGTGCGCCAGCGGCGCGGCCAGGAGATCCACGCGCATTCCTACATCCGGGCGCCGTACGGCATCTACCCGACCAGTGACGGCTATCTTTCCCTGGCCTTTGCCGATCTGCGGCTTCTCGCGGTGCTGTTCGACGACCCGCACCTGGCGACGCTGCACGGTGACGGCTTCACGAACCGGGACGAGGTCTCGCGAGCCGTCGGTCAACACCTGCGGACGGCCACGACCGATCACTGGCTCGCCACCCTTGGTGCCGCCGGGGTGTGGGTGGGTCCGGTGTACAGCTACGACGAGCTGTTGCAGGACCCGCAGGTCGCGCACAACGGGTCGTTCATCACCTACGACCACCCCACGGAGGGGACGGTCACCACACCCGGCTTCCCGTTCCGGATGGCCGCCACCCCGATGCGCATGGACCGGCCGGCGCCGACCACCGGCCAGCACACCACCGAACTGCTGACCGAGCTGGGCCTGGCGCCCGAGCGGATCGCCCACCTGCTGGAAAGCGCCGCGGTGCGATGAGTCTGCCTGCGACGACGGGCCTTCGCGGATGACGCGGAGCCAGGACAGCGTGTCCGAGATCGTCCGCGAGACCATCACCGGTGCGGGCGACGCTGCCCGGGCCGTCGGCTCGACCAACGTGACCCACGCCCCTCGAGGAGGATCGACGATGAACGACCAGGTGCATTTCGACGTGGACGCAGACGGGGTCGGGATGATCACCCTGCGCCGGCCGGAGAAGCTCAACGCCGTCACCAGGGCGATGAGCGCCGAGTTGTTCGCGATCGTGCGACGCGTCGCGGACGATCCGACGGTTCGGGTCCTCGTCGTCACCGGGTCCGGCGAGCGGTCGTTCTGCGTCGGCAGTGACATCGGCGAGGTGGAGGCCTATCCCAGCCCGTGGGAATTCCGCAACCGGCGCGATTACTGCGACGCGCTGCGGGCGCTGCGGGTCCCGGTGATCGCCGCGATCAACGGGTATGCCTACGGCGGCGGGCTGGAGCTCGCCCTGTCCAGCGACATCCGGATCGCCAGCACCACAGCGGCTTTCGCGGCGGCCGAGATCAAGCTCGGCTGGATCGGGGGTGGCGGGGTGACAGCGCTGCTGTCGGCCAGCCTCTCGGCCAGCGATGCGGCGGTCATGCTGCTCACCGGCGATCCGATCGACGCCGCCGAAGCACTGCGCTGCGGCCTGGTCAGCCGGCTCGTGCACCCTGCCGACCTGCTCGGTGCGGCGACGACCCTGGCCCGCACCATCGCCTCCCGCCCACCGATCGCCGCGCAGGTGGCCAAGGCCAACCTGCACGCCGCCCGGACGATGGGGATGGAGGCGGCCATCCAGTACGAGCGCGAGATGCAGGCGATCTGCATGGGCACCCAGGACGCGGTCGAAGGCCGCCTCGCCTTCGCGCAGAAGCGCGCTCCGGTTTTCTCCGGTCGCTGAGCCGGTCCGGCGCCCGGTCGGGCCGGCGAAGTGAGCACAATCAGCGCGTTCGGCACCGTCGGCACGGTCGGCACCGACGCCAGTCAAGGGGAAGGTTGATCGATGGAGATCATTCGGTACGTCGCCGGTTCCGGGTCGGCCGGGGAGGTGCGGGTCGGCGTGCGCGCGCCGGACGGCACCGTTCATCGACTGCCCGTGCCGAGCATTGCCGCGCTGCTGCGGCTCTCCGGATCTGACCTGCGGGAGGTGGTCGAGGCGGGCGGGCCGGTCGAGACGCAGCCCTCCCGTCTGCTGCCGCCCGTCGACGGGTACACCGAGGTGTGGGCCAGCGGTGTCACCTACCGGCGGTCCAGCGTGGCCAGGCAGGAGGAAAGCGTCGTCGCCGACGTCTACGCCCGGGTGTACGAGGCCGACCGGCCCGAACTGTTCTTCAAGAGCGTGCCCTGGCGGGTGGTCGGCGACGGCGAACCGATCGGCGTCCGGCCCGATTCGTCGGTCGACGTGCCGGAACCGGAGCTGGCGGTGGTGGTGAACGCGCTGGGCGAGATCGTGGGCGCGACCGTCTGCGACGACGTGTCGTCCCGGTCCATCGAGGGCGAGAACCCGCTGTACCTGCCGCAGGCCAAGGTCTACTCCGGGTCCTGCGCCCTGGGCCCGGCGATCCGGCCGATCTGGGAGATCGCCGACCTGCAGGCCCTGGCCATCACCGCCAGGGTCGACCGGGACGGCGAGACCGTGTGGAGCGGGTCCACCAGCACCGCGATGCTGAACCGCGTCCCCGCCGATCTGGTCAGCCACCTTCGTCGCCACGCCTGGTTCCCCGACGGTGTGGTGCTCTCCACCGGCACCGGGCTGGTCCCCGACCTGAGTTTCACCCTGCTACCGGGCGATACCGCGGTGACCGAGATCGAATCGGTCGGCACGCTGTCCAATCCGGTGCGGTCCGCGACCGCCGACGCGTTCGCCTGGCTGACGCCCGAGCCGATGCGGGCCGTGCGGTGAAGGCCTTCGCGGACGGCTGGTTCGCCCTGCGCACCGAGTACCTGCAGGTGTGCGGCCTGCCGCTGTGGCTGCATGCCTTCGCCGACTCCAGTGGCATCGTGCTGCTGGACTCCGGTATCGCCGGTACGCCGGAAACCTCGATCCGCGGGGAGTTGGCCGCGGCCGGTCTGCGGATCGAGGACATCGGCCTGGTGGTGAACAGCCACGCGCACCCGGACCACATGGGCGGCAACGGAGCGCTGGCCCGGATCGGCTCCCCGCTGTTCGCCGGGCCCGCGCTGGAGGCAGGCTGGCTGGAGAGCAACGACCTGCTCGTGTCCGAGTTGTGGAACGCCGATCCGGATGCCTACACGATGTCGGCGGCCGAGCGGGCCGGCCTGGACGAGCATCTCGGCGAGCGGGTGCGCGTGGACCGGCTGCTCCGCGACGACGACGAGATCGTGTTGCGCGACACGACACTGCGGATCGTCACCACGAGCGGGCACAGTCCCGGCCACATCGCCGTGCACGACGCCGAGCGCGGTGTGCTGTTCCCGTTCGACGACGTGCAGGGCCGTGGGCTGCCTGTCGTCGGGAGCCCGGACGCCCTGGCGCCGCTGTACCTGGACGTCGACCGCTACCGCGGGGGGCTGCAGCGGCTCCGGGGACTGGATTTCACCGTGATGCGTCCCTCGCACGGCGATCCGTTGGACCGGGAGGCGGCGCTGGCCCGGATCGACGAGAGCCTGGCCTTCGTCGAGACTGCCGAGGAGTTCGTCCGGGAGTTCGTCGACCGCGACGAGCCGATGCGGCTGGGCGAGCTGGCGACAGCGATGGGCACCCGGCTGGGAGCGTTCGGCGGAGCCACCCTGCAGACCCGGTCGATCGCCAGGGCGCATCTGAATCACCTGGTGCGCAGCGGCGATCTGGTCCCGCAGTGGCGTGCGGCGAATCGACCGACCGGAGGCCGCGACCGGCCGTGATCGGCGCACGTCGACCTTGCCGGTGCGGAAACGCCGGTGGACAGCGAGACTGTGCCAGCGGGGTCGCGCCGGGCGGCCGGTGCGAGGTGGCAGGAGCTTTCAACATGCGCAGTCAGCAGTGGTACGGCGGGGACGACCGCAACGGGTACATCCACCGGGCGTGGATGCGCCGCGGGCTGCCGGCCGGTGCCTTCGACGGCCGGCCGCACATCGCGATCGCCAACACCGCCTCGGACCTGACACCGTGCAACGCCCATCTGGACGAGGTGGCGACCAGCGTCAAACAGGGCATCTGGGCCGCGGGGGGCATACCGCTCAACCTCCCGGTGGTCTCGCTCGGCGAGACGCAGGTCAAGCCGACGGCGATGCTGTGGCGGAACATGGCCGCGATGGCGATCGAGGAGATGTTGCGCGCCAATCCCATCGACGGTGTGGTGCTGCTCGGCGGGTGCGACAAGACGATTCCCTCGTTGCTGATGGCCGCCGCGTCGGTGGATCTGCCGGCCGTCGTCGTTCCGGGTGGACCCATGCTGACCGGCACCTTCCGCGGCGTCCCGCTGGGCTGCGGCACCGACGTGTGGCGGCTGAGCGAGGAGGTACGGGCCGGCACTCTCTCGGCGTCCGACTTCCTGGACTCCGAGTCCTCGATGATCCGCAGTCGCGGCCACTGCAACACGATGGGCACGGCATCCACCATGGCCTGCGTCGCCGAGGCGCTGGGCACCACCATGCCCGGGATCGCCGGAACGCCGGCGGCGGACAGCAGACTGCTCGAGCGCTCCCATGCCACCGGCCGGCTGATCGTGGAGATGATCGAGGCGGATCGGCGACCGAGCACCGTGCTGACCGCCGGCTCCTTCCGCAATGCCATCGTGGCGCTCGCCGCGATCGGTGGTTCCACCAACGCGGTGGTGCATCTGCTGGCCATCGCCGGCCGGCTCGGAATCCCGCTCACCCTCGATGATTTCGACACCACCGGGTCCGGTGTGCCGCTGCTGGTCGACCTGCAGCCGGCCGGCCGGTTCCTGATGGACGACCTGCACCGGGCCGGAGGGCTGTCGGCGGTGCTGGCCCAGGTGACCGACCTGCTGGACCCGACGGCGGTGACGGTCACCGGCCGGACCCTGGTCGATTCCGTCGCCGGAGCACGGATCTGGGATTCCGAGGTGATCCGCGACAGGACCGACCCCCTGCTGCCCGACGCCGGGATCGCCGTCCTCCGCGGCAGTCTCGCGCCCGACGGCGCCGTGATCAAGCCCGCCGCGGCCACCGCCACCCTGCTGCAGCACCGCGGCCGGGCCATCGTGTTCGACAGCATCGAGGACGTCCGCGCCCGCCTGGACGACCCGGACCTGGACGTCGACGAGGACTGCGTGCTGGTGCTGCGGGGCTGCGGGCCGCGCGGCTACCCGGGTATGCCGGAGGTCGCCAACCTGCCCATTCCGGAAAAGCTGCTGGCCAAGGGGGTCCGCGACATGGTGCGGGTCTGCGACGGCCGGATGAGCGGAACGGCCTACGGCACGGTGGTACTGCACGTCGCTCCGGAAGCCGCGGCGGGTGGCCCGCTCGGCCTGGTGCGGACCGGTGACCCGATCGTGCTCGACCTCGCCGGCCGACGACTCGACATCGACATCCCCGCAACCGATCTGGCGAGCCGAGTGCCGTCCGCGGCAACGACCGACGGCTTCGCCGCACCGGTGCGCGGGTGGCAGCGGCTGTACGTCGACCACGTGCTGCAGGCCGATACCGGCGCCGACCTCGACTTCCTGCTCGGGTCGAGCGGGCATGCCATCAGCCGGGAGTCGCACTGACTCACCGGCTGACGGGCGGCTGCACGGCCGCGGCGGACCCGCCCACCATGCCGAGCCAAGTCTGATCCTCTCCGCCGGCCCGCCCCGACACCCTCGGCGAGGATCAACTTCGCTGGCCCGCTCAGCCCCGGGGCGAGGATCAACTTCGCTGGCCCGCTCAGCCCCGGGGCGAGGATCAACTTCGCGAGGCGCAGGATTCAGGCCGGTTTCCCCCCAGAATCGCCCCGAAATCGCCAAGTTGATCCTCGCGCGGGCCGGACGGGCCCGCCTTCACCAAGTTGATCCTCGCCCGGGCCGGCCAGGCGCGCGCGGGTGACGTTGATCCTCGCCCGGGCCGGACGGGCCCGCCTTCACCAAGTTGATCCTCGCCCGGGCCGGCCAGGCGCGCGCGGGTGACGTTGATCCTCGCGCGGACCGGACCGGCGGGCCGCGGGGGCCCGCGGTGACGGGACGTGCGTGGCAGGCGACAGGCCGAGGTCGGCCATCCCACCCAGGGGGGTGGACCCCGGTTAGGGTTGTCCGAGCGGGCGACGGCTCGGCCGGGCACGGAGTGGGGAGCGATGAACCTCGAGAAGGTGATCTTCGGCTTCTTCGTGCTGCTCGCCGCGACCATGAACTTCGGGTTCTTCATCGGCGACATCGCCAATCCCGACCTGCACAACGTCTATGAACTGCTCGGCGCCTTCGTCGTCAGCCTCATCGCGACGATCCTGAAGTTCGGTGACCGTACGCAGATCGGCGCGGTCCACCTGGCGACCAGCCTGGTCGCCGACCTCCAGCTGCTGATCGCTGCGGTCATGTGGGGATATGCAGCCAAGATCTCCTCCGCCGGCCTCACCGCTTCGGCCACCGCCAGCGCGGTGTCGCTGTCCGGCGGCGCGCTGCTGGCCAACCTGGTGTCCGTGGTGCTGCTGGTGGTCGAGACCGTGTCCTTCCACCGTCGATGACGCCCGGATGGCGCGGCGATGCGTGAGGTGCTGCGGGTCTTCTGGCGCCAGATGTTCGGCCGCAACGAACTGGCCCGCCGGCGGGTGCACTGGAAGTCCTCGATCGCCCGGGAGAGCGAGGCTTCGGCCACCATCTTCCTGGTGATGCGCCGCATGCGCGTCCCGCTGATCACCCTGATCGTGCTGTTCGCGGTCAGCGTGCTCGGCCTGACGCTCATCCCTGGCCAGGGCGCCGACGGCCGCCCCGTCCGAATGGGATTCTTCGATTCGTTCTACTTCATGAGTTACACGGCCACCACCATCGGGTTCGGTGAATTGCCGCAACCGTTCACCTCCGCACAGCGGCTGTGGGTGATGGCGACCATCTACCTCACCGTGATCGGCTGGGCCTACGCCATCGGCTCCATCCTGACCCTGTTGCAGGACAGGGCGTTCCGGCGGGCACTGGCGCTCCGGCACTTCACCCGCAAGGTGGCCGGGCTCCGCGAGCCCTTTTTGCTGATGGCCGGGTACGGCCGTACCGGCGAGGTGCTCGGGCGGTCGTTCGACTCCCTGGGGCAGCAGTTCGTCGTCATCGACCAGTCGGCGGACCGGATCGACGCCCTCGAGCTGGCCGCGTACCGGGCGGACGTGCCGGGCCTGGTCGGGGACGCGCGCGACCCGCGCAGTCTCGGGATCGCCGGCCTGGACCATCCGTACTGCGCGGGCGTGCTCGCCCTGACCGACGACGACGAGGTCAACCTCGCGGTGACGATGGCGGCCGCGCTGCTGCGGCCGGGCATCCCCGTCATCGCCAGGACCGTCTCGCTGCCGGTCACGGCCCGTATGCGGGCATTCGGCACCCCGACGGTGGTGAACCCGTTCGACCGGTTCGGCGACCAGCTGCGCCTGGCTCTGCGCTCCCCCGCGTCGTTCCAGTTGATGTCGTGGTTGCAGGGCGGGCCGGGCTCGGCGATGCCCGACCGCGGCAGACCGCCGGCCGACGGCCGGTGGGTGATGTGCGGCTACGGCCGTTTCGGTCGCGAACTGACGCGCGACCTGCGGGCAGAGGGCCTGGACGTGACGATCCTGGACACCCTGGAACCCGGCGAGGAGCCGGACCCGGACATCTTCGTGGGTGACGCGTCCGACCCGGCGATGCTGGACCGGGCCCGGCTGAGCGGGGCGGTGGGCTTCGTCGCCGGCACCGACAACGACACCACGAACCTGTCGCTGCTCGCCGCCGCCCGCCGCATCAACCCCGACCTCTTCCTTGCGGCGCGGCAGAACCAGCCGGCGAGTGCGCCCCTGTTCCGGGCGATGGAGATCGATTCGCTGCTGGTGCCGGCCGAGTTCGTCGCGAACCAGGTGTCCGCGCAACTCAGCACGCCGCTGCTGTGGCGCTTCCTCCAGGACATGCCGGCGCGGGGCGACGACTGGGCGCAGGAGCAGATCGCCCGGCTGGAGACGATCGGCCGGCTGGGGGCGACGTGCACCCTGCCTGCGCTGTGGACGACGACCATCGACGGTCCGCAGGCGCCGGCCCTCCGGTCCTGGCTGAGCGGTCCGGACCGCCCGCTGGCCGACCTGCTGCGCAGCCCGGCGGACCGCAGCGCGCCGCTGGAGATCGTCGTGCTGATGGTGCAACGCGACGGGTTACGGACTCTCGCCCCCGGCGGCGGCTTCCAGCTCGCGACCGGCGACGAACTGCTGCTGGCCGGGCGCTCGGACGATCGGCGCGCCCTGGAGAGCACCTTCTCCGACGCCGCCACCGCCGAGTACGTGCTGCACGACCGCACGGTGCCCTCCAGCTGGGTGTGGCGCCGGCTGTCCCGACGCCGGTTGACGCCCGCTGCGTAGCAACCCGCCGCGGGCCCGGGAGCGGTCCGTGCCGGGCATCGCCGTGGATCGGCATACTGGAATCCCTGTGCCGAGTGAGGAAGGAGCCGCGCATGACCGGAGCGATGGGCTGGGCGGCCGAGCGCCAGGGCCCGCAGTCGGCGCGACGCCGATGACCAGCACCGGGCGGTTCGTCGAACTGGCGACCGGGATCGCCGCGCTGGCCGGCCAGGACAGCTGGGGCGGCGACGGCTCCGACACCGCCGGGCCGGAGCTTCTTCCGGTCCGGCTCTCCCGGGCCTGCGTCCGCGTGCTTGCCGTCGACGGGGCAAGCCTGAGCCTGTTCACCCACACCGATCTGCGCGTGCCGATCGGTGCGAGCGACGACGACGCGACCTACGCGGAGCGACTCCAGTTCACCCTGGGCCAGGGTCCGTGCTTCCAGGCGCAGAGCCGCGGCGAGATGGTGTTCGGCCGGGAGGGGGTGCTGAGTCGGTCCTGGCCGCAGTACCACCAGGAGTTGCTGGCGCACACCCCGTTCCGCGGTGTGCTGTCGCTCCCGCTGGATCAGGGGCTGCAGGGCATGGGCGCGCTCGACCTGTACTTCAGGGACGACGAGCGGATGTCGACCGTGGACGTCGGTGACGTCCGGGCGGTCGCCGCCACGGTGACCAGCCTGCTCACCGACATGCCGCACGACCGCGGCGAGGGGGAGGGCCCCGACTGGCTGCGCAGCTCGGCGGTGGACAGTCGCGCTCAGGTATGGGTGGCGATGGGGATGGTGAACACCGAGATGCGGTTGAGCAGCGCCGATGCGCTGGCCGTGCTCCGTGCCTACAGTTTCGCCCGCAACCGGACGGTGGACGACACCGCGGCCGACCTGTCCCACCGACGGATGTCCGTCGGGGACCTGCTGGCGAGCTGACGGCCCGCCGCGCGTCAGGCCTTGGCTGCGAACAGCTCCAGCGCGATGTTGTCCGGGTCCCGGAACTCGAGGATGTAACCGGAACCGATGTCCTTGATGCCGCCGTGCGCGGTGCCGCGGGCGTCGAGCAGGGACACCGTCGATTCCAGTTCGGACCGGTCGGCCACGGCGAAGGCCAGATGGTCCAGCCCGGTCCGGTTCTCGTCGAACTCGTCGTCGGACACCGGCCGCAGGCCGAGCAGTGAATCTCCCAACTGGTAGATCACCCCGCCGAACAAGAAGGCGAACTGCTGCCGGGTGGCCTCGTCGGCGTCCGGCGGCATCTCCACGGCGATCGGGAGGCCGAACACCTCCTCGTAGAACGCGCGGGACCGCGCGATGTCGTTGACGGTGAGCCGGACGTGCGCGAAGGATGTCGTGGAGACGGGCATCCGCTCATGGTGCCATGTCGATGACTCCGTCGCCGGGGCCAGAACTGCAATTGTCACCGGCCGCCATTGCAGGAGGCGGATTCCGTAACAAAGCCGACTTCTTCCGTTGCTTACCTTCCGTTCATCCACCACCGCCCGCCGGAAGAAGAGGCGCCCATGAGACAGCGATTCGTCGAGGTACGTTCCCTTGGTGCGATCTGCGCATCGATCCTCGTTGCCGGCGTGGCCCTGAGCGGCTGCGGTAGCTCCAGCACTCCGGCCGCGGCGGCGTCCAGCAGTCCAGCAGCGGCCGGTTCGAGCAGCGCAGCCCCCGCCAGCGGGTCGTCGGCCGGGGGTACGGCGACGGGCGGTGCGTCCGGCGGTACCGACGCGGCGGCAGCGGCCCTGGTACCGGCGGCGGTGAAGCAGGCGGGCGTTCTCAAGGTGGCGACCGGCTCCGGATACCCGCCGTTCGAGTTCTACGGCAGCGACAACAAGACGCTGACCGGGGTCGACCCGGAGTTGATGCAGGCGCTGGGCACCGTGCTCGGCCTGAAGGTCACCCTGACCGACCTGAAGTTCGACGCCATCATCCCGGGCCTGCAGTCCAAGCGCTACGACAGCGCGGCCGCCGCCATGAGCATCACCCCGGTACGCAACAAGGTCGTCGACTTCGTCAGTTACTTCCAGGGCGGAACCTCGCTGATCGTGAAGAAGGGCAACCCGGCGAAACTGGACCTGGACAACCTGTGCGGGCACAAGGTCGCCGTCGAGAAGGGCACCATCTACGCCGACGAGTACCTGCCCGACTTCACGAAGGCGTGCACGACGGCCGGCAAGCCGGCCATCAGCGTCGATGTGTATCCGGACCAGCCGCAGGCGACGCTGGCCCTGTCCAGCGGCCGCGCCGAGGCGTCGATGTCCGACTACGGACCGCTGGCCTACATCGCCCAACAGGCGAAGGGTCAGTTCGACGTGCTGCAGGAGAACTACAAGCCCAGCCCGTACGGGATCGCGCTGCCGAAGGGGTCGGCGCTGGCGCCCGCGGTGGAGGCCGGCCTGAAGAAGCTGATCGCCGACGGGACCTACAAGAAGATTCTCGAAAAGTGGCAGGTCCAAGCGGGAGCCATCAGTGAACCTGCCATCAGCAAGGGCTGACGCCACGGGCAGCGCGCCGCCGGTGACCCCGGCGGCGGGCCGGTCCTCGTCCGGGCACGACGCCAAGGAAGTCGTGCGGATCCGCCACTACGGACGCTGGGTGTCCACGGTCGTGGTCGTCGTGCTGATCGCCATGTTCGTGCACACGTTGCTGACGAACGACAACTTCCAGTGGAGCGTCGTCTTCGGCTACTTCACCAGCGCGTCCATTCTCACCGGCCTGAAGAACACCATCCTGCTCACCGTGCTGGCGATGCTGGTGGGCCTGGTCTTCGGGGTCGTGCTCGCGGTCGGAAAGGATTCACGCAACCCGGTCGTGTCCAGCGCCTGCTCGGCCTATGTCGGATTCTTCCGCGGGACGCCACTGCTCGTGCAGTTGCTGTTCTGGTTCAACCTGGCAGCGCTCTACCCGGTGCTCTCGCTCGGCGTCCCGTTCGGCCCGGCGTTCGTCACCCTGAACGCCAACACCCTGATCACCCCGTTCATCGCCGCGATCCTGGGTCTCGGCCTGAACGAGGCGGCCTACATGGCCGAGATCGTCCGCGCCGGCCTGCAGTCGGTGGACCACGGGCAGACCCAGGCGGCGCAGGCCCTGGGCATGACCGGCCGGCAAATCTTCCGCCGGATCGTGCTGCCGCAGGCGATGCGGGTGATCATCCCGCCCACCGGGAACGAGACGATCTCGATGCTGAAGACCACGTCGCTGGTCAGCGTGATCTCGCTGCCGGAGTTGCTCTACGCCGCGCAGATCATCTACTCGCGGACCTACGAGATCATCCCGCTGCTCATCACGGCGAGCCTGTGGTACCTGGTGCTGACCGGTCTGCTCAGCATCGGCCAGCACTTCGTGGAGAAGCGGTTCAAGCGGGGCGACATGGCGCGGGCGAACCGTTCAGGTGTCGCGGCGTTCGTGTCGGATGCGTTCCGCAGCAGGAGATCCGCCCGCCGGGCCTCGGGTGGGACGTCATGACGACACCCATGGTCGAGGCGGTCGGGGTACGCAAGTCCTACGGTCCGCTCGAGGTGGTACGCGGTATCGACCTGACGGTGCGAACGGGCGAGGTGCTGTGTCTGCTCGGGCCGTCCGGCTCGGGCAAGAGCACGTTCCTACGCTGCATCAACCACCTGGAGCAGATCGACAAGGGGTGGATCAGCGTCGACGGCGACCTGGTCGGCTACCGCGAGCACCGCGGCAAGCTGTACGAGCTGCGGGACGCCGAGATCGCCCGCCGGCGCAGCCAGATCGGCATGGTGTTCCAGCAGTTCAACCTCTTCCCGCACCTCACCGTCCTGGAGAACCTGATCGAGGCTCCGCTGCGGGTGCTCCAGGAGAAGCCCGGGCCGGTCAAGGAGCGCGTGCGTCAGCTGCTGGCCAGGGTGGGTCTCGCGGACAAGGAAAGTTCCTATCCGCGGCACCTGTCCGGCGGCCAGCAGCAGCGGGTGGCGATCGCCAGGGCGCTGGCGATGAAGCCCAAGCTGATGCTCTTCGACGAGCCGACGTCCGCTCTCGATCCCGAGCTGGTGGGCGAGGTACTCGACGTCATGCGGGGTCTGGCCGCGGACGGCATGACGATGGTCGTGGTGACCCACGAGATCGCATTCGCCCGTGAGGTTGCCGACACGGTCGCCTTCCTGGACGACGGCGTGGTGCTCGAGTGCGGCCCGCCGTCGCAGATCTTCGGCAACCCGGTTCACGAGCGCACGCGGTCCTTCTTCGCCAAAGTTCTGTAGTTCGTCGGAAAGGACGTTCCAGTGCAGCACGTTCGGTTCGCGGTGGTGGGCCTGGGAGTCCTGGGCAGCGCCGCGACCTACCATCTCGCTCGCAGCGGAGCCGATGTCATCGGGTTCGAGCAGTTCGACCTCGGTCATGTCCGCGGCGCCTCGCACGACACGTCGCGGATCATCCGCCGGTGCTACGACCAGCCCGAGTACGTCAAGCTGGCCGACGCCGCGTACCGGGACTGGGCGGACTTCGAGCGGGTGTCCGGGGAGCGGCTGGTCACCCGCACCGGCGGTGTGCTGTTCTGTCCGCCGGCCGGCCCCATCCCGGTGACCGACTACACCGAGAGCCTGCGGACCGTCGGCGTCGAATTCGAGTTGCTGTCCTCGCTCGACATGCGGCGCCGGTTCCCGCAGTTCTTCCTGGACCCCGGCGTGCAGACCGTCTACACCGCCGACACCGGCATCGTGCATGCGTCGCGCTCGGTCGCCGCGCTGCAGATGCAGGCGCGCGCGCACGGTGCGGTGCTGCGCGACCGGTGCCCGGTGACGGCGATCTCCTACCAGGGCGACAGGGTCGTGCTGGACACCGCGGCCGGCCAGGTCAGCGCCGACGCGGTGATCCTGTGTGCCGACGCGTGGACGAACAAGCTGCTCGGGCCGCTGGGCGCCGCGGTACCGCTGACCACCATGCAGGAGCAGGTCACCTACTTCAAACCCCCGGTCCCGGAACCGTTCGAGCAGGGCGCGTTCCCGGTGTGGATCTGGGAGGACGACGTGTGCTTCTACGGCTTCCCGTTCTTCGGCGAGTCCACGATCAAGGCGGCCCGCGACGTCTCGCAGATGACGATGGGCGTCGACGAGCGCACGTTCGTGCACTCCACCCAACGACTGGACGAGCTGACCGACTTTCTGCGGACGACGATCCCGGGATCGGGAGACCCGTTGCGCACCATCACGTGCCAGTACGCGCTGACGCCGGATCGGCACTTCGTCCTCGGGCCGGTCCCCCGGCACCCGCAGCTGCTGCTGGGCCTGGGCGCAGGACATGCCTTCAAGTTCGCCCCGGTGATCGGGCGGGTGCTCGCCGAGCTGGCGTTGACCGGTTCCACCGCCGAGGACCTGTCGCTGTTCGGTGCCGACCGGAGCGCGCTGTCGTCGCTGACGGCCGCCGCGGCCGGCTGACGCGGTGGCTGAACCCCTCCTGCTGGCGAACGCGCGACTGCCCACCGGTCGCATCGTCGACGTCCTGGTGGACCGGGGACGGGTCGCCGCCGTTTCCCCCGCCGGCGCGCGGCAGGCACAGCCGGCGACCCGGCTGGACACGGACGGCCGGTATCTCCTGCCCGGGCTCTGGGACGAGCACGTGCACTTCACGCAGTGGGCGCTGACCCGGCAGCGGCTCGACGTCGCCGCGGCCGAGACCGCTGCTGGCGCAGCCGATCTGGTGCGGCAACGAATTGCCGCCGATCCATCGGCGCTGGTTGCCCCACCGTTGGTCGGTTATGGCTTCCGGGACGCGCTGTGGCCGGACGCGCCGTCCGCCGATCTGCTCGACAGCGCGTCGCAGGGCGGCGCCGTGGTGCTGGTGTCGGCGGACCTGCACTGCCTGTGGCTGAGCACGGCGGCGTCCGAACAGCTGGGCATACCGATCGACGGCACCGGACTGCTCCGTGAGGACGCCGCCTTCGAGGCCAACAAACGCCTCGCCGAGGTGCCCGAGTCGTTGCTGGACTCCTGGGTCGGGCAGGCGGCCGACGCGGCGGCTGCGCGCGGTGTGGTCGGCATCGTCGATCTGGAGATGGACTGGAACCCCGGATCGTGGACACGGCGGGTGCGGCGCGGCATCCGCGCGCTCCGGGTCGAGACCGGCATCTACACCGAGCATCTCGACCGGGCGATCGACGCCGGCCTGCGCACCGGGACACCGCTGCCCGGCTGCGACGGGCTGGTCTCGACCGGCCCGTTCAAGATCCTGATCGACGGGTCGCTCAACACCCGCACCGCGTACTGCTTCACGCCCTATGCGGGCGGGTCGGACGGCATGCTGACGGTGCAGCCTGACCACCTGCGGGAGCTGATGCACCGGGCGTCCGCGGCCGGCCTGGTGCCCGCGGTGCACGCCATCGGCGACCGCGCGAATCGGATCGCTCTCGATGCATTCGGCCGGTTGGGGATCGGCGGCCGGATCGAGCACGCCCAGCTGGTCACCGACGACGACGTGCCGCGGTTCGCGCAGCTCGGCGTGCGGGCCAGCGTGCAGCCGGACCATGCCATGGCGGACCGGGACGCCGCGGACCGGCACTGGCACGGCCGCACCGCGGGTGCCTTCCGGCTCCGGTCGTTCCTCGACGCCGGTGCACAGCTGGCGTTCGGTTCCGACGCGCCGGTCAGCCCGCTGGACCCGTGGAGATCTATCGCCGCCGCGGTGTTCCGGACCGACAACTCGCTGCCGCCCTGGCATCCGGAGCAGGGCATCTCCATCGCCGAGGCACTGGCCAGTTCCGCACGCGGGAAGTCGGGCGTCGCCGTCGGCCAGATCGCCGACCTCGTCCTGGTGGAGGAGGACCCGCTGTCGGCGCCGGCCGACATCCTGCGCCGCATGCCGGTGGGGATGACGGTGCGGGGCGGCGAGATCACCTACTCGGCGTTCGGCGGCTCGGGGTTGCGCAGCAGCAGCGACACGTCGCAGGCGAGTTCGCCGGCGAGCCTCTTGAGCGCGGGCAGCCGGGCGGACATGTGATCGGTCGGCCCGACGATGCAGGCCGCCGCGACGACCGAACCGCCGGCGTCCCGCACGGGCGAGGCGACCGAGGTCAGGCCGTCCTCGCCGAAGTCCGGCAGGGCCAGCGTCTGTTCCGAGCGAGCCCGCCGGACCTGCTGGAGGAAGGCCTCCAGGTCCTTCGGTGTTCCGCTCGCCGTCTGGGTGATGTGCGGCGGGAACACCTGCCGGATCTGGGCGTCATCGAGGTTCAACACCAGCACCGGTCCACCGTCGGAGCCGATCAGCTGGGCGGGGCGGCCCAACCAGGAGCCCATGTGCAGCGCTCCGTCGACGATCGCCTCGGCGACCGTGGAACTCCGCATGCCGCGTCGCACCGTCAGGTACGCGGTGGTGCCGGCGGTGCTGGACGCCGCGGCCACCAGCCGTTGCGCCGGCCCGCGCAGCGTGCGTTCGATGATCGCCCGGTGCCAGGCCTGGACCGCCCACCCCAGGCGGACGGTGTGCCCGTCCGCGCCGCGGACGAGCAAGCCGGTCATCACCAGGGTCTCCACCAGCCGGGCGACCCGATCGGCGCGAATTCCGGTGCGCGTCGCCAAGGTATGGATCGAGCACGATCCCGTGGCGGCGACCAGCGACAGGATGCCGGATGCGGCACGCACGGTCGAACCGCCGGGGTCGCCGTCAGCGGTGTCGCCCCGACCGGGCCAGCTGTCCGGCTCGACGTCCGCCGCGACGTCCGGCGCCCCTGGCGGGTGCGCGGCCTGCATGGTCTGGGCGATGTGCGCCTCCACCTGCTCGCTCGCCGCGAGCACGGCTCGGCGGGCCCGCGGCGTCACCCGACCCGCGCGGTGGCTGGGATAGCGCACCACCAGCGCCGCGACGCACTCCCCGGACGGCAGCCGGATCGGCGCGGCGACCTCTCCGGTGACGCCGATGGTGGACTGCACGACCGCTGACGGGCCGCCGGCACCGTCCAGGGCCCGCCGCGCCGCACTCCCCTGGTCCGCGATCCGTTCGCCCACCCGGGTGGCGACCCGCAGGGTCCATGCCGACTCGACCACCCCGATCACCGTCGCCCCGCCCGGCGATGCGGCCACCACGGCGACCGTCTCGCCGGTGGCCTGGTAGGCCGCGGTCAGCGCGAAGTCGAGCACGCCGGAATAGGGTCGCGCGGCGGCGCCGGACAGCTCCAGCGCGCCTGGGCCGATCCGGTAGGTGCCGTAGCCGGCGCCCCGGGAGATCAGGCCGATGGCCTCCAGTTCAGCAGCGATCCGGGACGCAGAGGAGGCCGAGACGTCGACCGCTGCTGCCAGCGCGCCGACGGTGACCGGGTCCAGTGGGTCCGGACGATCGCAGAGATGTCGGACGACGTGCAGGGCGGTGGTCAATCGCGCGTGCACACATCACATCCAACGGCCGGCTCACCCGGCCCGCGGGCGGCATCGTCAGGTCGATCCGATGCTAATGGACCCCGCCGCCGGGAGCCGGGACCGCCGCGGAGGCGGCTGCTTCCCGTCGCGCGTTGCGCGTGGTCCTCGTCGGCGACCAGCGCTGCGGCTCGGTCAGCCGGCGCGGGGCGTCGCCTGGTCAGCCGGTCCCAGCGCCCACGTCCGTAGTTCGAGCACCGACAGCTCGCCGGCCGGGCGGGCGGGCTCGACCAGAGAACCAGCTCGCATGATCGCGACGTCGTCTGCGACGGAGAGGATCTCCTCCTCCTCGGACGACACGACGACGACGGCGACACCGCTCTCATGGGCGAGGCGGCGGATGATGTCGTGGATCTGCGCCTTGGTACCGATGTCGATGCCCTTGGTCGGCTCGTCCAGGAGCAGCAGCCGAGGTTGCTGCAGCAGGGCTTTGGCCAGCATCGCCTTCTGCTGGTTGCCTCCCGAGAGACGTTCGATCGGTCCCCGCACGTCGCCGCGGATGCCCACCGCGGCCAGCTGCTCAGCGGCCGCTCGCTGCCCCTGCCGGCGATGCACGACGCCCCACTGGGAAAACCTCCGGAGCACCGGCAGGACCGCGTTGTCCAGGGCGTCCCGGCCGGGCACGAAACCGTCCGCCTTGCGTTCCTCGGAGACGTAGGCGATACCCGATCGCATCGCCTGCGCCGGCGACCGGAAACGACGGGGCCTGCCCTCGACGGTCATCCGGCCGCCCGTCACCGCTTCGAGGCCCATGATCGTGCGGAGCAGCCGGGTCCGGCCCGACCCGATCAGCCCGTAGATGCCCAGTACGCGTCCCGCCGGAACCGCCAGATCCACCTGCGCCAGGCGGTGCGACGTCAGTCCCCGGAGCTCGAGCACCGTCGCGCCGCCCACGGCAGCACTGTCCCGGACGGTCACCGCTCTTTCGGGCTCGGCGATGGCCTGCAGTGCGCGGCGGTCACCGGTACCCACGATGGCGTGGATGACGTCCTCCCGCCGGGCGTCGGCTGCGGTCTGGGAGAAGACCAGTTCGCCGTCGGCGAGCACGGTGATGCGGTCGGCGACCGCATACAGCTCGTCCAGCTTGTGGTCGATGATGGCGACCGCGACCTGCTGCTCTGCGACGAGTCTGCGGAGCTGGGTGAACAGCACGTCGATCTGCGCCGGTTGCAGCGCCGTGGTGGGCTCGTCGAGCAGGATGTAGCTCGCCTTCCGGTGGAGCGCACGCAGGATCTCCACCATCTGGCGCGATGCCACCGGAAGGCGGGAGACGGTATCGGTGGGACGGAGCGGCAGCTCGAACTGCTCGAGCAGCCGGGCGGCTTCGGCGTTCATCCGGCGGTCCAGGGCCGTGCCGGCGCGGTGCAGCTCGCCGCCCAGGAAGATGTTCTGCGCGACGGTCAGGTTCTGCGCAAGCGACAGTTCCTGGTAGACGCAGACCACGCCGGCCGCCAGGGCCGCTGCCGGCGAACCCAGCGTCACCGGCTCACCGTCGAGCAGCAGGCGTCCGGAGTCCGGCTGCTCCGCCCCCGACAAGATGCGGAGCAGCGTGGACTTCCCGGCGCCGTTGTGCCCGGCGATGCCGTGGACCTCGCCGCGGCGCAACGTGACACTGACATCGTGCAGGGCGCGGGTCTGGCCGTAGTGCCGGCCGATCGACTCGGCCGACAACGCCCGCATCTGCTCCGTTGCGCCTGCGGCGGGGACCACGACTCAGCCCACCTCGCCCGGCTTGGGCTTCTGGCCCTCGGTGAAGACCTTGACCGGCACCAGCTGCTCGGCCTGCACGGTGCCGCCACCCAGGTAGGTCTTGACGTTCTTCACCACGATTCCGGCGTAGTCGGCCGGCTCCTGGGCGGAGCACCCGCGGTACAACGTGGAGTCCAACGCCTGGTCGGCGGCGCAGAAGCCGTACAGCGCAACCTTTCCGCTCAGGCCCAACTGCTTGATGGCCTGGATGGCGCCCACCGTCGCCGGACCGGTATCGGCGAACACCACATTGATGTCCGGCTTGCCCTGGAGCATCTCGGTGATCACCTGGAGGCTGATGTTCGGGTCGACCTTGGTGTTGACCGTCTGGACCACCTTGGCGTTGGGATTGGGAGCCAGCGCCTTGGTGAACCCGGCATCGCGCTGGTTCGTCGGGATCTGGTCGGGGTCGCCACCGATGCCGACCACGATCTTGGCGTTATTGCCCAGGTCCTGCAGAACCGCCTCGCCCATCACCTGGCCGCCCTGGGCCTGGTCGGCGCCCACGTACTGGACGATCTTCGCGCCCTGTGCCTCGAGGTCGTCCGGGGAGACGATGACGTTGACGGTGAACACCGGGATGCCGGCGCGGTACGCCAGGGCCGCCGAAGCGGCCGCGGGTCCGGAGTTGACGCCGTTGAGCGCGATGGCGCACACCTTGGAGTCGACGAAGCTCTGCACCTGGGACAGCTGCGTGGAGTCGCTGTCCGCGGCGATGGCCACCTTGACGTCGAATCCCGCTGTAGCACCGTTCTTCTCGAAGCTGTCCCGCATCGCGATGTAGTACGGGTTCACCGTATTGGGCAGCGAGACACCGAGCACCGGCTTCGCCGACTTGCACGACGCGGGGATCATGTTCGCGCCGCCGCCGCCTCCACTGGACGGGGTTCCCGACGCCGACGCACCACCGGATGCGGAAGCTGCCGCGGAGGTCGAGGCGTCGCTGGACGCCCCGCTCGCCGAACCCGAACCCGAACCCGAACTCGGCGAGGACGTCCCGGGCGCCGCACTCGACACCGCGGCCGGGGGCGCACTTGCCGAGCTGGTCGCCGATGCGGCGTTCTGTGCTGCCGGGTTGGAGCAGGCGGCGCCGAGCACGAGCACGCCCGTGCCCAGGACCGCGGCGAGCGTGCGTCTGCGAACGTTCATTGGTCGAACTCCTCTTCCTCGAGAGACTGCTGGTGATGGAGCGATGGGTGTCGGGCAACAGGTCGGGCGGTCGGTGCGACGTCCGACCGGGGTGGAACGGTGCGGGTGGCCGATCCGCGCGTCATCGGTCGGGTTCGGTGGCAGCGGGAGTGGGTCGCTGCGACGCGCCGACGGGCGTGGACCCGTTGCGGCCGTCGTGGTCCCGCCCGTCGGCGGGGGGAACCGCCCCACCACTGCGGGTCGCCGGTCCAACAGGTCGGCCTGCTGGTGACCGGCGGAAGCGGGCCAGGACGGCGGGCAGGCCCCGCCCGGAGAGCACCCGTCGATAGGTGTCCAGGCTGACCCCGATCAGGATGATCAGCCCGATCACCAGGGGCTGCCAGTAGCTCTCCACGTTCGACACGTTCATGCCGTTGCTGACCGCGGCGATCAGGATCGCCCCGATGAGCGCGCCGAGCACACTTCCCGTGCCGCCGAACAGGCTGACGCCCCCGACCACAGCGGCCGCGATGGAGAAGAACAATTCGTTGCCCAGGCCGGTGGTCGGGAATCCGGTGCCCAGGCGTGAGGTGGCGATCAGGCCTCCGAAGCCGGCACACAGACCACTCACCGCGTAGACGCTGACCGTCGTCCTGGCCAGATGGACACCGGCCAGCCGCGCGGCGTCCCGGTTTCCGCCGTAGGCATACACATGCCGTCCGTAGACGGTGCGGTGCAACAGGAACGCAGCGATGATCACGGTGATCAGCAGCATGACCACCGGAGTCGGAATGCCCGCGACGAAACCCTGCCCGATGAACGAGAAGTTGATGTCCTTCACACTCACCGACTGGCCGTGCGTGATGATCAGCGGAATGGACGACGCCACACCCTGGATGGCGAAGGTGACGATGAACGGCGGAACCTTGACGTAGTGGATGATCAGCCCGTTGACGACGCCGACCAGCGTGCCGAGCGCGAGCGCGGCCAGGGACGCCGGGATCCAGCTGAAGCCCGTCGACATCAACTCCGCCGCGAACATGCCGGTGAGCGCCACGTTCGCGCCCGTCGAGAGGTCGATACCGCCGGTCAGCAGGACGAAGGTCTGCCCCAGGGCGAGGAATCCGATCACGGTGCCGTTGAGCAGCAACGTCTTCGAGTTCGACGCCGTGGCGAAGTTGTCCGACCGCAGCGAGAAGGCGACCAGGACCAGGACGAGGATGACGAAGATGCCGGCCTCTTCCGGGATGCGGCGGCGACTGCTCATGCGATCTCCTCCCACGGGTGGCGATGTCCGGCCCACCCGGCCATCTCGCGGTAGCGTGCCGTCGTGACGGATGCGTCCGCGCCGGCCCGGGGAAGCACGCACGGGGCATCGGGCACCGCCCAGTTCGCCGCCAGATCGCTGAACCGCCCGCCGCCGAGCGCGGCGGCCGCCTGGAGGGCGGCCCCCCGTACGGTGGCGTCGGGAAGGTCCAGCACGGTGACCGGCCGACCGGACAGATCGGCCAACAGCTGCACGTAGGCGGCGGACCGGGACCCGCCACCGGTGATCAGCAGTCGCCCTCCGATGTCCAGCCCGACCGCAGCAAGGGCGTGGGCGCCCTCGAGCAACCCGAGCAGCACGCCTTCGAACGCCGACCGGGCCAGGGCGCCTCGGGTGGTGGACGTGGTCAGCCCACCGAGCATTCCGCGGGCGGCAGGGAGGTCCGGGGTGCGCTCACCGCCGAGAAACGGCACGAGGACGGGCCGTGCGACCGCGTCGACCGGCTCGTCCAGCGCGAGTGCCGCCAGTTGCCCGTGATCCACTCCGAGCCAGCCCGCAACGGCGTCGGTCACCTGGGTGGCGTTCTGCGTGCAGGCCAGCGGAAGGAAGCCGCCGCCCACCGCGCAGACTCCGTTGACCAGCCCCGAGGTGTCGGCGCACGGCTGGGCGGAGCTGGTCAACACCACGCCGGACGTACCGAGTGAGATCAGCAGATCCGATCGCCGGACGTCCAGCGCCAGGGCAGCCGCGTGCTGGTCCCCGGCCCCCGCGGCCACCATCGTGTCGCGGCGCAGACCGGTCGCCGCGGCGGCCTCGGCGGTGACGTGTCCCGCGGCGTCGAACGGGCCGGCCACCGCCGGCAACCGGTCGGACCACCGCGCCTTCGGGTCGACGAGTTCCAACAGGTCCGGTGCCCAGGAATTGGCCCGGACGTCGAAGTATCCGGTGCCGGACGCCTCCGACCGGTCCGTGAACAGGCGGCCGGTCAGGCGCCAGTTGAGCCAGTCGTGCGGCATCAGCAGATGACGGATCCGCCGGAAATTGTCCGGCTCGTTGTCCGCCAGCCATGCCACCTTGGTGATGGTGAAGGCGGCGGTCGGCACCGACCCGGTCCGCTGCGCCCACGTCGCGGCGCCCAACGCCTTCACCAGTCGGTGTGCCTGCTCGGACGACGTGGTGTCGTTCCACAATTTCGCCGGCCGAATCACCTCTGACGCAGCATCCAGGGCCACCAGGCCGTGACACTGCCCGGCGACCGAGACCGCCTCCACGGCATGCGGATCGACCCCGGCGTCGGAAGCGGCGCGGGATACCGCACGACCCAGAGCCGTCCACCACTCGTCCGGGTGCTGCTCGCTGACCGGCGGAGCGACGCGGCTGTGCGGAGCGGAGCCGTGGCCCAGTCGCCGACCGGAAGCTGCGTCGAACAGCGCGACGGTGCACGACTGGGTGGAGGAGTCGACCCCGGCGACAACCGTCACGGTCGACTCTTCCCGGTCGGCTCGGAGCCGTCGACCGAGAGCGGTTCGAGGGCGTCCGGCGGATCGGTCATGGTGCCGACATGCCCCGAGGGGTGGGAGAACAGCACGTCCGTCCACGGGTACCGGCGGATGCGCATCAGCGACACGGCGAGCGCGTCACCCCATGCCGACATCGCCAGGGTGCTGCCCATCGCGATGGCTTCTCCGGGGTCCACCCCGGCGGGCGAGGTCACGATGACCACCACGTCGCTGATCTCGGCCAGTTCCGATTCGGCCCGCGCGGTCATCGCCACGGCGGTCGCACCGCGCACCTTGGCCCGCCGGGTGAATTCGTTGAGCTCGGCCGAGGTGCCACCCTTGGAAATGGAGATCACCACATCGGAATCGGTGATGGCACCGAGACTGCCGTGCAGGCCGTCTGCCGGTGGCATGAAGACGGCCGGAGTTCCGCTGACGGACAACAGGTGCGCGAGCCGCCGGGCGACCGTCCCCGACGTGCCGGCCCCCGCCACGAATACCTTTCCGCGGCACTCGAGCAGCAGATGCACCGTGGCGTCGAAGGTCTCGTCGATCTGGTCGGCAACCGCCGCCACCGCGCCGGCTTCGGCGGCGATCATCGACCGCGCCGCGCGGTGCAGCTCCGAATCCATCAGGTCGGACAAGGTGCCTTCTCACATGAGCATCCGTTGATCAGTTGAGCACATCAAAATGTCGGTGGACTCATCTGTCAACTAGGGTGCTCGTATGAGCAGCGGGCATGGCGCCGGGACCGCGGTCCAGGCTGCGATGATCTGCCGTCGCTACTACCTGGAGGGAGCGACTAAATCGCAGATCGCCGACGAATTCGGGCTGTCCAGGTTCAAGGTGGCACGGGTACTCGACGACGCGCGGGCCAACGGCATGGTGCGCATCGAGGTGATCGGACCGCAGGGCACCGACCTTGAACTCTCCGCTGAACTGCGGCGCGCCTTCGGGTTGCACCACGCCGTCGTGGTGGCCACCGGCGCCGACACCGACGACGAACGCCGCCGGGTGCTCGGTGTGGCGGCCGCCGACCTGATCACCGCCCTGGTCGACGAGAACAGCGTGCTGGGCATCGGTTGGGGTCGCACCCTCGACGCGATGGTGCTGGAACTGCGGTCGCTGCCATCGTGCGCCGTCGTCCAGATGGCCGGCATCGTGGGTCCGCTGACCGAGACGGCGGTCGAACTGGTGCGCCGCGTCAGCTCGCTGTCCGGCGGCCCGGCGCACCCGCTGTACGCCCCGCTGATGGTGTCCGACGTGGCGGCCGCCCGGATCATCCGGAGCCAGTCGCAGGTCGCGTCGGTGATCAGCAAGTTCAAGGACATCTCGGTGGCGGTGGTGGCAGTGGGAAGTTGGCGCCCGCCGAACTCCCAGCTCCGCAACTGGATCTCGCCGAAGGAGCGCGCCGAACTGACCCGCCTGGGCGTCCAGGCGGAGATCTGCTCCACCCTCCTCGACGCCGACGGAAAGGTCATCGCTCCGGAGTTCCCGGCGCGGTCGGTGTCGATCTCCGCAGCGCAGCTCCGCGCGATCCCCGAGACGGTGGCCGTCGCCGGCGGTGCGGACAAGGCTGAAGCGATTCGTGCCGTGCTCAGGGGCGGTTTCCTGACCTCGCTGGTCACCGATACCGATGCAGCGACCCGGCTGCTGATGCCGACATGACCGGATCACGCCGGGGATGCGTCGCCGGGGCGGCGGAGCAGCCGTGAACGTCACCACCGGAAGACCGGTGCCTCCCGACATCACCCTGTCCCCCAGCATTCTCGCGGCGGACCAACTGCACCTGGCGCGCGATCTCGAGCTCGTCCTGACCGGACCCGACGCTGCGGACGCCCTGCATGTCGACGTGATGGACGGTCATTTCGTCGACAACCAGCACGGCGGGCCGATGCTCGTGGAGGCGCTCCGCCGATTCACCGACGTGGACCTGGACGCCCACCTGATGATCGAGCGTCCGGGGCGGACGATCACCACCTACGCCGGTGCGGGGGCGACCTCGATCACCGTCCACCGCGAAGCACTGGACGACCCGGTCGAGACCGCCGCGGCCATCCGCGCCGCCGGACTCCGGGCGGGTCTTGCCCTTCGACCAGGTACCCCCGTCGCCGACGTCGCCCCGTTCGTCGGCGCGTTCGACGTCGTCCTGGTCATGACCGTGCAGCCCGGCCGGGGCGGACAGCCGTTCCTGGAGTCGTCACCGGTCCGGATCGCGCAGGTGCGGCGGCTGGTCGACGAAGCGGGCAACGGCGGTCGGGTCCAGGTCGACGGCGGGATCGACCGCCACACCATCGGCTCGGCGGCCCGGGCGGGTGCTTCGATGTTCGTGGCGGGTTCGGCGGTGTTCGGGGACCGGAATCCGTCGCTCGCCGTTCGATCCCTCCGGGCCATCGCCCGATCGGAGCGCAGATGACGACGGGTCAGTGCGGACTGCTGCAGAAGGAGCTGGGATGAAGGCCGTCTGGTATGACGCTGCAACGCATTTCCGGATCGCCGACCTCGACGAACCGGCACCGTCCGCCGGCCAGGTCGTGGTGGAGGTCGCCCAGACCGGGTTGTGCGGCACCGATCTGCATCTGCACCACGGTGACTTCAACGCGGTGTTCCCGCTGATCCCCGGGCACGAGGTGGTCGGCACGGTGCACGCCGTCGGGACCGGGGTCACCCGGTTCTCGGTCGGTGACCGGGTGACGGTCAACCCCAACCTGCACTGTGGGCGGTGTCAGTACTGCCTGTCCGGTCGCCTGATCCTCTGCGAGAACGCCGAGGGGCTCGGCACGAGCAGACCCGGCTTCTTCGCCCAGTACGCCTGCGTGCCGGAGACGCAGGTGTTCTCGGTGGCCGACCTGCCCGTCGACACCGCCGTTTTCGCCGAGCCGACCGCGTGCGCCATGCACGGCATGGAGACGCTGCAGGTACGGCCCGGGTCCAGCGCCCTGGTGCTGGGCGCCGGCCCGACGGGCGTGCTGCTGGCCCAGCTGCTGTCGACCGGCGGCGCGTCGAGCGTCACCGTCGCAGGTCCGACGCAGTTCAAGTTGGACACCGCAGAACATCTCGGCGCCGACCGGACGGTGCTGATCGGCCGCACGGACAGCGCGCGCAACATCGCCGACCTGCGCCGCCGGTCGCCCGGCGGCGACGGATACGACATCGTCATAGAGGCGACCGGAGCCACCGCTGTGGGCAACATCTGCGTACCGCTGACCCGGAACGGTGGGACCGTGCTCGTCTACGGCGTCACCCGGGCCGACGAAGTGGTGCAGTTCAGCCCGTTCGACGTCTTCCGGCGGGAGATCACCATCAAGGGCTCGTTCGCGGAGATGACGTCGTTCGGCGCGGCGATCGGCGCCCTGCGGGCAGGGCGGGTGCGGACGGAAGGGATGATCACCCACCGGTTTCCTCTGCAGGAGTACGGCGCGGCGCTCGATGCCCTGGTGTCCGACCGCACCGCGCACAAGATCGTCCTCGTGCCGTGATGCCGGCCGCGGGTCACGCGGCCGGCGACACAGTCAGTTCCCCGAGCTGAACGCGGCGTCGAAAGCGGCCGCGGGCGGCTCGATACGGGTCAGCTTGCGGATGAATTCCAGCGCATCCGGCCCGCCGATCAGCCGGTCCATCCCGGCGTCCTCCCATTCCACCGAGATGGGACCGTCGTACCCGATGGCGTTGAGCATGCGGAACACCGGTTCCCACGGCACGTCTCCGTGTCCGGTGGAGACGAAGTCCCAGCCGCGGCGGGGGTCGGCCCACGCGAGGTGCGAGCCGAGCCGGCCGTTGCGGCCGTTGAGCTGCTTGACCGATTCCTTGCAGTCGACGTGGTAGATGCGGTCGCGGAAGTCCCACAGGAAGCCGACCGGATCGAGGTCCTGCCAGACGAAATGGCTGGGGTCGAAGTTCAGGCCGAACGCCGGCCGGTGCCCGATCGCCTCCAGCGTTGCGACGGTCGTCCAGTAGTCGTAGGCGATCTCGCTGGGGTGCACCTCGTGGGCGAAGCGGACACCGACCTCGTCGTAGACGTCCAGGATGGGATTCCACCGCTCGGCGAAATCGGCGTATCCCCGCTCGATCATCCCGGGCGGCACCGGTGGGAACATCGCGACGGTGTGCCAGATGGACGACCCGGTGAAGCCGATGACGGTCTGCACACCGAGTTCTGCTGCCGCCCTTGCGGTGTCCTTCATCTCCTGGGCGGCGCGCTGCCGCACGCCCTCCGGCTCGCCGTCACCCCAGATGCGCTTGGGCAGGATGCCCTGGTGCCGTTCGTCGATCGGCGAATCGCAGACCGCCTGCCCCACCAGGTGGTTGGAGATGGCGAACACCTCGAGGGAGTACTTGGCGAGCAGGTCGCGGCGGCCCTGGATGTACCCCGGCTCGGCCAGTGCCCGGTCCACCTCGAAGTGGTCGCCCCAGCAGGCGAGCTCCAGACCGTCGTAGCCCCACCCGGAGGCCAGTCGGGCCACCTCCTCCAGCGGCAGGTCGGCCCACTGTCCGGTGAAAAGCGTGACAGGACGCGGCATTGTTGTCTCTTTTCGGTCTCGAGGTCGGTACCGGGCTGATTCTAGGACTCGCTGATTCTAGGATTCGAAGCCCTGCGGGAGGTACTGGTCGACGTTCGCCTTGGTCACGGTGGCCGAGTAGAGCGTGATCGACGCCGGAACCTCCTGCTGCACCAGGTCACTCATGCCCTTGCCCTGGGCGATCAGCCGGGCGATCGTGATGGCCGAGGCAGCCATGGTGGGCGGGTACAGCACGGTCGCCTTGAGCACGCTGTTGTCGGCCTTGATCAGCCGCATGGCGTTGGCCGATCCGGCGCCGCCCACCAGGAAGAACTCGCTGCGGTTGGCCTGCTTGATGGCGGCGAGCACGCCGATGCCCTGGTCGTCGTCGTGGTTCCAGATGGCGTCGAAATGGCTGGTCGCCTGCAACATGCTGGTGGTGACCGACTGGCCGGACTGGACGGTGAACTGTGCCGCCTGCCGGGGCCCGACCTTGAAGCCGAACGTGGCCAGTGCGTCCTTGAAGCCCTGGCTGCGCTGCTGGGTGAGCGGAAGGCTGTCGATGCCGGCGATCTCGCCGATCACCGGATTGCTGACACCCTTGTCCTTGAGGGTCTGGCCGATGTACTCGCCGGCGCTCACGCCCAGACCGTAGTTGTCCCCGCCGATCCAGATCCGCGAAGCCCGCGGGGTGTCGAACACGCGGTCGAGGTTCACCACCGGGATCCCTGCCGCCATGGCCTCGAGCCCGACGGACGTCAGCTGCTTGCCGTCGTTGGGCAGCAGCACGATGACGTCGACCTTCTTGTTGATCAGCGTGCGGATCGCGGCGATCTGCGCGGTCACGTCGTTGGTCGGTTGCACCGACTCGAGTTTCACGTCGGAGTACTTCGCCGCCTCGGCGGTGGCGTTCTTCGCGATGGCGCCCGTCCAGCCGTGGTCGGCGGCGGGGGCGGAGAAGCCGATCGTCACCGCCTTGCCGGGCGCCACGCTGCCGCCGGAGGCCGCACTCGCGGCCACCGGCGCGCTGCTGGACGCACCGGCCGAGGCCGACGAGGACGGCTGGGCGGCAGAGTTGCTGGTGCAGGCGGTCAGCACCGCTCCCGCACCGACAACGGCTGCGCCGCTGAGAAAACCGCGGCGATTGACACCGGTGGAATCGGCCATGACTGTTGCTCCTTGTCGAAGGATGGGACATGCCGGCAGGCGTCGGCACATCGGAGAGGCGTGGTGCGCAGTGAAGGGTGGGTCGGTGGGTCAGGTGGTCCGCTGAGGGAGGGGAAAGGCGTCGCTACGTCCGGCGTTCGGTCAGCCCACGCCGCTGCAGCAGCACCGCGACGACGATGATCACGCCCTTGGCGATGTTCTGCACCTCGGTCTGCAGGTTGTTGAGCACGAAGATGTCGCTGATGGTCATGAACACCAGGACGCCGAGCACCGATCCGATCAGGCTGCCCCGGCCACCGGTCAGCAGCGTGCCGCCGATGATCACCGCCGCGATGGCGTTGAGCTCGTAGAGGTCTCCGTGCGTGCTGGAGCCGGTCGTGGTCTCGCTGGCCAGCATGATCGCGGCGATTCCGCAGCACAGTCCGGACAGCACGTAGAGCGAGGCGATGTGCAGCTTGACGTTGATACCGGCGAGCCGGGCAGCCTCGCTGTTGCCGCCGACCGCATACGTCCGGCGGCCGTAGGTGGTCCGGTTGAGCACCACCCATCCGATGGCCGCCACCGCGGCGAAGATCCACACCAGCAACGGGATTCCCAACGGCCGGCTGTTCGCGATGGCGGTGATGCCGGAGTCGGTGACCAATTGGCTCTGCTTGTTGGAGATGCGCTCGGCGAGGCCGCGGGCGGTCGCCATCATCGCCAGCGTCGCGATGAACGGCACCAGCCGACCGTAGGCGATGAGCAGACCGTTGATCAGGCCGAACGCCATGCCCACCACCACCGCACACAGCACCATCACGGCCGTGCCGTAGGACTGGGTGGCCATCGTCGTTGCCCACACCGACGCCAGCGCGAGCAACGCGCCGACCGAGAGGTCGATTCCGCCACCGATGATGACGAACGTCATTCCGACGGTGACGACGCCGATGTCGGAACCCTGGGTCAGGATGGTGAGGAAGTTCGACTTCGTCAGGAACGTCGGCTGGGTGACGGCGCCGAGGATGATCAGCACCACCAGCACGCCCAGCAACCCGAGGTTGCGGACCTCGGACAGCCGACCGAAGGACACCCGCCGCCGCGGGGTCGCCGTTTCCAGCGCGGTCCGTTCGATCCGTTCCTGCTCCTGGATCTGCTCGGTGCTCTGCTCGCTCATGCTGGATTGCTCTTCGCGCAGGCGCTCATCGTCATCCGCTCCGCTCCTCGCTCGTGCCTCGCTCGATGCTCGCTCATGCTGAATTGTCTTTGCTCATACCGCACTGCCTTCCATGACCAGGTCCAGCACTGTCGACTCGTCGATGGCATCGGCGGCGTATTCGGCGACGATGCGGCCCTCGCGAATCACCAGGATGCGGTCGGCCAGCCCGAGCACCTCCGGCACCTCGCTGGAGACCAGCAGCACGCCGACGCCGGAATCGGCCAACCGGCGCACCAGCGCGTAGAGCTCTGCACGGGCACCGATGTCGACGCCCCGGGTCGGCTCGTCCAGCAGCAGCAGCCGGCAGCCGTGCAGCAGCCAGCGCGCCACCACGGCCTTCTGCTGGTTGCCGCCGGACAGAGTCACGATGCCGCGACCCGCGTCGTGCGGGCGGACGTCCAGCGAACTCACCTGCGCGGCGGCGTCGGCCCGTTCCCGGCGCCGGTCCAGGAAGCCCAGGCGTGAGTAGCGGCCGAGCGAGGCGGCGGTGATGTTGACCGCGACGCTCTCGTGCAGGAACAGGGCCTGACTCTTGCGCTCCTCCGGCGCGAGACCCATGCCGGCCGCGACGGCGGAAGGCACGTTCCCCGGGCGCATCCGCTTCCCGGCCAGTGTCACGGTCCCGGTCGTCGCACGCCGTGCGCCGTAGACGGTCTCCAGGATCTCGGACCGGCCGGAGCCGACCAACCCCGCCAGGCCGAGGATCTCGCCGGCCCTGACCTGGAACGACACGTCCTCGAACTCACCGGGCCGGCCCAGGTGCTCCACCGAGAGCAGGACGTCGGCGGTGTCCTCCGGGGCAACCGCCCGCGGCGGGAACGGGAACTCCACGTCCCGCCCCGTCATCAGGGTCACCACGTCCCTGGTGGGTGTGGTGCGGGCGGGCAGGCCGTTGGCCACGGTGCGGCCGTCCTTCAGGACGGTGACCCGGTCGCCGATCTGCCGGATCTCGTCCAGCCGGTGGGAGATGTAGACCACCGCCACGCCGGAGGCGGTGAGGTCGCGGATCACCCGGAACAGGTTGTCCACCTCGTCGTGGGCGAGCACGGCGGACGGCTCGTCCATCACCATCACCCTGGCGTTGTGCGACAACGCCCTGGCCATGCTGACGATCTGCTTGCCGGCGGCGGACAACCGGCCGACCTCCCTCCCGGGTGGTATCTCCGCGTGGCCCAACCGGGCCAGCAGCGCCCGGGTGCGGGAACGCAGCGCAGCGCGCCGGGTGAAACCACCGGCCGCGACCTCGTGGCCCAGAAAGACGTTCTCCGCCACCGACAGTCCGTCGACCAGATCGAGCTCCTGGTAGATGGTGGCGATACCGCGCCGCAACGCGGCCACCGGCGAGGCCAGGGTGATGTCCTCCCCGTCCCACCGCAGGACGCCGGCGTCCGGTTGGTGGGCACCGGCGAGAACCTTGATCAGAGTGGACTTCCCGGCGCCGTTCTGGCCGAGCAGGCAGTGCACCTCACCGGCGCGGACCTCGAGGTCGACGCCGTCCAGCGCACGGACGCCCGGGAATTGCTTGACGATGCCGAGCATCTCCAGCAGTACGTTCCCGGCCATGACTCCCCTGTCCCAGCGCTCGTTGCCGTTAAGTTAGAGCCCCGTGAAGTCACGGTCAAGGGTCTTTCGAACATCGATGTCAAATGTTTCCTCCGGAGAGGTCGCACTTTCGCCGGAATCATGCGAAACTCCGCGGGAGGGCCGAGGACCCAACTCGCCCCCCCCCACTCCCGCCACCGACGACTCCGGAGGGCAGCGTGCACGCTCTGACCCCCCGCGCCGAGAACGCCGAGCAGGCCGGGGTTCTCCGGGTGCTGCGCCGGACAGGGCCGGTGTCGCGAGTGGAGCTGGCCGAGATGCTCCGACTGCCGCGCGCCCGACTGGCGGTCGAGGTGGATCGACTGATCGAACTGGGCCTGACGCAGAACGGCGGTGCGGCCGCCTCGCGCGGCGGGCGGCGCTCGACCCTGGTGCAGGTGTCCGACCGCCTGCGCTTCGTCGGCATCGACATCGGGGCCACCTCGCTGACCGTTGCGGTGACCGACGGCCAGCTCCGACTGCTGGGCCAGGCCAGCGAGCCGTCGGACGTCCGCGCCGGACCGGCCATAGTGCTCGAGGCGGTCGGCGCGCTGGTGGACAAGCTCAGGGCCGAGCTGGGCGTCGAATCCTTCGACGGTGCGGGCGTCGGCGTGCCCGGGCCGGTGAGCTTCCCCGACGGCATGCCGTCGGCGCCGCCGCTGATGCCCGGCTGGGACGGCTTCCCTGTCCAGGACGAGTTGGCGTCCCGGCTGCGCACCCCGGTGCTGGTGGACAACGACGTGAACATCATGGCGTTGGGTGAACATCAGGCCGGCGTCGCCAGGAACACCGACGACTTCCTGTTCGTCAAGGTCGGCACCGGCATCGGCTGCGGCATCGTGCTCGGCGGTGCCGTCTACCGCGGGATGAACGGCAGCGCGGGCGACATCGGGCACATCCGGGTCGAGACGAACGGCGACACCTGCGCCTGCGGCAGCACCGGCTGCCTGGAGGCCTACTTCGGCGGCCGGGCACTGGCCCGGCTCGCGACGGCCGCCGCCCGCGAGGGTGTGTCGCCCGGCCTGGCCGAGCGCCTGGGCGTCACCGGATCGCTGACGGCCGTCGACGTCGGCAACGCCGCGGCGGCGGGCGATCCGGCGGCCGTGGAGATGATCCGCGAGGGCAGCCGGCGGCTCGGCCAGGTGCTGGCCGGACTCGTCAGCTTCCTCAATCCGGGGATGATCGTGATCGGCGGCGGTGTCGCCGGCCTGGGGCATGTGCTGCTGGCCGAGGTGCGCAGCGTCGTCTACCGCCAGTCCCTTCCGCTGGCCACCGGTTCCCTACCGATCGCGTTCTCCGAACTCGGGGAGCAGGCCGGGGTGATCGGTGCCGCACGGCTCGTGTCGGAGGCGGTGCTCGGTCCGCCTGCCCGCTAGCCGAGGCCGTACTGTGGAGACCATGTTGGAGTTGGCCTACGGGGCCCTGGACGTCGCGATCGGCATCGTCATCGCCTGGTTCGCGATCTATGTGGTGTACCGGCTGCTGCACGAGGACAGGTAGCACTCCCGCGAAGCGCCCGGTCGACTGCCCGCCGCTACTCGTGGCGTGCCAGCTGACGCCCCAGTTCCGCCTTCGTCATCCGGGAGTACCCACGGATGCCGGCCTTCTTCGCCCGTTCCCGCAGCTGCTCGCGGGTGTTCCCCTCGACGTCGACACCACCGAAGGTCTCGCCGACGCCGGCGCGCTTGCGATCCGCCGGCTGTTTCGACCGCGGGTCCGAGGGCCCCGTCTCGGGCTTGAGTTCCCAGTGGTCGCCGCGTTTCTCGGCGAGGTTCTTGACCGCCCCCCACGCCGTCCGGTGTGCCCTGGCCTCGTCGCCGTCGTACTGCTCCTCGGCGCTGTCCAGGGTCTTCTCATAGGTGCGCCGCACCTTCGCCGGCGACCGTTTCAAGGTGCCGGGCAGCGGGGACTTGCGGGGGGTCTTCTCGGTGGGCATGACGCTCCCTCGACGAGAACTGCTCCGAACAGCAAGGCCTGACGTGTCCAGGATTACCGCAGGGCCGCTCCGTCAAACTTCACCGGCGAGGTGACGTCGACCCGGCGGACGCCCGAACACCAGGCCCCGACGGGCAGGACCGGGAAGACACGACGGGCAGGACCGGGAGGACGGTGGAACCATGACCGACGTGTCGACACTGACCGATGTCCTGCCGGCGGACGTGCTGATCACCGACACCGACCGGATGCAGGGGTACCGGCGGGACTCCGCCGATCTCACCGTCGCCGGCGAACCGCTGGCCGTGGTGACGGCCCGCGATGCCGATCAGGTGTCGCGCACGCTGGCCTGGGCCAAGGCTCACCGGGTATCCGTCGTGCCGCGAGGCGCGGGGTCCGGACTGTCCGGCGGGGCCGTCGCCCTCGACGGCTGCATCGTGCTGTCCACCGCAGGCATGACGACGGTGCGCGAGATCGCCGCCGACGACCTGTACGCCGTCGTCGAACCGGGGGTGCTCAACGCCGACGTCGGCCGGGCGGCCGCCGGCGCCGGCCTGTTCTACCCGCCCGACCCCGCCAGCTTCGAGATCTCCACCGTGGGCGGTAATCTCGCGACCAACGCGGGTGGATTCCGGTGCCTCAAGTACGGCGTCACCCGGGACTCGGTGCTGGGGCTGCAGGTGGTGCTCGCCGACGGGTCGGTGATCCGCACCGGTGGACGGACGGTGAAGAACGTGGTGGGGTACGACCTGACCAGCCTGTTCGTCGGTTCGGAGGGCACCCTCGGGATCATCACCGAGGCGACCTTGCGGCTGCGACCCCAGCCACCGCACCCGGCGGCGACGTTCGTGGCCAAATTCCCGTCCCTGCCGGCCGCCGGTGACGCCGTCGTGGCCATCGTGCGGTCCGGCATCGGGCCGAGTCTGCTGGAGTTGATGGACCGGGCGAGCATCGGCATGGTGGAGGACTTCCGGCCGATGGGACTGGACCGGTCGTCTGCCGCCCTGCTCATCGGCCAGGCCGACACACCGGCCGCTGCTACGGATGCGGCAGCGATGGCCGCGGTCGCGCTGGCCTCCGGCGCCGACTACGCGACCTCCTCGTCCGACCCTGTAGAGGCCGCCATGCTGCTGGAGTCCCGGCGGCTGCACTACCACGCGACCGAGGCCAAGGGGAAGGTGCTGAGCGAGGACATCGGCGTGCCCCGCAGCCGCCTCGCCGAACTGCTCGCCGGGATCGGCAGGGTGGCGGATCACCGCGGCCTGACGATCGCCACCGTCGGCCACGCCGGTGACGGGAACATGCACCCCGGCATCGTGTTCGACCGCGACGACGAGTCGGCTGTGCCGGCCGCGCAGGCGGCGGCCGACGACATCTGCCGGCTGGCCCTGGAGCTGGGCGGCACGCTCAGTGGCGAGCACGGCATCGGCACCTTGAAGCGACAGTGGTTGCCGCTGCAGCTCGACGGGCCGACGCACGCCGCGCACCGCTTGGTGAAGACGGCCTTCGACCCGTCGAACATCCTCAACCCTGGCCGGGCCATCTGAGGCGACCGGTGCATCGGCCATGGACGGACCGGCGGCCGGGGCGGCAGGCGTGGGTCGTGGGAGTCCGACCTCGTCGATAGGGGAGACTGGGCATCCATCACCCAGCCAACGATTGCCGAGGTCCCGTCGTGAGCCAACTGGACAGCCCGGTGCGTACCGACGATCGATCGGCCCCGGCCGAGGTCGCCGACACGTCACCGGCCGAGCTGGATCGCGCCGTCGCCGGCGCCGCCGCGGCGGCCGCCGCCTGGGGCCGGACCCTCCCCGGAGAACGCGCGGCCGTGCTGCGCGCGGTCGCCGGCGCCCTGGACGGGGCCGCCGAGGAACTGATCGCGCTGGCCGCTGCGGAATCGCACCTGCCGGTCCCCCGGCTCACCGGCGAACTGGGCCGCACCACGTACCAGCTGCGGTTCCTGGCCGAGGTCGTCGAGGAGGGATCGTTCCTCGAGGTCGTCATCGACACCCCGAACCCGGCCCATCCGGTGGGACCGACACCAGACATGCGCCGGATGATGCTGCCGCTCGGGCCGATCGCCATGTTCGCGGCCAGCAACTTCCCCTTCGCGTTCAGCGTGGCGGGCGGAGACACCGCCGCGGCACTGGCCGCGGGCTGTCCGGTGGTGGTGAAGGCCCATCCCGGTCATCCCGCCCTGTCCGAGCGCACCGGGACGCTGGTGGCCGGGGCGCTCGACGCCGCGGGTGCGCCGGCCGGCGTCTTCTCGGTGGTGCACGGCGTCCAGGCCGGCCTGGACCTGCTGCGCGACGAGCGGATCGCCGGTGCGGCCTTCACCGGATCGGTGCACGGCGGACGCGCGCTGGCCGACATCGCAGCCGCCCGTCCCACACCGATCCCGTTCTTCGGCGAACTCGGCAGCGTCAATCCCGCATTCGTCACCGCTGCCGCGGTAGCGGCCCGGGGCGCCGACATCGCGACGGGGTTCGTCGCGTCCTTCACCCTCGGCGTCGGCCAGTTCTGCACCAAGCCCGGCGTGCTGTTCCTGCCCGCCGGCCACGGTCTGGAACCCGACATCGTGGCGGCCGCAGGGAAAGTCGGTTCGGCGCCGATGCTGGCGGGGCGGCTGGCCGAGCAGCACGGCACGCTGCTGGCGGCGCTGACCGGTGTCGAAGGGGTGCGCACGCTGGCCGCCGGGACCGGGGACGAGCTGGCCTGGTCCCCCACCGTGCTGGCCACCGACGCGGCCACCGTGCTCGCGCACCCGGCCGAGATCCTGGGAGAGTGCTTCGGCCCGACCTCGGTCCTGGTGGAGTACGACGACCCCGCGCAACTCGGACAGCTCGCCGCCCTCGTCCCGGGCAGCCTGACCGCCACCGTGCATGCCGAACCGACCGACAACGACCTGCTGGGACCGTTTCTCGAGCAGCTGACGGGCATGGCCGGGCGCGTGGTGTGGAACGGGTGGCCCACCGGCGTTGCGGTGACCTGGTCGCAGCACCACGGCGGCCCGTACCCGGCCAGCACGGCCCCCGGGCACACCTCCGTCGGCGGGACGTCGATCCGGCGGTTCCAGCGGCCGGTCTGCTACCAGTCGATCCCGCCGGAGCTCCTGCCGGTCCCGCTGCGCGATGCCAACGAGTTGGACATCCCCCGCCGCATCAACGGCGCGCTGACCCGGGAGGCGGTCAGCAGCTGAAGACGAGAGCAGCGTCGCCCTCTTGTCGTGCGCTGAACGAGCGTTTAGCATGCTGATCATGCGTTCAATGGCGTCGGCGGATCGGTCCGTCGACGACCTCACGACCAAGGCCCGCATCCGGGACGCAGCCGTGGAACTGTTCGGCCGCTTCGGTTTCGGTGCGACCAGCGTGCGGTCGATCGCCGCCGAGGTCGGCGTCTCCCCGGCACTGCTGTTGCACCACTTCACCTCCAAGGACGGGTTGCGGCAGGCCTGCGACGACCACGTCCTGGACTGGTACGCCGCGGCGGTTGCCGAGATCGCCGGCGACGACTCGGCCGGAACGGTCATCGGCATGCTGGACCGCCGGCCGGAGATGTTCCCGCTGGCGGCCTACGTACGGCGGGCGCTGATCGACGGCGGCCCGTCGGCCGGGCGCATCTTCCGCGCCGTGGTGGCTGACACGCAGAGCTACCTGGACAGGTCGGTCGCCACCGGACGCGTCCGGCCGACCGACGACGAGCACGGCCGCGCGCTGCTGATGGTCGTCACCAGCCTGGGTTCGCAACTGCTCGCCGAACATCTGGCCCCGCCCGGAACCCCGCCGGAGCTGCTGCTGAGCACGGTGTCCGACCGGTTGATGGAACCGGGACTGGAGCTGTACACCTACGGGCTGTTCACCGGCCCGGAATACCTGGACGCCTACCACGCCTACGCGGCCGGCGCCTCCACTGCGCAGGCGGCGCGCCTGCGCGACCGGCGAAGGAATGACGACACATGACCGATGTGATCGCACTGTCGGGCGTCCACAAGTCCTTCGGCTCGGTGAAAGCCCTTGCCGGGCTTGATCTGTCTGTCAGCGCCGGGGAGGTCCACGGGTTTCTCGGGCCGAACGGCGCCGGTAAATCGACGGCCATCCGCATCCTGCTGGGGGTGATGCGAGCCGATTCCGGCCGGGCGGAGCTGTTCGGCGGCGACCCATGGCGGGACGCGGTCCGCCTGCACCGCCGCCTTGCCTACGTCCCGGGGGATGTGAACCTGTGGCCGAGCATGACCGGCGGTGAGGTGATCGACCTGATGGGAAGGCTGCGCGGCGGCCTGGACAGCAGGCTGCGGGCGGAGCTGGTGGACCGGTTCGACCTGGACCCGCGGAAGAAGTGCCGCACCTATTCGAAGGGCAACCGGCAGAAGGTGGCCATCATCGCCGCGCTGGCATCGGACGTGGAGCTGCTGGTCCTGGACGAGCCCACCAGCGGCCTGGATCCGCTGATGGAGGCGGTGTTCTCCGATCTGATCCGTGCCGAGCGGCAGCGCGGCCGGACCGTGCTGCTGTCCAGCCACCTGTTGTCCGAGGTCGAGCAGCTGTGCGACCGGGTCAGCATCGTCCGCGCCGGCGTGCGGGTGGAGTCGGGCACGCTCGCCGAACTGCGGCATCTCACCCGCACCGCGATCACCGCCGACACCGCGACTCCCCCGGACGGTCTGGAGTCGGTGACCGGCGTGCACAACCTCCGGACGGACGGATCCCGCGTCCGGTTCGACGCCGACGATGCAGCGCTCCCGGTGGTGCTCTCCCGGCTCGCCGCCGCCGGGGTGCGAACCGTGACGGCGACGCCGCCCACCCTGGAGGACCTGTTCCTCCGCCACTATGCGCGGTCGGGCTCCGCGTCCGAGCCGTCCTCCGTCGCACCGTGACCGCCGCGCCCGTCACCGGAACGACCGGGGCACGACCGTCCGTCGACCACCCGTCCCCTGCGACCGGTGCGCTCGCCGGATCCGGCACCATCGCACGCTGGGGACTGCGTCGGGAGAGGTTGCCCCTGCTGTTGTGGACCCTGGCCACGGCGGGCTCGGTGCTGTCCTCCTTCCGAGCCATCGCCGCGCTGTACCCCAGCCCCGCCGACCGGCTGCAGTTGGCGGAGACGATCACCACCAATCCGGCGTTCGTCGCGCTCAACGGGCCGGTGCTCTCGACATCGGTGGGCGGGGTGACGGCCTGGCGGACCGGCGTGATCGGCGCGGCCGCGGTGGCGTTCGTCGGTGCGTGGACCGTGGTGCGCAGAACCAGAGCCGACGAGGAGACCGGCCGGGCGGAACTGCTGGCCTCCGGTGTACTCGGCCGCTCGACGCTGCTGGCCTGCGCCCTCGCGCTCGGGTGGACCGGTGCGCTCTTCATCGGCCTGGTGTGCGCCCTGGGTGCCGTCGCCCAGGGCCAACCCGTCGCGGATTCGCTCGCGCTCGGTGCGGCCTTGGCCGGTCCCGGGCTGGTGTTCGCGGCGGTGGCGGCCGTGGCCGCGCAGGTCTTCGAGTCCGCCCGCAGCGCGCTCGGGGCCGTCGGTGTCTGCCTGGGTGTCAGCTATGGGTTGCGCGCCATCGGTGACACCTCGCCGGCGGCCGGATGGCTGTCCTGGTTCAGTCCCCTCGGCTGGTCGCAGAAGGTGGCTCCCTTCGGTGCGATGCGGTGGTGGGTGCTCCTGCTGTTCGCTGCGACGACGCTGCTCTGCGCCGCCGCCGCGCAGGTGGTCCACCGACGGCGGGATCTGGGGCGGGGACTGTTCGCCGCGCGGCGTGGCCCGGCCGGAAGCGCCCGCCTGCACACGCCCGAGGCGCTGGCGGTCCGGATCCACCGCAGCCAGTTCGTCGGCTGGCTCGTCGGGTTGGGTGTCTTCGGCCTGCTGACCGGCTCGCTCGCCGCCACGTCGGACCGCCTGCTGGCCGGCAACGCGAAGATCGAGCAACTGGTCCGTCAGCTCGGCGGTACCGGTTCGATCGCCGACGAGATGTTCGCCGCCATGGGCGCGATCGCCGGATTGCTGGCCGCGGCCTATGCGGTGGCCGCGGCGCTGCGCATCCGCACCGAGGAGACGGCCGGTCGTGCGGAGCTGGCCCTGTCGGCCGCAGTGGGCCGTGGTCGGCTGCTCGCCGGCCACGTCGCGTTCGCTCTGCTCGGCCCGGCCGTCCTCCTCGCGGCGGCGGGAATCGCATCCGGGCTGACCTACGGCGGCTCCGTCGGTCAGCTGCGCAGCGGTCTGGGCTCCGGGCTGGAGGCGATGACCGTGCAGATCCCCGCCGTGCTGGTGATCGGCGGGCTGGCGATCGTGTTCGTCGGGTGGTTCCCGCGACTGTCGGCCGCAGGGTGGGTCGTGCTCGGGGTCGCCACGCTGTTGGGTCAGGTGGGCCGCACATTGGGGCTCTCGCAGGCGGTGCTCGACCTGTCGCCGTTCTCGCACGTGCCGCCGGTGCCGGCCGGCACGTTGGACGTCGTCCCGCTCGTCGTCCTCACCGTCGTGGGCGCCGCGATGGTCGCCGCCGGATTCGTCGGCTTCGCCCGGCGGGACATCGGGTAGAGGTCAGGCGTGGTCGCGGTAGGTGTCGGACTGCCCGACGACCCCGGACGGCCCGAAGTGGTCGAGGTAGGACGCCAACGCACGCACCAGCTCCACGGCGGCCGCCGGGCGGTCCGGCTCCCGGAGACCGGCCAGCAGTTCCTCGAGTCGGTGCTTGATGCCGCCGAGCCCCCACGTGGCGGCCAGGTCCAGGAAGTGCTGGGTCGACTGGGCGGCGTTGATCTGCAGAAGTTTCGCCAGTGCCGCCTTCTCCTCCTCGGTCAAGGCATGGTGATCGGTCATCGTCGTCTCCCTGGCTCGGTTGGTCGTGCGCCGGACCATCCTCCCGCAGGGAGACCGGAGGCGCGATCCCTCACCAGGCCGGCGACCACCGGCAGGCACGCGCCAGCTCGCGTTCGCGGTGCAGGTAGCCGATCGCGATCTCGTACACCGACCGCGCGGACGCCGTGACGGAGGCCGCCCTGGCGTCGAGCAGCTCGTCGATGGGATTGGTCCCGGCAAGGAGAGCGAGCTCCTGGGCGCGAACCGCGGTACGAATGGCGAATTGTGCTTTTCGCAAACGACCGTTGTTGTCCGGGAGGTAGGCCAGCTCGGCCGCCCACATCTGGCTCTCGGAAACAGCCGGGACGGAATGTGGGCTGGACGAAAACGCCGGGAGGTCCGACATCGTGCTGCACCATCCGATTCCTCGGCCGCGTCATCGGTGTGGTGACAATGACGATGCAGCCGACTTTCTGGCTCGGCATGCACTGCATACTCCCACGGCCCCGGGTCGGCCACCTGCAGATGACGGACGTGTCGGAGCACGTTCCCTCGAAAGGAGCGTCATTGCCCGGATGGTTACGCCCATTCCCGGCACATTGATACCGCGGTGTATTCTCTTCGTTTCCGGCGGGTAACACGCACACCATATGCGTACTATTCAATTGACAGTTGGTCATTCGCCGGCGGCGCCGCCGTGGGACAGGCAGCGCTCCGATGTGGACGGGACGCCGTCGTCGTCGACCGTCGAGGTGGAGATTCGGACCGGGTGCGGACGATGGTCAGGGATGGTTCAGTACTGCCATGATGGCTATTCGCACCCGGAGCGACAATCTGCCCATCGGAATGCTGCTGGCGGCCGTCGGCGGATTCCTCGACGCCTACACCTTCGTCCGGTACGGCGTGTTCGCGAACGCGCAGACCGGCAACGTGGTGTTGCTGGCGATCGACGCGGGCAACGGCCGGTGGAACCACATCGCCGCACACGTGCCGCCGGTCGTGGCCTTCGTCGTCGGAGCGGTGTCCGCTGAGACGTTGGCCGGCCCCGGGGCGCGGCGGCTGCTGCGCCGGCCGACCCGGGTGGTGCTGGGCGGCGAGATCGCCGTCCTGCTGGTCGTCGCGCTGCTTCCCACGTCCACGCCGGCCGTGGTGATCACCATGGCGGTGTCGTTCGTGACGGCCCTGCAGATCTCCACCTTCAAGCTGCTGGGCGACACCGCCTACAACACCACGATGGTGACCGGCAACCTGCGGACGATCTCCGCGGGCCTCTACCAGCGGGTCGCCGGCCGCGACGCGGCGGCCGGCCGTCGGGCCCTGGCCCTGGCAGGAGTGGTCGCCGGCTTCATCGCCGGTGCGCTGGTCGGCACGGTGCTGACCCGGACGACCGGCAAGTGGGCGATCTGCCTGGCGGCGGGCATGCTGGCGGTCGTGCTCATCACCATGGTCAGGGAGACTCGTGCGCTGGAGCGGGTGGTGCCGCCGGCGGCCCGCGCACCGGCGGAAAGCGCCGCTATCGAGCCGGGCGTCGACCGATGACACCCAAAGGCATCAGCAGGATCGGACACCTGCCCCGCTCACCGGTCAGTGCGACGGTCCCGTTGCAGCCGTTGCGCGCGATGGTGGTTCGTTGGCGCGGACTACGGAGCCGCGGCCCGGTCGAACCGGGATCCCCACTCGCGGAGCAGATCTGCGAACTCCGGCTGCGCCTGGACGAAGAAGTCAGCACCGGCGCACCCCAGGGCCATCGCAGCCCACTCCAGCGATTCCACCTGCAGCGTCACCCGGGAGCGCCCGTCGTCCATGGCGTCCACCGTTGCCCAGCGACCGATGCTCTCGCGGACGGCCGACGCGGGCGCTTCCACCACGGCCACCACCTCGCGCGTCGATGTCGCCCTCGCGATCCCCTCGCGGACGAAGGTGACCGCGTCACCGCCCGGCAGCTGCCGCGGGCGGAACGGGCTGCCGGTGGGCCGCGGCGCCGTCATCCGGTCGAGCCGGTAGCTCCGCCAGTCCTGCCGGTCGAGGTCGTAGGCGACCAGGTACCACCGCCGGTACAGCGACACCAGTCGCAGCGGTTCGGCGTGCCGCTGCGTGGTGTCGCCCGATGCGGCCGCGTAGCCGAACCGGATCCGCTCGGAATCACGGCAGCACATCGCCACCGTCAGCAGCGATCCGGAATCCGGTACGACAGCACCCGACCACGTGGGTACATCGGTCGCGGTCAGCAGGGCGTCGACCCGGCGGCGCAGTCCCCGCGGCATCACCTGCGCCAGCTTGGCCAGTGCCCGCACGGACGACTCGGCCAGGCCGGTCACCGAGGAGGCCGCCGCGGTCTGCAGGGCCACCGCGAGGCTGACGGCTTCGTCGTCCTCCAGCAGCAGCGGCGGCATGGCGGCGCCGGCCTCGAGCTGGTACCCGCCGTGGGTTCCCCGCGACGCAAGCACCGGATAGCCCAGCTCCCGCAGCCGATCGATGTCCCGGCGCAGGGTCCGCACCGAGACCTCGAGCCGACCGGCCAACTCGTCCCCCGGCCAGTACCGGTGGTTCTGCAGGAGCGACAGCAGGCGCAGTGTCCGGGCACTCGTGGCAGCCATGTCGCCAGTATGGCCGTAGTTCAGGACAGGAACTGGCACCAGTACGTTCTAGGTTGACCTCACAGCCGACGAAAGGACCCCGATGACCAGTCCCGACACCACCACGACCCGCCCGGCCGACCCCGCCGCCGGCACCGGAGAGCGCGCCGACCTGCTCGAGTTGTTGACGACGCGACGGCACTTCCTCCGGCAGGCGGTGCAGGGCCTCACCGACGAGCAGGCCGCCACCCGCCCGACCGTCAGCGAGCTGTGCCTGGGCGGCCTGATCAAGCATGTGGCCCGGACCGAGGCCGCCTGGGCCCGTTTCGCGGTGGGTGACCCGTCCGTCCTGACCGGCCCGAAGAACTGGACCGAGTGGACCGAGAGCGATTGGGCCGCACGGGCAGGCGAGTTCCAGCTGCTGCCCGGCGAGAGCCTGGCCGGGGTCCTGGACGACTACGCCGACGTGGCCCGTCGGACCGACGAGCTGGTCGGCACCGTGCCGGACCTGTCCGCCAGCTACCCGCTACCGGTCGCGCCCTGGTTCGAGCCGGGCGGTCGGCGGTCGGTCCGACAGGTCTTCCTGCACATCGCCGCCGAGACGGCGCAGCATGCCGGACACGCCGACATCCTGCGGGAGACCATCGACGGAGCAAAGACGATGGGCTGAGCCATGGCCCGGATCGGCAGGTCAGGCCGGAGCGCGCACCCCGAGCGTTTCCTGGGTACCGAACTGGACCGACTTGGCCTCTTTCCCGAAGTATGTGAGCAGGGCGACCGCCAGCAGCACCGGGATGATCGTGGCCGTGAGCGCGAACGGGTAGCCGTGGCTGCGGGCCAGACCCTGCTGGATCGGCAGGTTGAACGCGGCCAGGCAGTTGCCGAGCTGGTAGGTCACGCCC
>CAXTBG010000004.1:0-126106 GCA_964242105.1 uncultured Nakamurella sp. | reverse complement strand
GAAGGACGGCGATGACGGGACAACTGTTCGGCGACCGGTACCAGGTCGGCGACACTCTCGGCTTCGGCGGGATGTCGGAGGTCCACCGCGGCCGTGACCTGCGGCTGGGTCGCGACGTGGCGATCAAGGTGCTGCGGGCCGACCTCGCCCGCGACCCGTCCTTCCAGACCAGGTTCCGCCGCGAGGCGCAGAACGCCGCCTCGCTGAACCACCCCGCCATCGTCGCGGTGTACGACACCGGGGAGACGGCCGGCGAGACCGGCACCATTCCGTACATCGTCATGGAGTACGTGGACGGCGAGACCCTGCGCGACCTGCTCAAGCGGGAGGGCTCGCTGGAGCCGAAGCGTGCGATGGAGATCGTCGCCGACGTCTGTGCGGCGCTCGACTTCTCGCACCGGCACGGCATCGTGCACCGGGACATCAAGCCGGCCAACGTCATGCTGACCCGGGCGGGCGCGGTCAAGGTGATGGACTTCGGGATCGCCCGCGCCGTCGCCGACGGCCAGGCGACGATGACCGCAACCGCCGCCGTCATCGGCACCGCGCAGTACCTGTCGCCGGAGCAGGCGCGCGGCGAGGCCGTCGACGCCAGGTCCGACGTCTACGCCACCGGGTGCGTGCTGTTCGAGCTGTTGGTCGGGGCGCCGCCGTTCACCGGCGACTCGCCGGTCGCGGTGGCCTACCAGCACGTCCGGGAGGACGCCAGGGCACCGAGCGAGGTCAAGCCGGGACTGCCCCGCGAGCTGGACTCCATCGTGCTCAAGGCGCTCAACAAGAACCCGCTCAACCGCTACCAGACCGCGGCCGAGATGCGCGCCGACCTGGTCAGGGCGCTCTCCGGGCAGGCCGTGCACGCCACCCCGTTCATGAGCGACGAGGAACGCACGCAGATCATGCGCGCCACGCCGGAACGGGTGGGCCTCGCCGTCGCACCGGTGCCGTCACTGCTGGCCCCGCCGCGCCGCGCGATGGCCGACGAGGTCTGGGACGAGGACGAGCCCGACCGGTCGAAGCGGGTGTGGGGCTTCGTCGGCATCGGTGTGCTGTGCCTGGCCCTGTTGGCCGGCGCGATCTTCCTGACGCTCAAGGTGACCGGCGCCCCGACGAAGCAGCCGCAGATCGCCGCGCCGGGGGTCCAGGGGCTGACCCTGCAGCAGGCCGAGAAGGCGATCACCGAAGCCGGGCTGACGGTCGGCAGCACCATCGCCGTCCCGTCGTCCACGGTGCCCAGCGGCACGGTGGTGAAGCAGAACCCCAGTGAGGGCACCTTCGTCGACCGCAACAAGCCGGTCAACCTCGAGGTGAGCAAGGGGATCGTCAACGTAGTCGTGCCCAATCTCGCGCAGCTGAGCGCAGCGGCGGCGCAGGCCCAGCTCGAGGAAATGAACCTGCTGGCCAAGCCGGTGCAGGTGCCGTCGACGGACGGGCAGAAGAACACCGTGGTGTCGCAGAACCCGAAGGCCGGCGTGTCGGTCAAGCCGGGCAGCACCGTGACCTACGCGGTCGGTTCCGGGCCCGTCTTCACCAAGGTGCCCGCCGATCTGCTGGGCAAGTCGTTCGACCAGGCCTCCGCCGAGCTCACCGCCCTCAAGCTGTCGGCCGTCCCGCAGCAGGTGGACGGCGTGCAGCCGGTGAACCAGGTGGTCAAGCTGGTCGGTGTGAAGGCGGGCGACAACGTGCAGCAGGGCACACCGATCACCCTCCAGGTGTCCAACAACCAGCTGTTCACGGTGCCCAACCTGGCGAACCTGACGCCGGACGACGCGGCAATCAGACTGCAGGCCCTGAAGTGGAAGGGCAAGGTGACCGATTTCGGCCTGAGCTACGTGGAGACCGTCGACCTCAGCCAGGTCGGGACGATCGCAGACGGACCGCAGATCGTCAACAACGCCTTGGGCGGCGGGTCGGTGCAGAAGCCGGCGCAGGCGCCCGCGGTCAACGCGATCGCCAAGAAGGACGTGCACTTCGACATCGTCGTCTACGCCAAGAAAAAGATCGTGCTGCCCAACTTCACCCCGGGCGTCACGACAGTCGACGAGGTGAAGAACACCATCCTGGGTCTCGGTGCGACGCAGGCCACGGTGATCACCCGGCAGCCGGCGCCCCCGCCGGCGGTGCCGTACACGTTCATCTCGATCGACCCGGCCGCCAACGGCTCGCCGATCGACTTCGACACCCCGATCACGGTCTACGTCTGGGGCTCCCCGCCTCCGCCGCCGACCACTCCCAAGCCGCCGACCACGCCGCCGAGCACGGCGGGTTCGTCGACCACCAGCTCCAGCGGCAGCACCACCAGCAGCAGCAGCACAGCCGCGACGACGTCCAGCCAACAGCCGACCACGGTGACCACGCCGCCCGGTACCACCGCGCGCGCCAGCGGAGGCTGACCCAGCTGACCGAGGTGTTCGTCGGGCAGCGGCCCGGGAACCCGGACGCCAGGGCCGCGCGCCCTCTCAGCAGCTCACAGCTGCCTGCCAGGAATTCACCCCACCGCTACAACCCGCGTCCAGACGATCCACACGCTGGTGACCGACCGTTGTCCCATGAGCAGCGACGACCTCCCGCAGAACAGCAACAGCGCAGCATCACCCGATCCGGGCCGGGCCGGGAGCACCGACGGACAGCAGGGCGGCCAGGCCTACCCACCGGCGCACTACAACACCGGTGAGTACCGGCGTCCGCTCGCCCAGCCCGCGGTGCCGCCGGCCTCGGACGCCCGGACGACCGATCCCGCGACGACCGATGACCTCGGGTCCGCCGACACCGGCCCGCTCCGGGTGCCGGCGGCCGACCCGGGCAGCTCGTCCCCGCCAGCCGGCGAGCCGACCGGTCCGGATGGCCCCGACATGTGGCGACCGCGGCCCAGCGGAGCGCTGGCGGCCGAGGCCTGGTCAGCGCCCGCGTCGTCGTCCCCGCTGCCGACGGCCGGCTACCCGACCGGCATCGGCGGGTACCCGCCGGGCCCGTACGGCAGCGGTTACGGCACCGGCCAGTTCGGCCAGCCGTACGGCGCCCAGCCCAACGCCGGTGGCTACGGGTCCGCGCAGTCGGAGGCGCCGTACGGCTCCTACCCCGGGGCCGGCTACGCCGGTTACCCGCAGCAGTCCAGCGCCCCGTCCGCCGGCGGCAGTGCCGTGGCGACCAAGCCGCGCGGCACCCGCAACCGCCTGCTGGTCGGCGGCACCGCCGTCGTGCTGATGCTGGGCGCCAGCTTCGGGGCCGGAGCGGTCGGCGCGTCCGTCGCCCGGCCCGCGACGACGGACAGCTCGCTCACCCAGCAGACCTCCTCGCCGGTGGTGTCCAACACCCTGCCCGTGGCCAGCGGCAGTGTCGAGTCGGTGGCGGCCAAGCTGCTGCCGTCGGTCGTGTCGATCCTGTCGATCTCCTCCAGCGAGGAGGCCGAGGGATCCGGGATCATCCTCTCCGCCGACGGCCTCATCCTGACCAACAACCACGTGATCGCCGGAGCCACCACGCTGACGGTCAAGTTCAACGACGGCAACACCGCATCGGCCAAGGTGATCGGTTCCGACGCCACCGACGACCTCGCCGTCATCAAGGTCTCCGGGGTGTCCGGTCTCAAGGTCGCCACCCTCGGCTCGTCGGCGAACGTGAAGGTGGGCGAGCAGGTGGTCGCCGTCGGGTCACCGCTGGGGCTGTCCGCCACGGTCACCAGCGGCATCGTCTCGGCGCTCAACCGCCCGGTCCGCACCGCTTCCGAGGACACCCAGGGCGACCCGAGCCAGTCGCAGGGCCAGGGCTCGACGACGGCGCAGGACACGGTGCTGAACGCGATCCAGACCGACGCCGCCATCAACCCGGGTAACTCCGGCGGCGCGCTGGTCGACATGTCGGGCGCGGTGATCGGCATCAACTCGGCCATCGCCTCGCTGTCCAGTGGCAGCAGCAGTGCGCAGTCCGGCTCGATCGGCGTCGGTTTCGCCATCCCGATCGACCAGGCGCACCGCATCGCGCAGGAGATCATCAGTACCGGGCAGGCCACGCACGCCGTCCTCGGGGCGTCCGTCGGCGATGCGCCCGACCCGTCCGTGCCGGATCCCTCGCAGGCCGCCCAGGCGGGCTTGAGCGTCGGCGCGAAGATCGCCTCGGTCACCAGCGGAGGTGGCGCCGCGGGCGCCGGCCTCGCCGCGGGAGACGTGATCACCAAGGTCGGCAGCACGCCGGTCGCCTCGGCCGATGCGCTGATCGCCACCATCAGGTCCGCCACGCCGGGCAGCAAGGTGACGGTGACCTACCAGCGTTCGTCCGAGACCAGGACAGCGACCGTCACGCTCGGTTCCGCGGTCTCGAAGTAGTCCGGCACCAAGCTCGGCGAACGGCGGCGGAGGGCCCGCTGCCGTTCGCCGTCTCCCGGGCCGGATCAGCCCACCATCAGCCGTAGCCGTTCCACGTCGTCCTGGAGCGGCGGCACCAGTTGCTGGGCCCGCGGATCGCCGCAGATCTCCAGCCAGTTGGCGAGCATCCGGTGACCGCCCTGGGTGAGCACCGACTCGGGGTGGAACTGGACCCCCTCGATCGGGTACTCGCGGTGCCGCAGGCCCATGATGACGCCGCCCTCCGTCCGGGCGGTCACCTCGAGCACGGCCGGCACGGTGCCCTCCAGCACGGCGAGCGAGTGGTACCGGGTGGCGGTGAACGGCTGCGGCAGACCGGCCAGCACGCCGTGCGCGTCGTGCAGCACCAGCGAGGTCCGCCCGTGCAGCAGTTCCTCGGCGCGGTCGACCACACCTCCGAACACCTCGGCGATCGCCTGGTGCCCGAGACACACGCCCAGCACCGGCGTCCGCCCGGCGCACCACCGGATCATCTCCTCGGTGACGCCGGCGGCCGCCGGGACACCGGGGCCGGGCGAGAGCAGCACACCGTCGACCTGCAGGTCCGCCAGCTCCGCGGTGGTCACCTCGTCGTTGCGGCGGACGATGCACTCGGCACCCAGCTGCTGCAGGTACTGCACGAGGTTGAACACGAAGGAGTCGTAGTTGTCGACGACGAGGACGCGGGTCACGCCGACCAGTTTCGCAGACCGGCCGGCGCGCCGGAGGTGAGCCGGTCAGCCGCCGGTCGTCACGCGGTCGAACGGAAGGTAGGGCTCGAGCCACGGGAAGATGACGAAGAACAGCAGCGCGACGAACGCGAGGAACAGCAGCAGGGCCTCGAGAAGTCGTAGCGCGGTCGGTCCCGGGAGATGACGCCAGATCCAGGTGTACATGTCAGCTCTCGTTCAGCTCTGGGGGCAGGAACCCGGCCGATTTCTTGTAGCTCTTCACCAGCACGCCGTGGATGATCATCCGCTCGGTGTCGGAGAACTGCGGATGGCACGTGGTCAGCGTGATCAGCCGTTCCGCACCGGTGGGCACCGTGCGGGACGCGACGTGCGGCACCGGCAGCACCTGCGCGTAGTCCGACGGCACGGTGATCTCCCGGCCGAAGGTCTTCGCGTACTGCCCGGTCTGCGCGGTCACGCCGGCGCAGTGCGCGTGCTGGGCGGCCGACCAGCCCGTCACCTCGCTCTGCATCGGCAGCACCCGGTAGATGAACCAGTCGCTCTGCGTCTCGACCACGATGGCGTCGCACGAGGCGAGCAGCCCCAGCTGGTTGAACGGCGAGCCCTTGGAGACCCGGTGCCCGGCGACCGAGAAGTTGCCCAGCTCACCGGGGTACTGGGTGTCGGCGTAGTGCCCGGGGCCGGCGTACAGGTCGTCGGTGGACGTGCCCTCGATGATGGTGAAGACGTAGTCGGCGCCGAAGGTCGGCACGAAGATCTTGGCGAAACCCTGCCCGTCCTTGGTCTCGTAGTTGCGCTTGCGCGCGCCCGGGTCGGTCACCAACTTGTCCGGGTCGGTCACCACCACGACGGCCGTACTGCTGCTCGCCCCGCGGGGTGCGCTGGGGGCGGCCGCCGACCCCGACGCCGTGCTCGGGGAAGGTGGCGACGACGACCCGGCCGGCGTGGGCGCGTCCCAGATCCGGTCGAGCTGCTCGGTCGCCGTCTCCTGCTTCTCGTGCCCGAAGAGGTCGGTCACGTACACCTCGTAGACGACGAACAGCAGCACGATCACGCCGGCGGTGATCAACAGCTGGCCGATCCCCCGGGCCGCGATGCGGACCCGGTCACCCGCACCGCCCGATCCGCCGCCGCGCGGGGGGCGGCCCGGTGCGGCGCTGCGCGCCGGGGACGAACCGCTGGAATCGCCGCTCGGTGGCCCGTCGGTCATCTTGCCTCCTGGTGTGCCGCGGTCAGACGGAGCAGACCGGCATAGGCCGGTAGCGTCGCCTGCGCGACGGGGGTGATCTGGAAGCCGAGTCGATACTTGGCCACGTAGCTCTGGAAGAGCGCGACACCGGGCTCGTCGTCGAGCGCCTGGGCCATTCGTGCGGAGTTGCCGATCGCGGTGATGACGAACGGCGGCGAGTACGCCCGGCCCTGCAGCAGCAACGTGTTGCCGATGCACCGCACGGCCGACGTCGTCACCACCCGCTGATCCATGATCATCATGGCTTCCGCGCCGCCCGCCCACAGCGCATTCACCACGGACTGCACGTCCTGCTGGTGGACCACCAGGGCGTCCGGGTCGACGCCGTCGGGATAGTTGCCGTCGGAATCCCGCTGCGCGTCGTCCAGCGCCACCCGCAGGGCCGGTCCTCGGACTGCGGTGAGCCCGGCCCCGGGCAGCAGCGCCCGCGTGCTGTCCCGCACGGTCGCCACCTGCGGCGAGACGTCCGAACCGGCCAGCGCATCGATCTCCCGCTGCAGCTGGGCCGCCCTGGCCTGCGCGGCGGACACCCTCGACCCAGCCCCCTTGACGAGCAACGACAGGTCGATCGACCGGTTGCGGATGTCCTCGCCGCGGGAGTACGTCCGGGCGGTGGCCAGCAGCAGGCCGGCCAGCAGGCAGACCACGACGGTGCCGACGCGCCAGCTCGCCGAACGGTCGGCACTGCTCACCTCGTTCTCCCCCACCTCGATCCGGCCGGCGCCGGGGACGGCCCGGCGGCGCGTGACGCGTGTGCCTCCGGCACCGTCGTCCGTGCGCCTGCCCGCGCGCGTGACCACGTCGATTCGATTGGCCGCGCACGGACGCTGACAACGTAGGCTAGGCGCAGGCCTGTACGGTCCCGGTTACCCCCGGTCACCTCTGGCCCACCGGCTGATGACCAGCGGATATGCCCGTCCGGAAATCGGGCCGGGTACCAGCTGGAAACGGCAGCGCATCAGGTGCAGCAACTTTTTCAGTGAGCGAGGAATGTCGTGCCCAAGTCAAAGGTCCGCAAGAAGGTGGCCGTCAGCGCGGCCGGTGCTTCGGCCCAGTCGTCGACCGCCCATGCCACCACCCGGGTCAAGGTGTCCGGTCCGTCCGGGCCGGTCTACATCGGCATCATGCTGGGCCTGATGGTGCTGGGACTGCTCTGGCTCGTCGTCTTCTACCTCTGGGGCTCGAAGATCGGCTTCATGAGCTCGCTGGGCAACTGGAACTTCGCCGTCGGCTTCGCCTTCATGGTCGCCGGTCTGCTGATGACCATGCGGTGGCGCTGACGCCGGCTCCCGCCGGACACCCGTCGGACGCTCTCCCGACGTCTCGCCGTCGCATGATGGCCACCGAACCACATCCGTGTCATTCCATCCCCATTGTGGACAACCACTGTGGATCCCTCCCCGGTCGGCGGGCGAGTGGTGACAGTCCCTGACACCGCCGCGCAGCGGTGGGGCGTGCGCCCGGCCCTGCCGGCGGTGGCAGGCGCGCTGTGCCTGGCATTCCTGGTCTGGCTTGTCCTGGCCGGTGCTGCGGAGGATCGGCTGGTGGCCGGCACGGGCATGTGCCTGACCGCCGTTGCGACCGGCGTCCTGCTGTCGATGCGGGTCCGGCTCTCTGCGGGTCCCGGTGGCCTCGTGGTGCGGGGCCCCGTCGGCGCCCGGGAGGTGGTCTGGTCACAGGTCGCCGCGATCTCGGCGCCGACCCGACGTCGGCGTGGTCTGGCCTCCACCTCGGTCGAGCTGGACCTGGACGACGACGGTCTGATCGTCCTGGGCAGGACCGAACTCGGCGCGGACCCGGGCGAGGTCGCCGAGGAGCTGCGGCGTTGGTGGTGGCAGGTTCGGGACGAGCGTCCCGAGCGTTAGTCCAGTTGCGGGCTGGACCGGGCCGGGCGGCGACCCAGCCCCGGGCGGAGCAAGCCGGGCTCATCCGGCGGTGCAGCCACCGAAGTAGGTCGCGGTGAGCTCGGTGCACCGGGTGGCGATCGATCCGTCCCGCACCAGGACCAGCGCCACCACCAGGACGACGACGCCCACGCAGGTGGCGATCTGCACCTTCTGCCGGATCGCCGCCGGTGGGTACACCATCGCGGCCGTCACCGCGGCTCCGACCACCAGCCCGCCGAGGTGCGCCTGCCAGGAGATGCCGGAGAGCTGGAAACTGAGGTACAGGTTGACCGCGAGCACCAGCAGCAGCTGCCGCATGTCGTAGCGGAAGCGGCGGAACACCACCACCAGCCCGCCCATCAGGCCGAAGATAGCCCCTGACGCGCCAGCCGCGGTGGACAGCGGCGTGGTGAACAGCATCACCGAGGCGGAGCCGCCGAGCAGGGCCAGCAGGTACACCGCGAGGAATCGCCAGCGACCCAGAATGCGCTCGAGACCCACCCCGAGGAAGTAGAGCGACAACATGTTCAGTGCCACGTGCAGCACCGACAGATGGAGGAACCCGCTGCTCAGCAGCCGCCACCACTGACCGGAGGCGACCAGGCTGGGCGCCAGCGTGCCGTCCAGGTACACCGACGAACCGCGCATGTCGACGCCGGACCTGGCCTGCACAGCGGTGACCAGGAAGATCGCCACGTTCACCGCGATCAGCGCGAACGTCACCACCGGCCGCTCACCGAGTCGTGCACCGGTGACCGTCCGGGCGACGCGCTGGGTAGCCCTGCCCTCGGCGACGCAGGCCCGGCAGTGGAAACCCACGCTGGCCGGTGTCAGGCACTCCGGGCAGGCGGGCCGGCCGCACCTGGTGCAGCGCAGCCCCGTCTGCCGGTCAGGGTGGAACGCGCAGGCCGCGGGGGCGGCCGGCTGCGCGGACAGCGGCGGCGGCGGATAGGTCAGGCGGGATCAGCGCCCTCGACGGTGATGGAGCTGATCACCACGTCGTCCTTGGGGCGGTCGTTGCGGCCGACCGAGGTGGATCCGATCGCGTCGACGACTGCGCGGGACTCTGCGTCGGCCACCTCGCCGAAGATCGTGTGCTTGTTGTTCAGGTGCGGGGTCTTGCCGAGGGTGATGAAGAACTGCGAGCCGTTGGTGCCGGGTCCGGCGTTGGCCATGGCCAGCAGGTACGGCTTGTTGAAGGCCAGGCCGGAGAAGAACTCGTCACCGAACTCGTAGCCGGGGCCGCCCATTCCGGTGCCCGTCGGGTCACCGCCCTGGATCATGAAGCCCTGGATCACCCGGTGAAAGATCGCCGAGTCGTAGAACGGGCCGCTCTTGCCCCCGGAGGCGTTCTCCGTCGTGTACTTCGCCGACCCGGTGGCCAGGCCCACGAAGTTGGCGACCGTCTTCGGCGCGGCGTCGGGCAGCAGCTCGATCCGGATGTCACCACGGTTGGTGTGCAGGGTTGCGTAGAGGTTGCTCACGCCGTCCATCCTGCCACGGCCCCCTGCGGCGCCCGCCCGCCTCGGCGGCGCCCTCGGGGCGGCCGGTGCCTCAGCCGGTGCTGACACTGCAGTAGTCCGGGGCCGGCCCGGGTTCCAGGCGCAGCCCGTAGATCGCGCACACCGCCATCACCCTGGCCTTGAGCGACGGGCTCTCGTTCTCCTCGGCGACCACGGCGATGCTGCCCTTGGACACCGCGTACACGCTGCGGGCCTCCGAGTCCTGCGTCATCTGGCCGGGCGTGGTGACCGATCCGCCCGTCCAGCCGGCGGGCTGCGTCGCCGGTTGCGAGCCGGCGATCGGGACGTGCTGGTTCACCGCGGCGACGGCGGCCTGCGGGCTGCCGGCCCTGATCACCTGGACGCTGCCCATCCGGCCGCCGTCGGAGCGGTAGAAGATGCACATCGGCTGTGGCGACAGGGCGACGATCTGCGTCTGCCCGTGGTGCTGGCCGGTGATGTCACTGACCACGTCGGCGCTCAGGTACGGGCACGAACCGTCCGTCGGAGCAGGTTCGGCGGTCGCCTTGGGTGGCCGGACGAGGATGGTCTGCCCGGGCCTGGTCCTGGTCACCGTGGTGGTGACGGCCGAGGGGGCGGAGGAAGTGGTGCCCGCCGGGGACGCACTGGACCGGGTGGGGCGGGACGAGCCGGGGAGCCCGGGGGTGGCACTGGTCGCCGGAGCCCTGGTGGTCACCGTGCTGGTGGTCGCCGTGCTGGTCGTCGCCGTGCTGGTGGTCGCCGTGCTGGGCGCCGCCGTGCTGGGCGTCGCCGTGCTGGGCGGGTTCTCCGTCGCAACGGTCACCCCCGGCGAGCCGGTCGTCGACACCGCGCCGGGCGACGTCGCGGTCGCGCCCCCGGTCGAGGTGCAGCCGCCCACCAGCAGAGCCAGCGCGGCGGCACCCACCAGGCCGGCCCAGGACACCCGCACGCGTCCCGCCTGTGCCGGCCCCGCGCGTCCCGCCCGTGCCGGTCGTGCGCGTGGTCGCGCCGGCCCTGCTACGAATCGTCCTTCCATGCCGGCAGACCCTAATGGCGCAACCATGAGGGGACGGTGTGGAGCCGGTACGCTCGCAGGCAGCTTCGACGGGCCGCACGGCGCCCGTTCTCGTCGGCGTCAGGAGTGTCTCGTGGTGGTGACGCAGCGCCGGAACACCTCGCAGCGCGCGATCATCACCCAGTTGTTGGCCGGCACGGACGAGTTCGTATCCGCCCAGGATCTGCATGCCGCGCTCCGCGCGTCCGGTTCGACCGTCGGACTTGCCACCGTCTACCGGGCGCTGCAGGAGATGGCGGCGGCGGGCGACCTCGACGCGGTGCGGAACGAGACCGGCGAGGTGCTCTACCGGCAGTGCGAGCAGCCCGCCCACCATCACCACCTGGTCTGCCGGTCCTGCGGCCTCACCCAGGAGGTGGCAGCGCCCGGCGTGGAGCAGTGGGCCCGCGGGGTGGCCGAGCAGTACGGCTACGTGGACCTGGACCACCAGGTCGAGCTGTTCGGCGTGTGCGCGGGTTGCGCGGCCAAACGCGGCTGACGCCGGCCGCTGCGCGATACTGGGCGCAGGCCACCGACCGGTGCGCGCGGAAGATCTGGATGTGTCGATGACCGAAGCGTTCCTGCCGATGATGCGAAGCGGACTCGACCCGGTGCCCGGCCTCGCGCAGCGGCAGCAGGAAGAGCCGGTCAGCAGACTGGAGTTCCCGTTCGGCATCACCGCCTGGCTGGTGACCGGCTACGACGACGTCAAGTCCGTCATCGGCGACACCGCCCGGTTCAGCAACGACTTCTCCAACGTGGTGGCCAGCACCGGCGGCCAGGCGACCGCCGCGCAGGACCCGGGTGGGCTGGGTTTCGCCGATCCGCCCGACCACACCCGGCTGCGTCGCGCGCTGACCCCCGAATTCACCGTGCGCCGGCTGGCCCGCCTGATCCCGCGGATCGAGGAGATCGTCGCGCAGCAACTGGACGTGATGCAGGACAGCGGTTCTCCGGTCGATCTGGTCGAGACCTTCGCCATGCCGATCCCGTCCCTGGTGATCTGCGAGCTCCTGGACGTGCCCTACCCGGACCGGGCCGACTTCCAGCGGCTGAGCGGCTCGCGTTTCGACGTCTTCGGCGGCGCCGGCACGGGCCTGGAGGCGATCAGCGAGTCCCTGGCGTACATGAGCGAGCTGGTCGCCACCCAGCGCCGGCACCCCGGGGACGGCCTGCTGGGCATGCTGATCCGCGAGCACGGCGACGACCTGGACGACCGGGAGCTGGCCGGGCTGGCCGACGGCCTGCTGATCGGTGGTCACGAGACGACCGCCAGCATGCTGGCGCTCGGGGTGATCCTGCTGCTGACGCATCCGGAGGAGGCCGAGCGGCTGCGGACCGACGACAGCGCCGTCGGGCCGGCGGTCGAGGAGATGCTCCGCCTGCTGACCGTCGTACAGGTGGCCTTTCCGCGGTTCGCCAAGGCCGATCTCGAGTTGGGCGGCAAGCAGATCAAGGCCGGCGAAATGGTGCTCTGCTCGCTCTCCGGCGCCAACCGCGACCCGGCGCTCGGCGCCGACATGCAGAGCTTCCACCCGGACCGGATGTCGCCACACCTGGCCTTCGGGTACGGCGCGCACCGGTGCGTCGGGGCGGAACTCGCCAAGATCGAGCTGCGCATCGCCTACCCGGCGCTGCTGCGGCGCTTCCCCACCCTGCGGCTCGCGCAGGCCATGGAGGACATCTCCTTCCACGAGTACTCCGTGGTGCACGGCGTGGACGACCTCCTCGTCGCCTGGTGAGCCGTCAGGCCGTTCCGGAACCCGGCCGAGCATCATCGCCAACGATGTAAGACCGCCCAGCGCTGGGCCGTCCGGGTGAATGTGAATTCTCTGACATCCCGTGCAATCCAGATCACCGGTCGTCCCGAATCAGGTGCATGCGGACGTCCGGCGGAGAAACCATCGTGGGGGATGGGCACTGTGGCGAACCGGGGAATCCGCTCCGGGACAACCGGTCCGCAGACCGCGTCGGCAGGTCCTCACCCGTGATGCCTTCGTTCGGGTTGAAGTGATTTCCTCCGGTTCGAGAGGGGAAGGTCTGGCCGCCCCACCGCCGCGACGCCGCGCAGCGTAACCACATCACGTGCTCTGCACGCGGCCTCCGAAACGGGGCCGTCATTCGAACAGCACAACACATCCAGTGAAAGGAACGACCGATGGGAGATCCACAGATCTTCGACGGAAAGCCGGTGCTGCAGTTCAGCTCCGAGACCAACCGCCGGAGCTTCCTGAAGTACGCAGGCCTGGTAGGTGTCGGCGCCAGCTTCGTGGCGGGCGGCGTCTTCAACGCCCCGTTCGCCGCCGCGAACGCCCCGGCCGTGGCCAAGGGTGACCTCGACATCCTGAACTACGCGCTGACCCTGGAGTACCTGGAGTCCGATTTCTACGCCACCGGGCTCGCGAAGGGACTTCTGTCCGGGCGCGACCTGGAGTTGGTGACACCGATCGGCGACCACGAGAAGCAGCACGTCGCGGCCGTCACCTCCACCATCAAGTCCCTGGGTGGCACGCCGGTGAGCAAGCCCAAGATCACCTACCCCGCGGGCATCTTCGACAGCAAGGCGAAGTTCCTCGCGACGGCGTCCATGTTCGAGGAACTGGGCGTCAAGGCTTACCACGGCCAGGTTCCGCTCATCAAGAGCGGCGACATCCTGGGCGCCGCAGCCTCGATCGCCGGTGTCGAATCACGGCACGCCGCCGTCATCGCCACTCTGATCGGCGGGAACCCGTTCCCGAACCAGATCGAAGCCCACGTCGACATGGCCACGGTGCTCGCCGCCGTCAAGCCGCTCATCAGCTGATCCGAAGGAGGAAATTCCATGTCAAGAAGTGATTTCGTACGGGGTCAGCTGAGCCATGTCCAGTCGCCCCTTGCATTGTCCGCTCTGAACAATCGCTGGGCGCTCGCGTCGGCGGCAGACTTCGCCGACGACGTCGACGTGCTGAACTACGCGCTGACTCTCGAGTACCTAGAGGCAGCTTTCTACCAGCAGGGTAATGCCGCCGGCCTGCTGTCGGGCACGGAGAAGGACTACGCGACGACGATCCAGTCCGACGAGGAATACCACGTCACCGCGATCACCGCCACGATCAAGCAGCTGGGCGGCACCCCGGTTGCCGCTCCCGGGGTCGACTTCGGCGCCTCGTTCGATTCGCGCGAGAGCTTCCTGACCACGGCGCACACCTTCGAGAACGTCGGCGTCGGTGCCTACCTGGGCGCTGCCGGCTTCATCAAGGACAAGGCCGTGCTGCAGGCAGCGGCGGGCATTTTCGGCGTGGAAGCACGCCATGCCGCCGTCATCGGCAACATCCTGGGCCTCAAGGCCGAGGGTGGCGTCTACATGGGAGCGTTCGAGACCGGTGTTGCCAAGGACAAGGTCCTTGCCGGTGTCGCGCCGTTCATCGTCCAGATGTCCGGCGGCACCCCGTCGGGCTCGGCGGACACCGGCGGCGGTTCGGCCGCTGCCGACGACAAGAGCGGGCTCTACGCCCTGGGTGGCGCCGCTCTGCTGGGTGCCGCCGGTGCGGTCGCCTACGCGGCCAAGCACCGCGCTCCGGAGCAGCCCGAATAACTCGCTCCAGCGAGCAACATCAATACCCGCCCGCGGCGGGGGACTCCGGTCCCCCGCCGCGTTCGGCGTCTGTGCCCCTGGTAGCTGCTGCGTCAGCCCGTTCTCGCGTCAGGACCCGCGCAGGAAGGCGAACACGCCCGCAGCGAGCGCGGCGGCGTACCGGCGTTGGCCGGACCGGGACGACATCAGTGCGGCTTCGGTGGCGTTGCGCATGTTCCCGCACTCGATGAGGATCTTCGGGCGCATCGACAGGTTCAGGCCGGTGAGGTCGTCCCGCGTCCACAGACCGTTGCGGCCCAGGGTGTTCGACGGCGGAAAGCCCTCGGCGGCGACGGCCGTCCTGATCGCCGCGGCCAGTCGTAGCGACTCCGCCGCAACCTGGGAACCGGCCGGGGGGCGGGCGGCGGTGAGAACGTAGAAACCGCGGACCTGCGGGGCGGCGCCGTCACCGTGGATGGACACCACCGCATCGGCGCCGGATTTGTTCTCCTGCTGCGCCCGGATGTTCGTGCACGGCCCGACGCCGGTGTCACTGGACCTGGTCATCACGACGGTGATACCGGCCGCCTGCAGTAGGGACCGGAGGTAGCCGGCCACCTGCCAGGCGAACTGGTGCTCCGGATAACCGGCGTCGGTCTGCGTCCCCGTGGTGTTGCAGACGTTCCGCTGCCCGTATCCGCCGTCGACCAGCGCGTTGATGATCGACGGGGCCGCCGCGTTGCCGCCGTTGTGCCCGGGGTCGATCGCCACCACCCGGCCGGCCAGCCCACCGGCCGACCTTGTCGCGGCCACGGTGCTCGACGAGCTGGACGTGGTGCTCGCGGTGCTCGTGGTGCTCGCTGGGGTGCTCGTGGAGCCCGCGGTGGTCGGCACCGTCGACGTGTTCGAGGTGGGGGCCGGCGCAGGGCTGGGTGTCCTGCGGACCGGCGTACCGGGCGCTGGCGGGGTCGGCGTGCGGGTCGACACCGGACTGCGGCGGGCTTCGGCGGTACTCGACGTCGCCGGACTGAGCGGGAGGACCGTGCGTCCAGGCGGTGGTCGCGGCGTCTGGAGAGCCGGCACGGTGACCGCCGGGCCGGTGGTCGAGCCGACGGTGACCGCCGGGCCGGCAGGCGTGGGCACCGGGGCAGTCGAGGCACTCGATCCGGTCGCAGGTGCGCTCGTCCCGTCCGCGCCGGGTTCGGATCGGCCGCAGGCCGCCAGCAGCAGAGCCGCCATGCCCTGTCCGGCCGCGATCAGGGCTCTTCGGCGGTTGAGCGAGGACGACACCCGCCCACCCTCGCAGGCGGGTGGACGTCCGCGACGGCGCCACGCCACGTCGGAACGGATCGCCGGCAGAGAGCCGACGGCACGGCGAGAGTCTCTTTTGAATAACGGTCCGGGTATGTCCCATCCGCGGAGCGCATGCCGCCGAACCAGAGTTGTTCGCCGGAAACATCCGGTGACGGGGGTGGCTCTCGGAACTCGTTGTCGGGCAACCGATTTTTCTCTCACCTCATCCGTGTGAGGAACATCGCACTCTGTGGGTCGGGTCCTCGTGCCCGAAAAACGTTCACGGACAGATCGTCCGCCCGAACGTCAGTGGAAAAAGGAGCATTCTCAATGATTCTCAAGCGTCTCGCGGTTCTCACCACGGCCGGCGGCCTGGCCCTGGCCCTGGTTGCCTGCGGCTCCAGCAGCACGCCCGCAGCCGGTTCCAGCAACGCGTCGTCCGCGTCCTCCGCCGCCTCGTCAGCACCGATGTCCGGCGCCATGACCTCCGGCGCCATGACCTCCGGCGCGATGTCGTCGGGTGCGATGACCTCGGGTGCCATGTCATCGGGTGCGATGACCTCGGGTGCCATGTCATCGGGTGCGATGACGTCCGGCGCTATGTCCGGCGCCTCCGCACTGGTCGGAACCGGTTGTGCGGCCTACGCCAAGGCCGTTCCGTCCGGCGCCGGCTCGGTCGGCGGAATGGCCACCGCTCCGGTCGCCACGGCCGCGTCGAACAACCCGTTGCTCACCACGCTGGTCGCCGCCGTGTCGGGCAAGGTCAACCCCAAGGTCAACCTGGTCAACACCCTGAACAGCGGGGAGTTCACCGTCTTCGCGCCGGTCGACGCGGCCTTCAAGAAGGTCGACGCGGCCACCTTGACCAAGCTCGGCACCGATGACGCGCTGCTCACCAAGATCCTGACCTACCACGTGATCCCCGGGCAGCTCGATGCTTCCAAGATCGTCGGCACGCACAAGACCGTCGAGGGCGGCTCGGTCACCGTCACCGGCTCCGGCGACAACCTCAAGGTCAACGGCGCCAGCGTCATCTGCGGCAACGTCAAGACCAAGAACGCCACCGTCTACCTGATCGACACGGTGCTCACCCCGACCAGCTGACGCCAACCCTCGGCGGCACGTATCAGCCGGGCCGCACCAGGCGCTTGGATCAGCCCGCCGATCCGCGTCATCGTCATCACCAGCAGGCCCCGGTTCCGCTCCAGGCGCCGGGGCCTGCTGCTGTGTCCGATAGTCTCGCGGCCCAGGCACAGCTGCCATCGGGGAAGGACCACAGGGGAGTGTCCAGCACGCCAGCAGAGGAGGTCGCCCGCGGCGCGCAGGGGTTGCTGCTGACACCCGGAGCCGGCGCCAACCGCGACGCGCACACCCTGGTCGCCCTCGAACGCGCGGTGGCGCCACTGCCGTGCCTGCGAATGGACTTTCCGTACCGGCTCGCCGGCAAACGGGCGCCGGACAAGGCCCCGGTCGCCGTCGCCCACCTCATGGACGCCGCGGCGGCCTTCGTCGCCCACCGGCAGATCGACCCGTCCCGCCTGGTGTTGGGCGGCAGGTCGTACGGCGGCCGGATGTGCTCGATGGCAGTCGCGGAAGGGCTGCCGGCAGCCGGTCTGGTGTTGCTCAGCTACCCCCTGCATCCACCGGGACGGCCGGACAGCCTGCGGGTGGGGCACTTCCCGGACATCACGGTGCCGGTGCTGGTGATCTCCGGAACCGCAGATCCGTTCGGTTCGCCCGACGAGTTCGCCGCCCACCTCCCGGCGATCCGCGGGCCGGTGACCACCGTCTGGCTCAACGGTGGTCACGACCCCAAGGGCAAGGACGCGGCGACCGCCGCCGCCGTGCTGGAGTGGCTACACGACCTGCCGTGACAGGTGGCTCGGCACTGAAAGAGGGCCGGGCATGCGTCCGGTGCCCGAGCCGGCTGACGTCACACCGACGAGGCGAGCGCACGCGTCCGGTGCCCGAGCCGGCTGACGTCACACTGACGAGGCGAGCGCATGCGTCCGGTGCCCGTGCCGGTCGCGCAGCGGCTGACGGCAGTCGAACATCACCCGGCGGCGGGCCGGCGGACCGCTGAACCGGCAGTTCCGTTCACGGCGGGCGCCCATCCGGACGTAGTAGCTGATCAGTCGCTTGGACGCCGGATAGCCGATGACCAGGGCGTCGGCGGCCTGCCACTGCGGATAGGTGAGGTCCATCAGTCGGCGGGCATGGTCGTGACCGTCCACCCTGGTGACCAGCGAGGTGAGCACATAGGTGGTGCGGCCGTCGGCCCGCCGCTCCCGCTGCCGCCGCAGGGTGAGCCACTCCGGGTTGAGCAGGGCGAACTCGACGAGACCGAGCAGTTCGACGACCGGCGGAACCAGCAGCACCGCACCGATCACCACCGCGTACCCGACGAGATCGTGCACCAGCAGCTGCTCGCTGGTGACCGCGGCCAGCAGCAGCCACACCGCACCGGCGGCCACCGCCAGAGCGATGGCGGGCAGGTGCGGGCGGGGCCGGACGCCATCGGAGTAGGAGAGCGACGCGTCCGGTGTCAACCGGATGTGGTCGGCGGTGAGGCCGACGATGAGCAGGTGCAGCGGGAACAGCCACGGCACCACCAGCAATCCGACGACCGGGACCTCACCCAGCAGGGTCATCCGTCGGGTCCGGTCCATTGCCACCCTGACCGCGTGGGCCACGGTGGTCACCGGCAACGTGTCGGTCAGCCCCTGTGCGGTCGCATCGACCGAGGCCGGCTCGGCGGGCGCGAGCAGGGCCGCCGGCGGCGAAACCGGCGGGGCCGCCGGCGGCGGGAACGGCGGGGATGCCCGGACCGGAATCGTCTGGCGGGAGCTGTGCAGGGGTGTCCGCTGTGCCGGGATCACCGTCGGAACGAGCACGTCGGCCAGGGAATGGGCCCGCAGCGGGGCGATGAGCGTCATCGTTTCATATTCACCCTTCTGCCGGTTTGATGCCGCTGACCGGCAGCTATTGCTCCACGGCCACCAATTGACTCCCCGGTGGGGAGAAGCTGAATACCGACAGTATTGCTCGACCCCCTCATTCATTCATCTGCCGCATCCCGGTCACCGACGCTGCGGCAGTTACCGTGGCGAATGGTTCGTACCACCCGTCCGTCGCATGCGTTACCGCTGCGGCCGAGCAACAATGTCGATACTTTTGTCCGATATGACCGTCCGCAACGCCACCCGCCGGCCCAGTCGCCGCCGCGACGTCCGGACCAGTCGGGGAGCCCGCACTGATCCGTCGGGGGAGCTCCGGTTCGGCGGAGCGGGCGACGGCGGTGAACAACACCGATACCATCGATGGTGAGCAGCCGCGAGAGCGATCGTCGGGCGAAAGCGGCGTGGCGAATGGTGGGCGAATTCAGCGATCGACGGCCGACGACGCGTGAGCATTGCGCAGGAGGGGGAGGCGATGCCTGACGATTCACCGCCCGCCGATGATGCAATCGCCCCTCAGGAGAAAGATGTGCGGCGGTCCGCCCGGACTGCGGAGCAGCCGGCACGGAAGTGGTACCAGGACCCCGCCAATCGGCCGACGACGGCCGGCGGGGTGGCTGCCGTCGTCCTGCTGGTGTTGACGGTGGTGTCCATGCAGACCAGGGTCGGCCGCCCACTGGTCGCCAATCTCGCCCAGGTCGCCGCCGCTGCGTCCGCCGGCCTGTGGTGCCTGCGCACGTCCCTGCAGACCACCGGGCGCATGCGGCTGAGCTGGCTCGCCGCGGCGGTCGGAGCTGCCGGCTGGATGGTCGGCCAGACCGTGTTCACCGTGATGACGATCTCGCGGCACGGGCCTCCGGATGCCGCTCCCAACTTGGCGGACCTGGGCTTCGTGCTGTTCCCGGTGGGTGCCATCGCCTGCCTGCTGCTGTTCCCCCCGTCCGGCGGGAGACGCGCGCTGGCGCAGGCGCTGCTGGACGGATGCGCCCTGCTGACCGCGCTGGTGGCGATCGCGTGGCCGGTGGTGCAGAAGTTGCTGGCCCAGCTGCCGTCGGAGCCCCCGGGCGGCCGCACCCTGGCCCTGGGCAAGGTGTTCGCCTATCCGGTGCTCGACATCCTCGTCATTTCCTTCGCGTTCTACAGCGTGTCGCGGCCCACCCGGCACCGCTCACCCCTGGTCCTCATGGCGACGGGCGTCGCCCTGATCGCTCTGGCCGACGCCGCGTTCGCGACCGACATGGGCCTGCTGCCCGACCTCTTCTTCATCGGCGGGTTCCTGTTCGTCGCCCACGCGGCAGGTACCGGCCGGCGACTGCTCGAGGTGGACCGCGCGACCGGCGCCAGCCCGTCGGCGAAGGAGTCCCCGACCGCGGCGATGCTGCCCTACCTCCCGCTGGCCGTCGCCGTGGTCACCACCGCTGTCCGCGGGATCGCCGGCCACCAACCCGGAGTCCTGGAGACCACTGCGGTCACCGTCGCGGTCGCCGCCGTGCTGCTGCGCCAGTTCCTGACCGTTCGCGACAACCGCCGGCTGCTCCAGGCGGTCGAGGAACGCGAGGAGCAGCTGCGCCGGCAGGCCTTCCAGGACCAACTGACCGGGCTGGCCAACCGCGCGCTGTTCACCGACCGGGTCGCGCACGCCCTGCACCTGCACCGCCGCGACCTGCGTCCGCTGGGCCTGCTGTTCTGCGACGTCGACGACTTCAAGGCGGTCAACGACACCCTGGGGCACGCCGCCGGTGACCAGATGCTGATCCGCGTCGCCGAACGGTTGCGCGGTGCGCTGCGGGAGGGCGACACCCTCGCCCGGTTCGGCGGCGACGAGTTCGCCGTGCTGCTCGAGGACGGCAGCGAGCCGACCGCGGTGGCCGCCCGCATCATCGACGCCATCCGCGCACCGTTCGTCATCAACGAGACCGTACTGAACGTCGGGATCAGCGTCGGCGTGACCGATCTCGACGGGACCACGGCGATCCCGACGCTCGACGAGCTGCTGGCGCACGCCGACGTGGCGATGTACTCGGCCAAGCGGTCCGGGAAGGGTCAGCTGGCGCTGTACGAGTCGTCCATGGTGTTGCCCGCGGCGACCGACCTGCGACTGCGCGAGCCGCTGCGCACCGCCCTGCGGACCGGGAAGATCGTGGCCGTCTACCAGCCGATCATCGACTTGCGGGACGGCCACATGGCCGCGGTGGAGACCCTGGCCCGCTGGATGCACGACGGGCTGCAGGTCTCGCCGGTGGAGTTCGTCCCGCTCGCCGGCCGGGCCGGCCTGCTGGCGGAACTCACCGACCACATGCTGGACCAGGCCTGTGCCCAGCTGGCCAGGTGGACCAGGATGTTCGGCGACCGGGGCCTCAAGGTCGGCGTCAACATCCCTCCGCAGCTGATCGTCGATCTGGACTTCCCGAACCGGGTGGCGGCGCTGGTGGCCAAGCATGCCGTCCGGCCGGAACAACTCGTCCTGGAGATCACCGAGGACGCACTGCTGGGCGACCTGCCGACCGCGCGCACCGTGACCGCCCGGCTCCGCCGGGTCGGCATGTCGTTGTCGCTGGACGATTTCGGGACGGGCTACTCGTCGCTGCTCCACCTGCAGCAGATCCCGCTGGACGCGCTGAAGATCGACATCAGCTTCGTCGCCAACATCGACCGCGAGCCGTCGGCGGAGCGCTTCCTGCGGGCCTTCCTCGCGCTCGGGCGCGACCTCGGGCTCTCCGTCACCGCGGAGGGCGTGGAGCGTGAGGAGCAGGCCGCCACGCTGCGCCGCCTCGGCTGCCCGATGGCCCAGGGCTTCCTGTTCGCCAAGCCCAGCCCGGCCGGCGAACTGGAATCGACGCTGCTGCTGCCGGGTGCGGTGTGGACTCCGGCCGCGTCCGGCCGGGCACGAAGGGCCTCCGGGCGCCTGTAGCGGGTCCGTCACTCCTTCCGGCCGCCTCCCCACCTTGCCCCCGCCCGATCAGCTGCCGCGCCTTCGGCCAGGGCCCCACCGGCAGGCGCGTCCGGATGCGGACACCGGCGAGCCGCCGTCGGGCCCCGGTGGTAGACCTGACCCGACCTGCCGGGACCTGCGGCGGGGATCGTCGAGCACTCGAGCACTGGAGCCGGCATGCGTGCGATCCGCCTTCTCGTCCTCCTCGCCTGCACCAGCCTGTCCGCCCTGGTCGCGCTGCCCGCCGCGGCCGCGACTCCTGCGCGGTACGTGGCGCTGGGCGACTCGTACTCCTCGGGCCTCGGTGCCGGGAACGATGACACCGGCGGTAGCTGCGACCGGAGCGCGGCCGCGTTCTCCGCTCTCTGGGCGGCCGCCGTCGGGCCGGTGTCCTACCTGTCGTTGGCCTGCGCCGGCGCCACCACCTCGGGCGTCACGTCCGGCCAGGTGCCGGCCATCCCGGTGGACACCACCCTGATCAGCATCACCGCGGGCGGCAACGACGTGGGGTTCTCCACGATCATGACGACCTGCGCGCTGCACGGCACCACGGCCTGCGTCGCCGCGGTGAACACGGCCGAGCAGACCGCGACCACCGTGCTCCCCGGCCGGCTCGACACCACCTACAGCGCCATCTCCGCGCGGGCACCGGGTGCCAGGGTGGTGGTGCTGGGGTATCCGCTCTTCTACCAGCTGGACAACTGGTTCTGCGTCGGGCTGTCCGCCGCGTCCCGGGCGAAGATCGACGAGGGCATCAACCTGGTGGACGGCGTGCTGGCGGCGGCCGCCGCCCGGCACGGGTTCGTCTTCGCCGATGTCCGGCCGGCCTTCGTCGGTCATCAACTGTGCAGCGGCAGCAAGTGGCTGCACTCGGTCGACCTGGCGGATCTTGCCGAGTCCTACCACCCGACGGCGGACGGCCAGCGACTGGGTTACCTCCCGGCCTTCACCTCGGCGGCCGGCTGAGCAACAATCGGGGCAGAGCCCAACCTCGCACCCCGGTGAGGCAAGGGACCTCGAGGAGGCGTCATGTGCCGCAACATCACCGAACTCCGCGGGCTCGAGCCGGCGGCCACCCCGACCGAGGTGGAGGCCGCCGCCCGCCAGTACGTCCGCAAGGTCAGCGGCATCGCCAAGGCGTCGGAGGCGAACCGGGAGCTGATCGAGGCCGCCGTCGCCGAGATCGCCCACATCACCCGGCACCTGCTCGAGGACCTGCCGCCCCGGCGTCAGCCGCCGGCCACCGTCCCGCCGCTGCGACGGCCGGAGGTGCAGGCCAGGATCGCCGCCCGGGCGGCCGCCGGGATCAGCTGAGCAGCTCCCGGATGTCCTCCGCGGTCAGCGCGGTCGCGGCTCCGGTGTCGTTCCCCAGCACACTCGAGAACAACTTCGCCTTGTTCTCCTTCAGCGCCATCACCTTTTCCTCGATGGTGTCCTTGGCGACCAGCCGGTAGACCATCACGGTCCTGGTCTGGCCGATGCGGTGTACCCGGTCGACGGCCTGGGCCTCGGTGGCCGGGTTCCACCAGGGGTCCAGCAGGATGCAGTAGTCGGCCTCGGTGAGGTTGAGCCCTACTCCGCCGGCCTTGAGGCTGATCAGGAACACCGGTGCGGCGCCGGCGGAGAACCGCGCCAGCACGTCACCCCGCCGCCGGGTGGAGCCGTCGAGGTAGCAGTAGTCGATGCCGGCTCCCTCCAGCCTCTCCCGGACGCGGCGCAGGAACGAGGTGAACTGGCTGAACACCAGGACCCGGTGACCCTCGGCCACCACGTCGTCGAGTTGCTCCATCAGGGCTTCGAGCTTGGTGGAGGGCACGCCGGCGTATTTCTCGTCGACCAGCGAGGCGTCCAGGCTCAGCTGCCGCAGCAGCGTCAGGGATCGGAAGATGGTGAACCGGTTCTTGTCCATGTCCCCGATCAGCCCGAGCACCTTCTTCCGTTCCCGCTGGAGGTGGGTCTGGTAGACGCGGCGGTGCCGGGCCTCCAACTCGAGCTCGATCACCTGCTCCTGCTTCGGCGGGAGATCGGTGGCCACCTGTTCCTTGCTGCGGCGCAACATCAACGGCCGGATCCGCCGGCGCAGCTGGGCGAGCCGCTCGCTCTCGCCCAGCTTCTCGATGGGGTTGCGGTAGTACTCGGTGAACCGCGCCGGGCTGCCGAACAGCCCGGGCGCCACGATGGAGAACAGCGACCACAGCTCCGTCAGGTTGTTCTCCATCGGTGTGCCGGTGATGGCGAGTTTGAACGGTGCGGTGAGGGTCTTCGCGTTCTTGAATCCCTGCGTCTGGTGGTTCTTGACGAACTGCGCCTCGTCCAGGATCAGGCCGGCCCACTCCTGGTCCTGATACGCGGCGAACTCCAGCCGGAACAGCGCGTACGAGGTCACCACGACGTCCGAGTCCGCCGTCAGCTCGGCGATGTCGGTTCCCCGCCTGGAACGGGTCTCGTTGACGGCGGTGACCTTGAGGTGCGGCGCGAACGCGGCCGCCTCGGACCTCCAGTTCCCGACGACGCTGGTCGGCGCCACCACCAGGAAAGGTCCGCTGCCCGTGGGCCGGTCGACCGCCCGGCAGATCAGGGCGAGTGCCTGCACCGTCTTGCCGAGCCCCATGTCGTCGGCCAGGATGCCGCCGAGCGAGGAGTCGAACAGGAACGACAGCCAGTCGTACCCGTCCTGCTGGTAGGGCCGCAGGGCGGCCCGGAACCGCCCGGGCACCGGTTGCCGCTCCATCGGCGCACGGCCGGTCAGCGCCCCGATCCGGCGATGCCAGGCAGCGGCCTGCTCGTCGACGACGCCGAGCCTGCTCAGTTCCTCCCACAGGCCCGCCTGGAAACGGCTGATGCGCACCGACGCAGTGCCGGCATCCTGCAGCTGCGCGGCTTCGTCGATCAACCGGCGGAGCTGTTCGAACTCGGCGGTGTCCAGCCGGAAGTAGGTGCCGCTGGGCAGGATCAGGAACTCCTGTGCTGTGGCCAGTGCCAGGAAGATCTCCCGGAGGGGTACGTCCTCGCCGTCCACCGTTACGGTGATCTGCAGGTCGAACCAGTCGCGGTCGGGGGCCGGCTCGCCCGAGATCCCGATCACCGGGGCGCCGTCGGCCGGTCGGTAGGACGCCGCGCCCGTGACGTCCACCCGGACGCCCGGGCACCCGTCGAGCAGGGGCAGCACGTCGGTCAGGAAGTGCACGGTCGACATGCCGGCCAGCGTGACCTCGGTGCGCAGCCGCCCCGCGTCCAGCAGGTAGTCCTGGCCGCGGACCCCGGCGGGGAGCGCCGCCAGCACAGCTGCCTCTGCCTGGGGGTCGCGGAAGGGGGCCGGCCGGTACTGCTCGGGCCAGAGCCGCTCGTCGGTGTCCGCACCGGCGTAGCGCCAGCCCCAGCGCAGCAGCGCCCGGGCGCCCGGCAGGTGGGCGACGGTCAGCACCAACACCGGCGGCACCGTCGCGGGCAGTTCGAACGAGTCGTCGCCGGAGACGATCACCACCCGCTGCCGCAGCACCGGCAGGTAGGCGGACAGGAACCGCTGCTCGTCGTGCGGCGGGACGACCTGCACGCCCGCGTCGAGCAGAGCGGCGACGTCCTTGCCCGGCCCGGTCCGGAAGGTGCCGAGCCGCAGCGGACGGTCCCGCAGCGGGCGCTGGGTGTACTCGGCCGGCCAGGTGACGAGACCGCGCACGGGGTCGCCGAGCGGAAGGCACTCGCTCCGGCGCAGCCATTGGCCATCCAGGTCCACCACCGCCTCGAGCCGCAGGTCACGGCCTTCCCGCACGACGTCGACCACCACCTCGGCCTTGCCGGACGACAGCGCGACCGGCCGCTGGGTGCGATCGGAACCGACCAGCGCGACGCCGACGTCCGCAGCGCGGGCGAGGACGTCCCAGACGGCCGCCGCCCGCACCGTGCCGAGCTGGATCCAGGTGGGGGCCGCGCCGTAGTACCGGGGCGTGCCGCCGGCGAGCGCCATCACCGCGGTCAGCCACTCCAGGTGGTCCAGGTCCGCACCGGAATATCCGTAACCGAAGTAGCCGAGTGTCGACCATGCGATGCCCGACCGCACCCAGCGCCCGCCAGTGCCCTGCTGCACCGGGCGGATGCCCAACCGCTCGGCGAGCGGCACTCCCGGTAGGAACGACGGCGCGGCCGCCTCGACCGGCGCCATCAGCTCGAACTGCAGCCCGAGCGCCGCCGCCTTGCCGGACTGCACGGGCCCGTCGGAGTCCACCAGCGGCCGCAGCGTCCGTTCCCAGGCCGGGCGCACCGGCCCTGCTTCCGGCCTGCGGGAGGACAAGGCCGTGACGACCAGAGCGACGACATGCTTGCAGTTCAGCCGCACCGGGCACGAGCACAAGCCGGTCAGCGAGGTGAGCACGGCCCCGGACAGGCCGATCGACACATCGGCCCGGTAGGGCACCGGAGCGGTGCCCTCGATCTGCCCGGTGATCCGCAGCGGGTGCTCGTGGACGGCGATGTCGGACACCGCGCCGGATCGGGCGTAGGCCAACCCTTTCTGCAGGGCGACCGTGCCGACCAGCCGCCCCAGCGAGACGACGTCGATCACCCGGCTCCCCCGTTCCGGCCGACCGCACAGCTCCGACCGTCGGCACAGCTCCGAGCGGTGCTGGCAGCCGGCATGGGCGGGAGTCTACGGCCGGGGACCGACAGGGCTCAGGCGTCGAAGCCGCTCCCGGTGCCGGCCGCGAATCCGGTGCCGGTCTCCAGCAGGGTCTTCAGGTCGCTGAGCACCCACGCCCATCCGCCACCACCCTGCGCGCGGCTGGTTTCCATTGCACCGCTGACCATCTCGGCGGTCTGCGGCGCACCGGTCAACTCGTGGGTCAGGGTCAGCCGGCACACGCCGTTGTCGCCCTCCGCGATGTCGTAGGTGATCCGGGTGAACCGCTCCGCCGCCGTCGCCGGGTCCATCAGCATCCGCCACGTGTGCACCAGGCGACGCGGCGGGTCGGACTCGACGACCTCGCCGTCCACGATCACCTCGGGGATCGGCCAACCCCTCTTCGCGGCGCTCGCCCGCATCTCGTCGGACGCGGTCGATTCGTAGCGCCCACCGGGTCGCAGGTCGAAGACGCCCGGAGCGCCGTAGCCGTACCGCTGGTTCCAGGCCGGGTCGACGACCGCCTCCCAGATGCGCTCGGCCGGCGCCTTGATGTAGACGCGGTAGACCTGCACGTTCGCGGCTTCACCGAGTTCGGCCGGCGGAGCGGTGCGCGGATCGGTCGTGGTCATGACGGTTCCTCCAGGTGTGTCTTGAGGTCGACGAGCGCCGCCACGGCGCCCGCTGCGTACTTGCTGATCCAGCGGTCGTGGATCAGCCGGATCGGTACGGGGTTGAGGTAGTGCAACTTCTCCCGCCCGCGGCGGCGCGGGACGACCAGGTTCGCCTCCTCGAGAACCCCCAGATGCTTCATGACCCCGTACCGGGTCATGGCCAGGTGCGACGCCAGGTCGCTCAACGTCCGCCCGTCCTGGGCGAACAGCAGATCGAGCAGGTACCGCCGGGAGGGATCAGCCAGGGCCTTGAAGACGAGGTCGTCATTCGCAGGCACGATTCGAAAGTTAGGTGACTAAATGGTCACCTGTCAAGCCCGGTGGATAGCGTTCCCGCATGACGATTGGCCACCGCGCTACAGGTCCCGCCCGTGCGGCAGCCGGCGAATCGCAACACCCACTACATGGATCTGGCCGGGTGGACGTGACCCAGGTAACATCCGGTCCACGCTGAGCGGGATCACCGCCGATCGTCCCGACCCAGGAGCAGCCATGACCAGTGTCCGCACCTCGTCCGACCTGCCCACCGGAGTGCAGCCGGGACGGAAGAAGCTCGGGACGCACTGGCTGTACATCGCCGTCATCGCGGCGGTCGTGCTCGGTACCGCGGTCGGGCTGATCTTCGGCAAGAACGCGCAAGGCCTGGCCATCATCGGCACGGCGTTCGTCAACCTGATCAAGATGATGATCGGCCCGATCATCTTCTGCACCATCGTGCTGGGCATCGGCTCGGTGCGGAAGGCGTCGCAGGTCGGCAAGGTCGGCGGGATCGCGCTCGGCTACTTCCTGGTCATGTCGACCTTCGCGTTGGCCCTCGGCCTGCTGGTCGGCAACCTGGTGCATCCCGGTGACAGCCTGAAAGCCGCTGCAGCGACGGCGAAGTACGCCGTTCCGACCGCGCCGGGGTCCGGCAACTTCATCATCGACATCATCCCCACGACGCTGTTCTCGGCGTTGACCTTCGGGTCGGTGCTGCAGGCGCTGTTCGTCGCGCTGCTGGTCGGCTTCGCCGTGCAGACGATGGGCGCGAAGGGCGAACCGATCCTGAACGCCATCGCCATCCTGCAGCGACTGGTCTTCAAGATCCTGGCCGGCATCATGTGGCTCGCGCCGGTCGGTGCGTTCGGCGCCATCGCCGGCGTGGTGGGTGCGACCGGGTGGTCAGCCATCGGCGCCCTGGCCACCCTGGTCGGCGTCTTCTACGCGACGTGCGCGGTGTTCGTCTTCGTCATCCTGGGCGCGCTGCTGCGGTTCACGACGGGCTGGAGCATCGTCAAGCTGCTCTACTACCTGCGCCAGGAGTTCCTGCTGATCCTCGCGACCTCGTCGTCGGAAACGGCGCTGCCGCGGCTGATCGCCAAGATGGAGCACCTGGGTGTGTCGCGCCCGGTCGTCGGCATCGTGGTCCCCACGGGCTATTCGTTCAACCTCGACGGCACCGCGATGTACCTGACAATGGCGTCGCTGTTCATCGGCAACGCGATGGGCACGCCGTTGTCCCTCGGGGAGCAGTTCTCGCTGCTGATCTTCATGATCGTGGCGTCCAAGGGCGCGGCCGGCGTCACCGGAGCCGGCCTGGCCACCCTCGGCGGCGGCCTGGCGTCGCACCGGCCGGACCTGGTGCCCGGCGTCGGGCTGATCGTCGCCATCGACAAGTTCATGTCCGAGTGCCGCGCGCTGACCAACTTCTCCGGCAACGCCGTCGCCACCCTGGTCATCGGCCACTGGGTCCGCGAGATCGACGACGCCAAGGTGGGGCGGGTGTTCAGCGGCGAGGAGCCGTTCGACGACATGAACATGCTGGACGAGGACCGCCACGGGCACTGACCGGCGGTATCTTTCGCAGATGGCAACCCTGGTCAGCTTTCATGCTCATCCCGACGACGAGTCGATCGGCTGCGGCGGGGTGATGCGCAGGGCCGCCGACGAGGGCCACCGGGTGGTGCTGGTGGTCGCCACCCGGGGTGAACACGGCGAGGTGGACGACGGGTTCCTCGCCGAGGGCGAGGAGTTGTGGCAGCGCCGCATTCTCGAGACCCAGGCGGCCGCCGACATCCTGGGCGCGCAGCGGGTCGAGTTCCTGGGCTACCGGGACTCCGGCATGATGGGCGAGCCGACCAACGACCTGCCGGGATCGTTCTGGACCGCCGACGTCGACGAGGCCGCCGGACGCCTCGCGGCCATCCTGCGCGAGGAGCAGGCCGACGTGCTCACCGTCTACGACGACAACGGCGGCTACGGTCACCCCGACCACATCCAGGTGCATCGGGTCGGGATGCGAGCGGCCGAACTCGCCGGCATCGACAGGATCTACCAGGCCACGATGAACGCCGACCACATGCGCCGCGGGATGGCGACGTTCGCCGCCCAGGCGGAGGAGGCCGGGATGACGATGCCCGATCCGCCCGACGACGACTCCCAGTTCGGCAAGCCGGAGGCGGAGATCACCGCCGCCGTCGACGTCTCGCAGTACACCACGGTCAAGCGGGCGGCCATGCGGGCCCACGCGAGCCAGATCAGCGAGGAGTCGTTCTTCCTCGCCATGCCCGACGAGGCGTTCGCCTACAGCTTCGGCACCGAGTGGTTCATCCGCGCCGGGCAGGGTCCCGGCATCACCGAGACCGACCTGATGGCGGGTTTGCAGGTCTGATCAACGCCTCGCGACTGCAGGCCGCCCCTCATCGTCCGTCGCGCTGATCAAGTAGCGCCGCGCTCATGAACTCGTCGACTCACGTCCCACCAGTCACAAAAGGGCCGAGTTGATCAGCGCGGGCCGAGTGCAGCGCGACCGGACGGGCTACTTCTTCTCCCGCCAGGCGCGCTCGAACGGCAGTCGCCAGGCATGCGGCGCGACCAGCTGGTGGATGGCATTCGGCCCCCAGGTGCCCGGAGCGTACGTCTTCACCGCCGGCGGGTCCTCGAGCAGCGGAACCGAACGCTCCCACAGGCTTTCGATGCCCTCGGCGGTGGTGAACAGGGTGTGGTCGCCGCGCATGGCGTCCAGGATGAGGCGCTCGTAGGCTTCGAGCACGTCCGCGGCCCGGTCGGTCTCCTGAGTGGCGAACTGCATGGACAGCTTGTCCAGCCGCATGCCCGGGCCCGGTCGCTTGCCGTAGAAGGACAGCGAGACCTTGGACGCGTCGGCCAGGTCGAACGTCAGGTGGTCCGGTCCCTGGGACCCGACGCCGGAGCCCGCCGGGAACATCGACTTGGGCGCCTCCTTGAACGCGATGGAGATGATGCGCTGGCCCTCGGCCATCTTCTTGCCGGTGCGGAGGTAGAACGGCACGCCGGCCCAGCGCCAGTTGTCGATGCGGGCGCGCAGCGCGATGAATGTCTCGGTGTCCGAGTCGGGAGCGACGCCGTCCTCCTGGCGGTAGCCCTGGTACTGGCCGCGCACCACATGCTGCGGCTCGATCGGCAGCAGCGAGCGGAAAACCTTGTTCTTCTCCTCGCTGATCGCCCGCGGTTCCAGCGCTGTTGGCGGCTCCATGGCGACGAAGGCCATGACCTGGAACAGGTGGGTCACCACCATGTCCTTGTAGGCGCCGGTCGACTCGTAGAACTGGGCCCGGCGGTCCAGCCCCAGCGTCTCGGGGATGTCGATCTGGATGTGGTCGATGAAGTTGCGGTTCCAGATCGGCTCGAACAGCCCGTTGGCGAACCGGAACGCCAGGATGTTCTGGGCGGGCTCCTTGCCCAGGAAATGGTCGATGCGGAAGATCTGGCTCTCGAAGAACGTCTCGTGCACCTGGTCGTTGAGGGCAATGGCACTGTCCAGGTCGGTGCCGAACGGCTTCTCCATGACCACGCGCGACCGCTGGACCAGGTCCGCGTCCTTGAGCATGGTGATGACCGACAGCGCAGCCTTCGGCGGGACGCTGAGGTAGTGCAACCGCAGCACGTCGGAGCCCAGTTCGGTCTCGGCCTTGGCCACCGCCTCGGCGAGCGCGTCCGGGCCGGCCTTCTGCGGCACGTAGTGCAGCTTGCCGACGAACGACGACCACTGCTCGTCGGTGAGCTTGTGGGTGCCGAACTCGCTGACGGCCTGCCGGGCGAACTCGCGGAACGAGGTGTCGTCCATGTCCTCCAGCGAGGTCCCGACCACCTGGATGTCGGGCGCGAGGGCGGACAGCGACAGGTGGGTGAGCCCGGGGAGCAGTTTTCGCCGGGCGAGGTCTCCGGTGGCGCCGAAGAGCACGACGACGTGCGGCGAGATGTTCTCGCGCAGGCTGCGGGACGGGCGCGATCCCGGCGCGGGATAGGCGATGCTCTCGTGGTTGCCGATGGATTGACCGGCGCTCGTGGTAGACACCCGCACATGCTCCCACCCGCTGCTGATCTTGGGGAGACCGGCCGGGGGGTGTTCACCCGGCCGTAACCCGCTGCCGCCGAAGGACCGGACGTCTCCTCGGACGCCTAACGGCAGCGCAGCATGCCCAGCGAGGCCTTGCTGGCCAGCACGTGCAGTGCGGCGTCGTCGATCCGCGCCCTGAACTGTGGGTCGACGGCCGCCTCGTCGGTGAGCGCATCGGCCATCAGCGCGAGGTCTGCCGGTCGGACGGTCAGCGCGAGATCGCCTCCGGCAGCGACGAAGTCGACGGCCCGGCGGCCGGCCGGCACCCCGTCCACCGCGACCGCGTTGCCCAGGTCGTCGGACACGACCAGTCCCGTGAAGCCGAGCCTGCCGCGCAGCAGGCCGGTGATGATCGGCCGGGAGAACACGGCGAGAGAATCCGGATCGAGCGCCGGATAGCGGGCCGAGGAGATCATCACCGCGGTGGTGCCGGCCGCGATGCCGGCGCGGAACGGCTGCAGGTAGGGGTCGGCGGCGGTCGTCTCGGTGTCGACGACGTCTGCCGAGGTATCGGTGTTCGCCGACACCCGGCCGAGCCCCGGGAAGTGCTTGACGGTACTGCCGACGCCGGCGTCCAGCATGGCGGTGACCACGGTGCTCACCGACTCCGCGACCGCATCCGGCGACGAGCCGTACTGCCGGTCCTGCGCCCCGATCGGCGGATTTTCCGACGCGGTGCCGGGCGGCACGGTGTCGGCGACCGGCGCGAGGTCCAGGGTGATGCCGGCTCGCGCGAGCGCGGCGGCCCACTCGCGGGTGTTGGAGCGCAGGGAGCCGGAGGACTCCTCGCCCTGCTGCACCGCCGAGCCGATGGCCGGAAAGTCCGGGCCGCGCAGGCTCTGCACGTAGCCGCCCTCCTGGTCGACCGCGAGGTGCAGCTTCACCCCCGCGGTCCGGCCGGCGGCGGCCTGGATCCCGGAGAGAGCCGTCGCGAGGTCGTCGGCCGATGCCGAGGATCGCCCGGCCAGGAAGATGCCGCCGACGGCCTGCGTGCCGAGCACGGAGCGCCACGCGGACAGCTCGTCCGCCGGAACGGCGACCATCAACAACTGGCCGATGCGCTGGGACCGGCTGAGCCCGGCCAGCACCGTCGCCGCGCACGCCGCCTGTCCCGCGGTCGGGGAACCGGTGGAGGTGGCGGGCGCTGTGGTCGGGCGGGCGGTGGGCGGAGCGGAGCGGGCCGTGGTGGACGTGGTGGGACGGGCCGTGATGGTACGGGCTGTGGTGCCGCTGGTCGGCCGGGTGGGGCGGGATGGAGCGGGGCGGGGCGTGGAGGTACTGGGGCGGGGTGTGGTCGGGACGGCGGCGGACGCGCTGGGCAGCGGTGCGCTTCCGGCCGGAGTCCCCGACGGCAGAGCGCTACTGGGCACGGGGCCGGCCGGCCCGCCGGACGGAGCGCCGGTGGAAGCCGCGCCACCCGCGGTCGGCTGGGTGGCCTGCCCGGGCGCTTCAGACCCTGGTGCTGTGGTGCAGGCGACCAGCAACACCATGAGCGCGAGGCTCAACAGGCGCGGCACGGTCAGCTGGCGGCGCATGGGCAGCGGACTCCGTCCTCGAGGTCGTTCGGGCAGCGAACCCACCTTTCCACACCGGGTCGTCCTCCGTCCGACGCTCGACCGGGACGAGAAGATGACCGCTCATCCACTCTCCTATAACGGTCTGATCGTCGGATTCCCGCGATCATGGTGCTGGGGACGGAAAGTACGTGAAAAAGGAATCCATCGGAATGGTGGTGTCTCCCGACCTCAAACCGCATCGAAGGGGCGCTGAGCTGGGGGAACGGAACCTTGGCCGGGGCCGGCACTCCCTGTGCACCCTTTGGCACCGGGGGCCGCTCTTTCGGGGAACGGCGATGAGGTTTGCGCTTTTCCGTCATCGGGCACGGTCAGAGTGAACGATCGAATTACTGCCGTTCATTCTTCGGCAGGAACGCGGCCGTTCCGGAGCGGGGTTCAACAGCGCAGCCCCGTCTTCGTCGTCCTGGCATCGGCGGGTGGTCGTCCGATTCCTCGGCCGGCCACCCCATGGTCGGGCCACCCTTGTCGCCCGGCCCACCCTTGTCGCCCGGCCCACCCTTGTCGCCCGGCCCACGCGTATCGCCCGGCGCGTATCGCACGGCCCGCCCTTGTCGCCCGGCCAACCCTTGTCGCCCCCGCCGAACCCGTATCGCCCGGCCAATCCCACTGCCGGGCGGGGATCATCGCCCGGCCCACCCTCATCTCCCGGCCACCCGATCGCACTGGTCATTCCGGCATCTCAGCCAGTCGGCGCCGCAGCCCGCTCGCCCGTGCCGCCGGCCGGTCGACCGCAGCCCGCAATTCGGCCTCGGTGCCGATCAGCCGTACGTGCTGCTTCGCCCTGGTCAGGGCCGTGTAGAGCATCTCTCGGGTGGACAGCGGCGAGTCGACCGGCGGAAGCACGACGCTGACCCGCTCGAACTGGCTGCCCTGACTGCGGTGCACGCTCATCGCATGCACGGTCTGCACGCTGGAGAAGCGGCTGGGCGCATGGTCGACGAGCTCGGCACCCCGCGGGAAGACAGCGCGGACCGATCCGTCCGGCTGGCGCACCACCACGCCGGTGTCCCCGTTGTAGAGGCCCAGCGCGTAGTCGTTGACGGTGACCAGCAGTGGCCGGCCGACGTACCACTCGCCCTCGCGGGGGTCGCCGGGCACCTCGGCGAGCCAGCGCTCGATCTTCCGGCTCCACCCGTCGACCCCGAACGGACCGGTCCGGTGCGCGCAGAGCACCCGGTGGTCGTCCAGCCGCGCCAGTGCGGTCCGTCCGTCGCCCGTCCGGGCCGCGTCACGGATAGCCGTCGCCGACCGGACCACCTCGTGTCGCAGGCTGTCCTCGAACTGTTCGATCACCACGGCCGAGCTGTCGGCACGCAGTACCGCGATGGCCGTGTCCGCGTCCCCGGCGCGGACCGCCGACGCCAGGGCCGCGATCGCGCCGTCGAACCGCCAGGTCTGCCCGAGCACCACCACGCCGTGCCGGCCGCCGTCGCCCTGGCCGGTGGCGAGCGCCTGGTAGGTGGTCGCCCCGAGGCCCTCGCGGGGAAGGCGACGGGCCGTCAGGCCGGCGACGAGGTCGGCCAGCACGGCTCCGGCTTCCACCGAGGCCAGCTGATCCGGGTCGCCGACCAGCACCAGACGCGAATCCGGCCGCACGGCCTCGAGCAGACGAGCCATCATGGTCAGCGACAGCATGGAGGTCTCGTCGACGACGACGACGTCATGCGGCAACCGGTTGTCCCGACCGTGCTTGAACCGGGTGCCGTCGCCGTGCCGACTACCCAGTAGGCGATGCAGAGTGGAGGCGGCCGGTGCGCCGACCCGCTCGCGGTCGGGGCCCTCCAGCCCGCTCGCGACCTCCAGCACCGCCTGCTGCAGCCGCGCCGCCGCCTTGCCCGTCGGCGCGGCCAACGCCACCCGGAGCCCGGGGCCGTGCTGTTCGTGCAGCACCGCGAGCAGCCGGGCGACGGTGGTCGTCTTGCCGGTGCCGGGACCGCCGCCCAGCACGCTCGTCCATCGCCGGGCGGCCACCTCCGCGGCGGCCCGCTGGTCCGACGAGGGGCCGAACAGCCGATCCAGGCTGCGTTCCAGCAGATCGGCGTCGACCGACGGCGGCAGCCGGGTCTCCCGCGCGAGCAGGTCGGCGCGGACCTGGTCCTCCTGCCGCCAGTACCGGTCCAGGTACAGCAGGTCCAGGTCCCACCGCATCGGCCGTCCGGGGCCGACCAGCGGGCTCGCCCGTACCTTCGCCGCCCACGCGGCCGGGTCGGGCCAGGACAGCGCCGGATCGATCCGGGACACCTCGGCGAGGTCCACGCAGACCGACCCGCCACGGACCCCGCGGACCGCCAGGGCCAGTGCCAGCCGTACCTCCTCGTCCGGCTCACCGGCAAGCTCGCCGACCCGGACCGCCACCTGCACGTCGGCCGCGCTGAGCACCTGGTGCTCGTTGAACTCCCGCAGCAGGCCGGTCGCGGCGGTCGCGAACCGCACGTCGAACGGGTCGTCGTCCGCCGGGCCGTGGAACGTCCCGGCCGACGGGGCGGCCGTCATGCGGATCCCTCGTCCAGCAGCACCGACAGCTCCTCCACCAGGGCCGGCGGAGGTCGCCAGCCGAACACGCCACACGGTTCGCCGTCGACCGTGGGGCCGTCGGCGCCCGTCATTCCCCGGACGTAGAGGTACAGCACCCCGCCCAGGTGCTGCCCGGGCCGGTATCCGGGCTGTCTCCACCGCAGGAACCGGTGCAGCGCCACCGAGTACAGCAGCGCCTGCAGCGGGTAGTCGGAGTGCGTCATCGCCTGCTGCAGCGCCGACGGCCGGTAGTGCCACGCCGACAGCGGTTCGTTGCCGTCGCCGCCCAGCCAGTTCGTCTTGTAGTCGGCGATGACGTACCGCGGGCCCGGCAGCCGCAGGACGGCGTCCAGACTGCCGGTCAGATAACCCCGCAGCGACTGGCCGGACATCTCCGGCGAGTCCAGCCGGTCGGCATAGCGGGCGATGGGGTCGTCCGCCGTCAGATGACGGCGGAGCAGCGGCGCCAGCTGACCCACCTCGACGTCGGCCACCGGCCGGTCGCCGCCGGCCAGGGGCAACTCGAAGGTCAGCTCCGTCAGCCGGTCCCGGGTGCTCACCTCGCGGAGCGCCAGGTGGCCGCCGATGGAGCCGAGCGGAGTGCTCAGCACCGGCAGCAGGGCCGCGGCCAGCTGATCGGCGCCGACGGTCGCTCCGTGCCGGGCCAACTGCTCGACGGAACGCAGCCGGAGCTCGGCGAGCAGGTCGCCGGCCTGCGGGTCGGTGTGCTCCAGCACCGCGTGGACCAGCGTCCCGAAGCCCGTGCCGGCCGGCAGGTCCGCCATCGGCGACCGGACCGAGCGAAGGATGTCGGCCTGCTCGCCGCCGGCCGCCGACCCGGAGGGCACGGCTTCTCCGGCGATGTGCTCGTCGTCGCGTTCGCCGGTCTCCGGCTCGCTGGCCACCCCCGGACCTGCCGCCGCCGTGGCCGCGGACAGGGCGCTGTAGGACGACCGCCGCCAGGTGGTGTCCAACTCGCGGTCGAACCGCCTGACCGAGAACTCAGGTAATGCACCGCTTTCGGCTGAGTCGGCCGGTACGGCCGCCGGAACCGACGCTTCGACCACCGGCCCGCCGCGGGCCTGCAGGTCGGCCAGCCGGGCCCGGACAACGTCGTCGGCGGGCAGCGGCGCGCTGTCGGAGATCGCGCTGCTTCCTGGCGTGCGGCCGAACAGGAGCCGATGGAGCCCGGAGTCCGGTGTGTTGGTGGACGGCACCCACCACGTGACGACCTGGGACTGCGCCCTTGTCAGGCCGACGTAGAGCAGCCGGAGCGTCTCCCCCGCCTGCTCCTGCGCGGCGCGGCGCTCCCGCTCCGCCCGACCGGCGGAGACGAATCCGCCGATGTCCAGCACGCGGGAACCGGCCTCGTCGTGCAGGCGCAACACCTTGGGTTCGCTGTTGACCCAGGTGTCGGCGGCGAACGGCAGGTAGACGACCGGGTACTGCAGACCCTTGCTGACGTGCAGGGTCAGCACCTGGACGGCGGCCGCGTCGCTGTCCAGCCGGCGGACGCGCTCGGTGCTCTGGTCGAGCGACGCCTCCTCCCGGCGCGAGCGCAGCCACTCCACCAGCGCGGCCAGCCCGAGACCGTCCTGCACCGCCGCGGCCTGCAGGCCCTCCCCGAGATGACGCAGGTCGGTCAGGCGGCGTTCGCCGTCGACCTCGCCGAGCATGCGGCCCGGCAACCCCTGTTCGGTGAAGGCCAGCTCCAGCAGGGCAGCGACGCCCCGCGACCGCAGCAGGTCCGCCCAGTTACGCAGCAGCGTGCCCAGCTCGTCGGTCAGGGCCTCACCCCCGCTGTCCAGCTGCATCGCCGTGCGCCCGAGGAAGGGGGTCAGCGCCGCGGCCCGCACCCGCCCCGACCGGTGCGGCTGCTCCAGTGCCTCGAGCAGGGTCAGCCAGTCCTGCGCAGCCCTGGTCGCGTAGACGCTGCCGGCCCCGGCGGTCACCGAGACGACAGCGCGCCGGGCGAGCGCCGTCCGGACCAGCGCGGCCTGGGCATGGGTGCTGACCAGGACCGCAACATCGCCGGCCACCAACGGCCGGCCGTCGAACGTGGCTCCCGACCGCAGCAGCGCCGAGACATCGGCCGCGAGATCGTCCGCGATGTGCGGGCGGATCTGGTCCATGTAGACCTTGGCGCGCGGACCCTTGCCGAACTGCTCGCGGGTTGCCACCCGAAGCCGGAGCGGGTGCCCGGACGGCGCACCGGCCAGCCGGCTGCCTCCGTTGGCCGCCCGGACCGGACGGACGACGATGTCCGGGTCGCCGAGTTCGGCGCCGTCGAACAACACCTGCAGCGCCTCGACCAGCGGGGCGTCGCTGCGCCAGTTCCGGTCGAGCGTCGCCGTCACACCTGCGGTATCCGCGGCGGCCAGGTAGGTCGCGACATCGCCGCCGCGGAATGCGTAGATCGCCTGTTTCGGGTCCCCGATGAGGATCAGTGTGGGCTCGCCGCCCGCGCGGTCCGACTGCGCGTCGGCCTGCTCCGGCCGCGCCGGCCGGTGTTCACCCGTACCCCAGTCGGGCCGGTCCGGAGGCTCCGGCGAGGCGAAGGCGAGCCGGAGGACGTCCCACTGCACCGGGTCGGTGTCCTGGAACTCGTCGATCAGCACGATCTTCCAGCGGTCGCGCATCCGCATCCGCGCGGCCGCGCCGACCGGTTCCAGCGCGTCGGCCAGCCGGCTGAGCAGATCGTCGTACCCGAGCAGCCCGCGCTGCCGCTTCCGCCGCTCGAATTCCGCGCGCACGGCGGTGGCGAAGCGGAACCGGAGCGCAGGGACGGAATCCACCGGTTCCGCGGCCGGTTCCAGCCGGGCACCTGGGTCGCCCACCGCCCGACGGCCGATCTCCAGCGCCACGCCCCGGTCGAAAGCCGGCGGGTCCGCTCCTGCCGCGCCGAACTTCCGGACATACAGGTCGTCGACGACTTCGACCACGAGGTCGTCGAGGTCCTCCACGAGGGTCGTGCCGGGTTCGGTGTCCCCCGCGATGCCGAGGCCGGTGAGGACCTGCTGGCAGAACTGGTGCGTCGTGGCGATCGTCGCCGCGTCGAAGTCGGCCAGCGCCCTGGTCAGCCGCCGCCGCCGGGTGGCGACCATGGCGTCGTCGCCGGCGGTCAGCACCATGAGCAACCGATCGTCGGCCGCCACCCCCGACGGCTCGGCCAGGGCGCGTTCCGCGGTCACCAGCTGCCCGCGCACCCGGTCGCGGAGCTCCTGGCTGGCGGCGCGGCCGAAGGTGACCACCAGCAGCTGGTCCAGGCTGGCGAGGCCTTCCGCGACGTACCGGGTCACCAGCGCGCCGACGGTGTGCGTCTTGCCGGTGCCGGCGCTCGCTTCGAGCACCGTCGTTCCGCCACACGGCAGTGGATCGGCGATGTCGAACGGCAGCGGTGCCATCAGGCCGGCGCGGCCGATCATCGCGGCATGCCGCCGGGCCGCGTCACAGCCCCGCCACCCGGCGGTGCTGCAGCAACGGTCCCCACAGGCGCAACGACAACTCGCCGAACCGGGTCGGCTGTCCTGCCCACCCCTCGTCGGGCGGCGGCGGAGTGCGGCCGAACACGGTGTCGAACGGGGCCCGTGGCCCCCACACGACCTCGTGTGCCGGGTCGGCGTCCTCTGCGTCGAACTTCACGCTGGTCCAGGACCGGCGCGCCTGTGCCAGTCCGGCGTCGGACCCGTCCGCCCCGTCGTTCTTGGACATGCTCGTCGCGTACGCCATCGAAGTCTTCAACGGCAGGGGTAGCGGCTCACGCAGTCCGCGGTCGTAGAGATCGACGAGCTGACGCAGATGGCCCAGCGCCGTCGGGCGGTCCAGCGGGCCGAAGGTGGCACTGCGCGGCCGGGGGGGTTCGCCCCGCCCCACGGTGACCGCGGTCCAGGACCGGTCCGGATGTGCCGCGGCCAACGCCAGCAGTCCCACCCAGGCGGCCAGCTGCGACTTGCCGCCGAGCTTGCTGTATCCGACCGACACGAGGCAGGTGCCGTGCACCCCGGCGACCGTCCCGCGCAGCTCCCGCCCGCCGCTGAGCGGCACCGCGACGTCCACGGCGCGCCGGGGTGATGCCAGGAGCTGCGCCGTTCCGTCGACCAGCGCACCCACCTCGGCCAGCACCTGGTCGAGCCCCGCCTGCCCGAGCGGACCGGGCGGCAGTACTCCCCGCCGCCACTCGGCCTGCCGGCACACCGCTTCGTCGGTGCCGGCCAGCCGGGCCTGCAGCAGGCGGTCCCCGAGAGCCCACAGCTGCAGGGCGTCCAGTTCGACGGTCAGGCTGTCCGACGGTTCGTCCTCGTCGAAGCGGGTGGCCACATCGAGCCGTTGCCGCAGGAACCCGCGGGCCGGATGCTGCAGCAGCGCGATGAGATCGGCGAGATCGACGTCGCCGGCCGGGGCGGCCGGCAGCGGTCCGGGAAGGAACGGCGCGGGCGGCCGGCGCACTCCGGCCGCCGCCCTGGCGCCCTGCAGCGCGACGAGGTCGGCACTGAACGGACCGGGCGAGCCCAGCTGTCCTGGCGTGACGTTGCGGGTGTCGAAGGACTGGAGCGGGTGACGTACCAGCACCTGGTCGCGGGCGGCGCCGCCGTCGGCGGTTCGCGCCGTTTCGTCCAGCGCGTCCAGCAACTCACCCAGCGGCACGGCCGGCGGCCTGGCCGCGCCGGTCCGCTCGTCCGCACCCGTGTACGTGAGCACCAGGTGCTCGGTGGCGGCGAGAATCGCGTCGAGCATCAGTTGCCGGTCCTCACCCCTGGCCTCGCGTTCACCCACGGCCGGTTCGCGTGCCAGGATGTCGTCCCCGTCCGGCCGGGGATGACGCGGGAACACCCCGTCGTCCAGGCCGAGCAGGGCGACGACCCGGTGCGGAACCGACCGCATCGGCACCATCGTGCAGACCGTCAGGGTGCCGGTCCGGAAGTTCGCTCTGGTCGGCCGACCTCCCAGCCGGCCGGCGAGCAGGGCGCGGACGTCGGACAGAGCAAGTTGCGCATCGACCGTCCGGGTGCCGGCGGCCCGGGCGACATCGCCCAGCTCCCGTCGCACCTCCGCCTGCTGCCAGGCATCGTCCGTCGACACTGCCGTCAGGCTGCTGACCGCGGTGTCCAGCGCGGCCAGCCAGTGGTCGAGCACGTGCCGGCCGGTCAGTGAGTCGAGTGCGGACTGCAGGCGATCCAGCAGTTCCGCCAGCCGGCCGGCCAACTCCACGTCACCGCTGCCGACGTCGTCCAGCGGCAGTGCCAGGCCGACCCGGTTCTCGTCCTCGTCGGCCATCGCGACGCCCAGCAGGATCCTGTCCAGGCCGGTCCGCCAGGTGTTGTGCGGAAACCGCTGCAGCCCGAACGCGCCGCGGTGGGCGGCGTCGATACCCCACCGGACCCCGGACTGCACCACCCATCGGGACAGCCGGTCCACATCGTCGTCGTCGAACCCGAACCGGCGACGCACCGGCGGCCAGGACGCCAGGTCGAGTACCTGCGACGCGCTCACCCGCCCGTCGGCCAGGTCGAGCAGCCGGGCCAGCGTTGCCAGCAGCGGATTGGTCCTGGTCAGAGCCCGATCGGCCAGCCGGACACGCAGCCGGTGCGCCGGATGTGCCCTGGCACCCGGGACGACGTCGGCCAGCCCGAAATTGGCCGCGATCAGCGGGGCGTACGCCTCGATGTCCGGGCACATGACCAGCACGTCACGCGGTTCCAGCGTGGCGTCGTCGGCCAGCAGACCGACCAGCACCTCCCGCAGCACCTCCACCTGCCGGGCCGGTCCGTGACAGGCGTGCACCTGGACGGTGCGGTCGGTCGGCAGCAGGACGGCCGGGGCGCTCGTCCGGTCCTGACGGATGGCGTCCTGCAGGCGGTGCAGCAGCGTCAGGTCCGGCGCCGCCGTCGGGGGGTGGTGACGGTCGACGAAGGCGGTGGTGTTGAGGGTGAGCTGCAGCTCGCGGGCGTCCCGGCCCAGCGAGGCCAGCAGTGGATGGGCTGCGGCCAGCACGGTCGGATCCGCCTTGCGGGACCACCGCGGCGTGATGCCGGCCAGCTTGTCCCAGAGCGCCGGGGATGGGTGCGGCAGCCACAGGTGGACGTCCCGGTGCACGGCGAGCGCATCGAGCACCTCGAGCTGACCGGTGGCGAGCCTGGTCGGGCCGAACAGCGAGATCCGCTCGGGCAGGTCGACGGCCGCGGCGTCCGCGCGGAGCCGCAGCGTGGCGGCCGCCCGGCGGGACAGCGGGTCCGGCGTGTCGATCAGGTCCCGCACCCGCCGCCACAGTTCCGCCTGCCACCGCAGGTCGGCCGGAAGCGCATTCCCCCTGCCGTCGGTGTCCGAGCCGGCGATCCAGTCGGCGAGCAACGCGGGACGATTGGTCGCGTAGGCATCGAACAGCCCGGCGATGCGGCGCGCGACCGCGTACCGACGCCCCGCCCGGTGCTCGTGCTCGGCCGGCGCGGCCCCGATCCCGAGGTGCCAGCCCAGCGTGGAGCACCACTCCTGGCCTGCGCAGTCGTCGATCACCTGCAGCAGTGGCCAGACCAGTGCCTCCGGTGCCCAGGGATCGGTGTGCCGGTCCGGGCCGTTGATCACCTCGGTGATCAACGCCGTCGGCGACGGGAACCGCACCCCGGCGCAGATGCCGTCGTCCCGGCCGTCCCGGCGCCCCAGCCGGTGCGAGAGTTGTTGTGCCAGCCAGCGTTCCACGCCGCGGGCGGGCACGCACAGCACCTCCTGGGCGAAGACGTCGTCGAGCGGCACCGCGAGCATCTCGGCCAGCCCCGCCGCCAGCGCGTCCGAGCGCTCCGCCCGGTGGACGAACAGCGTCATCGGAGGTCACCGCGTGTTTCCGGGAGGACGCGCGAGCAGGGGTGGTGAGGCATTGCCCCAGCTTGGCAGACGGGTACGACAGTGGCCCTCCCGTTGTCCACACGCAGTTCCGGCCGTGGCATCGACCCGTCCGGCCCGGGTGCCGCCTAGAGTCGGACCGTCATGGTGGAGATCCTGCACGAGTCGGCGCGGCCGATCGACCTGGCGGCGACCGTCGGGCCGCTGCGGCACGGCGCCGGCGACCCGTGTCACCGGACGACTCCCGACGGCGCGATCTGGCGGGCGTCGGCCATGCCGTCGGGACCGGTGACCTACCGGCTCACCCAGCTCGACCCGTACCGCGTGCGCTGCCAGGCGTGGGGGCCGGGGGCCGCCGAACTGATCGCCGGACTGGGCACGCTGCTCGGCGAGACTGATGACGCCAGCACCTTCGCACCCGCGCATCCCAAGCTGGTGGAGGCGCATCGCCGGCACCGCGGGGTACGCATACCGCGCACCGGCCTGGTGATGGAGTCGCTCGTGCCGGCGGTCCTGGAGCAGAAGGTCACCGGCCTCGAGGCGCTGCGAGCGTGGCGCGTCCTGGTCACCCGGCACGGATCGGCACCGCCGGGTCCCGCGCCCGTCGGCATGCGGGTGCCGCCGACTGCGGCGCAGTGGCGGCTGGTGCCGTCGTGGGACTTCCATCGCGCAGGCGTCGATCCGAAACGGTCGCGCACCATCGTCACCTGCGCCCGCGTCGCCGCTCAGCTGGAACTCTGCGCGGAGCTCGACCACGCGGCCGCCAAGCGCCGGCTGATGTCCGTGCCCGGCATCGGCGAATGGACCGCAGCCGAGATCGCCCAGCGCGCGCTCGGCGACCCGGATGCGCTGTCGGTCGGCGACTACCACCTGTGCGGCGTCATCGGGTGGTCGATGCTGGGCCGTCCGATGGACGATGCCGAGATGGTGGCCTACCTGGACCCGATGCGCCCGCACCGGCACCGGGTCGTCCGGCTGCTGGAGGTCAGCGGTCAGGCCGTCAAGCCGCGGTTCGGTCCGCGCATCACGATCCAGGACCACCGGCAGCACTGACGCACCGCCAGGTGGGACGACCGGTCGGGTGCGGGGTCAGCGTCCGCCCTCGATGCGGCGGCTGCGCTGCTCGGATCCGGGACCGCCGTACGGATAGTCGGCCGCCTGCGGATCGCTGGCCAGGTCGAGCGCCTCCGTCTCGGCCGCGTCCAGGTGCAGGTCGCCGGCGCCGAGGTTGTCGGTGAGCTGCTCGACCGTCCGGGCACCCAGGATCACCGACGTCACGGCGGGGCGATCGGCGAGCCAGGCCAGCGCGACCTGCGCCATGGACGCGCCGCGCGCCTCCGCGACGGACTGCACGGCTTCGACGACGGCCCAGGTGCGGTCCTGCCGGGCCCGCCGGTCGTAGGCCTCGACTCCGCGGTCCGGGTTCTCGCCCAACCTGGTCGCCCCGGTCGGCCGGGCGTCCTTCTTGTACTTGCCGGTCAGCCAGCCACCGCCCAGCGGCGACCAGGGCAGCAGACCGAGACCGGCGTCCAGGCACGACGGGACGATCTCCCACTCGAGCTCGCGGACCAGCAGGCTGTACTGCGGCTGCAGGGTGACGGGCGGCTGCAGGCCCAGCGCGGCGGCCGTGGCGACGGCCTTCTGCACCTGCCAGCCGGTGAAGTTGGACAGCCCGACATAGCGGATCTTCCCGGCGCGGACGAAATCGTCGAGCGTCGTCAGGGTTTCGGCGAGCGGCGTCAGCGGGTCCCAGGCGTGCACCTGGTAGAGATCGACGCAGTCGATGCCCAGTCGGGTCAGCGATGCGTCCAGCGCCCGCTGCAGATGACGCCTTGACAGGCCGACGTCGTTGGGGGCGGCGCCCATCGGGAACCGGCCCTTGGTGGCCAGCACCACCCTGTCGGTGATCTCCCGCGGGCGGGCGGCCAGCCAGCGGCCGATGATCTCCTCCGACACGCCGGTGCTGTACACATCGGCGGTGTCGAGCAGATTGCCGCCGGCATCGACGAAGGCGTCGAGCTGCTGGTGGGCAAGCTCCTCCGAGCTCTCCGCGCCGAACGTCATGGTGCCCAGCGTGAGCCGGGACACCGCACAACCTGTCTGACCGAGCAGTCGATATTCCATCTTGGGGCAGTGCCCCGCCCGGACGCTCCGCACACCTCGGCCTGACGCCGATCGGACGCGAACCCGGCCGATCGCGGCTGGACCAAAGGCTTGTTTCGCGCGATCGACGTCCTCGTTTTCTACGGCTCTCCGATGCACCCAACCAGAGCGCCGCCCCGTATGAGCGAAGAAAATAAGTCACTTTGCGCGACTTGCACTGCGCCGAGCGTCAAAGTTGCTCCCCTAACGGGTGGTGCGTCACGCCGATGGGCCCCTATTGTTGTCACCCACAGTTATGTTCGACGAGCAAGGCAACCAGCCGAGCAGACCACGGCGCTTCTGCCGCTCCCCCGTCAGGACATCCCGTGCGCCGGCTGCTTCTCCTCCTCTCCGCAGTCCTGGCGCTCGTCCTGGTCGCACCGGCGGCCGCCTCCGCAGGCACCGCCGGTCCGAAAGGCGGCCTCGAGGGAGCCTCGCTCAACACCTTCTCCAACACCGTCTCGATCACCGGCTGGGCCCTGGACCCGGGCGCCAAGGCGCTGCCGACCTTCGTCCAGGTGACCGTGGACGGCGTCGCGACCGGCGGCTGGCGGACGGCTGCCGAGCTGCGCGCGGACATCAACCGGACGTACGGGGCGACCGGCGGCCACGGATTCGCCATCGCGCTGACCGTGCCGCTGGGCAAGCACCAGATCTGCGCAAGCGCCCGCCTGCGCCTCAGCGGCTCGACGACGTCCCTCGGGTGCTTCTCCGCCGAGGGCTACCGGATGGCCACCAAGGCCGACATGCTCGCGATCGCCAGGACCGTCGACCCGAAGTCGACCATCTCCTGGGTCTGGACGACTGTGGCCAACGGCGCCGCCGGATTGGCGCTCCCCTGGGACCGCACGGTGCAGATCGCTTCCGGCCACTCCGTCAAGAATCTCCGCGCCGTCGTGCTGCACGAGTGGGCCCACGTCCTGCAGTACCGCGCCTTCGCCGGCACGGACCCCTGGTGGGACGCCGTCCAGGCGTTCAACTCACTCCTCGGACACCCGGGCGACCGCACGGACTACGACGGCGTGGAACACGGCGCCGACTGCATCGCGCTCGCGCTGGGTGCCGACTACCTCGGGTACGGATGCCCGGCGGCGCTGAAGACCTACGGTGCGCTGATCGCCCGCGGTGTACTGATGAACAAGCTGCAGGGCACGGCGGCCGTCACCTCGACCGGGCGCACCGCCACGGTGACCGGCTGGGCACTCGACCCGGCGAGCCCGACGGCGTCCACCACCGTCCGGGTCACCGACAACGGCGTGGCCGTCACCGGCTGGGTCCGTACGACGACGGTCCGGGCCGACGCCAACCGCACCACCGGCGTCACCGGCACGCACGGCTTCGCGGTCAAGGTGCCGCTCGCCAAGGGCACGCACCGCATCTGCGTCTCGGGACAGTTCGGGAGCACAGGAAAGGCCGCGGCGAACGTCGGCAACTGCACGACGATCACCGCGGCCTGACCTTCCGGCACGGTCCGCACGCCTATCGGGCGTGCCGGTCGGAACTACTGCTGGAGGGCACTCCGGTGACTGCCCGGCTGAGTGCGCCGACGGTTGGCGAGCATCAGCAGGACGCCGCCGCCGAGCACGGCGAGGAAGCCGGCGAGCAACATGTTCTGCATCTGCGGCCCGCTGAGTGACGAACCGGTGCTGGCCAGCTCGCCGTTGCCCGAATCGCCCCCGCCCCCGCTGTAGTACCCGGTGTCGGTGCTCGACGCCGTGGTGTCCGTGTACGTGTAGGTGTACGTGTCGGTGGCGGTGTCGGTGTAGTACGAACCCGTCGTGTCGGTGATCTCCGTGCCGGACAGCGAGCTGGAGATCTCCGTCCACTGATCGGTGGTCGAGTCAGCGGTCGACGTCGTGACCGGCAGCGTCGTCGGGGACGTCGTGTCCTGCGGCGGCGTAGTGGTCGGCGACGTGCTCACTGACAGGGTCGACGGGGAGGTCGTTGCCTGTGGCGGCGGGGTCGTCGTCGTCGGCGTCGTGATCGGCGGGCTGGTCACCGTCGGAGTGGTGGTCGGCGGGGTCGTGACCGGCGGAGTCGTGACCGGCGGAGTCGTCACCGGCGGAGTCGTCACCGGCGGAGTCGTCACCGGCGGAGTCGTCACCGGCGGCGTGGTCACCGGCGGCGTGGTGACCGGCGGCGTGGTGACCGGCGGGGCAGCGGCACACGGTGCGCGGGTGATGGTGTTGTTGTCCAGGTTGACGGCGGCGGTGCGGGCGATCAGGCGGCCCTGGATGGTAGCCCCGGTGCCGGCGGTGACCGTGGTCAGCGCGTCGAGAGTGCCGACGAACGTCGAGTCGGTACCCAGCGTGGCGGAGCTGCTGACCTGCCAGAAGACGTTGCACGACGGATGGTCCGCGTTGGTGAACGTCACGACGCTGCTGGAGGCGGTGATCAACGTGCTGGACGCCTGGAAGACGAAGACGGCGTCCGGGTCGTCGCCGTTGTCGAGGGTGACCGTCCCGGTGAGTGAAAGATTGCCCTGGTAAACGCCCGGCAACAGGGTCTTCCCGCCCAGCTGGGTGTAGGCGGTCGGGTTGTCCGCGGGGAGGCCTGCGGCCTGGTTGAAGGCGGTCGTCGCATCCTTCTGTGCCTGGGCGGCGACGCCGTCCGCCACGTGCTGGACGCCCGGCGGGAGCAGGATGCCGGGCGGGAAGCCGGTGACAGCCGTACCCGGAGTCACTCCCAGGTCGAGGCCGTTCAGGGTGGTGGCCCCGGTGTTGGTCACGGTCGACCCGGCGAGGACGCCGAACTGCTCGAGCGTGCCGAGTTCGACCTTGGCGACGTCGGAGGCGGCTGCCGGCAGTGCGGGCACGGCTACAGCCATGCCCACCACGAGCGCACCGGTCAGGCAGAGGAAGCGCGTTCTCGCGGAGGAAGATCCGCCAGGGGAGGTGCGACCGTGTGTGGTCAAGGGAAGATCGCCTTTCGACGTCGATGTTTGTGGCGATGACTGGTCTTCCCAGGGAAACTGGTGTACGCAGTGGCCGATGAACCCACGGTATGTTGCTTAGCGTGACATTGCAACTGCAATCCGTTATTTCATCCTTGTGCGCCCCTACGCTCGATCGGTACTTGATCCATCCACCTTCTGCAACAGTCAGTGACGTCCAAGCCCTTGCCGTGCCGGAGTCGACCCGATCAGCCGTTCCGGCCGCGTTGCCACTGGGCGCGGGTGATGGCGTATTCCACGTCACCGTGTTCCTCACCAGGAATCGCGTACGGCCAGTCCTGATGGAACACGCGAACTCTCGTCATGCCGCACTTCTCCATCACCCGCCAGGAAGCGGTGTTGACCACCATCGCCTCGGCGACGACCCGCTGCACGCCGAACTCCTCGAAACCCCGGTCGATCAGGGCCCGCGCACCCTCCGTCGCGTAGCCGTGGCCCCACGCCGACCGTCGCAGTCGGTAACCGAGCTCCGGCTCGTCCGGCGGCGCCCCTTCCCCGGGCCGGAAGTGGAACCAGCCGAGGAACTCGTCGGTGTCGCGGCGGTGCGCAGCCCAGAACCCGTAACCGGGATATCTGCGGTAGTAGTCCAGATACGCGGGTAGGTACTCGTCGGCCACGGCGTCCCGGGTGGTGGCAATTCCCCCGGTGATGTGGAACATCACGTCCGGGTCGGAGTCGAGATCGACCAGGAGATCGATGTCGTCGGGGGTGAACCGCCGCAGGTACAGCCGCGCGGTCCGCAGGAAGACGGTCATCGTCCAGCCTGAATGCGCCGTGCCTCGCGGTCAGTCGCCGGCCGGCAGCCGGACCGGATGACCCGACCCACTGGAGACGATGCTGACCGCGAGGTCGTTGAGCTTGATGTTCTCGTTCATGGACAGTTTCCGCAACAGGTTGAACGCCGTCTCCGCCGAGCATTTCTGCTGGGCCATGATCATGCCCTTGGCCTGCTCGATGATGTCCCGGCTGCGCATGGCCCTGGCCAGGTTCTCGGCACGGAGCCGGTCGCCGTGCGACGACTCGGCGAAGCTCAGTGCCGCCGTCACGTGCGCTGCCAGCGAGGTACCGATGGAGACGCTTTCCTCGGTGAAGGCGTGTGGCCTGGTCGCGTAGATGTTGAGCGCACCCACCAGGTAGTTCTCCACCGGCAACGGCAGGGACAGCGAGCTGCGTACCCCGTACTCCAGCACCTTGGGCGCGTAGGCCGGCCAGCGGGTTTCGGTGGCCATGTCCGGGATGTGCATGAACTCGTTGCACCGACCGGCATCCAGGCACGGCCCGTAGCCCTGCTCGTACTGGATCTCGTCTGCCAGGATCGGCAGCTCACCGGTGCTGGCGGCCGTGGTGGCGGCCTTCCCCCGGATGAGGGTGATCGAGCATTCTTCCGCGCCCGGCACATGGTTGCGGACGATTGCCACGACGTCGGACAGGATCCCGCTCATGTCCTTGCCGGCCACCAGCGCCCCGAACAGCTGGGCGACGGCGGCATCCGCTCTGGGCGCCTCCGCGTACTGTTCCGCTTCGCTCACGCGAACAGAATACCCGGACCTGGACAACCTCACCCGGCGCTGGCGTCCAGGTCGGCGGCAGGCCGCCGCTGCCGTCGACGGGAAGCGTCAGGTACCTGCCACGGAAGACCGGACGCCCGGGGGAGGTCGCACGGCTCACGGCTGACGCTCAGTGCGGCCGCCGGGAGGCGGTGAACCAGACGACCACGCCGACGACGAAGGCGACGAAGGCAAGGAACAGCAGAACGAATCCGGCGAGGAAGGAGTGCGGCGTCAGCACTGCGCCGGCCGCCGCGAACACCAGGCCGACCAGCAGGACAGCCGCCGCGACAGTCGATCGAACCCGCCGTCGATTGCCGCGATACTGCGTGCTGTGGACGAAGGCGGGGTCGGCACGGAGGCCCTCTTCGATCTCTACGAGCCGCTGACGTTCCTGCGGAGTCAGCGGCTTCGGGTCACCATGCGGGCCAACGGAGGACATCGGACTACTCCGTCGACTTGTCGCCGTGACCGGGGATGCCCACGTGCGGGCTGGCTTCGGCCTCTGCCAGTGGCTTCCAGTTACGGTTGGGCCGCGCCTCGTCGTGCAGCCTGGCCACCATCTCCGGGTGGTGGAGCTCGAAGGCCGGTCGTTCCGACCGCACCCGCGGGAGGGAGAGGAAGTTGTGCCTCGGCGGCGGGCCGGAGGTCGCCCGTTCCAGTGAGCCGTAACCCCACGGATCGTCGGCCGTCGTCACCTCGCCGTATCGCAGGGACCGCAGCACGTTCCAGACGAACGGCAGCACGCTCGACCGGAGCTGGAAGGCGCCGATGATGGAGACCGTGTTGCGGGTGGTGAAACCGTCGGTCGGCAGGTAGTCCGCGTAGCGCCCGGCATGCCCATGTTGCCCAGCCAGTGCTGGAGGAGGAATGTCAGGTGGATTCCGACGAACATCGGCCAGAAGTGCAGTTCTCCGAGCGTTTGGTCCAGCAAGCGCCCTGTCATCTTCGGGAACCAGAAGTAGATGCCGAGAACGTCGCGAAAAGGATGGTCCCGAACAGCACATGGTGGAAGTGCGCGACCACGAAATACGAGTCGGGGACGTGCAAGTCCAGGGCCGGAATGGCCAGGATGATGCCGGCCAGCCCGTCGAACACAAAGGTGACCAGGAAGCCGGCCGCCCCCAGGACGGGCGTCATGAAGGTGATCTGACCCTTCCACATGGTGCCGATCGGAGTTGAAGAACTTCAGACCTGTGGGAATGGCGATGAGGAACGTCATGGATCGGTAGTTCTGAGATACCTCAGGGCCCGGACACCGGGACGGGAGTGTTCGATCCGTGCCGGCCGGGTGGGCCGCTGCACCGTCGTCATTGGTTCGTCCTTGTTGCGCGTGCCGCCCACAGGTGCTCGGTCATGGCTTCCACCCGAGGATCGTTCCCCGCGGCTTCCGCCACCGGTGGACGAGCGGCGCCCCACAGGGGCGCCGCTCGGTCGATCTGTCGCTCTGTGCTCCGGGGTGGGTTCCCGATCGCTCGCCGGTCAGACGGTGGCGGTCCTGGTCCGGTCGCCGCGGGACAGGGCGACGCCTGCTCCGACCATGACGATGGCGAGCACCAGGTGCAGCCAGTTGTCCGCGTTGTTCACCGGGACGAAGTTCGCACCGCTGGACTTGTCGATGACCAGACCGTAGATCCACAGGACGGCGTAGATGATCCCGCCGACGATGAGGAAGGACCGGGCGCCGGCGACCGACCTTGCCGCAGCGATGCCGACGATGCCGAACAGCAGGTGCACGATGTTGTGCAGGATCGAGACCTGGAAGATGCCCAGAAGCTTGGCCCCCGAGTTGTGCCCGGCGAAGGTGAGGTCGCCGAACGGATGCGTGATCCCGGGAACGAAGCCGAGCAGGCCGACCAGCAGGAAGACGACGCCCATGATGAGCGCCACCGTCCTGAGCGGCGAACGCCCCGCACTCCCCTGAGCGCCGTAGCGGGTTGCCCCGGGTGTGGTATCTGACATGATGTTCTCCCTGCGTGCTGACAATGGTGGTGCGAAACCGACAGCCTGCTGGCTACCGGCGACTGCTCTATTCCCTTTTCCGGACGTCTTGTATCTTACCGGCCAGCTTTTCTACCGCGTTGGGAATTTCCATGGTTCGGTAGAGGCGCGAGTCCGGGTCCCCGGGCGGCGGCATCGGCACGCCGGAGGACGGCTCGGCGACAAAAGTGAACCCCCCGTTGCCATCCGGTGTCGGCCGGACGCCACGTGCCTCCCGAGGCGGAGCGCCGTGGTCACTGCCGATCGAAGAACACCTGATCTCCTCTGTTTCCGGGCGCTGCACAACCTCGGCAGGTAGTGCTCGATGGGGGCCGAGGTCGTGGACGTCGCAGTCGTCAGGTCAATGCCCGGCGGATGCAGGGCTAAACGCGGTCACCGCCGGCGGATGCGTGTGGTCCGAACGCTTCCGCCCGCGCCCGGTGGTTCGCACGCCGATTCGCGGCCGGCCTCTGCGAGACTGGCCGTTGCACGGGCGCCGGCCGGAGGGTGGAGGTGACGCCCTCGTTGCACGGTGCAGGTGCCGGCGTCGCTGCTGTGGAGGGTGAAGTGTTCCGACGGAGGCCGATGACGGCGGTCCGCAGGGTGGCCGTCGGGTTGTGCGCCGCGGTTGCATTGGCCGGCTGCACCTCACCGGTCGACCTCGCGTCGCTCCGGCAGTCGGCGGAAGCGGCACGGCACAGCGGGGCCGCGGTCAGCCCTGTGCCGACGAGGCCGGCCCCCGAGCCTGCCGGCGGCTTCGTGCCGACCAGGCTCAGAGCGGGCCAGAAGCCGCCCCAGTTCATCGTGGTCAGCTTCGACGGCGTGGGTTGGCACGAGAAATGGCAGTACTGGTTCGGCATCATGGACAAGGTGCCGTTCCACTTCACCGGGTTCCTCTCCGGCACCTACCTGCTGAGCGACAAGACCAGGGACGCCTACCACGGACCCGGGCACAACGTCGGGAAGTCGTCGATCGGCTTCGACGACGCGGCCGATCTGCCCGTCGAGATCGCCGATCTCAACAAGGCTCTGGCCAGAGGCAACGAGATCGGCACCCACTTCAACGGCCATTTCTGCAGCGACAATCCACCCGGTGCATTCGACTGGGACACCGCCGACTGGAACAGCGAGCTCGATCAGTTCTTCGGTCTCGTCCGTAATGTTCGGGTCAACAACGCATTACCGCCGTCGGTGAAGCTGAACCTCAAGGCGGCCGACATCAAGGGCGAGCGCACGCCCTGCCTGGAGGGTCACGCCGAGGACCTGTTCCCGGCACTGCGCAAGCACGGCATGACCTACGACTCGTCGTTCACGCGCCGGGGGATCTCCTGGCCCACCCGCAAGGACGGCATCTGGCAGATGGGCATGGCCGAGTTCCCGATGCACGGGACCAGCCACTACCAGATCACCATGGACTACAACTTCTACTACACCCAGCGTGGCGCGAGCTCAAACGGGGTCACCGCCGCTCAGAGTGCGGCGGACTCCGCCCAGGTCACCGCGACCTACCAGGACATGTACGACGCCGCGTACCGGGGCAACCGGGCGCCGCTCATCCTGGGCAACCACTTCAACGAGTGGAACAACAACGCCTACAGCGACGCGATCGGCAACTTCGTCCTGGAGACCTGCGGCAGACCGAACACCTACTGCGTGCCGTTCCGCGATGTGATCGCCTGGATGGACAAGCAGGACCCCGCCGTCCTGGCCAGGCTGCAGGCGAAGCGTCCGGAGCTCAAGGCGCCGTGATGCCGCCGGGCGCCGGTCATCGCATCGGGCGCCAGTGACTCCGAGGTCGGTCAGATCCGCGCTGGCCTGGCGCCGGTGGACAGCGCGGCAACATGCGCGTGTCGCGTGGCGCGGACCCTGAATAGTGAGTCAACTCACTTGACGGTGAACCAGGGCTCTCTCGTGCCGGTGTAGACGTCGTGGTCCACAGCGAACGGCAGTATTGACGACCCATCCAGCGGGAACCGACCGGAACCATCGCTCTGGTGAACGGGCCCATCTCGGGCATCGGCAAGGCTCCCGCAACCCACGTTGCGGCGATGGCCCTGCGAGGATGGCCCAAGGCACTCAGGCTGTGTGGACTTCGCCAACGGACTCGAGATCGATGGGCTGGTCGCCGATGCTGAAATCCGTGACCGTCGCCGTGACAGGATCGACGATGATTCCGATGAACCGTCCGCGATGAGTCCTTGCTTGCTCCGACGCGCCGCGCGGACCCCTTTTGCTGGGCGAAAGGAACACCCCTTCCAGGATGACGAGGATCCGCGTGGTGTCGGGCTTGTCACCAATTCCGAAACCCTGAGCATCGGCGAGCCGCGAATACGGTCCGTACACCCAGCGAACGGATGTCGGAGACGGGTCGCCGTTGTGCGTCGCAACCCGCTGTGCGATGGACAACAAGGCAGCCTCGTCGATCAGCGGAGCCTGAGAGCCCGCGTGGGTCACGTCAACGCTCCCCGTTGGAGTTCGGCGTGCAGTTGCCCCTTGAGCGGGCTGGCGGGTGAGAAGTGAACCAGGGCTGCAGTGGTCATCATGCCTCATGATGACCGAGGCACCGTCACACTCGGAAGCCATCTGGAATTCGCCCCTGTTGTGGTGCGAACGCCCGCGAAGAAAACCCACCGGAACCAGCAGCGCCGATGGTGGCTCCGGCAACGGTCAGCCGGCTGCCTCGCCTTCCGCGAGAGCACCGCGCCGGGGCCGCCACCGGCGTTCGCCCGGCTTCTCGACGGCGAAGTAGAGGGCGGCGCTCGCGGCGACGGAGACGACGAGGTCGACGGTGACCTGCAGCAGCGGCGGGCCGGACCACAGCCAGGCGGAGAGCCGGATCACCAGCTGGTGGGTGAGGTAGAAGGCGAACGACCAGGTGCCCAGGCGGACCAGCAGCGGCCCGCTCCACCACCCGGCCGTCCCGGTCAGGTCCGCCGACGCCGCGGCGCAGATGAGCGCCGTGAACGGCAGCAGCGTCAGCCATCCGGCCTCCACGGGCGTCGGGAACAGACCGGCCAGGTAGGCGGACGCCGCAGCGGCGGGGACGGCCCACCGCAGGCGGAGGATCGGCAGCTCACCGCGGGCCAGCGCGCCGGCCGCCACCATCCCGGCCACGAACTCGGGCAACCGGCTGACCGGCAGCACCGAGACCACCCAGAAGCCGGTGCTGTCGAAGTCGGCGAGGCCGGGACCGACGATCACCCCGGTGACCAGCTGGACCGCCGCCGACACCGCGAGGCACCCGACCATCGCCCTGCGCAGCGAGGCGCCCCGGAGGTGGTGGACCCACCGCACGAGCATTGGGAACAACGCATAGAACAACACCTCGCAGGACAGCGACCAGGCGACCCCGTTGACCCCGAAGAACAGGCTCTTGTCGTCGAACCACGCCTGGGTCAGCGTCATCGTGCTCAGCAGCGCGCCGGTGGACGGCCACCCGCCGAACGCCGCCAGCGCCACCGGAATCCCGATCACCCAGCTCACCAGGTACGACGGCAGGATGCGCGCCGCCCGCCGGCGCCAGAAGACGCCGGCACCGGCCGGCCGGGCGGTGGCCGACCAGGTGAGCACGAACCCGGACAGCACGAAGAAGAACGACACACCCGTCTGACCCGCTGCCACCAGCGGTCGGAGCACCGCCACCGACGGGAGCCGCGCCTGGCAGTGGTAGACGAAGACACCGAGCGCCGCCGCGAACCGGAGACCGGTCAGGGACGGCAACCGGCGGGTGACCGCGGTGATGGCGGGCGACGCGACGGCGGGCGAGGCGACGGCGGGCGACGCGACGATGGGCGACGCGACGATGGGCGACGCGACGGTGGGCGACGCGATGGCGGGCGAGGCGATGGCGGGCGCGTCGCCCTCGCTCGCCACCGCGGGCAGCGGCCGGTCGCGGGCTCTGCTCATCTCCGGCCGGCCGACAGGGTGCCGGCGTCAGCCGGACGCTGTCGACAGGTCGTACACGGTCTGCGACCCGACGGTCGCCGAGGTGAAGTGCGCCGCCACCCAGCTGGCGATCTCCTCCGCCGCATTCGATCCCGAGCTGGCGCCGCCGATGCTGGCGCTGATGTAGTAGTGGATCCTGCCCTGCGCCACCATCGCCTGGAACTGCTCGAGGGTGGGCGCCGGATCGGTGCCGTTGAAGCCGCCGATGGCCATCACCGGCAGCCCGGTGGCCAACTGGTAACCGGCGGCGTTGTTCGAGCCGGTGACCGCGGCCGCCCAGGTGTAACCGGTGGAATCGGTGGTGAGCAGGGAGACCATCTCGCTCGACGGGGTGGTGGCGCCGAGTAGGCCGCTCATCCCGCCGCGTGCCCCACCGGTGCCGCCAGAGGTCGGTGCGCCGGTGCCGCCCGTGCCGCCGGGAAACGACCGACCCGTTCCCCCGCCGAACCCGCCAGCGGGGCGGCCGCCGCGCGCCCCGCCGAAGCCGCCGCCGGCGACCGAGGGCCCCGCCGTCGGCAGCGCGCCGGTGTGACCCGTGGACACCGTGTCGAGCGCGTAGGCGGTCGGCCCGGCCAGCAGCGCGAACAGCGCGAGAACCACGGCGGCCGGTGCCAGCACCGCCGTGCGGCGCGGCACCAGGGCGGCCGCCACGACCGCTCCGGCGGCGAGCACGCCGACCGCCAGCACGGTGGTACCCAGCCAGGGCACGAAGGCCGGCGTGCGGTCCAGCAACACCTTCGCCCAGATCCCGGACAGGACAAGCGTTCCGGCCAGGGCGCCCAGGGCGACAGGCGAGGTCCTGCGCTGCCACAGCTGCTGCGCGCCGATGCCGACCAGCGCCGCGATGGCCGGTGCGAGCGCGACCGTGTAGTAGGGGTGGATGATCCCCTGCATCAGCGAGAACGTGACTCCCGTGACGAGCAGCCAACTTCCCCAGACCATGGCGGCCGCACGCGGTTGATCGGTGCGCGGCCGGCGGCCGGCGGCGACCAGCAGCGCAACCAGCGCGATGACCGCGGCCGGCAGCAACCAGGCGATCTGGCCGCCCATCTCGGAGTCGATCAGCTTGCTGACCGAGGCCTGGTCGGTCCAGCCGACGCTTCCGGTCTCGTCGCCCGTGAGCCGGCCGAAACCGTTGTAGCCGAACATCAGGTCCCACATCGAGTTGGTCTGCGAGCCGCCGATGAACGGGCGGTCGGCGGCCGGCCACAGCATGGCGACGGCCACCCACCAGCCGCCGGCGACCAGCATCGCCGCGAGGGCGCCGAGCAGCTGCCACAGCCGTTTCGCCAACCGCGGCGGACCGGCCACCAGATAGGCCAGCCCGAACCCCGGCACCACCAGGAACGCCTGCATCATCTTCGCCAGAAAGGCGAACCCGACGAATGCGCCGCACCACAGCAGCCACTTCGTCCGGCCGTCGGCGATCGCCCTGGTCAGCGCCCAGGCCGCCAGCACCAGGCAGAGCACCAGCATGGCGTCCGGGTTGTTGAAGCGGAACATCAGGGCCGCCACCGGAGTCAGGGCCAGCGCGGACCCGGCCAGCAGTCCGGCCCCCGGGCCCGCCACCCGCTTGACGGCGGCGTACAGCACGCCGACCGAGGCGACGCCCATCAACGCCTGGGGTAGCAGGATGGCGAAGGAGTTGACGCCGAACAGCCGTGCGGAGATCTCCATGAACCACAGCGAGCCCGGCGTCTTGTCCACGGTGATGAAGTTCGACGCGTCGGACGACCCGAACAGGAACGCTTTCCACGACTGGGTGCCGGCCTGCACCGCTGCCGAGTAGAACGCGTTGGCCCAGCCGGAAGCCGTCAGGTTGACCAGGTACAGGGCGGCCGTCCCGGCCAGGAGGACGAGCATCGCCGGACGCGCCCAGCGCGGATCCCGACGGCGCGCGGGTGCAAGGTCGGCGGCGACCGGTACGGGCCGGCCGACGGGCGCCAGGGTGTCCGTCATCGGGACGTCGTCGCAGTGTTGATCCAGGTCATGCTGCCCACCATGGCCGGTCGCGCTGTGCGGCGCCGGAGCGGCACCTGTCCGCAGTCTGTGAGCGGGACCGATCGAGCCAGCCCGAAATCTGCTGCACTGGTCAGGTGCAGCGTGCGCGGCCTTCACTCGCAGGCGATACCGTCGCCGTCGCCATCCAGCCCTGCGCGGTAACCGGGATCGCCGACGTGCAACGGGGCCGCACCTGCCGCCCGGGCGGCGGCGCAGCTCCGGTAGTAGGTGCCGTCGTCGGGAGCCGTGCCGAACGGGGCCGGCCCGGTCGTTCCGGTGGTGGGTTCCTGCGTCGGGGCCGCGCCGGAAGCAGGTTGCGGTGGCCCGGTGGACGACGGCACAGCGTCCGTCGAGGTCGGCGCCGGATGCGGCGGCGCCGCCGCGCCCGCCCCGCAGGTGGTCAGCACGGTCGATATCGCCTGCCGCTCGGCGGTTGTCACCCAGAGCCGGTACTTCGCCTTGACCGCAACCTGACGCGCCACGTACGTGCACCGGTAGGACTTGTCGGGTGGCAACCAGGTGGCGGCGTCGCCGTCGCCCTTGGCCTGGTTCACCGCTGAGGCGGTGGCCTGCAGGTTCAACGGGTCGTTCGCGAGGTCCTGGCGCTGCTGCGGTGACAGGGTCGCGGCGCCCGTCTGCCAGGCGTCGGACAGCGCCACCACGTGGTCGATCTGCACCGTGCCGGCGGCGCCGGGCACGAACTGCAGCGGGTGACCGGTGTACGGGTCGGCCAGCGTTCCGGCGGTGACCACGCACCCGCGGGAGCCGGCACGGACGGTGAACGGCGCGAGGTCCCGGCGCAGGATGTCGTTGCGGGTGTCGCACCCGTTGTGACCGCCGTCGACGTCCACGTCATCGGTCCAGGCGACCCCGAACTGGGCACGGCTGTACCCGGTTTTCGGCGCACGGCCGGCCACCCGCAACCTCTGCAGCACGGTGACGGCGGCTTCTGCGCTCTGCCGATCCTTGACCAGAGCCGCCGCACCCGGGGCCAGGAGGATGTCCGTCGCCAAGTTGCCCCCGGAGGTCGTCGCCGCTCCCGATGTCGTCGACACCCTCGACGACGCCGTGGCAGCAGCCGACGGCGAGAAAGCGCTGACGGGCGAGGGTGTTGTCGAAACGGCAGAGGACACGACGGCCCGGGGCGGTGCGGCCTGCTCCGCCGTGGATGGCCTGCCGGCGATGGCGGCCAGCAGCAATACGACAACCACCGTCGCAGCGGACCAGGCGACCCGTCTCCTGCCCCTGCGCCCACGCGGGACGGGCGACGGGCCGACCGACTGGGCCGAGGCGGCTCCCGGGTCGTCACCACCCTTGCCCTGCCCCCGGCGTGTCACCAGCCCCATCCTGCCATCGATAGGCAGCTGGCTCCGGTGCATTGACGGCAACCGTGTCGTGCAGGTGGTTTCAGCCGGAACGTCCAGCGCTCCGTCGCTGCACGCGAGCCAGCAGGCGGGTGTAGTTGCCCGGCGCGAGCCGGGCCAGGACGTCCGGGATCTTCGCGCTCCAGCCGATCAGCAGCCGGGGCTTGCGGCGTTCCACCGCGCGGAGGATCAGGTCGGCGGCCTCGTCGGGATCGAACGTCAACAACTTCGCGAACGACTCACGTCCGGCAGCGCTCTCCTGTTCGCTCACTCCCGAGCCGGTGCGGGCACTGTCGGCGATGCGCGTGCGGATCCCGCCGGGATGGACGACGGTGACGCCGACGCCCACGGGCGTGAGTTCTGCCCGCAGCGCCTCGGTGAATCCGCGGACCGCGTACTTGCTGGTCGCGTACGCGACCTGACCGGCGGGAGCGATCAACCCAAACAGACTCGAGACGTTGACCAGGTGCGCGCCGGGGTGCGTGAGCAGGACCGGATGCAGGGCGCGGGTCAGCGTGACCACGGCGCGGAAGTTGATCGCCAGGAGCCAGTCGAACTCCTCCGCCGTCACCTGGTCGAAGCGGCCGCCCAGTGCGACGCCGGCGTTGTTGATCAGCAGGGTGGTGTCCGGGTGCGCGGCGGCCAGCCGCCGGCCGAGCTCCAGCGTCTTCTGCTCGTCGGCGAGATCGACCAGATAGCAGGTCACCTCGCGGTCGGGGTGCGCCGCCCGGAGTTCGGCCGCCAGGTCGTCGAGCCGGTCCCCGTTCCGGTCGACGAGCGCCAGATCGCTGCCCCGCCGGGCGAGGTGGACGGCGAGCGACCTGCCGATGCCGCTGGCCGCCCCCGTGACGATCGCCCGGCCGGCGGAGAAGTCGTAGGGGCGCATCAGGAAGCGACCGGCGCGGCGCCGCTGTCGGATCCGGTCGGCGACTCCAGCCGGCCGCGGGAGAACACGATGCCCTCGTCCGCCAGCGGGCCGCCTCGCATCATCAGCACGTCCCGCAGGTAGTTCTGGTGCAGCCGCCATGGCGCGCGCCGGCCCTGCTTGGGCAGCGTGTCCAAAGCCCGCTGCACGTAACCGGACTGGAAGTCCAGGAACGGCTGATCGGCCGAACCATCCTGCGGCGCCCGAGGTGTCGCCCGGTCGTACCCATGGCGGTCCAGGTGGTCGAGCAGCCGGCAGACGTATCTGCTGACCAGGTCGGCCTTGAGCGTCCACGACGCGTTCGTGTAACCGATGACCATGTTGAAGTTCGGCACCCCGGACACCATCATGCCCTTGTACGACACGGTCCTGCCGAGGTCGACCTGCCGGCCGTCCACGGCGATGGTCATCCCGCCGATCGGCAGAACGGTGAGACCTGTTGCGGAGACGATGATGTCGGCGTCCAGCGTGCGGCCGGACGCCAGCTCCAGACCGGTCCGGGTGAACGTCGTGATCCGGTCCGTCACGATGTCCGCCGACCCGGATCCGATGGCACGGAACAGGTCGTTGTCCGGTACCAGGCAGAGCCGCTGGTCCCACGGGTCGTAGGGCGGGCTGAAGTGCGCGTCGACGTCGAAATCGTGCGGCAGCGCACGGATCAGGCCCTTGCGGAGAAAGGCCTTCATCGCCTCCGGCCGGCGGCGGGAGAACTGGTACGACGCAGTGTTCACCAGCACGTTCTTCCACCGGATCAGCCGGTAGGCCAGGCTCGACGGCAGGACGCGCTGCAGTTTCGCGGCGAGTGCGTCGGTGCGCGGCAACGACAGGATGTAGCTGGGAGTGCGCTGCAGCATGGTCACGTGGGCCGCCCGCTCGGCGAGGTTCGGCACCAGCGTCACCGCCGTGGCACCGCTGCCGATCACCACGATCCGCCTGCCCGCCCAGTCCAGGTCCTCCGGCCATTGCTGGGGGTGGACCAGCGTTCCGTGGAATCGGTCCTGGCCGGGGAACACGGGCTGGTAGCCGGCGTCATACCGGTAGTACCCCGAGCAGACCGAGAGCCACGAGCAGGTGAAGGTCGCGGTCGCCCCGTCCCCGACGCTCGCGGTGACCGTCCAGCGCGCGGTCGTTCCGTCCCAGTCGGCGGCGACCACCCGGTGGGAGAACCGGACGAAGGAATCCACGCCCCGCTCCCGTGCGGTGTCGCGGATGTAGTCGCGGATCACCGGGCCGTCGGCGATGGCATTGGACGCCGTCCACGGCCGGAACGAGTAGCCGAGCGTGAACATGTCCGAGTCCGACCGCACACCGGGATAACGGAACAGGTCCCATGTCCCGCCGATGGCCTCGCGCGCCTCGAGGATGGCGAAGCTCTTGGTCGGGCTGTGCTGCTGAAGCAGGCAGGCCGCCCCGATGCCGGACAGTCCCGCTCCGACGATGAGCACGTCGACGTGCTGGGGCCCAGCAGCTTCGGACATGGCGCAACTCTATCGGCGCGCCTCCCGGCGGCCGGTCAGCCGGCCGCGAGGGCAGCGGTCAGCTCGTCCTTGCCGAGAGTCGCCCCGTAGGCGGGCTTGTCGCGGTCGAACCGCCGGCCCTCCACCAAGGGACCGGCGTCGACCACGTCGAATCCGAACTCCTCGATCAGCGCGGTGACGGTGCGCTTGGCCTCGACGTCGTCACCCGCGATCGGCAGGGCGCGCCGATCCGCGGCGCCCGCGGGTCTGGCGTCGTCGAGGATCGCCTGCGCCTGGATCATGTTGAACGCCTTGACGACCCTGGCGTAGGGCAGGTGCGCGGCCAGCAGTCCGCTGACGGTCTCGGCGCCGCTGTCCAGCTCGGCGTAGTGCCCGTCCCGCTCGAAGTAGTAGTTGTTCGTGTCGATCACGACCTTGCCGGCGAGCTGCTCGACCGGTACCTGCAGGTAGTTCTTGAAAGGGACCGTCACGACCACGACGTCGCCGGCCGCCGCCGCCTCGGCGGCCGTTGCCGCACGTGCCTGCGGCCCCAGTTCGGCGACCAGCCCGTCCAGCGTCTCCGGCCCGCGAGAGTTGCTGAGCACCACCTGGTGCCCGTGTGCGATGGCCTGCCTGGCGATCGCCGATCCGATGTTGCCGCTTCCGATGAGCCCGATGATGGTCATGCGGCATGCAACCGCGCAGCCCGGGCCGGCTATTCCAGGAGCGTTTCAGGGCAGGATGTTCCCGGCCGCGAGGTAGATCTGGTACCACTCCTCGCGGGTGATGTGGACGTCGGCGGCCGCGACGCATTCGGCGAGGCGGTCCAGGTTCATCGTGCCGGTCACCGGCTGCATCCTGGCCGGGTGGCGCAGCAGCCAGGCCAGCGCCATCGTCGTCGCCGACACGCCGTACCGGGCACCGACCTCGTCGAGCGCCGCGTTCAGATCCGGGAACTTGTCGCTGCCGACGAACACGCCCTCGAAGAACCCGTACTGGAACGGCGACCACGGCTGGATCGTGATGTCGTGCAGCCGGCAGTAGTCGAGCACGCTGCCGTCCCGGTCGACGGACGCGTCGCCGAGCATGTTGACCTGCACGCCGGCGGTGATCATCGTGGCGTTGGTGATGCTCAGCTGCAGCTGGTTGGCCACCAGCGGCTGCGCGACCGAGCGGCGCAGCAGGTCCATCTGCATCGGGTTCTGGTTGGAGACACCGAAATGCCGCACCTTGCCGGCCTTCTCGAGCTGGTCGAAGGCCTCGGCGACCTCCTCCGGTTCCACCAGCGCGTCCGGGCGGTGCAGCAGCAGAACGTCCAGGTGGTCGGTCCGCAGTCGGCTCAGGATGCCGTCGACGGACGCCAGGATGTGCTCCTTGGAGAAGTCGAACGCGATGCCCGGCCGGATGCCGACCTTGGACTGCAGGAGGACGGTGTCGCGAACGGCGGGCGTCATGCCGATCGCGTCGGCGAAGATCTCCTCGCACCGCCCGTCGCCGTACACGTCGGCGTGGTCGAAGAAGGTCGCGCCGAGGTCCACCGCACCCTTGATGAAACGCTCCGCCTCGGCCGGCTCCAGGGAGTTGATCCGCATGCAGCCCACGGCCAGCACCGGCACGTCCAGGGCACTGGCACCCAACGTCATCTGTCGCATTCCACCAGCTTGCCAGGCACGCGTCGCCGGCCGCGCCCCGCCCACCTCTAGCATGGGCCACCGGTCCGGCGCGGCCGGTCGGCGGCGGGTGGCCCGTACACGTCGACGTGCACGGCCGGCGAGGATCGGGGTGGCGCGGTGCAGGTCAGGAGCGCGGTGTTGCGGGCGGCCGGCGTGGGTCGGCCCTACGGGCGCACCCTGCCGTTGTCGATCGAGGAACTCGAGCTGTCCGACCCGGGTCCGGGCGAGCTGCTGGTCCGGGTGCAGGCCGCCGGGCTGTGCCACTCCGACCTGTCGGTGATCACCGGTCAGCGACCGCGCCCGTTGCCGATGGCGCTGGGCCACGAGGCCGCCGGAATCGTGGTGCAGGTCGGCGACGGGGTCGACGACGTGGTGGCCGGCGACCACGTGGTCCTGGTGTTCGTGCCCAGCTGCGGCGCGTGCGACTACTGCCGGACGGGGCGGCCGGCGCTGTGCACGGCCGGCGGCGCCGCCAACGCCCGCGGCGAACTGTTGCGCGGCGGCAGGCGACTGCGCGACGCGGACGGCGGGATCCACCACCACCTCGGGGTGTCGGCGTTCGCCGACCACGTGGTGGTGGACCGGGCCTCGGCGGTCGTCGTCGACGCCGACGTGCCGTTCGACGTCGCCGCCGTGCTCGGCTGTGCCATGCTGACCGGCTTCGGCGCGGTGCACAACACCGCCGGTGTGCAGCCCGGGGAGACGGTCACCGTGATCGGCCTGGGCGGCGTCGGGCAGGCGGCCGTGCTCGGCGCGGTGGCCGCGTCGGCCGGCCTCGTGGTGGCCGTCGACCCGGTGCCGGCCAAGCGCGAGCTCGCCCTGTCCCTGGGCGCGACCCATGCCAGTCCGCCGGACGGTGTGCAGGCGCTGCTGGAGGAGCTGGGAGTGGGCGGCACCCGGTGGGTGTTCGAGGCGGTCGGCTCCGCCCCCGTTCTGGAGCAGGCCTTCTCGCTCACCGGCCGGGGCGGCACGCTGGTCTGCATCGGCCTTCCCGCGCCCGACACCTCGATCACCCTGCCGGCCTTGGCGTTCGCGGGCGAGGCGAAGACCGTCACCGGCTCGTACATGGGTTCCGCGGTGCCGCAGCGGGACATCCCCCGTATGGTGCAGCGCTGGCGGGACGGAGCCCTGCCGATGGAGAAGCTGGTCACCGATGTGCTGCCGCTGCAGGACATCAACAGCGCACTCGACCGGCTCGCCGACGGGCACGGCGTGCGGCAGCTGATCCACCCGGGGACCTGAGCGACGTCCGGGCAGCCGCCCGGCGGGGGCCCCCATGGCCCCGACAGGGCACTGTCGGTGCCCTCCTGCACAATTCCCGCATGACGATCACCGGACGCCTGGAACTCGCCGCCTTCGACGCCGCCGACACCGGCAAGCTCGCCACCTTCTACACCGAACTGACGGGGTGGAAGATCGCGCGCGACGACGGAGGCTGGATTATCCTGAGAGCTTCCGACGGCCAGGAACTCGGCTTGCAGCCGTCGCCGGACCACACGCCTCCGCAGTGGCCGGGCCAGGAGATCCCCCAGCACTTCCACCTCGACCTGCTCGTCGACGACCACCATGCGGCAGCCGACCGGGCGATCGGCCTGGGGGCCACCCGGCTCGCGGACGGGGCGACCTGGATCACCCTGGCTGATCCGGCCGGGCATCCGTTCGACCTCTGCCAGCGCGACGGCGTCGGACCGGAGATGCAGCTGTATGCGGTGACGATCGATGCGCCTGACGCGAGCGCCCTCGGCCACTTCTACGCCGACCTGCTCGGCATGGAGATGACCTACGAGGGCCCGGAGGGTGCCCTGATCAGCGCCGACGGCAAGAGTCTGATGTTCCAGCAGGTGGAGAACTACCGGTCGCCGACCTGGCCGGATCCGGCGTGCCCGCAGCAGGCGCACCTGGACATCCTGGTGGACGACCTGGACGCAGCCGAAGCCCGGGCCGTGGAACTGGGCGCGACAGTGCTCGGGGGCGGCGACCGCCACCGCACGCTGGCCGATCCGGCCGGGCATCCCTTCGACTTCACCCTGTAGCCACCCGCCGAACCCCGCAGCCGCGATCCCGACCGCCCTGCCACCGCGGCGTGACGTCCAGCACGACGCGACGAGCGTCAGGCCCGCAGCAGGCCCGGCAGGGCGGCCAGGACAACGGGTACCGCCACGGCCGTCACCAGAGCGTTGACGGCCATGGCCAGGGCCGCGAACGCGCCCGCCGCCGGCTCGTCGGCGAGCAGCCGGGCGGTGCCGATGCCGTGCGAGACCACGCCGACGGCGAGCCCGCGCACGCGTTCGTCACGCACGCCGATGAGGGTCAGCACAGCGGGAGCGGCCACCGCCCCGAGCACGCCGGTGACGATGGTGAACACCGCCGTCAGCGGCGCGATACCGCCGCTGGCCTGGGCCACCGCGATGGACACCGGCGTGGTCGCCGACTTCGGCGCCATGGACAGTGCGAGAGCCGTGCTGCCGCCGGTCAGCCGCGTCACCGTGATGCCCACAGCGATGGCCGTGATCGAACCGGCGACGACGGACGCCGCGATCATCGGAGCGGACCGCCTGATCCGGTCCGCCTGGTGGTACAGCGGCAACGCCAGCGCGACCGTGGCCGGCCCGAGCAGAAAGGCGATGAACTGACCGCCGCGCAGGTAGTCGTCGTACTTCACCCCGGTGATCAGCAGGAACGCCGCGACCAGCACGATCGAGACCAGCACCGGATTGGCCAGCGAGTGCCCCCGCGTCCGCGTCCACAGCGTCCTGGCCGACTGGTAGGCGGCCAGGGTCAGCGTGATGCCCAGCAGCGGGCTCCGCACCAGCGAGGTCCAGGCGTGGGCCAGGTGCACGCTCACCCGCCGGCGCCTTCCCGGCGGGGACCGAACCGGCGCTGCAGGCGCAGCACACCGACGGCCACCGCGGCCGTGACGACCATGGCGGCCAGCCAGGAGACCACGATGCCGGCGACGATCGGCAGCCACTGGGTGGGGATCAGGTCCAGATAGGCGATCAACCCGACACCGGCCGGGATGAACAGCAGCTGCAGGTGGCGCAGCAGCGCGTCCGCTGCACGCACCGCGCCGTTGCCGGCCCCTGGTTTGCGGATCAGCAACGCCACCAACAGCAGCACCATGCCGACCACCGGCCCCGGAACGGGCAGGCCCAGAGCGTCGACGACGAACTGGCCGGCGAGTTGGCAGGCCAGCAGGGCGAGAAATCCGGCAATCATGGGTCCCCCTGGGCGGGCCTGTGGTCGGACGCGGCGGGCGGCGTCAGCCCAGTCGCGTGTGGTGCGCTCCCGCCACCGGCAGCGACACGGCCGAGGCATACCGCACCCCGTGCCAGACCCGCTGGTCGGCGACCTGCATCCGCGTCGCGCTCGCCCGCGAGCCACCCGTGTTCAGGTTCCTGGCGTACCGGGGGTGCGACGCGCTGGACACCTGCAGCCGGATGCGGTGGCCGGCCCGGAACAGGTAGGCCGTCGGCCACAACTCCACCCGGACGGGCACCACCTCCGGGTCCCCGGCCTCCCGGTGGAACCGGGCGATCCCGTCGCAGATGTTCCTCGACCGGCCACGCCCGTCCACATCGCACAGCCGGACGAAGACGTCGGTGTCGGCGGCCGACGAGGAGAACCAGATCTCCGCCGACACCTCGCCGATCACCTCCACGTCGCCGGTCAGCGGCGCGGTGCTGAACACCACCACGTCGGCGCGCTTCTCCAGCGCCCGGTTGTCGGCCGGACCGGCACCCACGCTCAGAAAGGGGCCGCCGGCCGACGGCGTCGGGTCCGCCGGGTCGTAGCGATAGGCCGTCGCGCCGCCCGCGGGCGGTTGCGGGTGCAGCTCCCCGCCGGCGGCGAGGTGCAGCCGGACCTCCGGATAGCCCTCCGGCGGCCAGGACTGGAAGTCGCGCCACGGCGCCGGAGGATTCCGCGCCACCCCGGGCACCGGCGATCCCTTGGCGCCGGTACCCATCACGTACAGGCGCACCGGTGCGCGCTCGGCGGGCACCTCGCCGCGGGCGAACGGCGACGCGAAGAACACGGCCTCCGCGGTGGCCGCGCCGAAGCCGGCCGGCGAACTGTGCGTCCAGGGCCCGATCGTCAGCCGCTGCGGTGCACCGGAGCGCACCGTCGCCGCGTAGTCGCGGAGCTGGTCGGCGAGGAAGATGTCGTACCAGCCGCCGACGTAGGAGGCGGGGATCTGCAGTCTGCCCACCGCGCCGCTGTGGTCGGTGTCCGACCAGTGCGGATCCTGCGAGTCGTGGTCCAGGCAGTCCTGGAAGAACTGCCAGCGGTGACCGGCCAGCTGCTGGTCGACGGCGTTGCGCGGCAGGGTCGACATCGCCCGCTGCAGTCGGCGTTCGTTCAGCCTGAGCACCGTTGCCGGGACGGCGAAGCGGTCCTCCTGGTGTTCGAGCAGGAAGTTCCACCGCACCAGCAGATCCCAGTCCAGAGCGTCGGGACGGATGAACGGCAGGGTCAGCCGGGACGACGTCACGTGCGGCACCATGGCGGCGATGGACCCAGGCTCCTGGGCGGCCGTGGCCCACTGGGTGTAGCCGAGGTAGCTCGGCCCGGCCAGGATCATCGACCCGGGGAACCACGGCTGCTCGGTGACCCAGCGATGGGTGGCCAGCCCGTCACGAGCCTCGTCCCGCATCGGGAACCACTCGCCGGTCGAGGAGAAGGTGCCCCGGCAGCTGACGTTCAGGCACTGCAGGCCCCTGGCGGCGAAGGCCCGGCCCAGCAGGTGGTTCAGCCCCGCCCGGCCGTACGGCCCGCGGGTCAGCACCAGCGGATCGCCGGGACGCCCCTCCGCCCAGTACCGGTCGGCCCGCAGCACCGCGCCGTCCGGCATCGGGATCTCCAGGTCGCGTTCCTGCCGCACCTCGCCCGGGATCGCCGGTGGCAGATGAAGGACCCGGGCCAGCAAGGCATCCAGCGCTGTCATCGTCCCCACTCTGCCACCGGGTTCCCGGGCCGCGCGGTGCGGGCCGGGGCCCGACCCGACGTGCCGCGGGTAGCCGTCGAGGTGTCAGCTCCCGATCACCACCCGGTCGCTCCCGCCGCGGCCGAAGGTCTCCGGCGCGTAGACCTGCTCGGCGCGCGGCGGCGGCGCGACGAACGACCCGGTGGTGGTGGCGCCGGCCAGGTAGCTGTACCGGTAGACGCCACCCTGCAGCTGGCTTGCGAAGGCCTCGGCCCGGTCGTCCCGCAGGTTCTGGTGGTCGTACCAGGTGGCGAACCAGCTCTGCACCGCCGGACTCCCGGCGGCCGGGACGGCGGTCGGACCGAGATCGCGCGGCGTGGTCGCCAGTTCCGGGTTGAGGATCTGCAGGCCCGCCGGGATCGGGTCGATCAACGCCACATGGGTGCGGGCGCTACGGGAGACCAGATCGAGGTTCACCCGGACGCGGGCGCCGGCCTTGATGTGCCACACCCCGGCGGCGTCCCGGGTGACGTCGCCGGGATGGTCGACCGCCTGGTAGGTCCGGGACACTACGAAACCGCGGTCCAGCGGCGTCAGCTTCAGATCCGACGGCGCCGTCTGCAGCGCCAGCCGGTAATAAAGCCGGCCCGTCCCGTCGTTGCGCAGCGTCACGTCGCTGTTGCCGGCGGCCAGCAGCTGCCCGGTGGGTAGTGCCACGGTGGCGCGTTCGGACGTGTGACCCCGGAAGGCGTGCTGGCCCGCGAAGCGGTTCCCCAGCCACACCTGCGCCACGAAGTCAGGGCTGGCGTTCTCGAAGGCGTCGTAGTAGTGCCGCAGCGCCAACAGGATGAATGCGTTCTCCTGGACGTTGCTCCACCGCCCGCTCGTCTGCCCGCCTATCAACCCGGAGACGATCTTCGGGATCAGGTCGCTGGTGGGCTGGACGGAGACCAGCGCATCCAGGATCAGCCCGTCGGTCCGGCGATCGGACTGCAGGGTCGTCCAGGCGTCGTCGGTGACCTTGTTGGTGAACGTGACCGACCCGGCGTCGTCGACGGCCGCGTTGCCGATCCGCCGCAGCAGAGCTTCCCGCGCCGCCGGATCGGCCACCACCGGGAGCAGCCAGGCCACCGCATCCAGCGGCAGCGCGGCGCCGCGCTCACGGACGAGCGCCTCGCCACCGGCGGCGTTCCGGTGACCGCCCTGCATCCGGACGTTCAACGCGTAGGCGCGCACCGTGTCCCGGGCGGTCTGGCTTGTCGTCCGGGGCAGGTAGGCGTTGATGTTCGTCAGGTAGCGGTCCGCGTTGGACAGAATGTTCTGCGGGACGGAGAACCCGTGCCGGGCCGCGACCTGCAGTGCCTGCGTCGCCTGAATCGAGTTGAACGGATCAGACCTCTCACCCCGCTGCCAGTAGGGGAAGCCGCCGTCGTCGTTCTGCAGCCCGGTCAGCTTCTGCACGTCGCTCGTCACCAGGGCCTTCAACGTCGCGGCCGACGGGAGTCCCGGCGCGTCGAACGCCGCGAGCACATCACCCAGTGAGCCGATGGCGACGATCTGGCTCGCCAGGGCGTCCGAGCTGTCGTACTGGTAGTCGGCCAGGTAACCGACCGCATCGGTCAGCTGCTGCAGGGCCGTCGACGACGTGCTGATCTGCAGACCGCCGAACTGCGGGACCACGCCCCTGGGTGCGGTCACCGGCTGGCGCAGAATGCTGCCGCTGGTCAGCACCCCGTAGGAGGCGAAGGTTTCGGTGGTCGTCGGCGTGTACACCGGGATCTCGACCGTCGCCGCGTCGGCGTCGGACCCGCTGACCGCCGCGACCCGCAGCTCCGCTGTCCCCGCCTGCGCGGCAGAGATCGCGAACGGCACCTGGATGCGGCCATGGGCGGGCACCGTCACCCGCCTGCCGGCCGTGCCGGGGATGGTCAGATTCGTCGCCTGCACGACGACGTCGGTGGTCAGCGGCGCGTCGGTCTGGTTCTGCACCAGCACCGGAAGCGTCAGCTTGTCGCCGAAGTTCAGGAACCTCGGCGCCGACGGGCGGACGGTCAGCGGCAGACCCGCCGTGATGGTGGACTCCGCCGAGCCGAACTGCGAGGTGCCCGACACCGCGACGACCATCACCCGGTAACGGGTCAGGTTGTCCGGCAGCGGGACCCGGACGGTGGCCCGCCCGTTCCCGTCGGTGACGGCCGACGGAACGAACACCGCGAGAGCATCGAAATTCCTGCGCTCGGCGATCGCCGGTGCGGACCCGGACGCAGTCGATCTCGCCGCACTGTCGGCCGAAAGGCCGAACTCGGTCGTGGACGATCCGGCGGCCGGGGCAGCGGAGGAGGCAGCCGCGGACGAGGGCGCCCCGGACTGCTGGTTCGGCGGCGGCGGCTGGTCGGCCAGCAGCACGGTCGACCGGCCGAAGAAGGCGGTGAGCCGGCCGGGCTGCTCGGGGAAGAACGCAGCCATCGGGTCGGGCAGCCGGACGCCACCCAGTGCCAGCACCGCCTCGTCGACGACCGCGAGCTCGAACTCGCTGTGCGGCAACGGCTTTCCCTGCTGATCGCTGACCGTGACGTCCACCGAGGTGGATCCGCCGGGTGCGACCGTCTTCTGCCGCGGGACGGCGGTCACCTTCAGTGTCCGCACCTGCGTCGAGACCGTCAGCGCGATCTCACCGGTCGCGTACGCCGGCCGGGGGGATGCGCCGGCGGCGGCCCGCGGCGTGGTCCCGACCACCTCGACGGAGGCGGTGATGCCCGGCAGTTCGGCGTCGGTGATCGGGACGCTGACCACCGCGGAGCCGTCGGCCACGGCGAACCGGATGGTCGCGGCGATGCCGTTGTGCAGCACGGTGAGCAGGCCACTGCCGGACCGGATCGGTGACTGCACCAGCAGGCGTGCCGACGTGCCGGGCTGGTAGTCCTTCTTGTCCGGGACCAGGGTCAGCAGCTGGCGCTGCACCGAGGAATCAACCGCCCCGTCCGGCCCGGCGATCCACCGGGTCAGCTGCGAGCGGCTGGTGCGCCCCTTGTCGTCGGTGATGGTGGCGGTGATCCGGTAGGTACCCGCCGTGGACGGGCGGAAGGTGCAGGTCACCGGACCGGCGGCGGAGGTGACCGCACACGTCTGCGGATCGGATTCGGTCTCCGTGGACGTGCCGTTCACCCAGGAGGTGGTGACCTTCGCCGCCTTCATCGAGATGGCCCGGCCCGGCGCCGCAGCACCGTCGATGTCGGTGGCCACGGCCTGCACCGCGAGGTCCTTGCCCTGCGAGACGAACGTGTCGGCGGCGGCCAGTCCGACGTAGAAGTCGGCCGGGTGCACCAGTAGGTCGGCGGTCCCGGCGATGGCCTGCCGGTTGACGTCGGTGACGGTGGCCTGCGAGGTGACGGTGACCGGGAGACCGGCGTACTTCTTGCCCAGGTCGCCCACCTTCACCTGCAGGTAGTGGCTTCCGTCGGCCCCGGTGGTCCCGGAGAACTTCTGCACCGACTCGGTGTCCGGCAGGTCCGGCGACGTGGAACCCCACCCGCCATCCCCGATCGGGGAGCCGGCGTAGCCCGAATCGATCCCGCCGTAGCCCGGGTCGAACCCGCCGTAGCCGGAGTCGAATCCGGCGTCGCCCACCTGCCACCACGGGGTCCAGATCCCGAAGGTGAAGGCGTTCCAGCCCGGCGGTGCGTAGGTGGCGACCGCCGTCCGCACCTGCCAGTCCACCGGAGCGGCCGCGAGCGGCCCGCCGGCGTAGTAGGTGGCGTCCGCCGCGACCGTGACCTCGTCGCCCAGCACGAAGGGCCCACTGGACTCGGCGTGGGCATCCACCTCGAAGTCGGGGGTGCGGAAGTCGGCGATGTCGAAGGCATGGACATCGCTCGTCGAGTCGACCCCGGGCAGGTCGGCGAGGCGGAAATTGATCGAGGCGCTGCCGAGGTTCGCGCCTCCGGGAATGGTGAGCGTGAGGTCGAAACCACCCAGTGCGCTCAGCTTGGTGACGCCGTGGCCGAGGACCACGCCGTACTCGTCGCGGGCGGTATAGGAGACGGTGGTGCCGGCCGGCGGCAGGCTCAGCGCCGTCACCACGCCTGCACTCTGCCGGCGGACCCAGCCCTTGATCGACACGGTCTCGCCGGGACGGTAGGTGTGGCGGTCGTCGTTGACGAACCACAGCAGTCGATCGCGCGACGCCGCCCTCGTCCACCCGTTACCCCACATGGTGGAGGGCAGCAGGGCCGACTCACCGCCCCGGGTGGCCAGCAGCGCGCTGGCGCCGGTGGCGCTGAGGGCCAGCGAGGCGATGCCGTCGGCGTCGGTGGCATCGGCGCGCTGCGGGTCGACCTGCCCATCGCTGCCCAGCAGGCCGACGGTGACGCCCGCCACCGGCGCACCGGTGCGCAGGTCGGTGACCCAGGCCCGCAGCTGCGTCGCGTCGTTGAACGCGTCCACGCCGAGCGTGGTCGACTGGGCCCACGTCATGGTCGGCCGGTTCTGCCAGGTGTCGTTCCCGAACGACTCCCGGCTCGTCGGCTCGACCAGGACGACCACCGCACCCGGCCCCGGCAGCACGCCGGACAGGTCGATCCTGGTGGACACCAACCGGCTCGCCGGACCGGAGATCGGCACCACGGTGTCGGCCAGCACCCGCCAGTCGGGCACGACGAGAGTGCTGCCGGACGAGTAGTCCTTCTGCATCGTCTGCAGGTAGAACCGCTGGAACGCGGGCCAGTCCGACGGCGACACGGCGAACACCCGCTCGCGGAACTCCTTGCGGTTGACCGTGTTCACCGTGATGGAGGGAGCTCCGGCCATCGGGTCCAGGGTGGTGACCGGCTGCGGGAACGGGTCCAGCCGCTGCGTCGCCGGCCCGATCCGGATGGCGCGCACCTGCACGGACCCGAGCTTCTGTCCGAACACATCGGTCAAGGTCGCCGGCAGGGTCACCGTGTACTCGGTGTCTGCCTGCGTTGCACCCTCCACGACGACGGCGGTACCGGAGGCGGTGATCGTCGCCCCGCCCGGGATGGCGGGGTCGACCCGGACCGCAGCCGGGTCGAAGGACTTGGCGTCGAGGGCATTGTTGAAGGTCACGATGAGCGGCGACGACGGCTGGCAGGAGCCGCCACCGCAGCCGGCCTGCCGGATCGCCAGCGCCGCGTAGGTGCGGCCGGTGAAGCTCGTCTCCTTGGTGGTGGTGCGCGGACCCTCCGCCGACGGCAGGCCGGCGCCGAACGTCACGGTCACCGCCTGGTCTGCGGCGAGGGCGTCGACCGGCCGGAAGACCACCACGCGGCCCGCAGGTGCGGTGGCCACCGTCGAGGAAGCCCTGGCGTCGGCGGCGATCTCGGCCGTGGTGGCCTGCCGCAACGGCACCGATGACGTTCCTGCCGTCGCCCGGACCTTGCCCAGCACGGCTGCCGGGTCGACCTGCTGGTCGAAGACGGCGACGAAGAGCGGATCCCGCCGCATGCTCTTGCCGGTGGGCTCGAAGTGCTTCACCGTGGGCGCCGGCGTGCTGAACGAGAAGGTGGCGGCGCGGGCCAGCGTGCTGCCGGCGGCGTCGCGGGTACCGGCCGGCACTGCGACGGTGAAGACCGTGGCCATCGGCAGGCGGTCGAGCCGGCCCGACGCGACGAAGCGCGCCGTGCTGGTGCCGATCCACTGCCAGCTCCCGGCGAGTTTCGGGCTGATGACGGCCGGCGGCTGGGCGGCCGCGAGTTGGCCGACCGTCGCGAGGGGAACCATCGGCTGGTCGAAGGTGATGCTCAGGAACGGGGCGAGCGACACCGGGCCCTGCGGTTGGACCCTCAGCACATGCAGCGCCGGCGGCGTCGACGCGGGCGGCACGGGCACCGTCGGAACCTGTGCCGGGAACGGAATCGGGACGGTCCTGCCGGCCTGCGGCACGGACAGCGTCTGGATGGGCCAGCGGAACGGCTGCGCGCCGCCGGTTCCGGGAGCCTGAGCGGGCAGTCGCTTCTCCACGGCGGCGACCTGTTCCTCGTCCAGCGGCTGCCCCGGCACCACCGCTATCGGCTGAGCCGGTTTCGTCGCCGATCCGGCCCGGAGGTGGAGGCCGGCGGGGACCGCGGCTCCGCCGGCCGAACCCCCGCCCGACTGCGGGTCCGTGGAGCGGGCCGATCCCGGCGCGGAGGGGGCGGTCGGCGACGCCGGGCCGGTGCTGCCGCCCGCTGCCGCCGGGGCAGTGGCCGGACTCCGGTCGCCGGTGATCCACACCAGGGTGACGGCCACGGCCAGCGCCAGGAATGCCGCCAGTGCGGCGCCGCGGCGTCCGTGCCACCCGTATGCCCGTCCGGTTCGAATCATGTCCGTACCTCCCGCAGCGGCCCCTTCAATGGGATCCGGTGCCACCATGACGGGCCGGCCCCGCCGCTTGGTTGCACGCCACGACGAGCACGGTCCCCGCGGATAGCGGCCAGGCGCCGGGTACGGTCCTGCAGGTGACCGGTCGCATCCTCACCACGCACGTTGGTTCCCTGCCCCGATCCGTCGCTGTCACCGATCTGGTGTTCGCGGTCGAACGCGGTGACGCCGTCGACCCGGCCGCGTTCGACGAGGTGATCGCCGCGGCCGTCGAGGAGGTGGTGCGCAAGCAGCTCGCAGCCGGGGTGGACCTGGTGTCCGACGGCGAGATGTCGAAGATCTCCTACGCCACCTACATCAAGGACCGGATCACCGGTTTCGAGGGCGACAGCCCGCGGCAGCCGCCCGCGGATCTGGAGGACTTTCCCGCCTTTTTGCAGCGGCAGGCCAAAGGCGGCGGCACTCCCACCTACCGGCGTCCCAAGTGCGTCGGCGAGGTGGCACCGAAGACGCTGCAGCCCCTCGAGGACGACCTGCGCCGGCTGTCCCGGGCGCTCGCCGCCCACCACCCGGCGGGAGCGGCGTACACCGGCGGTGACGGGAACGGCGCTGCAGCAGGGGCTTTCATGAATGCGGCGTCACCCGGTGTCATCGCACTGTTCCAGCCGAACGAGTACTACGGCACCCAGGACGAATACCTCGAGGCGCTCGCCGAAGCGATGCGGCCGGAGTACGAGGCCATCGTCGCTGCCGGCTTCTTCCTGCAGCTGGACTCTCCCGACCTGGGCCTCGGACGGCACATGATGTACAAGGACCGCACCGATGCGGAATATCTGTCACTGATCGGCCGTCACGTCGAGGTGCTGAACCACGCGCTGCGCAACATTCCGGCCGAGCGCGTCCGGATGCACGTGTGCTGGGGCAACTACGAAGGCCCGCACACCAAGGATGTCGAGATGGGCGTCATCCTGCCGACGCTGATGCGGGCCAAGCCCAGCGGTCTGCTGTTCGAGACGTCCAATCCCCGGCACCAGCACGACTGGAACTTCTTCCGCGAGTTCGGCCCCGACATCCCGGCGGACAAGGTGCTGATCCCGGGGGTGCTGGATTCCACGACGAATTTCGTGGAACACCCACGGGTCGTCGCCGAGCGACTGTGGCATTTCACCGACGTGGTCGGCTACGAGCGGGTCATCGCCGGTACCGACTGCGGCTTCTCGACCTTCGCCGGCTTCGGTGCGGTGGATCCGGACATCGTCTACGCCAAGCTCGGATCCCTGGTCCAGGGCGCAGAGCTGGCCGGCAAGGGCCGGCCTGCCGGGCACTGACGGGGGTCAGCGGTCGCGCCTTCCGGTCGCTCACGCTTGCCGATCGAGTAGCGCCGGTCGGTCGAGTCAGGCCGGTCGGGCAAGGCCGTGGCGCAGCGCGTCGAACAGCGCCTCCAGACGCAGGCGGTGGTCGTCCACCACGTCGTGCGGCGACTCCCCGGCGATGATGCGGCGCGCACTGCCCATCATCACGGTGCGGTAACCGGCACAGAACAAGGCGGACAGCAGGGTCGCCTCGTCCCCGGCGGTCGGGTCGGCGGCGATCTCCTCGGCCAGGAGGCGTTCGAGATCCGCCTCGATCTCCCGGGCGCGGGCGATCAGCGCCGGTGACCCGGCGACCGTCCGGAAGAACGGAACGGACCGGTCGTTGACGCCGGACAGCGGGTGACGGTCGTCGAAGAGACGGACGGCGGTGTGGTGCAGGGACGTCAGCACGTCGACGCCCGGAGCCCGGTCGCGCACTGCCGACCGCAGCAGGTCCGCGGCGTCGACCGCACGGTCCAGGAACAGATCCTCCTTGCGGGGGAAGTGGTTGAACACCGTCACGCTGGACACCCCGGCCGCCCGCGCGATGTCGGCGACGGTGACCGCGTCGTACCCACGCTCGGTGAACATCCCGTTCGCCACCGCCAGGATCTTCGCGCGTGTCTGCGGTCCGCCTCGCTCCGACGTCCGAGGCATCCCATCTCCCTTGTGTCACTAAACTTAGTGAGTTAACCTAGTGCTGTTCGACTCCGCTCATTGTCCGGGTCGATCCCTCACACCGCGACGGAAGGCAATCGCCATGCGCATCGACCCGGCCGATCGTCCCGCTCACCCACCTCGGTCATTGCGTGAGGCGTGGGTGGCCCTGGCCGGCCTGTCGGCGGTGTTCTTGTTCGAGATGCTCGACAACTCGATCCTGAACGTCGCACTTCCCACGATCGGACGCGACCTGCACGCCTCGACGACGGCGCTGCAGTGGGTGACCGGCGCCTATGCCGTGGTCTTCGGCGGCCTGATGTTGGCCTTCGGCGCGCTGGCGGACCGTTTCGGTCGCCGCCGGGTGATGCTCCTCGGGCTCGGCCTGCTGGGCGTCTCCAGTCTGGCGACCGCCGTGGTCACCACCGCAGAGCAGCTGATCGCCGTCCGGGTGGCGATGGGTATCGCCGCCGCCATGACCACGCCCGGATCGATGGCACTGGCTTTCCGGCTGTTCGGCGACGACGGTCTACGGGTGCCGGCGACCACCGTGATCACCACCGTCGGTCTGGTCGGACTCGCCATCGGGCCGACGACCGGCGGCTTCGTCCTGGCCGTCGCCCCGTGGCAGGTCCTGCTGCTGGTCAACGTGCCGATCGCCGTGCTGGCGATCATCGGTGTGCGCAGCGGTATCGCGGCCGACGCACTCCGCGACCTGCACCGGGACCCGCTCGACGTGCTCGGAGCGGTACTGGGCACTGCGGCGATCGTGCTGGCGCTGGTCGCACCCACGCTGTTCGTGCATGCCGGGACCGGATCCTGGGCGCCCTGGACGGCGACCGTTGCCGCAGCCGGCGCGGCGGCCCTGTTCGTCCTGCGCGAGCGCTCGACCCGGTTCCCGTTGCTGGACCTTCGGCTCGTCGCCCGCCCGCTCGTGTCCGCCGGACTGGCCTACAAGGCTGCCGCCGGGCTGGCGACCGCCGGGCTGGGTTACCTGGTGACGCTGCAGCTGCAGCTCGACTGGGGCTGGTCACCCGCACACGCCGCCATCGGACTGCTGCCGCAGGTCGTCGTGCTGCTCGCCGCCGGGCCGTTCGTCCAGCCGGTCGTCCAACGGGTGGGTCTGGACCGGGCCGCCTTCATCGGCGCGGTCGCGGTGGTCGCCGGGTTGGGCGTCTACGCCCTGGCCGGCAGGTTCGGCTACTGCTGGGTCGCCCTGTCGCTCGTGCTGGTGTCAGCCGGGATGCGCGTGGTGGGCGTGGTTGCCGGCGTCAACGTGCTCCGTGGGCTGCCGAAGGACCGGACCACGATCGGGGCGGCTCTGGTCGATACCGCCACGGAAGTCAGCTCGGCCGTCGCCATCGCCGTCACCGGCACCGTTCTCGCCGCCCTGTTCACCGGCTCCGTCGTCACGTCGCACTGGAGCAGCCGTCAGGTCGCCGAGTTCCGGCACGGGGTCACCGTCGCGGGTCTCACCCTCACCGTGGTGGCCGCTGTCCTGGTCGGCTGGGGGATGTTCCGCTCCCGTCGACCGGAGGTGTCGGCGGCCACGCCCGCCACGGACGAGGTGGCCGCCGAGCGGGCCTGAACCAGGTCAGGCTGCGTCGGACCGCAGCAGGGCAACGGTGTCCGCCTTGAGGTGGGCGATGTCGACTCCACAGGTCGCGAGAACCCGGGCCGCCGCGGTCTCGGCATCGTCGAGCACCCCGAGCAGCAGGTGGCCACTGGAGATGGAGCCGGTCCGCAACGCCGCGGAGTGCCGCACCGCGGAGGCCAACGCCTGCTTGGCCGGCACGCTGAACGGGAGGTGGCCCCAGGATGCGTGCGCTGCGGAGGGGACGTCCAGCGCGCCGCGACCGAATCGCTCCTCCGCTGCCCGGCGGACTTGATCGAGGTCGATGCCCAGCAGCGCAAGGGCTTCCGCGTCGAGGCGGTCCGCGGACAGCGCTCCCGCGGCCGCCCGCAGGCGGCCGGCGGTGACGCCGGCCGAGCGCAGCGCTGCTGCGGCCGGGTCGGGCCCGTCGCCGGCCAGCGCGATCAGGACGTGCTCGGTCCCGATCTGCGGCCGGTCCAGCATTCTGGCTTCCTCCTGCGCGAGCGTCACAGCGGTCCGCGCGCTCTTGGTGAACCGTTCGAACATCGCACTCACCTTTCTCCGAATGGGGGGCGATCGCGCCCGTACTTCTTGTGAACGGCCTGGCGGCTGACGCCGACGTGCGCCGCGATCTCCTGCCAGGTCCAGCCGAGATCCCTGGCCCGGCCGACCTGCAGCCGCTCGAGTCGGTCGGCCAGCTCCCGCAGCGCCCGCACCGCCCGGAGGCCTTCGGCCGGATCACTGCTGCTGGCAGCGTGAGCCAGGTCGCTGTCGGTCGTCATATTCGTCAATCTACGTTGACACCAAATTCTTGTCAACTCATGTTGACGAGCGACGGCACGCCGCCCGCCGGCCCGTTCAGCGCTACCCGAGACCTCTGGCGGTGTTCAGGGCAGCCGGGCCAGGAAGTCGAGCGCGCGCCGGGTGAGCAGTTCCGCCGACGCCGGCTCGAAGGACGGCAACGACGAGTCGGCGAACAGGTGCTCCTTGCCCGGGTAGACGAAGAGCTCCGCCTGCGCGGTCGAGGCCACCAGCTCGCGGGCCGCGTCGATGTCGCCTTCGCCCGCGAAGAACGGGTCGGCGTCCATGCCGTGCACCTGGACCGGCACCCCGTCGGGCCACCGCTCGCCGAACTCCGACACCGGAAGGCAGGAGTGGAACAGCAGCGCTCCGGTGGCTCCCCCGCGGGTCTGCGCCAGCCGCTGCGCCGGCATCACACCGAGCGAGAAACCTGCGTAGACAAGGGATGTGCCGTATTCCCCGGCGGCGGCGACGCCCCGTTCCAGCAGGGTGTCGAAGCCGACCTCCGAGGCATAGGCCAGGCCGTCGTCCAGCGTGTCGAAGGTGTTGCCGTCATAGAGGTCGGGCACGTGCACCGTGTGCCCGGCCTGCCGCAGCCCGTCGGCGAACGCCCCCACTCCGGTCGTCCGGCCCTGGGCGTGGTGGAACAACAGCACTTCTGCCATGGTGACTCGCCTTCTCCGCAGGAATGAACCAACTATTTGGAACGTTCGGCCACGGTAGTCTGAAGCGATGGGGTCGAGCAAGAGCGAGGTGCCGGACTACGACCTGGCAGAGACCATCGAGCTCACCACGGCCGAGCAGGTGCGGGCGATCAGCGACCCGCTGCGCACGACCATCCTCGGTCTGCTGCACGAGCGAGCGGCTACCGTCACCGAACTCGCCGTCGCGGTACGGCGGCCGAAAAGCACGGTGGCGCATCATGTCAACGTGCTCGCCCGGGCCGGGATCGTCCGGGTCGTCCGCACCAGGCGCGTCCGGGCCATCGACGAGCGCTACTACGGCCGAGCGGCGCGAATGTTCTACGTCGGCCTGGGTCGACGATCCGGGGGCGTGCAGCTGCCCAAGGACTTCAACGACTTCGAGGTCGCCGTCGGCGAATCGGCCCCGGCCTACGACTCGGGCCGGATGCGGTCCTTCATCCGGCACGCCCGCATCTCCCGCGAACAGGCCGCCGATTTCTGGACGCGCATCGACCAGGTGATCCACGACTTCGACCGGCTGACCCGGTCCGGCGACACCACCTACGGTTTCGTCGTCGGGCTCTACCCGATCCCGGACTACCCGAAGCTGCCACCCGCGGCCGGGGACGACGGTTGAGTCAGCGCAGGTAGGACGCGCCGTTGGCGTCGAGGATGGCCCCGCTGGTCCACGCGGCGTCCGGAGAGCTGAGCCAGGCGACGGCCGCGGCGACGTCGATCGGGCGCCCCGCCCGACCGAACGGGCTCTGCGCCCGGATGGCGTCGCCGGCCGGCCCGCCCAGCAGATGCTGCGTCATGTCGGTCTCGACGAAGCCCGGTGCGACGCCGTTCACGACGATGCCGTGCGGCGCGAGGGATACCGCCAGCGACTGGGTCAGAGCATGCAGGCCGGCCTTGCTGGCGCCGTACGACGGGGCGGTCGGCTCGCCCCGATAGGCACCGCGCGACCCGACCATGACGATGCGGCCGCCGCCCGGGCCGTGGTCTCTGGTGAGCAGGTGGTCGACCACCTGCCAGGTGACGGCCGCGGCGCCCATCAGGTTGACGCCCACGACGTGTCGCCAGTTGGCCATCCACTCCGGGTAGCTGCTGCCCGCGAGGGGGGCATCGACGTACACACCGGCGTTGTTCACCAGCACGTCGATCGTCCCGAGCGCCTCGACCGCGCCGGACACCATCGCCGCCACCGCGTCGTCGTCGGCCAGGTCGGCCCGGACGACCACGTGACCCGCGCCCGGCAGGTCGGCGAGCAGGGCGTGCGCGGCGGTCAGGTTCGACTGGCAGTGCACCGCGATCCGGTCCCCCCGTTCGGCCAGCGTGCGGCTGATCGCCGCACCGATGCCCCGCGACCCACCGGTGACCAACACGCACGACATGGCATTTCCTTTCGACCGGGCGCTCGTTCCGCGGCAGAGCGAGTGTGCCGCGGATCCTCAGGGGGCCGGCTCAGGGGGTGGGACGGGCAGCGGCCCCGCGCGATCGGTAGGCCCGCGCCGCCGCCCGGTTGGTGCACGTGAGGTCGCAGTAGCGCTTCGATCGGTTGCGGGAGAGGTCGACGAGCACGTCGTTGCAGTCGTCGTTGCCGCACACGCGGAGGCGGTCCAGTTCGTCCGCACGCACCACGTCGACGATCGCCATCGCCGCCTCGACCGCCATGCGGGCGGCCAGCGGCGCGCCGCTCGAGGTGGCGTGCAGGTGGTAGTCCCACTCGTCGTGCTTCACCAGCTGCGGCAGCGCATGGAATTCACCGAGCAGTTCGTTGACCAGACCCACCACCCCGTCGCGGTCGAGCTCCCACAGCCGGCGCAGCCGGGGCCGGAGTGCTTGCACGGCAACCAGTTCGGCCGCATCGTGGGTGCGGGACCCGGTCCATCCCCACTGCGTCACGAAAGCGTCGAGCGCGGCGACGTCGGGAATGGCCTCCTCCTGGCCGGCAGTGTTCACCCACGCCGCGGCGCCGGCCAGGGCAACCTCCGTGTCATGAGTGAAAACCATCTTGACTCCTTGTACCCGGGCCTACTAACGTCATCAGCGTACTTGCTTCTGACTGATGACGAGCCGCGCCGTGACCGAGGGAGGACCATACCGATGACGACTGTGCACCGCACGGCGAAGGCGGGGACCGGGCTGGCGGTGCTGTCCGCGGCGTCGTTCGGATCGTCGGGCGCGTTCGGCGGCTCGCTGATCGCGGCCGGCTGGAGCCCGGCGCTGGTGGTGTTCCTGCGGATCGCGCTCGGTTCGGCGGTGCTGGCCGTACCCACCGCACTCGCCCTGCGCGGCAGGTGGTCCGTGGTCTGGGCCGGCCGCCGGATGGCTCTGCTGTACGGCGTGTTCGCCGTTGCCTGCGCCCAGGTGTGCTACTTCAACGCCGTCCAGCGATTGTCGGTGGGAGTGGCGCTGATGCTCGAGTACCTCGGCGTCATCCTGGTGGTCGGCTGGATGTGGGCGCGCCACGGGCGGACGCCGCACCGGCTGACGGTTGCCGGCTCGGTTCTCGCCCTGATCGGCCTGGCGTTGGTGCTGGACCTGGTCGGCGGTGTGACGCTCGATCCGGTCGGCGTGTGCTGGGGCCTCGGCGCCGCCGTCGGTCTGGCCGTCTTCTTCGTCGTGTCGGCGCGCGGCCAGGACGCGGTTCCGCCCGTCGCGATGGCCGGCATCGGCATGGCCATCGGTGCCGTCGTGCTGCTGTTGGTCGGGGCGTTCGGCCTGCTGCCCTTCGCATCCGGAGGCGCGCAGGTGGTGCTGGCGGGCGCCCGCCTGCCATGGTGGGTCCCCATGGCCGGGCTGTCCGTCGTCGCGGCCGCCCTCGCCTACGCCGTCGGGGTCAGTGCCGCCCGCATCCTGGGCGCCACGCTGGCCTCGTTCATCGGCCTGACCGAGGTCGTCTTCGCCGTGCTGTTCGCGTGGCTGCTGCTGGACGAACTGCCGACGGCGGGGCAGCTGTCCGGCGGGGTGCTGATCATCGGCGGCGTCTGCCTGGTCCGGATGGAGGAACTGCGTCGGGATCGCCGGTCGACGGATCGTCCGTCCGCAGCGGTGGCTGTGTGAGGCACACCGGGTCCGGCTGCCGGTACCGCTGGCGGACGAGGTCGATCCATGCGTTCGACCCGGCGCCGAAGGGGCCGTCAGATACTGCCGTCGTACCAGTCGAGCACTCGGAGAGCGCGGAAGGTGTTCCAGCGACTCGGTTGTCCGTCGCCGTCGTCCAACGGGAAGTGCACCGCGCCCGGGTGGGTGCTGTCCAGCAGCCATGTTCCGTCGGGCTGCCGCCTGGACCGGAGCAGGTCCACCGCTTCGGCCAGCCGCCGGTCGGGCACGTCGCCGGCGGCGCGGAAGTAGTCCAGCGCCCGCAGCACGTCGTAGTGCCACCAGGTCGGGAACGAGAACTGCAGCCAGTGCGGGTCGACGACAGCGCCGGTGCTCAACCTGCGGAACAGGTTGCGTTGCAACAGGTACTGCTCGCCGCTGCGGCGGGCGGCGACCTCCTCGGCCGTACCGCCGGTGGTGCGCTCGTGCTCGAGCAGGCCCTCCAGCACGCAGATGGTCGAGTCGAACGACGAACGCACCGAACCGTTCTCCGCCTCGCAGTTCCAGCCGCCGTCCGGTAGCACCTCGCCCAGCAGGCGGGTGACGATGCCGTCGACGTCGGCTCCGAAGTAGGCGCCGATCGCGACGGTCCGGCCGTTGATGCACGGCTCCACCTCGCCGGCGAAGAATGCCTGGCCGTCGTGCTCCCATCGACAATTGCGGTCCACCAGCGCGATCGCATCCCGCACCGGCGCCGCGTCGGGGTCGATGCCGAAGTCGCGCAGCAGTCCCAGCGTCGGCATGGTGGACGTCCAGGGCTGCCCCTGCGAGAAGTCCCAGCGGAAATCCGCCGGAAAGCAGGCCCCGCCGGCCCACTGCCCGTCGTCATCGCGCAGCGCGAGCAGCCGGGCACCCCAGCCCTGCGTCGTCACGCGTGCGCGCTCTTCCGCCACCACCTCCGGTGACGCGTCGGTCAGGTCGCGGAGCACCTGCCAGCGCAGGGCCGGGTCCGAGTCGAGAAGCCAGTCCACGACGGTCATGCAGGGAAAGATAGCCGCCGGCCGGCGCTGTGCATGTCGGCGCACTGCATGTCACTGCGGAAGGGCGGCCAGCGCTGCCGTCAGGGCATCCCGGTCGGGATCGTCCCGGAGGCTGTAGGCCACCAGCACGACCGCGGTGGTTCCCCGCCGGGTCAACACGACCTCGCTGACCACGCCGGTGCCGTCGGCCGCCTTCTGACGCCAGGCGACGGTGTCCGCACCGGATGCCCCGACCGCGGACAGGCTCACCGGCTCGATGGTGAACCGGACGGAGGGGCTGTCCTGGTCCCCAGCCGCCACGAACTCGCGGCAGTTCGGCAGCGCGGTCTGGATGGCCCCGATGACCTCCGCCGCCGTGTTGCCGGCGTACGAGCGGACGTACTGCTCAAGGAAGGGGCCGACCGGCCCCTTGGCGAAGCGATAGTGGGCGGAGTCGAACGGGGCGGCGGGCTCCAGGTCGACCCCGCAGACGGTGGTTCGGTAGCCGTCCTCGGAGGTGTTGCTCTTCCGCCAGCCGGTGGGCAGCTGCTCGACCGGAACCCGGAACCGGGCGGCAGAGGCCGAGCCAGCCGCAGACGCCGAGCCGGTCGCAGACGCCGAGCCAGCCGCGGACGCCGAGCCGGTCGCAGACGCCGAGGTGGCCGAAGACGCCGAGCCGGTCGCAGACGCCGAGGTGGCCGAAGACGTCGAGGGAGCGGACGACGCCGAGGTGGCCGCAGGCGGCGAGGTGGCGGCAGACGCCGGATCCGACGAGCTGTCGCACCCAGCCAGGGCCAGGATCAGCACGCAGCCACACAGCCCGAGTACCGAAGGTCTACGGCGTAAGCAAGTCATGCCGTGACGGTAGGGCGTCGGCGGCCGAACCTCCTCGGATCGATCGAACCGACCTGTGAGTTGGCGCACATCATGCCGGTACCGGCCTCGGCGGAGACCTGCGCCCGGTACAGCGGGCCCTCCGACCACCTGTCACCGGCCAAGCGCTGCGTGGATGGCCTTTCGTCGCACGCTGCTGCCGGGGCCGCGAGGCAGCCCCGGGGCTCACCGAACGCTGACCCGCGCCGCCCGTTGCACGAGGAACTCCCGTTCGCGGAGGTTGTCGGTGCGCGCGGCCGCGGCGGTGTAACAGGCCGCGGCGGCGGCGAGGTCGCCGGTTTCCTCCAGCAGGTGCCCCCGGACGGCGAGCAGCCGGTGGGAATCCCGGAGGTCCACGCCCTCCAGGAGCGTCAAACCGGCCGCTGGGCCGTCCACCATCGCGACCGCGACAGCGCGGTTCAGCCGGACCACCGGGTTACCGGTCAACGACTCCAGCCGCGCGTAGGCGCCGGCGATCTCCCGCCAGCGGGTCGTCGCGTGCGACCGGGCTTCGTCGTGCAGGGCGGCGATCGACGCGAGCAGCTGGTACTCGCCGATCCGGCCGGCGACCAGCGTCGCGTTCAGCAGCTGCAGTCCCTCCTCGATCAATCTCCGGTCCCACCGCGACCGGTCCTGTTCGGCCAACGGCACCAGGGCTCCGTCGCCGGAGGTGCGGGCGGGCCGGCGCGCCTCGGTCAGCAGCATCATCGCCAGGAGGCCGGCGACCTCGGGCTCCCCCGGCACCTGGCCGTGCAGCATCCGGGCCAGCCGGATCGCCTCGCCGGACAGGTCGACCCGCAGCAGGTCCGGCCCGCTGGAGGACGTGTAGCCCTCGTTGAACAACAGGTACAGCACCTCGCAGACCGGCCGGAGCCGGGACGCCACATCAGCAGGCAGCTCGAAGCGGCGCCCGCGCAGCTTTCCCTTCGCCCGGCTGATCCGTTGTGACATCGTCGCTTCCGGAACCAGATAGGCCGCTGCGATCTCGCGGGTGCTCAGGCCCGCCACCGCGCGCAGCGTCAGCGGGATCGCCGACGCCGGCGACAGCGCGTCGTCGCAGCACAGGAACAGCAGCACCAGCGAGTCGTCCGACGCAGGAGCGGTGTCCTGTCGGTGCAGGGACAGCGAGGCGGCCAGCTCCTCCCGTCGGCGGCGCGCGTCGGTGCTGCGGTACTCGTCGACCAGCCGCCGCGACGCGACCCGGATCAACCAGGACAGCGGCCTCTCCGGCAGGGACACCGGCCATTGCGTGGCGGCGGCGGCCAGCGCCTCCTGCACCGCGTCCTCCGCGTCGGCGAACCCGCCGTACCGGCGGGCGACCGCGCCGAGCGCCTGCGGTCCGAGCTCGCGGAGCAGGCCCTCGACGGACGACTCGGTCACACCTCGCGGTCGGGGGCGCCGAGCACCTGGCGCACCTCGATCTGCTGCCGGATCGGTACTCCGCCGGGGCCGGGAGCGGCCGACGACTGCGCCGCGATCGCCAGCGCGCGGTCGAGGCTGTCCACGTCGACCAGCCGGTACCCGGCCAGCAGCTCCTTGGACTCCGGATACGGCCCGTCGATGATCTTCGGCGGATTGACCCCGTCGGACACCACGAACTTCGCCACCTCCGGCCCGGCCAGTCCCTGCGCGTCGACCAGCTCACCGCGCACGAGCAATTCCGCGTTGAGCGTGTGCTGGAACTCGATGTGCGCGCGGACGTCCTGCGGCGCCCACTCTCCGATCGGCAGGCAACCCTCGAGCTCGACCCCGCCGTACGCCTGCATCAGCATGTATCGCATTGCCTCATCCTCTCGCGGCAGGCGCCCCGGTGGCCGCCCTCAAGCCAAGGTCGGAGCCGGCAGCGGGATCTCGACATGTCCACCGAGATTCTTCGCGAGGTTTTCCGCGGCTCCACCGCGGGTGTGCTCACTGCCCGTGCAGCCTTCTGCCGCAAGTTGACGCTCCTGGGCTGCGCCTCTAGGGTCGCGTTGTCTGCCCCCCGTCAGCGAAGTCCGGTGCGAAACCGGCGCTGTCCCGCAACTGTGGTCCTCTGCTCCACCTGCTCGAAGAGGCAAGCCAGGTCGCCTGACGGATGGGCTTGATCAACCCGCCTCGAGGAATGGGCGCCGGTTGGCGGCAGCCTTCCTGTCGTCGAACGTTGTCCTCCCTCGACGAACAGTCAGGAAGCACATGCGACTCAGGTCGACCCTTGCCGCCACCTTCGCGATCTGCGCGCTCGTCGCGGGATGCGGCGACAACGGGGTGGCCGCCTCGTCGTCGAGCACCCCGACGACCACCTCCCCGGCCGCTGTCGCTTCGTCCGGTGGCGCGGCGTCGGCCCCGTCGTCGGCGTCCGCACCGCTCTCGGCTCCGTCGTCGGCCCCGCTGTCGGTGGCCACACCGTCGTCGGCCGTGTCCTCGGGCACACCGTCGTCGGCCGTCGCGTCGGCCGTCTCGTCGACCGCTTCCTCGGTTGCGCCCTCGTCGAGCACCGCTCCCGCACCGAAGCGCATCGTGTCCCTGTCGCCGACCGCGACCGAGGACCTGTTCGCCATCGGCGCGGGCAGCCAGGTGGTGGCGGTCGACAGCGACTCCAACTACCCGGCGACGGCCCCGAAGACGGCACTGTCGGCCTACAAGCCGAACGTCGAGGCGATCGCGAAGTTCAAGCCGGACCTGGTGGTGCTGTCCGACGACATCGACAACATCAAGGCCCAGCTGACGAAGCTGTCGATTCCGGTGCTGGTCGAACCGGCGGCCGCCTCGCTGGACGACGCCTACCAGCAGATCACCTCGCTGGGCACGGCCACCGGGCACACCGCCGAGGCCGCGAAGACCGTCGCGGGTATGCGCTCGGACATCGCCGCGCTGGTGGCCACGGTGCCCAGGCGCACCACGCCGCTGACCTACTTCCACGAGCTGGACAACACCCTCTACACCGTGTCCTCCAAGACGTTCATCGGTCAGGTCTACTCGCTGGCCGGGCTGAAGGACGTGGCCGACTCGTCGAATCCCAAGGCCACCCCGTACCCGCAGCTGTCCGCCGAGTACCTGGTCAAGTCGGACCCCGACCTGGTGTTCCTGGCCGACACCAAGTGCTGCCAGCAGACCGCGGCCGCCTTCGCCGCGCGCCCCGGATTCTCGGTGCTGTCCGCGGTCAAGGACAAGCACGTCATCCCGCTCGATGACGACGTGGCCAGCCGGTGGGGACCACGGGTGGTGCAGTTGCTGAAGAAGATCGTCGAGGCCGTGAAGTCCGTCCGGTCGTCGTGACGGTGGCCGACCGCCGTCCGCGACGCGCGGCGGATCCCACCGCTGCCGGCGGCCCAGCGGCCGGGCCGGTGCAGCTGCGTCCCGCCCGGCTGCGTCCCGCGTGGCTGATCGGCGGCGTGGCGGCGGTGCTGGTGGCGGGGATCGCCGGCGTGATGATCGGCCCGGTGTTCATCCCACCCGTCGCGGCCGTCGGTCATCTGCTCGGCTTCCCCACGTCCCTGAGCGTGACCGACGCGGCGATCATCGACCAGATCCGGCTGCCCCGGGTGGTGCTCGGTCTACTGGTCGGCGGCACCCTGGCGGTGTCCGGTGCCGGGTACCAGGGGGTGTTCCGCAACCCGCTGGCCGATCCGTACCTGCTCGGCGCGGCCGCCGGCGCGGGGCTCGCCGTGACGCTGTCCATCGTCGGCCGGGCCGACGGCGGCACCACCGCCATCGGCGCCCCGATGGCCGCCTTCCTCGGTGCGCTGGGCGCCGTGGGCCTCACCTACGCGCTCGGCGTCGCCAGCGGCGGCCGGGTGTCCACCTCGACGCTGATCCTGTCCGGCGTCGCTGTCGGCAGTTTCCTCACCGCCGTGCAGACGTATCTGCAGCAGCGTCACCAGGACACCATCCGGCAGGTCTACTCCTGGATCCTCGGTCGGCTGTCGACCGAGGGGTGGCACGACGTGCTGCTGCTGCTGCCCTATGCCGTGCTGTCCTGGGCGGTGCTGCTCACCCAGCGGCGGGTACTGGACGTGCTGGCCGTCGGGGACGACGAGGCAGCCACACTGGGCATCAACGTCCGGCGCACGCGCTTGGCCGTGATCGTCGCCGCGTCGCTGGGAACCGCTGCCGCCGTGGCGGTTTCCGGGCTGATCGGCTTCGTCGGGATCATCGTGCCGCATGCCGTCCGGCTGCTCGCCGGCCGCAGCCACCGGGTCGTGCTGCCGCTGTCGATCCTGTTCGGCGGGGCCTTCCTCTGCGCATCCGACCTGTTGGCGCGCACCATCGCCACCCCCGACGAGATCCCGATCGGCGTCATCACCGCCTTCTTCGGCGCGCCGTTCTTCGTCCTCGTCCTGCGGCATTCCCGGCACGGCCGGTCGTGATCGACTGCCGCGGGGTCACGGTGTCGCTCGGGAAGCGGGTGATCCTCGCGGAGGTGGACCTGGCCGTCGCCCGCGGGGAATGGGTCTGCGTGGTCGGGCCGAACGGTGCCGGGAAGTCCACGCTGCTGCACTACCTCGCCGGGATCGCCGGCGGGGAGGGCGTTCTCGAGTTGGACGGCCGGCCGGCAAGCTCCCTGCACCGGCGGGAGCGGGCGCAGACAGTGGCACTGGTCCCGCAGACGCCGACCATCCCGGACGGCGTGTCCGTCACCGATTACGTCCTGCTCGGCCGGGCCCCGCACATCAGGTCGCTGTCGGTGGAAGGCGCGGCGGACCTGCGCGCGGTGCACGACGCGCTGGCCCAGCTGGATCTGCTGCACATGGTGGACCGGGTGGTGTCCACGCTGTCCGGCGGGGAACGGCAGCGGGTCCTGCTGGCCCGCGCACTGGCGCAGGAGGCACCCGTGCTGCTGCTCGACGAGCCGACCACCGCGCTGGATGTCGGGCATCAGCAGCAGGTCCTCGAGCTGATCGAGATGCTGCGCCAGGAAAGGGATCTGGCCGTGGTCAGCACCATGCACGACCTCACCCTGGCCGGACAGTACGCCGATCGGCTGGTGCTGCTCGACGAGGGCCGCATCGTGGGGTCCGGCACCGCTGCGCAGGTGCTGACCGAGGCGACCGTGTCGCGCTACTACGGGGCGCGGGTGCGGGTGCTCGACGAGGGCGGCCGGCCGGTGGTGGTGCCGGTGCGGGACCGCGGCAGTGAGCGGACGGAGCGTCCTAGGCTGCGGGGATGACGACATCGCCCCAGTTGTTGCAGGCCCGGGCGGGCCGCGTCCTGTCGGTGAACGTCGGCCGCCCGCAGCAGGTCGACGCCGGACGGCGGCCCGTGTCGACCGCCATCTGGAAGCAGCCGGTGCAGGGCCGGGTCGGCGTGCGCGGCGTCAACCTCGATGGCGACGAGCAGGCGGACCGCTCGGTGCACGGCGGGCCGGACAAGGCGGTCTACGCCTACGCCGCCGAGGAGGTGGCCGCCTGGGAGCGCGACCTCGGCCGCGAGCTCGGCGCGGCTGCTTTCGGGCAGAACCTGACGACCGAGGGCATCGACGTCTCGGGTGCGCTGATCGGCGAGCAGTGGCGCATCGGGACGACGGTGGTCGAGGTCGCCCAGCCGCGCCAGCCGTGTTTCAAGTTGGCGATCCGCATCGGTGAGCCCCGCTTCGTCCGGCAGTTCGCGCAGGCCTCCCGGCCGGGCGCCTACCTCCGCATTCTCACCGAGGGCGAGCTGGGGGCCGGCGATCCCGTCGAGGTGGTGTTCCGTCCGGACCACGGCGTCACGGTGCGCCTGGTCTTCGCGGCCCTGATGCACGATCCGACCCTGGCGCCGCTGGCGCTGCAGGCGCCGCAACTACCGGTCGGCCTCCGGGAGTGGCTGGGCGGGCAGTAGTTGGGCCTAGGATCGTCCGGTGGCCGCTGACCTGGACTACTCCCAGCCAGGTGTTTTCACGACGTTGGGACAGGTTCCCCCGGAGGCCCTGGCAGCGCTGCCGCACACGCCGATCGAGATCTGCCGTCCTGTGCACTCACTGGTGATCCAGCCGACCGACGCGCAAGAGTGCGGTATACCGGAGGAGCGCTTCTCGACGAACCAGCTGCGCCCGGCAGAAGCCCTGCTGCAGGAGCTGCTGGCGCTGGATCCGCGGCCGGTCACCGTCGCCCGGCCGCCGGAACTGCGGATCGTCGGCACCTGCCGGCATTTCGCCCTGCTGAGTTGCGCGCTGCTGCAGCTGCGAGGATTCGACGCCAGGGTCCGCTGCGGGTTCGCCACCTATTTCCAGCCGGGTCTGGGCCTGGATCACTGGATCACCGAGTACCGCGACCACGGCACGACGAATTGGGCGCGCATCGACAGCGAGATCCTCGACGGCTCCGTACTCGATCGTCCCGAGCGCCTCGCAGAAGGCCAGTTCCTCTCCGGCGGCGAAGCATGGCAGGCTTTCCGCCGCAACGAAATCGACGCATCGCTGTTCGGTGTCCACGGCACCGAGAACTTCGGCGCCGCCGAGATCCGCGGCAACGCGGTGAAGGACCTGGCCGCCCTCAACAAGGTGGAGATGCTGCCGTGGGACGAGTGGGGCCGGATGACGGAGGCGTACGAAGGGAGAACCGGCAGCGATTACGACGAGCTGCTGGACACACTTGCCCGCACGTGTGCGGCCGACGAACCCGTTGCGCTGGCTGAGCTCTACGACCATGTCGACCTCCGCGTCCCGCTGGACTTGCTGCGCTGAACGGTCGATGTTCGTCGACACTGCACCGGTCAGCGCAGCGGCGGGTCAGTCGGGGTCATCCCTGGGAGCGCTGGCTGCGAAACGCCTCCAGCAGCGTGGCTTTCACGGCCGGGTCCAAGGTGCGGACCTCCGCGCCACGGGCGGCAGCGGCAGTCTGCCGCATCTGTCGCAGGAATTCGGTGCATTCGTCGCAGTCGGCGAGGTGCCGGTCGATTCTCGCCCGCAATTCCGACGACAGCGCACCTTCGAGGTAATCGGTGACGTGCTCGACCAGTTCCTGGCACTCGATCGACGCCGGTGAGTCGGGACGGCGGTGCCACCTCATCGCCCGCCGTCCCCTCGGTAGTAGTCCTCCAGCGCCTGCCGAACCCTCGACCGTGCCCGATGCAGCAACACTCGCTGATTGGCGGCGGTGATGTCCAGCAGCTCGCACACCTCTCCGGCCGGCAGACCGTCCACGTCTCGGAGGGAGATCACCGTGCGACCGGGTTCGGGTAACGCAGTGATCGCCGCCGCGATCAACTTCCGGGTTTCGTCGGCGACCGCGGCCGACTCCGGGGATGGCGCCCAACGGGCCGGCGCACCGCCAACGGTCCACCCGCCGGGACGTGCATCGGTGCGTCCCTGGAAACGTCCAGGGTCGACGGTGGGCTCTGCCGCATCGGCGACCACCTCGACCCGCGATCCACTCGCACGGTGCGAGCGGGCCGTGTTGATCAGGATGCCGAACACCCACGTCCGCAGGCTCGACCGCTGTTCGAAGCGTTCGAGGTTCTCGATCACGATGAGCCACGTCTGCTGCACCACGTCCTGCGCGGTGTAGTCGTCGTGCACGAATCGGTTGGCCACGTGCAGCATCGCGGAGGCCCAGCCATCGACGATGGCAGCGAACGCCGCTTCGTCGCCGGCTCGCAGACCGGCGAGCAGATCGCTGCCGTCGTCGAGCAGCGAGGGCGGGTTCACCACGCGGCCGACGGTAGACCCCGGCCCCCGGCAAACGGAGATCGGCCCGGCCTGTAACGCATCCGCCGCTGCCGGCACTCACCTCGTGTCGAGCAACGTTCCGATCAGGAGGATGCACATGAATCGAATCGTCCGCTGGGGAAGCACCGTCGTGCTGGCCGTCACCGCGACGTCGGTGTTCGCGGCGTCAGCCCAGGCCGCACCGGCCTGTCCGAGACCGGGCGACGCCCACGCGGTGTTCGTCCAGACCGACGCACTCACCGGCAACCACGTGGTCGCCTACGACCGCGATCGAACGGGTGCGCTGTCCCTGGCCGGTGAGTACGCCACCGGAGGCAACGGCGGCATCCTGACCGGCGCTGTCGTCGACCACACCGCGTCCCAGGGATCGCTGACCTACGACCCACTTCATCACCTTCTCTACGCCGTCAATGCCGGCAGCAACACACTGTCGGTCTTCGCGGTGCGCGGCGACCACCTCCACCTCCGCCAGGTCGTCGCGAGTGGCGGCACCTTCCCGGTCAGCGTGACCGTTCACCGGGACCTCGTCTACGTGCTGAATGCGCTGGGCGGCGGTTCCATCCAGGGCTATGTGATCGGCGACGGGAGGCTGCACCCGGTGGCGGGCTGGCACCGCAGCCTCGGTCTCGACCCGGCGGCCACTCCCCAATTCACCCACACGCCGGGCCAGGTCGCCTTCACCCCGGACGGGTCGCAGCTGGTGGTGACGACGAAGGCCAACACCAACGCCATCGATGTGTTCGCCGTCGGACGCCACGGTGGACCGGGCGCGAAACCCACCGTCACCGTGAAGGCCGGGTCGGTGCCGTTCGGCGTCACCTTCGACAGGGCAGGGCGTCTCGTCGTCACCGAAACGGGGATCGGCGCGGTCACCACCTACCACCTCGAATCGGACGGACGGCTGACCCAGATCGCGTCGGCACCCACCGGGCAGGCCGCCACCTGTTGGGTCGCTGCGACCGGAAATCTGCTGTTCGCCTCCAATGCCGGGAGCGCCACCGTGAGCGCCTTCCGCTCCCACCGGCATTCGCTCACCGCGCTGGGCAATACGGCCACCGACGCCGGCACGGTCGACGCCGACGTCACCGCTGACGGGCACTTCCTCTACGTGCAGACGGGGGCGGCCGGCATCGTGGACGGCTTCCACGTCCACCCGGACGGGTCCCTCACCCCCGCCGGATCGGTCACCGTGCCCGGCGCGGTCGGCGGCGAAGGCATCGTCGCGCTGTAACTGTCGCAAGTCCTACTCATCGAGGCGCGCCCGGCCCTCCGCCGGGCGCGCCGTCGCCAGGTCAGTCGTGGTGGTTGACGACGTTGACCACGTTGCCGTCCGGCGCCCGGACGAAGAACCGGCGCACGCCCCATGGCTCCGTGGTCAGCGGGTGGACGATCTCGTAGCCGAGTCGACGAGCTTCTTCGTACGCGCCGTCGACGTCATCGGTGGTCACCGAGATGACCGAGTCCTCCGGGGCCGTTGCGTCGCGCGAGACGAGCTGCAGGTTCGCCGTGGTGTCCGGCGAGGTGTAGCGGGCCACCCACCCCATGTTGAACTCCTCGGTGGCCAGGCCCAGGTATCCGGTGTAGAACTGTCTCGCTTCGCCGACGTCGGGCACGCTGAGGTTGGGAATGATGCGGTTGGCGCGCACTGGTCCTCCTGTCGGCGACGACTGCGCATCATGATGGTTCGCTCGGGGCGACAAGTCCAGCAGCACAAGAGCAGACGGGACGGGCGTCGATGACCGGGTCGGACGAGGCACTGCGCCGCGTCGGCGACGGCATCGGACTGGCCCGGCGGGGTCAACGGGAAGCCGCTCGCCAACTGTTCGCGCAGCTCTGGGCGGACATCGGTGGGCCCGACGGGGATCCGCTCCGGCGGTGCGCGATCGCCCACTCGATGGCCGACGTCCAGGACGACGTGGACGAGGAACTCCGCTGGGATCTGCGGGCCCTGGCGGCCGCCGACCTGCTCACCGACGAGCGCGTGGCGCAGGCCGGCATCGACGGCACGGCAGCCGGCTTCTACCCGTCGCTCCACCTGAACATCGGTGAGTGCTACCGCAAGCTCGGCGACGTCGATGGCGCGCGGGAGCAGCTCCGGCGCGGCTTGGCCGCTCTGCCCGCGCTCGGCGACAACGGCTATTCGGCGATGGTGAAGGACGGGTTGGACCGACTCGCCGCCCGGTTGCCGCGCGATTGACGACGGGCGGTGCCGGTGACGGTGATTCTTCAGTGCCGCCAGTTCGAGATGTAGGGGAGTGGGGCGTGCCGACTCCACGCTGCGCGGGCGGTATCAGCCGCCCGCGCCAGTGCGTCGACGTTGGAGGTGTCCCACTCGTACCCGAACGGCATCGGATGGCCCCGGGCGAAGGACATCCGGTACAGCACCATGTCGTCATCGGTCGAGAATCGGCCGGCGACTCGGTCGTTGCCGCGCTCGGACGCCGTCACCTCCCACTCGCCGGCATCGCTGCGCGTCGCGGAGAAGTAGGGGTCGGAGTTCCAGCCCAGGTGGCCGGGCGTGGTGCGCTGAGGCCAGTGGTCCGGGACGAACACGTCATAAGCGACCTCGTTCAACCCGTGCGGCGTCCAGGGTGCGGGGAAATAGGTCACCATGGCCACGGTCAGGATCTGCGGCGAGGGAAGCGGATCGAAAGGGAGAGCCCAGTTCTTGTCGAGTTCCTGCTGCACCGTGCTCAGCAGGGCGAAGGTGGGCGGGGTGACCGGGACATCGCCGCCGAGCAGCGCTACGTACGCACTCAGGTTCGCCATGAACGCCCGGGCAGCATGCCGATCGGCGAACGGCGGCACGGGAAGTGCCGGTACCGGCGGCCGCCCCCACGGGATTCCGCTGTTCGGGTCGTCCTGCTCGAGGTTCATGGAGCACAGTCTCCACCTGGGCGCTGCAGGCTCGCCCCAGGTCGCCGTCACCGGTCAGCGGCCGGCCAGATCCCCTGCTTCCCCGGCGAGAGCACGCCGTTCGGGTCGAGCGCGTCCTTGATGAGCTGCTGCACGTGCCGCGCGCTGTGGTCGTTGAAGTCGTACTGATCGGCGATCAGATCCATGTAGGCCAGATGAGATCGATAGGGCGCGTAGTGCTGGGCCGCGGCGTCCGCGATCAGCTGCGGGAAGAGCTTGCCGACCGCGGCGACCTCCGCCGGGTTCGACTTGTCGAAGCTGATCAGCGCCAGGGCGATCGCGTGGCGCGGGAACGTGGTGAAGCCGCCGGCGTAGTCGAATCCGTAGCTCTCCACCCGGCTGCGGACCAGCTTCATCTGCCGGACCGCATCGGCGCCCTTCGGCGGGCAGACCAGCGAGAAGTCGGTGTGCGCCGGTTCGCCGCCCCGCCACGCGGCCATCCGGACCAGGTCGGTGCTCGGCACCCCCAACTGGGCGCGGTCGGCCGGGTGTACCTGCGACGGCACGGGCATGCCAGGGTAGGCCCGGCTTTCCATCTCCAGGCCGGGAATGCGCTCGAACGCCTTCCGCGCGATGTCGAACCTGGCCTGCGCCAGGCTCTCCGGCCCGTAGAAGGCGAATCTGGCATTCCACCAGCCCACTCCGATGGCGTCGCAGACCTTGCGGACGACGGAGTCGGGCATCGCCCCGGGTCCGTCGTACCAGGCTCGCCGGTCGGTCATCATCGACGCGACGGCCAACGCATTGCCCACCATGGAATTGCTCTGGATCGTTCCGTCCAACAGCAGCGGGCGGAGGGTGTCGATCAGTTCCGCGAGGTCGCCCTCGTTGCGGGCCTTGGCCGTGCAGACGAGGGCATGTTCCGGTGCGGGCATCAACCAGATGCCCATTTTCGTCACGATGCCGTAATTCGATTGCAGGAACAGCCCGTCCAGCCCCGGCCCGAATCCGCCCTTGTACATCTGCCACGCCTGGTTCCCGGCCATCGCGCCCATTCCGGTGCGCAGGATCCGGCCGTCGGCGAGCACGACCTCCATGCCGCACACCTGGGCCGAATGGTCGCCGCCCCCGGTGTAGCCGAAACCGCGCTCCAGGGCGTTGCCGACCAGACTGCCCCAGCTCAGGTCGGGCACCGATACCCAGAACTTCGAGTTGATGCTGCGCAGGTGCTCGCTGAGATCGGAGAAACTGACGCCTGGTTCCACCAGCGCGAACCCGGCGTCGTCGTCGACCTCGAGCACCCTGTTCATCCGGCTCAGGTCCACGATCACCGAGCCGGGTACCCGCGGCGAGGCACCGCCGTAACCCAGATTGCGCCCGCGGGAGACGGTCCAGAGGGGTACCCGGTGCTCGTTGGCGATCAGCAGCACGGCCTGGATCTCCTCGACTGAGGCCGGCAGCACGGCGGCGGCGGGAAGATAGCTCCCGATGTCGCTGAACGAGTACGGGTCGTGGTGGCCCGACAGCGCCTCGTCGGTCAGCACGTTGCCGCGGCCCACCGCGGCGCCGAGCTCGTCCAGCAGGCGGGCGAAGGCGCCCGCCGACATCCCCGGCGGCAGAACGGCCGGCGCCTGCATGGTCCCGGTCATTCCTGCGGTCCCTTCTCGACGTGCGGCAGCGGTTCACCGGCATGCCAGATCTCGGTGACATCCACCGTGACGAAGCGCCAGCCGTGTTCGGTCCGGCGCAAGGTGCAGTCGTACCAGCCGGCACCGTCGGCATGACGAAAACTGCTGCCGCCCAGCAGGTGCACGCCGAGCAGGTACGAGCGGGTCCGGGCAGTGTTGCCATCGAGGTGGATGGCGTGGTTGGAACTGAGGTGCCAGGTTCCGGCGTACTGACCCAATCCGCGGTCGGACCCCGTCATCATCAACTGGTCGTGGCCCTCCAGCCGCAGGAACTTCCCGGCGGTCATCACTCCCTCCGGCACGTAGAGGGCGGTGTTCGCAGCCCAGTCCCGTTCGTCGAGCGTCCGCGCGAACTCCACCAGCAGGTCGCTGATCAGGGCCCGGTCGACCAACCACTGCAACTGGGCGACCGGATCGGTTGGACCGGTGTCATCGCGCGCCGCGACGACCGTGGTGACCTCAGGCATGCTGCTCCACCAATTCTGAAAATGTTTCGGAGATCCAATCGGCGATGTAACTGCCGACCACGGGAAGGTTGTCCAGGCTGATGTGCTCGGTGCCGCCTTCCTCCTCGGTGAAGATCCGCAATTCGCGTTTCGGGCTGTTCACCGCCTGCTCGAAGCTCTGGTAGGCGTACTTGACGTTGATCTGCCGATCGAGCACGCCGTGGGTGATCAGGAACGGCACGCTGATCTTCTCGACCACACCGTCGAGGTTGACCCGGTCGGCCATTGCCATGAACTCTTCCAGATCGTCCTGTCCCCACACCCACATGACGTGGTCCCAGTAGTGCGGCACCGGGTTCTCCCCCTCCCGCAGACGACGGCCGTGCTGCACCTCGCCCCAGTTGTGGTTCGCGCCCCACGCCACGACGAGTTTCAGCCGCTTCTCGAACGCGGCGGCCCGCGGCGCGTAGTACCCGCCCAGCGACCAGCCGACGATGCCGATCCGGTTGGCGTCGACCTCGGGGACGGTGGCCAGGTAGTCGATGCAGGCGGCCGCCCAGACCTCGGTGTCGACCCGGGAGGTCATGCCGCGCAACCGGAGTGCCTCTCCACTGCCGGGCGTGTCGACCATCAGGGTGGAGATGCCACGACGCGCGAGTTCCGACCCGAAACCCGAGTGGAACATCATCTCCTTGGTGCTGTCCAACCCGTTCCACTGGATGATGCAGGGCGCCGGCGCGCCCGACACGCCCTCGGCCGCGATGAAGTAGGCCGGCAGGCTCTGGTCTCCGTAGGGCACTTCCACCCGTCGGAAGTTCGCCCCGCCGACCTCCGCGCCCTGCGCCAGCAGATCGATCGACCGTTGGTAGGCGGCATTGCGGCCCGCCCAGCTGGGTGACTGCATGCGCTCGGACTGCGACACGTACAGGCTGGCGCGGATGTACTTCGCCCCCGCGCCGACGAACCGGCCGCGCTTCTCGTCCTCCTCGGCCGAGGTGATCAGCTGGTTGGCGACCGCGCTCCAGGACTGGTACATCAACTCGGTGCCGGCGTCCGAGCCCATCGCCGCAGCTTCCAGCACCGGCCGGCACGCCCGGTCGACCTCGTCGATCAGTCCACCGCTGTTCAGCGTTGCGACCACCGAGAGATTCCAGACGTAGTTGCCGGGAAAGTATTCGAACACTTCTGTCTGCTCCTTGACATCAATTCGTTCCGGACGCGACCAGACGGCCACGTCGGCACCAGCGGCGGCGCTATCTCGCCAGGTCGAGCGAGGGGCCGGCTGCAGCGACCGGGTCGTCCAGCAGGGCGGCCGCATCGGCGAGCAACATCTGCAACCAGCGCTGCCCGGGATCGGAGGTCTTGGACGGGTGCCACCACATGGCTTCCACCAACTCGGGTAGTTCGACGCCAACGGGAATGCTGCGGACCCCGGTGGACGGGCGGAGCTTGTCGGCCAGCCGTGACTGCAGCACGGCTACCCGCTGCGTTCCGGCCAGCAGGAACGGCAGAGCGAGGAAGTTCTCCACCACCACGTCGATCTGCCGGTCGATGCCGGCCATCTTGAGGTGGTGGTCCGCCGGGGTGAACTGGGTGGGCCGGTCGAACGTCATGATCCACCGGACACGGCCCAGGTCCTCCAGCGTGACCAGCTCGCCCAGGGCCTCGTTCTCCGCGGCGGCGACACATACCCAGCGGTCGCGGAAGAGTTCCCTGGACGGGAAGTCCTCCAGGTAACCGTGCGGCAGCACCATCAGGTCGACCGACCGCAGGGTGGCCGGCGCGTCGTCCACGGCCGTCACGTCGACCGGACGGATCCGTAACCGGACACCGGGCGCCCGCCGCTCGAGCAGTTGCAGCAGCGGGCCACCCAGCACGGTCAGCGCGTAGTCCGACATCACCAGGTTGAACTCCCGGGTGGAGGACCCGGCGTCGAAGGTCGGCCGGGCCGCGAATGCGTTCTCGACGTACCGCAACGCGACCTCCGACTGTTCGAGCAGCGACACGGCGAGCGGGGTCAGGGCGAACCGCTGCCCGTCCCGGCTCAGCAACTCGTCACCGAAGTGCCGGCGCAGACGGCCGAGCGCGGCGCTCATGGCGGGCTGACTCAGGCCGATGCTCTCCCCCGCGCGGGTGACGTTCCGCTCGGCCAGCAACGCGTGCAACGCCACCAGCAGGTTCAGGTCGATGCTCGGCAGGTCCATGGCGCCGACTTCCTCGTCGTTGATCCGACATCAGTCAGTCGACCGTAGGCCACGCCGGGCACCGGGGTACCGGGAACTCACAGGAGCGAGGAGTCCAGCCGCTCGGTGTTCCGCTGCAGCGCCAAGAAGGTCACCACCGCCATCACCGCAGCCGCTGCACCCACCACGGCCAGCGCCGGCTGCAGACCGCCGACGCCACCGGTGATGCCGTTGATGATCACCGGAGAGAGGAATTCGCCGATGAACAGCAGGCCGGTCCACAGCCCGACACCGCGCCCGCGCTGGAGGAAGGTCAGCCGATTGACCGTCCAGGTGAGCAGGGTCGGCAGGAGCAGCCCGGTACCGAACCCGGTCAACGCCGCGCCGATGGTGATCACCGGGACGCTGGTGGTGGCGAACAGGACGACCAGCCCCACCGCCGCGAGCCCGAAGGAGATGGGCACCAACGCTTTCGGTGACAATCTGGTGACCCGGCCGAACACCACCGAGCCGAGCGCGGTGGCAAGGGACATGACCGCGCTGATGGCGCCGATGGCGGCCGAGGACTTCACGCCGACCCCGCTGAGGACGAAGGACAACTCGACGATCAGCGCGTAGAACAGCACACCGCCGAACAGCGTGATCAGGCACGGCACCGCCAGCCGTCGCCACGGCACCGGTTCCAGCCGCTGCCCGCGGGTGTGGCTGGCCGACCGGGCGGGTTGCCACAGCAGCTTCGCCATCGGGATCACCAGCAGCAGGGCGATGACGTACATCCAGAACGGCGTGCGCCAGCCGTGGGCACCGAGCAGACCGCCGATCACCAGGAAGATGGTGGCGGCGAACGCGGCGACCAGCGTCTGCAGGCCCAGATACCGGCTGCGCCGGGCACCGGACCAGTAGTCGCCGATCAGCGTCGTGCAGCACGTCATGATCGCCGCCTCGCAGATCCCCACCAGCACCCGGCTGATCACGATGGAGGTCAACGACGGCAGGTACAGCGGCGCGGTACCGAAGATTGCGTAGGCGACCATCGCGACCAGCAGCAGGCGCTTGCGGTCCAGCTTGTCGGCGATGATGCCGGCGAACGGCGAGGTGAGACCGATCAGCAGGGCCGGAACGGTCAACACGATCGGGACCAGGGTGGCGACGCCGGGCGTGCCGGCGAAGGTGTCCGTCATCTGCGGCAGTACCGGCGCGATCAGCACCGCCCCGAGCACGGACATGCAGCTGCCGCCGAGCAGCAGGGCCAATTGCGGCATTCCGGCACGACGCGGCTCTCCCGCGCCGTCCACCAACGCCGCGCCGTCCGGGGCACCGGTGAACGTCTCCGGCGCGCCGGACAGCAGGCTGTTGATCTGTGCGCCGTGTTTCCGGGGCGCGGTACCGGGAGCGGTCAGAATGCCTTGATCAGGCACGATGGTTTGATCTGACATGGTCAACACCTAGGTTCGTCGTTGGGCCAGGGCGGTAGGTTCTTGTGAGAAGTGCAACAGCTGCCGGCGAATACCGGAAATGCTTTGTCGATATGCAGGTGATCCAGCGCACGAATACCACCGCGCACAATGCGGACGGCGAGCATCAGGCGGGCTCGCTGATCATCGCGTTGATCCCGCCCATCAGGCCGGGCACGTCGGCGTCGGTGCGGTGTTCCAGCAGCCACCGGGCCAGCTGCAGGGAGCCCTCCACGACGGCCCGCACCCGCCCGGAACGCCGGGCGACGAAGGCGTCGAACAGGTCCTGGTCGAGCTCGTTCCCGGCGAGCAACAGCTCCGCCAGGACCGATGCGTCCTCCAGTGCCATGGCCGCGCCCAGCGCGAGCGTGGGTGGGCAGGCATGGGCGGCATCCCCGATGAGCACGGCGCGGCCCCGGTTCCACGGCCCTTCGATCAGCAACGATTCGAAATGCGTGTAGTTGATCAGGTCAGGGTCGGTGATCTGCTGAGCAACCGACTCCCACGGACCGGAGTAGGCGTCGGCCAGCTCCCGCATGGCGGCGACCTTCTCGGCCGGACCGGCGGACGACCTGTCCTGGCTCCTCTCCACCAGGTAGGCGTAGAGGGTGTCCGGCCCCGTCGGGCAGTACCCGGCGATGTAGCAGGGGCCGTCGTACACCAGGTCGGTCCGGGTGACGGCCGGCGGCCGGGCCGCGTGCACCCGCCAGATACCCATGCCGACCGGCTGCGGCACGACATCGATGCCGAGCTGCCGCCTGGTCTGCGACCGGACACCGTCGGCTCCGACCAGCAGGTCGTAGCGGGCGGAGTCGCCATCGGAGAAAATCACGTCGATGCCGTCGGCGTCCTGGCTGAATGAGGTGACGGACTCCCCCAGCCGCACCTTCGCGCCTGCGCTCACGGCCGCGGTGGCCAGCAGTTCGGCGAGCTTGGGCCGGTAGGCACCGAGCGTGCCGGGCAGGTCGGGCCCCCCGGTGCGGACGTCGGGAATCTCGGCCAACAGCGCGCCCGCGGCCGACCGGATCGCCAGCGAGTCGAACTCGTAGCCGTAGGTGCGCAGTTCGTCCCACACCCCGACCTCGCGCAGCACCCGCAGCGCCGCCCCCTGCAGGGTGATGCCGGAGCCGTAGGTGGTGAAGTCGGGCTTGCGCTCCACGATGTCGACGGCGACGCCGCCGCGCGCCAGCAGGGTGGCCAGGGCACACCCCGCGGTGCCGCCCCCCACGATCAGCACGGAATGGACGCTGGTCATCATTGACTCCTGGATTTTCGTCGGCCCACGCCGGTAGGTCGACGCAACCAGAACCACACCACGGGTACCGGCCGGCCCGTAAATCGATCCTTGACATACCCGCCATCCGGCAGACGAATGCAACCGCCGCAACCGGTATCCGTTGCACGGATGCTATGCATACCGACCTCGAATTTCCCTTGTCGCGCCGGGCCTCGTACGTTCGAGGCCAGCTGCCGTCGCCGTGAATCATCAAAGGAGATTTCTCAGGTGTCCGATCGTCTGATCACCCATATCCGGCACGTCGACCTGGCGGTGCCCGACTTCGCCAAGCAGCGCGATTTCTACCGCACGACGTGGGGGCTCACCGAGGTCGTCGACGAGAACGGGCTCTCCTTCCTGGCTGCGGAAGGCTCGCCGGAGCAGTACATCGTCCGGCTGCGGCAGGATCCGGTGAAACGGATGGAACTGCTGGCATTCGGTGCCAAGGACGAGGACGCGGTCGACACGTTGGCGGCCAACCTCGCCCGCGATGGCGTCGCGCTGGTGAACGAGCCGGACAAGCTGCAGACCCCCGGCGGCGGATACGGCTTCCGGTTCTTCGACGTCGACGGCCGCACCATCGAGATCTCCTCCGACGTCGCGACCCGGGTGCACCGGAAGATCGAGCAGAACGAAACCATTCCGGTGCGGCTGTCGCACGTCGTGATCAACTCTCCGGAGCCGGAGAAGACCAGAACCTTCTACGAGAAGTACCTGTCGTTCGACCTGTCGGACACGCTGTGGAGCCCGCACATGGGCGAGGTGATGTGGTTCATGCGCTGCAACACCAATCACCATGCCATGGCCATCGCCAAGGCTCCGCACGTGTCGCTGCACCACGCGTCGTTCGAGCTCCGCGGCCTGGAGGAATACCTGCGCGGCACCGGGCGGCTGCTGCGCGCCGGCGTGGAGAAGATCTGGGGTCCCGGTCGGCACATGGCCGGTAACAACACCTTCAGCTATTTCCTGGATCCACAGGGCAATACCGTCGAATACACCACCGAACTGGACGTCATCGACGAGGACACCTGGCACCCCTCCGTCTACGACTTCTCCGACCCGGTGGTCACCGACCAGTGGGGCACCGCCAACGCGATGAACGAGTTCGTCGCGCAGCGCTCGTTCAACGACCCGGACGCCGTGTTCGTGGCACCGCCCGTCTGATGAACTCGGACGGACCAGGCAGCGGACCGCCCGATACCGAGCAGATCATCGGCGAGGCAGCCGCGAAGTACCGGAACTGGAACCGCTGGGGCCCCGGCGACGTACTGGGCACGGTCAACTTCATCACCCCGGCGAAGCGACTGCACGCCGCCGGTCTGGTGCGGCGCGGCGTGCCGTTCTCGCTGTCCCAGGCGTTCGACACCGACGGCCCGCAGAAGGGCTGGCGCCGGCGAACCAACCCGGTGCACACCATGACGGATACCGGCGCGGACGCCGCGGCCAACCGGCAGGGCTTCCCGCACGGCTTCGGCGGCGCCGACGACGTCATCTTCATGCCGTTGCAGTGCAGCACGCAGTGGGACGGCCTCGGCCACATCTTCGATCACGGCCGGGCCTGGAACGGCCGGAACGCCGACGACGTCGTCACCGCCGACGGTGACAACACCACCGGCATCGAACATCTGGCCGCGCCGGTCGTCTCACGCGGCGTGCTGTTGGACGTGGGTCGCCGGTACGGCGACGGCGGCGAGCTGCCCGACGGATTCGCCATCACCGAGGACCACCTGATCGGCACGATGGCCGTGCAGGGCGACACGGCTGCCGTCGGCACCGGCGACATCGTCCTGGTCCGCACCGGCCGTCTGGCCCGCGCCAAGCGGGAGGGGTGGGGCGACTACGCCGGTGGCGCCGCACCCGGGCTGTCCTTCTCCACTGCCGACTGGCTGCACCGGAGTGAGATCGCAGCGGTGGCAACCGATACCTGGGGCTTCGAGGTGCGGCCCAACGAGTTGCCCGATGCTTTCCAGCCGCTGCACCAGGTCGTCATCCCCAACATGGGACTGCTGGTGGGGGAGATGTGGGACCTGGACGAACTCGCGGAGGACTGCGCCGCCGACGGCTGCTACGAATTCCTGTTGACGGCCGCGCCGCTCAAGGTCACCGGTGCCGTCGGCGCGCCGCTGAACCCGATTGCGATGAAATAGCCATGCGAATCGCTGTCTACGACGACCGCGGGACGCGCCGGGCCGGCATCATCACGGGCCGGTCCGACGACACGGTGATCACTCCGCTCGCGGTCGGCACGGACGTGCTGCAGGTGCTCGACGACCATGCCCGCGGCGACCGGTCCGGTTTCATCGAGCCCGCAGGGCGGGCCCTGCCGCTGTCGCAGGTGCGACTGCTGGCGCCGGTCCTGCCGCCGACTGTGCGGGACTTCCTCACCTTCGAAGAACACGTCGAGGGTGTCCGTCGCAGCATCGACGGCGCGGCCGGGGTGGCGCAGGAGTGGTACACCGCACCGGCTTTCTACTTCTCCAACCCCTACGCGATCCTGGGGCCGGCCGACGACGTGCCGATGGCGCCGGGATCCACCGTGCTCGATTTCGAGCTCGAGGTGGCAGCGGTGATCGGCCGGGCCGGGCACGATCTGACTCCGGGGCAGGCCCGGGACGCGATCGTCGGGTACACCATCTTCAACGACTGGTCCGCTCGCGATCTGCAGAAGCCGGAGATGAAGGTAGGCCTCGGCCCGGCGAAGGGCAAGGACACCGCGTCCACCCTCGGCCCGTGGATCGTCACCCCGGACGAACTGGAGCAGCACCGCGACGTCGACGGCTTCCTGGATCTTCAGCTCACCGCGACCGTGAACGGTGAGGTTGTCGGGTCGGACCGGCTGTCCCACATGGGGTGGACATTCGAGGACATGGTCGTCTACGCCTCACGGGGCACCTGGGTGCGGCCCGGGGACGTGCTGGGATCCGGAACCTGCGGCCACGGCGGGTGTCTGGCTGAGTTGTGGGGCCGCAACGGTTCCCAATATCCCGCTCCGCTCCGGCCCGGGGACACGGTCACCCTGACGGTGCAGGGAATCGGGAGCCTGACCACCAGGGTGGTACCAGGCGTCGCGCCGATCCCTGTGCCGGCGGCGCGTCATCGACTCGCCGACCGCATCGCGGAGCGGTCGGCATGAGCGCCGGTTCACTCACCGGCAAGGTCGTCGTGGTGACCGGCGCGGCGCAGGGCCAGGGGGCGGCACAGGCGTCCGTGTGCGCTGACGCGGGGGCGACCGTCATCGCCCTGGACGTCCAGCCGTCGACCGGCGTCCGGCAGCACGACGTGTCGTCCGAGGACGACTGGGCCGCCCTGCAACGGGATCTGGCCGCCGAGTACGGCGTCATCCACGGGCTGGTCAACAATGCGGGCATCACCCACCGGGCCCGGTTGGCCGAACTGGGCACCGCCGATCTGCAACGGGTGATGTCGGTCAACCTGACCGGTCCACTGCTGGCCATCCAAACGCTAGCGCCGCTGATGTCCGGCGGTGGATCCATCGTCAACATCGGATCCGTCGCCGGCCTCACCGCCCACTACCCGGTCGCCTACACCACCAGCAAATGGGCGCTGCGCGGGCTGACCCAGGTCGCCGCAATGGAACTCGGACCGGACGACATCCGCGTCAACATCGTCCATCCGGGATTCATCGACACCCCGATGACGGCGTCCGCTGCGCCGGTGTTCCGCCAGGCGACGATCGACCAGACCCCGCTGGGCCGCACCGGCCGTCCCGACGAGGTGGCTCAGCTCGTGGCGTTCCTGCTGTCCGACGCCGCCGCGTTCATCACCGGGGCCGAGATACCCGCGGACGGCGGCCAGACCGGCCACGGCGGAGCGAAATCGGTCTCGGAAGCGATGGCCCGCAGCGCCGGACGCTGACCGACGCACTTCTTGACAGGTCGCCCGACCGGTTGGGTCGGCCCACCGCGCTCAACCTCGCCGTACCAGAGCGCCCGCGAAAGCGACGCCGGAGGCGATGGCGGCGATGCTGCGTGCGTGATTCCAGAGTCCACGGCACCGAGAATCTCGACCATCGAGCGGCCGCGTCGGCGGCGTGCACGTCGACCATGGCCAGGGCATTGTTGTGCGGGATGTGATAGACCGCCGTGATCGCGAAAGCGACCAGCCCGGTCGCCACCCCGACGAGCAGCCAGCTTCGATGCGGCGTCTCCGGCCGCGCGAAGACATACCCGCCCACCACCATCGAGCCGACGAGCGAGCCGATGAGCGGCACCATGAGCAGACTGCGTGGCGCCTGGAGGTTGATGGCCTGCATCGCAGTGATCGCATCCGTTCCCGACAACCGGTTCAGCGCCGGCATCACCAGGGTCGAGAAGCCGAACAGCGTGCCTCCGGTGACGACCGAGGCCAGTGCCGTGGTCAGGGTCAAACCCTGCAGAACTGTCATGCGGGAACCTCCGATGGGGGCGGGACGAGCCGGCTTGCGGCTGGCGATGAGTGATGTGTTCATGCCCCCATCAGATCTCGCCCGGGTGAGAGTCTCCATGGGTGATCCACTCGACAACCTTCGTCAGCGTCTAGTCTTTTCGGCCATGGACGCAGTGAGCTCGATTCTCGACGGACATCGCACCCGCGGGGCCTTCTTGTTGCGCTGCGTCATGGAGCCGCCCTGGTCGGTGTGCATCGCCGACCAGGCGGCGGTGGCGTTGCTGGTTCAGGTCCACGGGCATGCCTACGTCGTCCGCGAGGGTGCCGAGCCGATCTTCCTGCGGTCCGGCGACGTCGCCGTGCTGAAGGGCCCCGCGCCGTACGTCCTGGCCGACGATCCTCAGACCTCACCCACTGTGGTCGTCGAGCCCGGTCAGCAGTGTCGGAGCCTGAATGACGAGGACGTGCCAGTCACTTTCGGCCCCGGTTCGCGCTTCTGGGGCAACGCGGTCGACGGGTCGTGCGCATTCGTCACCGGGACCTACGAGCTGCCCAGCCAGGTCACCGGCCGGCTGCTGGACCACGTGCCGGATGTCATGGTGGTGCGTGGGTCGGACTGCGATGCACCGGTCGTACGTCTCCTGGTGGAGGAATTCGACCGCGAGGCCCCGGGTCAGGATGCGGTGCTCGACCGGCTCGTCGACCTGGTCCTGATCCACGCTTTCCGCACCTGGTTCGCAGCGGACACCGCCAACGCACCCGCGTGGTGGCGGGCGCACGACGACCCGGTCGTGGCCTCGGCGCTCCGGCTCATCCACGACCATCCCGATCAGCCGTGGACGTTGGAGTCCCTGGCCGCCGAGGTCGCCGTATCCCGGGCCACTCTCGCGCGCCGCTTCGTCGATCTCGTCGAGCAGCCCCCGATCGCCTACCTGGCCGAGTGGCGATTGTCCATGGCTGCCGATCTCCTCCGGGACACCAAGAGTCCTGTGCAACTGATCGCCCGCCAGGTGGGTTTCGCGAACCCCTTCGCTTTCAGCACCGCATTCAAGCGCCGCTTCGGGGTGGCCCCACGGCCATACCGTCGCACCGTCGAGCAGGTCACCGCCAACGCGTAGACGGTGTTGTCACGCTTGGCAAGTCCAGAGTTGTGTCAACGCCGACAACCCGATGACCCGACCAAGGGCGCCCGATCGAGGCCGTCGGAGATCAGCCCCGCGGCTCCGGACCGGGTCGACGCAGTTCGCGTTTGCGGATCTTTCCGCTCGACGTCCGCGGCATGTCCTCGACGATAACGATCGACTTGGGAATCTTGTAACGCGCGATGCGGCCGGCAAGGTGTCGCGTCAGCTCCTCCTCTGTCAGGGCCTGCCCGAAGCGGAGCTGCACGTAGGCGCGCGGGACTTCTCCCCATTTCTCATCGGGCACACCGACGACCGCCACCGACTGGACCGACTCGATTTCTTGTATGGCCTGCTCGATCTCGATCGGATAGATGTTCTCTCCGCCGGAGATGATCATGTCCTTGAGCCGGTCGGAGATGAACAGAAAGCCTTCCTCGTCGGTGTAGCCGACGTCGCCGGAACGAAACCAACCGTCGTCGCTATAGGACCCGGCATCGGCCTCGGGCCGATTCCAGTATCCGCTCATGACATTCGGACCTTGGATGAGAATCTCGCCCTGCTGACCGACCGGGACCACCGCCCCGGTGCCGTCGACGATGCGGATGTCGGTGAAGAAGTGGGGAAGCCCGGCAGATCCGATCTTCCTCCGCGAGTACCGCGGGGGCAGGCTGGTCGCGCCGGGCGCGGTCTCGGTCATCCCGTAACCGCCGGTGAAGGCCAGTCCGCGTCGCTCGTAGGCGTCCAACACCCGTAACGGCACCGCCGATCCCCCGCAGGTGAGCATCTGCAGCGAGCTGAGGTCTGCGGTTGACCAGGACGGGTGCTCACTGAGCATCTGGAACGTTGTGGGCACTCCGGACAGCGAGGTGACCCGAAGGCGTTCCACCATCTGCAGGATTTTTTCCGCCTCGAAGCGGACCTCCAGGACCACGGTCCCACCCTTGAGGAGAACTGGAAGCACCCCCATGCCCAGGGCTGCGGCGTGGAACATCGGCGAGATCATCAACGCGATCGACTGGGCCGAGATCTCGTAGTCGACCAGCACATTGAAACTGTTCCACGTGATGTTGCCATGACTTAGAACCGCTCCCTTCGGCTGGCCGGTCGTTCCGGAGGTGTACATGATGACGGCGGGATCGGTCAGCTCGACCGGTTCGTCCCGGTGAGCGACCGGGGCGCGCGCGATGATCCGTTCGAGGTGGTCCCATTCAGGATCATCGACCACCGGTCCGTCGGCAACGATGCGGTGGGTCACCGGGGTACCTCCCGCACCGGACGCCGCCAACGGGGTGAGGTCCGCGGAGTGGATCAGTGTGGTGGCGCCGCAGTCACGGAGAACGTAAGTCAATTCCGGTGCTGCCGAGCGCGTGTTGAGGGGCACGAAGACGGCCCCGAGAGTTCCGGCCGCGAAGAGGGTCTCCAGCAGCGTCGGGTGGTTCTCGCCCAGGAACGCGATGCGGTCGCCCCGTGCCACCCCCAGCCGGGCCAGCGCGTTGGCCAGCCGGTCGATCCTCTCCGCCAACACATCGTAGCCAATCGAGGTTTCGCCCAGGATCAGCGCCGTCGAGCCGGCCGATTTGACCCGGCGACGATGGATCCAGGTTCCGATTCCCTTGTTGTGCATGGAGAGCCCTGCCTTTCTGTCCAGCCTCCCGAGACGGTCGGCCGGCGCCGGTCAGCGGTAGAAGCGGTATAGCCCGCGTGCGACGACGGCAGGCCGGCCGGACCCTTCGACCTCGATGGTCTGATCGACAGTGAGCTGGATACCGTCGCCCTTCACCTCGGTGACGTCGGCGATGATGCCGCCCATCCGGATCCGCGAGCCGACCGCCACCGGGGAGACGAAACGGACCTTGTCCAAGCCGTAGTTGACCTTCGTGCTGACGTCGGTGACGTCCAGCAGCTCACCCCACATCGGGATGGCCAACGACAGCGACAGGAAGCCATGGGCGATTGCGCCGCCGAACGGCCCGGTCCTGGCCCGTTCGGGATCTGTGTGAATCCACTGGTGGTCGTCGGTGGCGTCGGCGAAGGTGTTCACCCGGTCCTGGGTGATGTCTCGGTAATCGGTGAAGCCCAAGTCGCGACCAGTCAGTTCCTTGGCCCCGTCGAAGGTGGTGGTAAGCATGAGAAGATCCTTCCAAAATTGATGTGCAGACTGGCGGGCCGGTGACAGAGGCGAAACCGGTTTGGCTGGCTGAGTTCAGAAAAGCGACGACTGGCTACACCGATCATTGTCGAACATTGGCCAATGCCGGGCCCCGGATGGCGGCGTCACCGGGTACACCGAAGCCATCGACCAGCCGCCGAGCCTTCTCGATCGCCACCGACCCGGTCAGCGGATCCACCGAGCCGAAGGGGATGGGTACGTCGTCGTACCGGGCGGCGTCCGGCATGTGCTGCGGTACGCCGCGGTGCCATCGTGGCGGTCATGATGTGACTACTGCGCCGGCTGCAGCTCGGCCGGCAGCGGCGGAAACTTCTCGCCCACCGACTGGGAGGCGGTCAGCAGCTGGTCCTTGACGGCTGCCACGTCGGCGGCAGAGAAGCCACCGTCGTGGAACAGATCCAGCACCGGCTCCGGATGCGACCACATCTGGATCCGGTCACCGCCGGCCCCGATCACCTGACCATTGATTCCATCGGCATCGTCGGAAGCCAGAAAAGCGATGAGTCCGGCCACGTCGGCCGCAGTACCGAACCCGATTTGTTTACGGAAGAAGTCGGGCATCGGCTCCCCTCTCTCGTCCGCTGTCACCGCGGCTGCGAAATACGGCACGGTCTTCGTCATGGCAGTGGCGGCGACCGGGATCACCGCGTTCACACATACCCCGGCTTTACGCATCTCCAAGGCCCAGGTGCGGACCATCCCGACGATTCCAGCCTTCGCGGCGGCATAATTTGTCTGTCCGAAATTTCCCCGTTGCCCGGTCGGCGAACCGATCGCGATGATTCGGCCGGCCACAGCGTTTGCTTTGAAATGCGCAAACGCCTCGCGTACGCAGGTGAACGTTCCTCGCAGGTGCACGTTGATCACCGCGTCGAAGTCTTCGTCGGACATCTTCAGCAGCGACTTGTCACGCAGTACGCCCGCGTTGGTGACCAGGACGTCGAGGCCGGCGAAATTGTCCATCGCCGCTCTCACGAGTTTCTTGGCCGTCTCGGTCGACCCGACCGGAGCGACGACGGCGACTGCGCGGCCGCCGGTCGCCTCGATCGACTCGACCGCCGATCGGGCAATGGCTTCGTCGACATCATTGATCACCACAGCGGCTCCCTGTGCGGCCAGTTCCTGCGCATACGCAAGGCCGAGCCCGCGACCTGATCCGGTGACGACAGCGACCTTGCCGCTCAGCGACATTGATGTGCTCCTCTTGCTCGGGATGGATGATTCGTCGGCGGTGATGGGGATGGGTTTGGTCTCGGCGGCTGGGCCCGGCTACGGCACCGGCATCGGCGTGACGGCCCACTGTGGTCCGTTGTAGGTGTCGTAAGCGGGCGGGCAGGGTGGCACCGGCTCCTGCGTCGAGTCGGGGGTGTACGGGTTGTGATAGGTGTTCGGCGCGATGTAGGGCTGATCGGCCACCGGTCCGCCGAACGTCATCGACAAGTCATCGACCCAGCCGTCGGCGAAGGTGCACTTGATGGTTCGCAGCCAGCGCAGGTGCAGGATCTTCCATCCCGTGCCGGTACGAACGAAATCTGCGGCGTACGCACCGAAGGACCACAAGGGCACGGGCGGTACGTCCGGTCCACGTCGCACGGCCTCGACCCCCGGAGACCGCCATACCCCGCGGGCGGTCTGTCCATCTCCGGCAACCTCGATCATCGGGGTGGCGAGATAGTGCAGCAGCAAATTACCCACCGGCTCCATCGGGAATTCGCCCTGGAAAAGTGCGCGAATACCTTCTTCACCGAAGAACACCCCGCGGTCGCCCATCTCAGCGGACACGTCGGGCCGATCAAGCGCAAAGAAGTGCACCGCGCGATGCATGGTAGCCGGGGTGTGGTTGACCGTGTAACGGCCCATCAGGTTCTGGATCAGGTCAACTGCTTTCAAGCGGGACAGTTCGTGCTCCAGTAACGCGAGGCGCTCTTCGACGGTGGTTGCAGCAGTGGTCATGGGTGATTCCTTTGCAGAGGTGATGGGTCGGCGGGGCTGGCGGCCGCTGCCGTGAACGCCTGACAGAGAAGGAGGTCCGATCGAGGTGCCCGCCGCTCCGGCCGGGTCAGCAGCTGCTGGTGAGCATGTGAGCGCTGCATCAGTTCGGCGCGTTGGCGGGGTCTGCGGTGGGCTGGGCCGTCGTCTTGCGGCGGCGCACGCCCAGAGTCTGCATGCGAGGGTCGAGCAGGTTGGTCAGTACGTCAAGCAGCAGATAGATCAGAAGCGTGATCGCGCCGGCGACCAGCACGAAGCCCTCGACAGCGGGATAGTCGTTGCGCTGCATCGAGGTCACTGCCCATTGCGAGACACCGTTCCAGTTGAACACGGTCTCCACGATGGCTGTGCCACCAAATCCCGCAGCGAAGATGATCGCGCTGTAGGTCATGATCGGCGTCCGGGCCGACAGCAGGGCGAATCGCACGATACGCCATTCCGAGAGGCCACAGGCCCGGGCGAACTTGGTTTGCTCGGACTCGAAGGCCTCACGCAGCGCCGCCCGGCTGATACGGGCGAAGACCGTGGTCAATACCAGTCCGAGGGTCAGCACCGGTAGCGCAGCGTGGTTCACGGCATCCTTGAACGTGTCCATGTTCCCGGCGAGCAGCGAGTCGACCAGCGTCATACCAGTGATCCGGTCCGGTGGGCTCGCGGCAATCGAGAGCTGCCCTTCCGGCCCGGGCGCCGCGTCGAGCACGTACGCGACGATGTAGATCACGATGACCGCCATGACGAAATCCGGTATCGACTGCAGGACACCGACGACGCCGGAGGACAGCCGATCCGGCCAGCGGCTGTGGAAGTAGGCGCTGATGATACCGAGGACCAAACCCACGACCAAAGCAAAGATCAAGCTGAGGAGTACCAGCTCGAGAGTCGACGGCAGCAGTTTCCAGATCGTGCCCGAGATGGTGTCCCTGCTGTACAGCGATGTCCCGAGCGACCCGTGGAACAGTGAACCCCAATAGTCACCGAATCGGGCGATCAGGGGTTTGTCCAAGCCCAGCTGCGATCGGATCTGCTGGATCTGATCCTGCGTGGCGAACGCGCCGGCGACGGCCCTGGCCGGGTCGGCCGGAGCAAGATTGACCAGAAAGAATGTGATCGAGACCAGGACGGCCAGCGACACCAGCATGAGCAGGATCCGCCGCCACAAGAACGACACCATGTGCTTCACCGCCGATTTCCTCATGAGGTCGGCGAAGTGGGTCGGGCGTTCTGCGGAGGGGTGACGAGCTCGTCCCACCGGAAGCAGGCTGACAGGTGAGCCGGTGCATCCGTTACGGCCAACGGGGGCTCCTGGCTGTGGCAATGATCGACAGCCAACGGGCAGATAGGAGCAAGTTGGCAGCCGACGGCAGGGTCGGATTGGCCCGCGACCCGTGGTTTGAGGCGGAAGCGGTCGACGGCGCTTCCGGGGACGGCCTTGAGCTCGGCCGAGACCAGCGCTTTGGTATAGGGGTGAGCCGGGCGAAGCAGGATGTCGTCCGTGGAGCCCTGCTCGACAAGATTCCCGCGGAACATCACCAGCGCACGATCAGCGATGCGACGGACAGAGGCGATGTCGTGGGTGATCAGTAGGTAACCGAGGTTGAACTCGAGCTGGAGTTTGGTCAGTAGGTCGGTGATCTGGCGGCGGATGGTGCGATCCAACGACGCAGTCGGCTCATCGAGCACGATGACCTTCGGCTCACCCACGATCGCCCGGGCGATGCCGACGCGTTGCTGCTGTCCGCCACTGAGCTCGCCGGGGTAGCGACCGACCACGTCCTTGGGCAGACCGACCAGGTCGAACACCTCGGCGACGCGCTTGCGACGGCTCGTGCGATCTCCGATCCCCTGCACCAGCAGGGGTTCCTCTACGGTCGGACCCACCCGACGGCGTGGGTTGAGCGACTCATAGGGTTCCTGGAAGACGACCTGGAGTTCTGAGCGCAGCCGACGACGTTCGACTCCGGAACGGTCGGCCAACGGACGCCCCTGGAAGTTCACCACGCCCGAGTCCGGCTCCATCAGGCCGAGCATCAACTTGCCGACCGTCGTTTTCCCGGAGCCACTCTCGCCTATCAGTCCGACGGTCTCACCAGCGTTGATCTCCAGCGAGATCTTTCCGGCTGCCACGACGACCGTGCCGTCGGAAGCGCTGAAGGTCTTCACGACATCCCGAAATTCGATGAGCGGCCCAGGTGTCGAGCTCGTGGTGGCAGGGCTCACCGGGCCACCTCCGCCGCTTCTTCGAGCAGTAGTTCTCGCGTGTACGGGTGTTCGGGGGTGCTGAAAAGCTTTTCCGCGCTGCCCTGCTCCAGCAGCTGCCCGGAGTTCATGACCAGGACCTTCTGGCAGTAGTTCGCGACGACGCCCAGGTCATGCGTCACGATCAAGATCGCCATGTTCCTGGTCAACCGCAGTTCGGTGAGCAGATCCAGGATCTGCACCTGCACGGTCGGGTCCAGGGCGGTTGTCGGCTCGTCAGCGATCAGCACCTCGGGGCTGAGCACAGTGGCCATGGCGACCACGACGCGCTGAGCCATGCCACCGGACAACTGATGAGCGTACCCGGACAGCACGCGCGCAGGATTCGGGATACCAACCGAGTCCAGTGCGGCGGCGGCGATGTCGTGGGACTGCGCGCTGGACCTGGTCCTGCCATGCGTCTTGAGGACGATGTGGAACTGCCGCCCGATGGACAGAATCGGGTGCAGACAGCCGAACGGATTCTGTCCGATGAAACCCAGCACTGTGCCGTGGATCCGGCGCAGGTCCCTGGAGGATGCGGTGAGGATGTCACGACCCTGCAGCTCCACCGTGCCGGTGATTCTTGCCTTGACCGACCGGGGTAGCCCGGCGACGGCATGCATCGCGGCCGACTTACCCGAACCGCTCTCGCCCACCAAACCGACCATCTGGCCGTCATCGACGGTGAAATTCATGTCGGAGACGACGCGGTTGGTTCCGCGGCGGGTGATGTAGTCGACGTCGAGGTCGGAAACGGTCAACACCTGATCACCGGGCCCTGGTCAGGTCTTCTGCGGCGCGGGCCACCAGGTTCAGGCACACGATGACCAGCACGATGGCAAGGCTGGGGAACAGCGCCACCCACCACTGCCCTTGGTAGACCACGCCCGCGCCGACGCTGATCATCGAGCCCCAGGTCGGGGTAGGTGGATGTGTACCGACGCCGAGGAAGTTCAGGCCGGCGATGACGACGATGGCCTGCGCGATGCCCAGGGACGCCTGCGCCAGGACCAGGCTCAGCACGTTGGGCAAGACGTGGACGCGCAGGACCCTGGCGGTCGAGCAGCCGATCGCAGTCGCCGCCTCGACGTACCGGGTGTTCCTGACCACCAGTGCGCCGCTCCGGACCAGGCGGATGAAGCCCGGTGCGCTGACCAGGACGATGGCCACTACGACGCTCGCGATGTTGTTGCCCGCCAGGGCCACCAGCGCGACCGCCAGGATCAGCAGTGGAAGCGCCTGGAGCGCATCGACCGCCCGCATCGTCACGTTCGACAGCCAGTTGTCGGTGCTGGTCAACAATCCGATCGGAACGCCGATCACGAGGGCCAGCAGCGTGCCACCGACCGCCAGCGGGAGGTCGGTCACCGCCGCTGCAATGGTTCGACTCAGTATGTCGAAACCGCTCGCATCGGTGCCGAACCAGTGTGTTCCACCGGGCGGCAGCGAGATCGAGTTGGGATCCGGCGCCGTCGGGGAGAACGGCAGTGGTGCGAACAGGGCCGCCAGGTACAGCAGGACGATGGGCGCCAGGCCGCCGATGATGCCCGCGTAGTCGCGGAGACGAGTGTTCTTCTGCGTCGCCGACGGTTCGCGCTCGGCCTCGGCGTTGGTTTCCGCCGTCGTCGTGGGCAGCGTCATCGACCATCACCTACCGCAGGAGCAGTCAGGGTTACGAACTTCATTGTTTGTTCTCCTGCAAGTTCAGCGGACCGGTTGAGCGGCAGAAAGGAAAATGCACAAGATCGAGACTCCGGTTCGGGCGATCTCGGAACCTCTCGAGCTCGTCGCCATCGCGACCGGGAAACCTGTATCAGGTGTCCTTATACTGAACCATGCCGCCGAGCCCGACGCAAGACCTGGTCTCGCGTTACGAATCGCAGTCGGTGCCAAACTGTGGCCCCGGCTCACGGCGCGCCAGGACTAGGGAGGCAGTTGCATGCGTCAGGGCCCGATGACATCGCCTCCGAGCACACCGCGAGCGACCCTGCTGTACGAGGTCAAACGCCTTGAGCTGGCCGTGAGGGCGAAACTGGACGAGGTGCTCAAACCCCGCGGGGTCAGCGTCTCCCAGTACACGGCCATCACGGTTCTGGAGCACCGCAACGACGTCACCTCCGCGGCCCTTGCCCGACGGTCCTTCGTCACCGCGCAGGCGATGGGCGACGTGGTCATGGCGTTGGAGCGGCGCGGGCTCGTCGTTCGTCACCGCGATCCCGCCCATGCGCGGAGGTTGACGATCGCGTTGACCGCAGCCGGTCGAATGCTGCTGGCCGAGGTTCGCGAGGACGTGGCCAAGGTCGAGATCCACATGACCAGGAGCCTGTCGGCCGAGAACTGCGACCACCTACGGCAACTTCTCTCTGCATGTGTGCACAACCTCACCACCGACGATGCTGACGACCATCAGGCCAATACCAGAATCAGTTGATCTGCTGCAACGAGTTTCGGTCATCCGGCCTGATGGCGGCCGAGAACAGCGGTCGCGGTGGCCGGGTCGGTCACCAGGATGTCGACCATGCCGCCGCGCAGCGCGCCCAAGATAGCCGCCTCTTTGTTCGCGCCGGCCGCAACACCGACCACGGTCGGAATCTCCCTCAGCCGTTCGATCGCCACACCGATCGTGCGGTGGCACAGTTCGCTGTCGATATGCCGGCCGGAGCGGTCGAAGTGATGGCCGACGACGTGTCCCACCGCCCCTGCATCACGAAGCCGCCTGTTGATCGCGGGAGTCATCCAACCGTCGAAGATGTGCCCGGAACCTTGCTCGTCACAGGCGCCGATTCCCACCAGAGCCACATCTGGCCGCGAGCCCAGAGCCAGGGTCATCGCTATCGAGTTCTCCCGCCGCATCGCTGTGGCCAAACTGGCTGTCTTGACCACCAGAGGCACCGGCATGATTCGATAGGTGCCGCCGAGGCTGTCGGCGAGCCGTCGACACAGGTCAGGGCTGTCGATCAGCTGATTGTCCTGACCAAGCGAACCGATCATCTGCACGACCGTGACATCCCGCTTCCGGCGCTGCGGCATCGCAGCGACCATTGCTGACAGCGCGGTGCCATTGGACACTGCAATCACCGCGTCATCGTGCACGAGGTCCACAACGACTTCTGCCGCGCACCCTGCAACGGATTCCATTCCCTCGACGGCGACGTCACTCTGGGCCACCCTGGCCGCGCGCAGGCCGAATGCGGTGACCAATTCGGCTTCCAGATCGACCACCCGCTCCAAGGGATGACCCACCTCGATCCGCACGACGCCCCGCTCCCGGGCCTGGGACAGCAACCGGGAGACCGTGGCCCTGGAGACCCCGCACTCGTTCGCGATGTCCTGCTGGCCGGCATCGTCCAGGTAGTAGCGTCGTGCCACGTGCAGCAGCAGCAGGAGCCGATCATGATCGGTTGCCATCTGTCTCCAAGCAATTCTGTTCATCGATCGAGACCGAGTCTTAGCGTCTCAGCGCCTCACCAGGCATTTTCGCTGATCGTACTGGGCTGCACCTAGTCTAGCTGAACAGATGTGCAGGGCTTCGGTTGCAAGGTTCCCTTATATCGCTCTAGCGTTCGCGCCAAGCAGCGACGCCTGTATGAGAGGCGACGCGCACTGGCCGAAGGAGCCCACGTGTCGTTCGTCCTGGAAGTTGACGTCACCGACGGAACCCGCGTACCCAGCAGGCCGCGCCGCCCACGCGTCGAGTGGACCTTCCGCCCGTGACTACAGGAACCAGCCAAGTGACGTCCCCCGGACCATCGGTGGCAGTCCGGCCACGCCTGCAAATCGCACTCGACACGTTCGATCTCCCGGCGGCCCTCGGACCCCTGCAGAAGGCGGCGCAGCACATCGATGTCATCGAAGTCGGCACCGTGCTGTGTCTGTCGGAGGGCATGCACGCTGTGCGAGCGATTCGCGCCCTGTTCCCCGACCACCCGGTCCTGGCCGACGTGCGTATCGCCGAAGCCGGAAACATCATCGCAAGGATGGCTTTCGAGGCCGGAGCCAGCTGGGTCTCGGTCGTTGCCGGCGCATCGCTGACCACCGTGCAGCAGGTCTGCGCGGTCGCCGCCCGTTTCGATGGCGAGGTGCAGATCGAACTCGGCGAAACCTACGATCGGGTCGCCGCCCAGGCCTGGCGGGCTGCGGGCGCCCAGCACGTCATCGTGCACCGGTCCCGCGACGCCGAGGCCGCCGGTGACCTCAGTTGGCGTGCCGACGATCTCGCCATGATCGACGAATTGCACGCAATGGGCTTCACCGTCACCATCACGGGCGGTATCACAGCCGGAGAGCTGCCAGCCTTTGCGGACCGCCCTGTCGGAATCATCATCGCAGGCCGCGCCGTGGTCGGTGCCGACGATCCTGCCGCCGCCGCACTTGAACTGCGGAACATGATCGAACAGGTCTGGTCGTGACCGCGTCCATCCTGGTTCGCCCAGGGGAGACCGATGTCGAACTCGGGGTCTACGAGAAGGCTCTGGCGTTCACGGGCTCCTGGGACGACTTCTTCGCCTCCGCAGTGCAGGGTGGCTTTGCCTTCGTGGACCTGTCGATCGACGAAACACCAGAAAGACTGACAAGACTGGACTGGACCTCGACCGAGCGGGCCCAGGTCCGTTCGTCCGCCGACCGCCACAACGTCAGCCTCGGTGGATTGTGCCTGTCCGTGCACCGAAAAATCGCTCCCGGCAGCGCGGACCCGCAGGTTCGCCAGGCCGCGATGGACGTCCTGTACAAAAGCATCGACCTGTGCAAGGACCTCGGTATACCAGTCCTGCAGCTGGCTGGATACTACGCCTTCTACGAGCAGCCCGAACCTGGCGCCCGAGACCGTTATGTCGAGGTGTTACGGGCGGGGGCGCGGTACGCCGCGCAACGCGGGATCCTGCTGGGTATCGAAAACGTCGATGGTGACGACATCATTTCCATCAGCCGTGCGATGGAAGTCGTCCGGGAGATCAATTCGGCATGGTTGGCCCTGTACCCGGACATCGGCAACCTCACAGAACGGTCTGTGGACGTCACCGCCGAGCTCGCCGCTGGCGAGGGGCACATGCTTGCCCTGCACGTCAAGGAAACAGTTCCAGGTCAGCCCCGTCGGATCCCGATGGGTGAGGGCGCCGTGCCGTGGGACCATGCCTTCGCGGAGCTTGCCCGGCAGCACTGGACAGGCCGGATCATGATCGAGATGTGGAACGACGAGCACCCGGAATCGGCTCACATCGCCGCTCGTGCAAGGCAGTTCATCGCAGACCGCCTGACCGAAGCCGGCATCACCGTGGCCCCGCCGGTCACCGCGCCGACTCACCCGAACTGGTAAGGACACCATCCTCATGTTGGCCACGCTGCGGCAGGAAGTTCTCGACGGCAACCTCGCCCTGCCGCGCCACGGCTTGGTCGCCTGGACTGGAGGGAACCTCTCCGCCCGGGATGCTGATACCGGCCTCGTCGTCATCAAGCCATCGGGCCTGCGGTACGACGAAATGGGCGCCAAGGACATGGTCGTCGTCGACCTCGGCGGCAAGATCATCGAAGGGCACCGCGGCCCGTCGTCGGACACCTCATCCCACCTCGGCGTGTACCGCCACCGCCCCGACGTGATGTCCATCGTGCACACTCATTCGACCTACGCCACCGCCTTCGCTGCCACTGGCCAGTCGATCCCATGCTGCCTGACCGCCATCGCCGACGAATTCGGTGGTCCTATTCCCTGCGGGGGTTACGCACCCATCGGCGGAGACGCAATAGGTGAGGAGATCGTTCGCAGTATCGGCATCTCGCCGGCCATCCTGATGCGTCAGCACGGTGTCTTCACCATCGGCTCCACCATCCACAAAGCCCTCCAGGCCGCTGTGATGGTCGAGGATGTCGCCCGGACGGTCGCGATCGCCATGGGCATCGGTGTCATCAACGCACTGCCCGACAGTGAGATCGCGTCCAACTTCGACCGTTACCAGAACAGATACGGCACGGCCTCGGCAAGCACCGGCTTGTCGGCGTGACCGGGCAGGGGCAGCAGAGCCCGGTGGAAGCGACGGTGGATGGCGATCGAGGAGCGCGTGGTCGCCGATACCAGCTGGCCACTCTCGGCGAAGGCCAGCTCCGGCTCACGGTTCCCAGAGGGGATCGCCTGCGGAACGCCCGTCAGCTGGACCTCAGCCCCGCCGGTTCCGAGGCCAACGTCGCCGGGATGTTGGCCCAGCTCGGTCGGCGCACCGCCTGGGCCAGCGTGCTGCCACAAGGTGACCTGGCAGATCGGTTCCTGCAGGAGTACCGCGGCGTCGGCGTTGATCTCAGCCATGTCGTCCGACCGGCCCTCGGACGGATTGCGCTGTATTTCTTGGAGCCCGGCGAGCCGCCCCTGCCCGGGCGGGTCACCTACGACCGGGAACACACCCCGTTCCGGGATGCCACAGCCGACCAGTTCGATTGGGATGCGCTGCTGGACACCGATCTGCTGTTCGTCACCGGGATCACGGCCGCTCTCACCACCCGGACGGCGGCGTTGATTCTGCACGCCATGTCCGCCGCGGCCGAACGTGCCGTCCCCATCGCGTTGGACGTCAACTATCGCGCCACTCTGTGGCAGCCCGAGCAGGCGGCAGCCATTCTGAGCCCGATGCTGGCCCTGGTGTCGTTGCTGCTGTGCTCCTCCGGCGACGGCAATCGGGTGTTCGGCGTTGCGGGCGGCGGTGACAAGGTCAGCGCCGCCCTGCGCGAGCGGACCGGTGTCGCCGACGTCGTGTCCACCGATCGCACCAACGGCGTCTTCCACGCCGGATCGGCCGGCGTCATCCACTACCCCGTATCCGTCGTCCCGGTCGTCGACCGCCCAGGGGCGGGAGACGCGTTCGTCGGCGGCACGCTCCATGGCTACCTCGACCACGACCTCGACGCCGGAATCCGCTACGGGCAGGCCGCCGCCGCTTTGGCCCTGACCCACTATGGCGACCTCACCCGCATCGCCCCCAGCGACCTGCAGCCCCACGATCAGACCGACATCGTGCGATGAAGAGCGCTTCTGCCATTCGTCCTGCGACACCTGGAAGGAGGCACCGATGACGATCGACCTTGCACCCGGGCCCGGGCCGCAGATGATGACCATCGTCGAACTCAGCCATGCGCTCGACGACGTCACACCGCACGGCCCTGGCGCCCCCCGGTTCGAGCATCGGCTGCTCAGCACGCACGTCCCGTTCGCGGGCCCCGACGCGCCGTCGCCTCCCGGCAGCATCACGTCCGCGACCGACGCGATCGCCTTGGGTAACCACACCGGCACCCACATCGATTCCCTCTCGCACATCGGAGTCGTCGGCCGGCACCCTGCCGCCGGGGCGCCGGCGATGCTGCGACCCGTCGTGACCCGCGGCATCCTGCTGGACTTTCCCGGTTTCCTAGGCTGCGAAGTGATCGCCGGAGAGACTCAACTGACCCCGGATGATTTGGACGACTGCGCCCGGTGGGCCGGATTGACCATCCGGGCCGGCGACGCCGTGCTGATCCGGACCGGCTGGGACACTCTGGCCGGCGACCCGCGGCGGTTCTGCGCCGCCCCCATGCCCGGCCCCGAACTGGCTGCCGCACAACACCTCACCACACTCGGCGTGAGCGTGGTCGGCTCCGACACGATGCCATTCGAGGCGGCGCCCGCGGTGACGCCACTGGCCGTACACGCCGAACTGATCGTCGACAACGGTGTCCAAATCATCGAAATGCTGGACCTGCGGGAACTCGCGGCACGGCGCGGCTACGTTTTCACCTTCGTGGTGTCCCCCTTGCGGATCACGGACGGCACCGGATCGCCGGTCAATCCTCTGGCGCTGCTACCCGCGGCGTCGTCATGACCGGACCGTCGCCACGATTCGGGCGATCCACCATCCTCCCGGCTGGCACCACGGTCCTTGCTCCTCGGCCTACAGCGAACGATTCACCCCGGCCGGCAGTAGCAACGCCGGCCCGCGCGAGACGCGCTTCTTCCGACCCCGGCTCCATCCGAACCCCACAGCAAGGAGTAGGACAATGAAGTTCAGCCCCATCCACCGGCGTCGCATGCTACTGACGGCCTCGACGCTCGCGCTGGCGCTGAGTGTCGTCGCATGCGGCGGCGGCACGAAGAGCAGCACCAGCAGCAGCAGCGGCACCACCGCCGCGAGCGGATCCGGTTCGTCGCCGGGGAACAAGACGTTCGTCATGGCCATCCAGGCCCTACCCGACGGATTGGATGCCACCAATTTCTCCGGCGGTACACGCCCAGTGATGACGGTCCTGGATTCCCTTCTGGTCAACTACGACGTCGGCTCCTGCAATACCGCACCCAGCTCCGAGAAGCTGTCCGGCCAACTCGCCAAAGACTGGACCTACAGCTCCGACCGGAAGAGCATCACCTTCAACCTCAACGCTCTCAAGAGTCAGTACGGCAACAGCCTGACCTCGACCGACGTCCAGTGGAGCCTCCAGCGAGGGATCGCCCTGAGCCCGATCGTCAAGTTTCTGTCCAGCAACAGCGTTCACTACAACCAGAAGAACCCGATCACCATTGTCTCCCCGACGCAGTTCAAGCTGAACCTGGACAAGGCCACCCCGCTGGACGTGGCGATGTTCTCGGTGCCGACGTTCACCATCTACGACGCAACCGAAGCCAAGAAGCACACCACCGCGTCCGATCCGTGGGCGAAGACATGGCTGGCGAAGAACTCCGACGGCTTCGGGCCCTGGCAGGTCTCCTCATTCGACACCGGCAACCAGATGACCCTCACCAAGAATCCGGGCTGGGCCGGCACCGTCGCCTACGACAAGGTGGTGCTCAAGCAGATCACCTCTTCGGCCGACCAGTCCCAGCTGCTTCAGGCGGGCAGCATCAACTACGCCCGCGACCTGACCTGGTCCCAGTTCTCCGACCTGAGCAGCAACAAGAAGGCGACTGTCTACTCGTGCGCCCCCGTCAGCCGTGACTGGCTGGTCCTCAACTTCGCCGACCCCCACCTGGCTAATGTCAAGGTCCGCCAGGCCATCAGCGAGGCGATCGACCGGGACGCCTTGGTCAAGGGCGCCTACGCCGGAATGGGCACTCCGGCGCTGAACGGGCTACTCGAGAGCGAGCTTCCGCAAGGCGCCACCGTGGAGAAGACCAAGTTCGATCTTGCCGGCGCCAAGGCGCTGATGAGCCAGGCCGGTTACGCCAGCGGGTTCGAGCTGACTCTCAACTACAACGCGACACAACCCGGTTCACAGGTTGATCAGCTCGCTGTGCTTCTGCAGAGTCAACTCCAGCAGATCGGCATCACTCTCAAGCTCAACAAGCTGGCCAGCGGCAATGACCTGCAGACAGCCCACAGCAAGGGTACCTACCAGGCCGAACTGTGGTCCTCCAGCAGTGCACTGCCCTCGGTCTACTTCGACGCCGGCCTGATCGAGCCCGGCGCACCCAACAACACCTGGGGATACAAGAACCAGGCGTACATCGACGCCGTCAATGGACTCGGCGCCGCGGCCGAAGGCTCGGCGGAGGCCAACGCGGCCACCGTCAAGATCGCAAACCTGAACATCACCGACATGCCCGTCGTGCAGTTGGTCAGCACTCCGAACATCTTCGCCATGTCCAACGGCCTGCAAGGCGTGGACGCAGCACTGCGCACCATCATGATCATCCCGCAGCCGGCAGCCCTGTCCTGACGGTTCGGCGGACATCGACCGGCGCGCGTCGCCCTCTGGCGGCGCCGCCGGTCTGCACCCCACTCTGTAGACCAGCACTCGCCGCGGAGGCCGACCATGTCATCACCGAACGACCCGGACCGGGACATCATCTGGCCGGGCTGGGTTCACCCCGCCGGCACCGTCGCCATCGTCACGGGTGCAGGCAGCGGCATCGGCCAGGCTGCGTGCATCCTGGCCGCGCGTCAGGGCCTACGCGTCGCGGCATGGGACATGAATGCCGAATCCGCGCAGCGCACCGTTGACCGGGCCGGCGAGCACGGCCCACAGATAACACCGTTCGTCGCTGACGTGGCCGATCATGCCGCGGTCGAAGCGGCGATGAAACAGACGGTCGACCAGCTCGGCACGCCCACTCTGCTGGTCAACAATGCCGGCCCCACCGCCATCGGTCGTACCTGGAGCTTCGACGAAGCGGTCCATGCCGCCATGGGAAGCGTTGTCAAGGTCAGCGAGGCCTTTCTGGCCACGACGCCCGGTGCCGGCGCGAGCGTCGTCAACATCTCTGCAGTCGCCGGACCGATCGCCGGTGGCACCGGAAGTGACCCGGCCGGGTTCGGATGGTATCCCGCTGCGAAAGCTGGGATACTCGGCTACACCCGTTGGTGTGCAACGGAACTCGCTCGTACGTGCAGGTTCAACGCCATCGCCCCCGGCGGTCCCATCTCCACCCCTCGCAACCGGGCATTTCTCGAGTCGCCCGGGATGGTCGAGCGGATCAGTCGCAACCCGATGAAACGGCCAGGATCTCCTGAGGAACTCGCTGCCGGCATTCTGTTCCTGTGGTCTCCGGCCGCCTCGTACGTCAACGGTGCCTTGCTGGTCATCGACGGCGGCCTGACCCTGACCGGCGGGTAGACCTGTGGGCCCAAGCGATAGCTGGCTGAGCGCACGTGCTGAGCCGCCGCTCGGTCCCACCAATCCGCGAACGGAACCCATTCGTGGGGCAAACCATAACTCGAACAATCGGAAGGATGAGGAAATGAGCGAGGTCAGCGAGATCACCCGCGAGTCGTGGATTCTCAAGACGTTCCCGCAGTGGGGCACGTGGTTGAACGAAGAAATCGATTCCACCACCGTTGAGCCCGGGACGTTCGCGATGTGGTGGCTGGGGTGCACCGGCCTCTGGGTGAAGTCCGAGGGCGACGCAAACATCATCGTCGACCTGTGGGTGGGCGCCGGCAAGCGGACGGCGGCCAACCCGCACATGGAGGAGGGTCATCAGATGATGCGCATGGCCGGGGTTCGCAACCTGCAGCCGAACCTGAGGCTGTCACCGTTCGTCATCGATCCGTTCGCCATTCGCACCGCCGATGCCGTCCTGGCCACCCACACCCACACCGATCACATCGACGTGAATGTCGCAGCAGCTGTATTGGCCAACTGCCCGGACACTGTCCCGTTCATCGGCCCTCAGTCTGCGGTCGACCTCTGGACGAAGTGGGGTGTCCCATCGGACCGGTGCATCGTCGTCCGGCCGGGCGATGTCGTGACGGTCAAGGACACCGAGATCCACATCGTCGACTCTTTTGATCGAACGATGTTGCTCACCCGCCCCAAAGAGATCAAATCAAAGGGCAACCCCATCCCCGATATGGATGATCTCGCGGTCAACTACATCATCTCGACTCCGGGAGGCAGCGTCTACCACGGCGGAGATTCGCACTTCTCCAACCTGTACGTCAAGCACGGCAAGGAGCATCGCGTCGATGTGGCGATGGGCGCCTACGGCGAGAACCCTCCCGGCATCACCGACAAGCAGACTGCTTCGGACATCCTTCGAATGGCCGAGGGCCTGCAGGCGAAGGTCGTCATCCCATTCCATCACGACATCTGGTCGAACTTCATGGCAAACACCGAAGAGATCATGCAGCTGTGGGAGATGAAGAAGGACACCCTCAAGTACGCCTTCGTTCCCTACATCTGGCAGGTCGGCGGGAAGTTCGTCTATCCGGCGAACAAGGACGACCGTCGGTATCACTATCCACGCGGATTCTCGGATGCGTTCAGCTGCGAGACCGACCTGCCGTACAACGCCTTCCTGTAGAGGGGTCCTGCAGCGCCCGAGTTCCGAGCGGAGCCGGTAGGACTGCCGCTGGTCGAATCCATCCATCGGTGTGTCACTGAGCGGGCGGCCAGTGGACGGCAGACAACGGCAGGCGATGCGTATTGGCAACCTCTCCCAGCCAGTAGGCGCTGGGCTTGGGGCGCCTCGCGAAGGTCTCCAAGTCCACAGCGACCAACCCGAACTTGGGTTCGAAACCACCGGACCACTCGAAATTGTCCAACATCGACCAGTGCAGGTACCCGCGAACGTCCAGACCGTCGGCCAGGCAGCCGTGCACCGCTCGCAGCGCACCGTCCATGAATGCAACGCGCTTGGCGTCGTGGTTCGTTGCCATGCCGTTCTCCGTCAGCAGGATCGGCATGCCATTGGTCAGCTGTGCTACCCGGCGTATGGTTCCGCTCACCGCTTGTGGGTAGAACTCCCAGCCCACCTGAGTGTTGTCAGGCGTTTCCACCAGACCGTTCTTCTTGTCCGGATGGAGGCCGGGGCCGCGTTCCCCTTCGGGGCCGAAGCGAATACGAGTGTAGGTCTGCAGACCGACGAAGTCGTCGCCCTCTGCAGCCTCCAGATAGCGTTCGCTCAGTCGGGCGTTGACCTCCCACTCGGTGTCACCTGGCTCCGCCCCGTCCTCGTACTGCATGTCCTGTAGAGCCAACGAGACGCCGACCGGGAGCGTTGCGTTGTCCCGGATGGCCTCGACGGCCATCCGGTGGGCTGCCATGACGTTGTCCGCAACTCGCGCTGCGGCGGCATGGTCCCCGATGATGCCTGGGGGATGGATGCCCAGGACGAAACCAGCATCGCCGGCGCCCTCCGGCTCGTTGATGGTCACCGCCCAGCCGATGAGGTCGCCGAGCCTGCGGGTGACGTAAGCGCAGTAGCGCTGGAATAGCGCCGGAAATTCCGTTGCGGCGTAACCACCGCGGTCCTGCAACCAGCGCGGTAGCGAGAAGTGGTTGTAGGTGACGACCGGTACCAGGCCGTACTCGTGACAGGCCGCAAGAACACGCCGGTAATGGCCGGTTTCGGCCCGGGAGAACAGTCCTTCAGCCGGCTCGATCCGGGCCCACTCGACACTGAATCGGTAGGCGTTCATCCCGAATCCCCCTGCGAGCCCGATGTCCTGCCGGTAACGGTGGTAAGAATCGCAGGCATCGCCGGACGGCTCGTGTACCGGAGTTCCCGCGCGAAGCTCGAACTCCCACCAATCGGAGTTCGTATTGTTGCCCTCGGTCTGGTGCCCAGCGGTCGATGCCCCGATGAGGAAGCCCTCGGGAAAGCTCAGTTCCTCATCGGTCTCATGGGACCGGACGGGACCAGGTGCACTTGTCGCACTGTACGGCGACGTGTCGTCCGTGTTGCGGCCTCCCACTCCGCCCACCTTAACGGACTGCGCCGAACCTTCAGCCGAGCACCGGTGCCGAGCACCCTCGGGGGCTCAGGTCCGATCTCTTCGTTCCGCATAAAGCGCCATGCCTTGCGCGATTGCGCCGCCGAACGGCCCGGTCCTGGCTCGACGCGGAGCGGATCATCACCTGGTCCTCGGCCAGCAGGATGCGGATCGGGGTCATCCGCCGGTCCCCTCGCCCGCCCACCGCGGGGCGCCGGCCACCAGCACGAACCCACCACCGGACGGCGACC